>CAVRNX010000036.1:0-38739 GCA_963722635.1 uncultured Acidimicrobiaceae bacterium
GTCCGTCCTCGGCGCTACCTCGTTGACTGCCTTAGCAGTTCGAGTCGGTCGGCGATCGCCGGGTCGGCGAGCCGGTCGCGAGCGGAGGCCAGCGCCGCCTCGGTGGTGGCTCGGCGGCGTGCCGGATCCATCGGGTTGCGGCCCATCGCCGAGACGTCGGCAGGCGTCGGTTGGAACGTGAGCACCTGGGATCCCGCCCGCCGAATCTGATCGACCTCGTGTGCGAGGCGGCGGGCGTGCAGCGGCCGAGCGCTGGGCAGCAGCGCCCCGTGAGCGATCCGCGTCGCCGACATCGGCGACACGATCACCACGATGTCGAACCCCGCCCCGGCCAGCAGATCGGCGTTGGTGGGCGAATGGACGCCACCGTCGACGTAACGACGCCCTTGGTGCTCGACCGGGCGGAAAAAGCCGGGGATCGATGACGACGCCTGAACTGCGACACCGATCGGGGCATCCACGTCATCGCGGCCGAACACGACGCGATCGCCTCGGTCGAGGTCGACGGCGCAGATCCACAGCGGCCGTTCCGGCCATGTTCGGTCGCCGTACAACGCAGCGATTCGCTCGCCGATCACATCCGTCGAGATCGTGCCGGTCGGCAGCAATCCGGCGATCGCCTTAGCCGGATGGCGCCCGGCGTGGAACAGCAACCGGGGCGATGCCGGGAGGAACGCCCGCGAGAACGGTTGGGGGCGGTAGTCGATGATCGGAGGTCCACCCGTTCGCCCGACGATCGCTGTCGCTTCGGCAGAGATCGGCCGGCCGAGATTGCGAGCGGCGAGGTCGAGCGCCGGAAACCCGGCCCGCAACGACGCTGCAACACCGGACCCCGCCGAGGTTCCGACGATCAGGCCGGCATCGCGGGCGTCGAACCCTGCCTCGGCGAGCGCCGTCAGCACGCCGGCGTGATAGGCGGCTCCGACGATGCCGCCAGCGCCCAGTACGACCCCGACCGACGACATGATCTCAGTGTGTCACGACTTGTTGGGCGGCGTGTCCGGTCGGGTCAGAGGTCCCAGTCGATGTGTGCCAGGGGATCGGAGGTGTAGACGCAATACGTGCCGGTGTGCACGCTGTGCCCGAGGTGGGCGGCGACGGACGGATGGTGCCCAGCCAGGCGTTCGAGCGCATACCGGATCGAGCGGGTCACGCTGGTGCGGGCCCGCTCGGCGGTTGCCCCCGTCGTCCGGTTGGCGTCCGCCGAGCCCGGTGGCCTGGGTCAGTTCGGCAATCAGGTAGTCGCGATCGCGTTGCGCCAGCTCGATCCGACCGAGGTCGTTCAGGCGGGTGGCCTCCTCGATGTCGTCGTCGACCTCCGCCAAGCGCCGCCGGTAGGCCTCTCGTGCGACGTCGTCGATCAGCGGGAGCCCGGCCCCGCCCGCCCCAGCGATGTCGACATCGCCGTGGGCGACCGTGCGACCGGTCGGGAGCGATCCGTGTTCGACGGCGATCAGGTCGAGCACGTGGAACTCGCGGCCGGGGTCGGCCAGCAAGCGCTCGATGTAACGGAACCCCTGGAGGTCGCGCATCAGCACGGTCTCGTCTCCGAAGCAGATGGTTCGGGTGTCGCCCTCGCACCGGAAGATCGCGGTCACCTGCCCGGCGGCCGCGACCGGTGGCCGGGTAGCGTGGGCCTGATCGAGCAGGTTGCCGGCCCGTTCTGCCCAGCGCACCGCCCCGAATGACTCGAATGCCACTCGGGCCGCGCGCCATTCCATCCGTGCGCCATCGGCGTTGACCGAGCGATTGTGCGCCTCGCCCAGCACGAGTCGCGCCACGGCCGACTCGAACGGTGCGCCGATGTCGGCCCACGCTGCGGTCGCCGCCATTGCCTGGTGGATCGCCTGTTCGAGGTCGCCGTCGATCAGCGCCACCCGGGCGTGAGCGAGTGCTGCTCCCGCCGCCAGTGAGCGGCTCGGATACGAGTCGGCGATCGATGCCAGGGCGTCCGCAGCCCGGCGTGCCGTCTCGAGATCGCCCGCAGCAGCGGCGATTTCGGCTTGGGCGTCGAACAGTGGAGCGAGACGCAGGTCGCCGAACGGTGGACGCTCTTTCGATGGGATGTCGAAGGGATGGGCGATCGCGTCGGCGATCATCGTCGACGCCGACTCGATGTCGCCCTGCTCGAGACGCAGCAGCGCCAGACCGGGCTGCGGCGACCAGCAATGCTCGTGGGCGGCCAGCAACGCTTCTTCGGCGCCGACCAGGTCGCCTCGTCGCAGTCGGATGTTGCCGAGTTCGACCAGCGGCCACCCGAACTCGCGGCGCATCCAGGGGCGCAGCTCGTCACATGCTCCGAGCGCCTCCGCCTCGGCCCGGTCGCACGGTCCGGAGATCCGCAGGATCTCGGCTCGGTGAACCCTGCATCGACCGCTGATGCCTCCGATCGCGGAACCGTGCCGCCAGCGGTCCATGATCTCCGTCCACTCGCTGGCCCGGTCGTGGAGCGCCATTCCCTGTGCGGCACAGATCAACTCGCAGTACATCATCCCCGTCGTGAGCGGGTCCGCCACCCCCGACATCAGATCGATCGCGATTTCGTCGAGCAGCTCCAGCCCTTCGTCGACCCGACCGTCGAAGATCGTGACCCGCGCCGCGCAGACCCGACCGATGACGACCGCCGGTGTCACACCGAGTCGGGTTCCGATGTCGATCGCCAGCGCAGCGCTCTCACCCGCCGCTTGCATATCGCCGCACATGAAGCGCTCGTAGCCGCGAACGACGGCGATGATGGCGTGGGCAGGTACCTCGTCGTGACCGTCCAGCAACCGATCGGCACGTCGTAGCCATCCCCGCACGGGGGCCATCAACCCGGTGTCCATCATCAAGTACATGGCGACCATCGACGCCGCCCAGGCCGCACCCGCCATGTCGCCGTCCGCCATCAGCAACGTGTGCAGGTCTTCCCATGCAGCCACCGATGCCTCGAAGTCGCCTGCGCCATACGACGCGCGGGCTCGAAGTTCGAGCCCCTCTGCACAGTCCGAGTCGGCACCGAGCTCACCGAGCGTGTCGAGTGCGAGGCGCCACTCGCCGCGGTTCAACGCGTCGTGCACCCCCGAGAACTCGACCACTGTCGCATTGTGACACCAATTGTCACGCCTTCTCGATAGCGCCTCGGTTCGCCGCAGCGCCGACACCACAGCGGTCAACCGAAAGGCACGTCATGGAACCCATCGAACAGCTCTCCTACATCCTCCCGACGCTCAACGCGTTGGTCGACCGGATCGACGCCGATCAGCTCGACAACCCGACACCCTGCGCCGAGTTCACCGTGCGCGACGTACTCGACCACATGCTCGGTCTGGGAGGTGCCTTCGGATACTGGTTCCGAGGTCTCGACGTGCCGGCAGAGGCACCACCGATCGTCACTGACCGGGTACCGGCCGCCGAGTTCCGCACGACGATGGACGACCTGCTCGATGCCGTGAAGTCCGATGGTGCGCTGGACCGGACGATCACCGCACCGGTCGGTGTGATGCAGGGTGACGTGTTCGCCCGGCTGGTGGCATTCGATGGCCTGATCCACGGCTGGGACCTCGCCAGGGCGACCGGGCTCGACTACGCGCTGCCGCCGTTCGTCGTCGACGCCGTCGACGCCTTCGCCCGCACAGCGCTGAGCCCCGAGATGCGTGACGGCGACACGTTCAAGGCCGAGACCTTGGCCCCCGAAGACGCCAGCACCCTCGAACGTTTGGTCGCCTTCAGCGGGCGTTCGCTCTGAGCGAGCCGCACCACGATCTCGATCACCACACCATCAACACACCAACCCAACCAACCAAAGGACCAACCATCATGCACATCACCAAGAACGACATCCCGACCAAGATCGACGCACCCGGCGCTGTCGCCCGCCACCTGCCCGACTTCGGCGACGCATCCAAAGCGATCGCCGCGGAGTACTTCAGCATGGGAGCCGGCGTCGATCTCGCGCCACTCCTGGAAGGGCTCACGGACGACGCCTGCCACGCCGACCACTGGGGTTACATGATCACCGGTGACGTGGTGGTCACCTACCGCGACGGCAGCGAGGAGAACTGTGTTGCGGGGGACGTCTTCTACTGGCCGCCCGGGCACAGCGTCCGGGTCAACACTGACGCCGAGGTGATCCTGTTCAGCCCTCAGGCGGCACACGGCGAGGTGATCGATCACATCGTCCGAAAGATGGCGCTGGCCTGATCTGACCGTTGCACCAGATGCGTTACATCAGGTGCCTGGAGCGTGAGCCGATAGGCGAACTGCGACCAATCGTCACGGGGATTCGTGCGGAATCAACAGGAGCGAAGCGACCTGTCCGCTGAATCCCTGGCACCTGGTGTAACGCTCAGTGAGCGCTCAGTGGGTGGCGGGGGCGGTGTCGATGATCGCCACGTTCAGCGGACCGCGTGTGACCGCAGCCTTCGCCTCGCGAACCGAGCCGTGAAGTTGCACACGAGCGGCGGGCTCGGCCTCGAGGTTGGCGAGCCACTGCGAGTCGGATCGCACCGTGCTGACGACCAGCCGATCGCCGAGTCGCATCGACAACAGCGGTACCTGACGTGGCTTGCCGCTGACCCGGCCGGTGGTCTCGACCAGGACGGCGCCGATGCCGATCGGCAACGGGTTGCCGACACCCAGTTCGAGGGCGGGCTTGACGACGCTGTTGAGTGCTCGAAATGCCTGGCGGGTGACGGTGTCGGGGAGCAATGTGTTCACACAGGGTGCAACCGGGCGCTGCGGTGCACGATTCCTCGATCGGCCGGTCGTCACGGCGACATCGGTCACACACGACTCTCGCGCAGCGAGCGGTCAGATCTCGCCCAGCTCGTCGAGCAGCACCGACGTCTGGACGTTGGTGATACCGGGCACCCGCAGCAACTCATCGAGCACCACGTCGCGCAAGTCGTGCAGATCGCGGGCCCGCACGAGCACGGCGAAGTCGAACTGGCCGGCACACAGGCCGACCCATTCGACGCCATACGTCGCCCGAATACGTCGCGATATGTCGGCCCACTCGGTCTGCTCGCCGCTGACCAACAGCAGCGCCGTGACTCCGACACCGAGCGCCTGGTGGTCGACGCTGGCCCGAAAGCCGGTGATGACGCCGCGTTCGAGCAACCGATCGAATCGGGCGTAGGCCGTTGCCCGGCTGGTGCCGACCCGTTCGGCGAGGGCCGGAACGCTCGCTCGCCCATCGGCCCGCAGCGCCTCGACGATCGTCCGATCGAGATCATCGAGTGGTGGCGGAACGTCCAACATCGTTCGCCATTCTGGCACATCCGTATGACGATCGTCCGAAATTTGTGACAGCCACTGGCACCGTCGTCCGGAACAGGGGACGATTGACGGATGATCGGTCACGAGTACCACTTGTCCGACCGCTATCAACTCGACGAAGGACAGGTGTTCCTCACCGGTATCCAGGCGCTGGCACGGATCCCGATCGAGCAACTCCGACGAGACCGCCTCGCCGGGCGCAACACCGCCGCACTCGTGTCCGGCTATCCCGGATCACCGCTGGGGGGCTTCGATCTGGAGATGGCCCGCGCCCTTCGCGAAGTGACCGACCTGCCGATCGTGCACCAGCCTGCGGTCAACGAGGAACTCGGGGCCACCGCCGTGATGGGATCCCAGCTGGTGGCAACCCGGCCCGACGCTCGCTACGACGGGGTGGTCGGCATCTGGTACGGCAAGGCACCCGGGCTCGATCGGGCGACCGATGCCGTGCGCCACGGCGTGTTCGCCGGGTCGAGTGCCGGGGGCGGGGCGCTGGCGTTGGTCGGCGACGACCCTGCCGCCAAGTCGTCGACGATGCCGTCGTCGTCCGATGCCGCGCTGGTCGACCTCCACATGCCGATCCTCTATCCGGCCACGGTGGCCGAGTGCCTCGAGCTCGGGTTGCACGGGATCGCCATGTCGCGGGCGACGGGGTTGTGGTCGGCGCTCAAGATCGTCACCGCCGATCGCCGACGGCACCGGCACGGTCACGTTTCCGGTGCTGGAACGTGAGCCGGTGATGCCGATCGTCGAGATCGACGGTGCGGTCTGGCGCCCACATCCGTCCGCTCAGTTCCTCGGACCGCGGCATGGTGGCCGTCGAGCAGGAGTTCCACGAGGTGCGCCTCGACCTCGCACGCCGATACGGGATCGACAACGGTCTCAACCGGCTCACCACCAACCCGTCCGATGCGTGGCTCGGCATCGTGGCAACCGGATACACCTACTCCGAGGTGCTCGAGTCGTTGCGCCGGCTCGGCTTCCCGTCGCTCGATGCGATCGCCGATGTCGGCATCCGTCTGCTGCAGCTGCGATTGCCGGTTCCCTTCGAGGCGACCCAGATCATCGATTTCGCCAAAGGACTGCGCGAGATCGTGGTGGTCGAGGAGAAGAACCCCACCCTCGAACACCTCGTGCGCGACGTGTTGTACCAGTCGTCTCTGCGCCCACTCGTCGTCGGCAAGCTGGCGCCCGACGGGACACGCCTGCTTCCGTCGCACGGGCTGCTCGATGCAGATGCGATCGCTCCTGCACTGCGCGGCCGCCTGTCCGACCGGCTCGCCGACCGCCTCGCGCCACCGCCCCCGGTGCACCGTGATCTGATCCCGTTGACGGTGAATCGGGCCCCGTTCTTCTGCTCGGGGTGCCCGCACAACTGGGGCACCAAGGTGCCGGAAGGTGCGGTGGTCGGTATGGGTACCGGCTGCCACGGCATGACGCTGCTGATGGACGAGGAGCGTGTCGGTGAGAGCATCGGCATCACGGCGATGGGGAACGAGGGTGCCCATTGGATCGGCATGGCCCCGTTCGTCGAGACACCGCACGTGTTCCAGAACATCGGTGATGGCACCTACTTCCATTCCGCCCAGTTGGCGTTGCAGGCGGCGATCGGTGCCGGCGCCAACGTCACCTACAAGCTGCTCTACAACGACACGGTGGCGATGACCGGTGGCCAACAGACCAGCTTCCGGGTCGGCACGATCGAGCTCGCCCGAATCCTGCTGTTGCAGGGCGTCAAGGAGGTCGTGATCACCGCCGACGACGTCGGCAGGTACAAGGGCCGCTCGTTGCCCCACGGTGTGCGGGTCCACGATCGCTCGCAGATCGTGGCGATCCAGCAGCGGCTGGCGGGGGTCGCCGGCGTGACCGTGCTGATCCACGACCAGGAATGTGCCGCAGAGCTGCGGCGGGCCCGAAGTCGAGGCAAGCTCGCTCGCCCGACCACGCGGGTCGTCATCAACCATCGGATCTGCGAGGGCTGTGGCGACTGTGGAGACGTCAGCAATTGCCTCAGCGTGCAGCCGGTCGACACGCCGCTCGGCCGCAAGACACAGATCGACCAGGCCAGCTGCAACGTCGATCTGTCGTGCCTGGGCGGTGACTGCCCCGCGTTCATGACGGTCGAGGTCGATCCGGCGGCGGCGCTCGACACCTCGCCGGTCGCCGACGACGCAGAGCTTCCGGCGCTGCCCGACCCCCCGGCAGGGCTGACGACCAGCATCGTGGTGCGCCTTGCCGGCATCGGTGGCACCGGTGTCGTCACCGCTGCCCAGGTGTTGGGCACGGCGGCGATGCTCGACGGGTTTCATGTCGATGGCCTCGATCAGACCGGACTGTCGCAGAAGGCGGGTCCGGTCGTCAGCGATCTCAGTCTGACGGCAGCGGACCAACCGCGCCGCACGAATCTCGTCGGGCGCGGCCAGGCCGATCTGTTGTTGGCCTTCGATCTGCTGACCGCCGCGTCGGATCCGGTGGTCGGGGTCGCCACGCATCGCTCGACCGCGCTCGTCGCCTCACTGTCGACGACTCCGGTCGGCCGCCAGATCAGCAACCCAGCCCTCGATGTGCCCGATGCCGATCAACTGATGGTTCGTCTCGCCCGCCACGTCGATCCGCACCGCACGGTTGCGGTCGACGCCGATCTGGCAGCGGAGGCCCTGACAGGGTCTCGTGCGGCCGCCAACATCCTGCTGCTCGGGGTCGCCGTGCAGTTCGGTGCCTTGCCGATATCGGTCGCCGCCGTCGAGCGGGCGATCCGACTCAACGGGGTGGCGGTCGAGCAGAATCTGGCAGCGTTCGCATGGGGCCGTCGTTGGGTCGCCCACCCGGGTGTCGTGGAGGACTCTCTGGCGCGCCACGCAACCTCCGGCGTTCGTGTCGACGTGCCGCCCCTGCCGTCGAAGCTCGCGACGCGGGTCGAGCGGCTCGACGTCGGCTCGGCCGTTCGGGCCCGTGTGCGCCTGCTGGCGGCGGACCTCGTCGGCTACCAGAACGAGGTCTACGCCGGCAGATACCTGGGCCTGGTGGAGCGCGCCGCTGTGTCACACCACGACGAGTTCACCGACACCGTCGCACGGATGTTCCACAAACTGCTCGCCTACAAGGACGAATACGAGGTAGCACGTTTGATGGGGATGTCCGATGGTCTCGCCCCAGCGACCCGGCTGACGAACGGTTCCTCGGCATTCGTGAAGTGGCACCTCCACCCCCCGATGCTGCGATCGCTGGGCATCCGACGCAAGCTCCGATTCGGGCATCGATCGGCTCCCGTCTTCGGTGCCCTGGCGCGCGGTAAACGCCTGAGGGGCACGCGTGTTCGACCCGTTCGGGAGGTCCGAGATGCGGCGCCTCGAGCGGGAGTTGCCGACCGAGTACGAGTCGGCGATCGACCGGGTCGTCGCCGCCGTTCGAACGAACGCGATCTCGGTCGAAGCGGCCACGGAGATCGCGGCGCTGCCCGACCAGGTCCGCGGTTACGAGGATCTCAAGATGCGTCGCGCAGCCGAGTACCGCGCTCAACTGGCGGCGGCGCTGGCGGGTCTGATCTGACGGGCCGTTGTCAGCGGCTCGGGGGGCGCGGGAACCAGCACCGACGTGTTGCGGGTGTAGGCCTGAAATGCCTCCTCGTCGCCCCAGCGCTTCTTGGCGCGCGCTTCGAGCATCGGGATGCCGCTCACCCGCGTCAGCAGCACGACCACGAAGACGGGTGAGATCAGCGTCGCCCAACGCCAACCGGACAACACCGGCACGGCGATGATGGCGATGCCGGTCCACAGCGTGATCTCGCCGAAGTAGTTGGGGTGGCGTGACCACGCCCACAGGCCCGATGGTGATGAAGCGACCCTCGTTGGCCGGATCCTGCTTGAACACCGACTTCTGCTGGTCGGCCACGACCTCGATCGCGAATCCGGCGACCCAGACGACGATGCCGATGATCGCCACCCATCCGATCGACTCGGCGTTCGCTGCCGGTGATGATCGCCAACGCGCACGCCACGGTGAGCAGCACCCACAGGCCCTGCAGGGTCCAGGTCATGAAGAACCGCAGCGGGTCGGTCTTGATGCGGTCGAAGCGCCCGTCGCGTCCGTCGCGGCGGACCCGCCGGAACAGGAACGATCCGAGCCGCAGCGCCCACAATCCCGACCATCGCCGCCACGATCACGGCCCGGGTGTCGAGATCGTCGCTGAGCAGCAGCGCGACGACGGTCAGCGTGAGGTAGGTGATGCTGCCGGTGAGGTCGAAGTAGTGCTCGGTCTTGGCCTGGTTGGACGGCACGAACACGATCCAGTTGATGACGTACGACAAGCATCCCGCAGACTGCGAACACGGCGATCGAGCCGACCTTGGTGCTGCCGTCGCTGCCGGCCAGGATGATCGAGGGCGCCGATCACCAGACTGGCGGCGATCCCGAGTATCGAATTGCGGTTCTGCTTGGTCACCCGAGCGAGGGTACCCCTACTCGACCCATGGACCTTCGCCGCTGATCCGATCGATCGTGGTGCGTACCACCACACTGGTCGGAGAGTCGCGAAGTGCCAACGGGTGGCGGCGCAGGCCGAGGTACTTCATCGCCAACCGGTCCATCAGCTCGGGGTTGGGGCCCGGCTCGATGGTGGCCGTGCCGCGAATCACGAGATGGCGCTGGAATCCGCGCTCGTTGCGTTCCTCGTCCTCGATCGACAACAGGACGTGGGGGTCGCGTGCGAGGTTCTTGGCTTTCTGGCTGTTGGCGTCGGTGCCGAACAGGATCTCGTCGCCGTCGCAGATGAACCAGACAACAGAGACCTGCGGTGATCCGTCGGCGTTGCCGGTCCAGACGTGTGCGACGGCATCGGAGCCCAGGAGCACCTGTGCAGGTGCCGAAAACGACGTCATGGCTGCTCTCCTCTCGGTCCGGATGCCAACCGCATCCAGTTCCACGATGGCACCGACCGGGGTCCGGCGCAAGGGACTTCACGACGAACGTCCCTGGTGACCGATGCAGAGAGCCGGCACATCGAAGGCATGCTGACCCACCGGCGCCAGTGGCGGCCGATGCGTCGCCACTTGAGTGGCGGGTCGGCGTGCGTGCTCGATGTGTCGCCGACGGCGGCCGAGTTTCTGACCCGAGTCGGCGATCGTTCCGGAGGTGACGACGTCGGCTGACGGGTCGGCATCGCCGCCAGAAGCGTGAGCCGACAGATGAGCGGCGACACATCGTCACGGGGTTCGTTGCTGGGTTCCCCGATGCCATTCGGCCCTGGACAACGAGATCCCTGATTCGTACTCTGGAATTGAGAGGCTGGGCGTTTTGTAGGCCAGCCGACAACAGGGGCCGGGGCCCTGCGGTCACCGACCCGCAGAAGAGGTGAGGACCATGACGGATCTTGCCGAGAGGACCACCGGATTGGATGTCGTCGAGGAGACGACCCCATCTTCGACTCCGGGGCATGCCCCCCGGGTCGAGTGCCCCCCAGCACGCCCCACGTGACACCCCCGTGGCCGCCGAGGGCGAAGGCCGTGGTGGCGATCTTGCTGGTCGTCGCCGTGCTCGGCGCGATCGGAACAGTGATCGGATTCACGAGGGATGACACCACGACCGTCACTGAGCAGGAACTCGAGTCGACGATCGAGACGCTCACCGCCGAGCGTTCCGATCTCGTCGCCGAGGCGACGGAGCTGCAGGCCACGATCGACACGCTCACCGTCGAGCGGGACGAAGCCGCTGCCCAGGTCGCTGCGTTCGACGCCACGATGGACACGCTCACCGCCGAGGCGTGATGACCGCCGTCGCCCAGGTCGCCTGCGCTCGACAGCGACGATCGCGACGACGCGACGACCGGTCGACCGCGACGATCTCGTCGTCCGAGTGGCGGATCTCGAGTCGGATCTGGCCGCACAGACACGGTTGACCACCACTGCGCTCGCCGAGCGCACTGCGCTCGAGAATCTGTTCCCGATCGAATTCGACGTGTCGATCCAAGATGTCGATCTGGTTGGCACCTACGACGTCGAGTTGACCAAGGCGTATTGCGACGGGTTCACCACCTGCGCAACCTTGCCGGCGGTCGACGAACTCACGATTCGAAGGACGCCCGAGGGCTACCTCGAGATGGTGATCGACGACTACGTGACGGCCGGGATGTTCCGGGTCGACGGAGCGTTCTACGCGATCGCCGACAGCACCACTGCTGTCGCCGCCTGCGCTGGGACGGCTCGTGTGGCACGTGTCGCAGCCACCCTGTACGCCCACGGTCTGACCGTCGCCGATGACGGAACCCCGCAGGTCACCGACCTCGGTGCCAGCCTGACCGTGCAGGCGCCGGCAACCGCCGGCTGCCCCGCAGGTCTGGCGTTCTACGGCGCTCAGATCGTCCCGCAGCCATAGTCGGGAACCGGATCAACCCGACGAGCGACGTCTCGTCGGGAAGTGACCAGCCGGGTCGTCACCGCTCGGTGGGGACCCGGCTTGGGCGCGCCGGCGGAGCCGCCGAAGGGATCTCGACTCGCAGTCGGTGACACCACGAGCTGCGGGCGTCAACGACTCACCGGAGATCGATCTCGAGAGCTGCCAATGCCTGCTCGGGGGCTGTGTGCCGAAGAAACGTCTCGGCTGCCGTCGAGTTCTGGCGACAACACCCGGTCGGGGCCGGGCCCCGGAACCGTCTCACGGAGGGCGGCGATCACGGCGCCGGTCGCCCGCGCCGGTTGTAGCGGGGAGCGAAGGTCGACCGCCCGGGCGCCGATCACCAGCTCGATCGCCAGGATCCGGCGCAGGTTGTCGACCACCGTACGCAGCTTGCGCACGGCACCCCACGCCATCGAGACGTGGTCCTCCTGCATGCCGGACGTGGGCAGCGAGTCGACGCTGGCGGGGGCTGCCAGGCGACGGTTCTCGGCGCACATCGCGGCCGCCGTGTACTGGCCGATCATCAGCCCACTGTCGACCCCGACCTCGTTGGCGAGGAATGGCGGCAGACCGTGCGAGCGGGTGCGGTCGAGGACACGGTCCATGCGGCGTTCGGCGATCGCGCCGACCTCGGTGAGGGCGATCGCCAGGAAGTCGGCGGCGAATCCGAGCGGGGCACCGTGGAAGTTGCCGCCCGACTCGACCCGGCCGTCGGGCAGCACCATCGGGTTGTCGATCGCCGCCGCCAGCTCCCACTCGGCGACGCGGCGAACGTGGTCGAGCGTGTCGCGGGCGGCGCCGTGGACCTGGGGTGTGCATCGGATCGAGTAGGCGTCCTGCACCCGGTCGTCGAGGGCGAGATGACTGGCGATGATCGGCGAGTCGGCCAGCAACGAACGCAGGTTGGCGGCGCTGATGGCCTGACCCGGATGGGGGCGCAATGCCAGCAGGTCTGCGGCGAAGGCACGGTCGGTGGCGAGCAGGCCCTCGACCGTGATGGCGGCGCTGACGTCGGCCTGGGTGAGCAACGTCGGCCGCGTCGTGGATCGCCATGCACAGCATGCCGAGGATCCCGTCGGTGCCGTTCGTCACCGCCAGACCCTCCTTCTCCGACAGCGTGATCGGAGTCGAGACCAGCGGCCGCCAGCGCAGCCGCCGCGGGTTGGCGATCACCGGCGACGAACACCTCGCCTTCACCGAGCAACGACGAGAGCGGCGTGGGCGAGTGGAGCGAGATCGCCACTGGCGCCGAGCGATCCATACTCGGGCACGACCGGCACGATGCCGGCGTTGACGACGTCGAGCATGGCCTGGGCGACCAGCGGGCGGGCCCCGCTGAAGCCGAGCGCCAGCGTGCGGGCACGCAGGAACATCATCGCCCGTACGACCTCCGGCTCGACCGGGTCGCCCATCCCGGCGGCGTGCGACCGCACGAGCGCATGCTGCAGATCCTGGCGTCGCTCGGGCGGGATCGACACATTCGCCAACGCACCGAATCCCGTCGACAAGCCGTATACGGCGTCACTTCCGGAGGCGAGCCGATCGACGACGGCACGCGAGGCGGTCATGCGGGCGGTCGCGCCCGACGTGAGCTCGACCCGTGCGTTCGCCCGTGCCACGGCGACGACTTCGTCGATCGTGACCCCCGGGCCCTCGAGCTGAATCGTGACGGTTTCGGTGTTCATGGCGTGGACTTCCGTTCGTGTGGACGTGCGGGCTCACGAGGCGACCTGCGCGAACCCCGGTTCGCTGGAGCGTTACTCGACGCCATCGTGCAAGGATATTGCCGAACCGATGACCGGAGGGACCGATGACGATCGCCAAGGTGTCAGCACCGCGGGGCACGACTCTGAACTGCCTGGGGTGGCAGCAGGAGGCTCCGTACCGGATGCTCCAGAACAACCTCGATCCCGAGGTCGCCGAGAACCCCGACCAACTCGTCGTGTACGGCGGCACCGGCAGGGCTGCGCGTTCGTGGGATGCGTTCCACGCCATGAAGCGCACGCTGACCACACTCGCCGCCGACGAGACGATGCTGGTGCAGTCGGGCAAACCGGTCGGCGTGATGCGCACCCACGAGTGGGCGCCGCGGGTGCTGATCGCCAACTCCAACCTCGTGCCCGACTGGGCCAACTGGGACGAATTCCGCCGGCTCGAACATCTGGGGCTCACGATGTACGGCCAGATGACCGCCGGCTCGTGGATCTACATCGGCACCCAGGGCATCCTCCAGGGCACGTACGAGTGTTTCGCCGAGATCGCCCGCCGCAAGTTCGGCGGCACGCTGGCCGGCACGCTCACGGTCACCGCCGGTGCCGGCGGGATGGGTGGTGCCCAGCCGCTGGCGGTCACCATGAACGACGGCGTCGTGCTGATCGTCGACGTCGATCAACACATGCTGCAGCGCCGCGTCGACCACCGCTACCTCGACGAGATCGCTCCCGACTACGACGCCGCCCTACGCCGGGTGATGGAGGCCAAGGCCGCCCGGCGCCCGCTCTCGGTCGGTCTGCTCGGCAACGCCGCCGACGTGTTGCCAAGGATGCTCGCCGACAACGTGGCGGCCGACATCGTCACCGACCAGACCAGTGCTCACGACCCGCTCAGCTACATGCCCAACGACCTCAGCCTCGAGGCCGCCGACGAGCTGCGTCGCAACCAACCCGACGAGTTCATCCGCCGGTCTCGCGCTGCCATGGCGACCCATTGCGAGGCGATGGTCGGGTTCATGGACGCCGGATCGGAAGTGTTCGACTACGGCAACAGCCTGCGGGCCGAGGCCCAGCTGGGCGGCTACGACCGGGCATTCGACTATCCGGGGTTCCTGCCCGCCTACATCCGGCCGCTGTTCTGCGAGGGCAAGGGCCCGTTCCGGTGGGTCGCCCTGTCGGGTGACCCCGCCGACATCGCGGCGACCGATCGTGCCGTGCTCGACGAGTTCCCCGACGACGAAGGTCTGGCGCGCTGGATCACGATGGCGGGCGAGCGGGTCGCCTTCCAGGGGCTGCCGGCCCGAATCTGTTGGCTCGGCTACGGCGAACGGCATCGATTGGGGCTGCGCTTCAACGAGATGGTGCGCTCGGGTGAGATCTCGGCACCTGTCGTGATCGGACGCGACCATCTCGACTCGGGGTCGGTCGCCTCGCCGTACCGCGAGACCGAGGACATGCTGGACGGCTCGGACGCGATCGCCGATTGGCCGCTGTTGAACGGGCTCGTCAACGCCTGCTCGGGTGCGACGTGGGTCAGCATCCACCATGGCGGCGGGGTCGGCATCGGGCGTTCGATCCACGCCGGCCAGGTGTGTGTCGCCGACGGCACCGACCTGGCCGATCAGAAGCTCGAACGTGTGCTCACCAACGATCCGGGGATGGGCGTGATCCGCCACGTCGACGCCGGCTACGAGCGCGCCGTCGAGGTCGCCGCCGAGCGCGGCGTGCGCGTCCCGATGAGCGAGGGGTCCGACGGGGCGGCACGGTGACCACCGAGCACATCGACACCGACCGCCACCCACTCGACGATCCCGAGTACGTCGATCGGTGCCGGCAACGGCTCGACGCGGCAGGGGCGCTGGTGCTGACAGGGTTCTTCACGCCGACCGCGATCCGGCATGTCGTAGCCGAATCGGCGCACCGGGAGAGCGAGGCGTTCTACACCCGCTCGACCCACAACGTGTACCTCACGCCTCCGGACGCGACATTGCCGGCCGACCATCCTTTCAACCGGCAGGTGGTGAGCAGCAAGGGCCTGTTGGCCGACGACCAGGTGCCGCCCGATTCGCCGCTCCGGGCGGTGTACACAGACGAATACTTTCGCGCCTTCCTGTGTGGCGTCCTCGGGGTCGGCGAACTGCACCCGTACGCCGATCGGCTGTCGTCTGTCAACGTCCATTTCGCATCGGACGGCCAAGAGCTCGGCTGGCACTTCGACAACTCGTCGTTCGCGGTCACGATGTTGTTGCGGGCCCCCGATTCGGGCGGTGTGTTCGAATACGTTCGAGATGCCCGCAATGCGGCCGGCGGCGACATGGGTTTCGATCGGGTGGCAGCCGTGCTCGATGGGGCAGAACGCGTCGAGCGACTCGACATCGCTGCCGGCGATCTGGTGTTGTTCCGCGGTCGTGACGCACTCCATCGCGTCACGCCAGCGGAAGGGTCGGTGACGCGGATGCTGGTCGTGTTCGCCTTCAACGCAGAGCCCGGGGTCGAACTGTCCGAGTCGGCGCTCACGACCTTCTACGGTCGGACAGGGTGACCGTGAATCCCTGGCGCATCGAAGGTGACTGGCACCGCGACGGCGCGGTGTGCGTACGCGGGGCGTTCACGGACGAGCACATCAGTTGGGCCGTGGAAGCGATCGACGCCAACCTGGCCGACCTGTCGCCGCGCGCCAAACGGGCGAGTGCCGACGACGACGGTGCGTTCGTCGAGGACTTCTGCAACTGGAGCCGACTCCCGGCGATGGAACGCTTCATCCGCGAGTCGCCTGCGGCCGCGATCGCAGCCGCGCTCACCGGCTCATCCACGATTCGGCTCTACCACGACCACGTCCTCGTGAAAGAGCCGGGAACCCGCCAGCGCACCCCGTGGCACCAGGACCAGCCGTACTACGACGTCGACGGCCACCAGAACGCCAGCATGTGGTTCCCGGTCGATCCGGTGCGGCGCGAGTGGACGCTCGAGTTCGTCGCCGGTACCCACCGTGGGCCGTGGTACATGCCGAGGACGTTCCTCGATGATCGTGCCGCCTGGTTCCCGGAGGGCAGCCTGGCCGAGCAACCCGACTTCGACGCCGACCCCGATCGCTGGCGGGTGATCGGCTGGGAGCTCGAGCCAGGTGACGCCGTGTTCTTCAACATGTTGACCGTGCACGGAGCCGGCGGCGTGCCGGGTCCGCACCGCCGTCGGGTGCTGTCGGTGCGGATGCTCGGCGACGACATGGTGCATGCGCCAGCGCGACTGGGCCACATCGCCCTCGTTCCCCGGCCTCGCCGACGAGTTGCCACCCGGCGTACCGATGGAGCATCCGCTGTTCCCCGTGCTGTGGAGTGCGTCGTGACCATCCGCCGGATCCGCCGGATCGGTGACCCGGTCTTGCGCGTCGTCGCCGACGAGGTCGATGCCTCCGACGTGCCCGACGCCGATGTGCAGGCGCTCGTCGACGATCTGATCGCCACGATGCGTGACGCCAACGGCGCAGGGCTGGCCGCCAATCAGATCGGTGAGACCCGGCGAGTGGTCGTGATCGAGGTCGGCGACAACCCGCGCTACCCGTACAAGCCGCACATCCCGCTGACCGTCGCCATCAACCCGGTGATCGAACCGCTCGACGACGAGCTGATCGAGATCAACGAGGGCTGTCTGTCGGTGCCGGTGCGCGGTGTCGTGGCACGCCACGTCAACATTCGCGTCAGGTACCTCGACCGGGAGGGCGTCGAGCACGACGAGATCAAACGCGGGCTCACCGCCGGAACCTGGCAGCACGAGTGCGATCATCTCGATGGCGTGCTGATCGTCGATCGTGTCGTCGATACCCACACGCTCGCCGAGTGGAGCGAGTACGAGTTGTACCACCGTGATCAATTCGTCGAACGGATAACAGCGTTCGTCGACCGCGTCGGGTCGTAAGGTCTGCAGCGTGGTGGCCACGACGACACGCCTGTGGTGCGAGCACGCGCTGTTGCCGGGTGGACACGCGCGACCGAGTCGCGATCGATGTCGCCGACGGCCGGATTGCTTCGGTCACGGCCGGCGTCGATCCGGCGCCCGATGCCATTCGCCGACCGGGCGTCACGATCCCGGGCGCCGCCAACTCCCACAGTCATGCCTTTCACCGAGCCCTTCGGCACCGAAGCCAAACCGGCCCCGGATCGTTCTGGACGTGGCGCGAGCAGATGTACGCCGTGGCTGCGGCGCTCGACCCGGACCGATATCACCGACTCGCCCGTGCCGTCTTCGCCGAGATGGTGTTGAGCGGCTACACGGTGGTCGGCGAGTTCAACTACGTGCACCATCGACCCGACGGAGTGCCTTACACCGACCCCAACGCGATGGCCGAAGCGCTCACACAGGCCGCCACCGATGCCGGCATCAGAATCACCCTGCTCGACACCGTGTATCTGCATGGCGGTCTCGCCGACGACGGATACGTCGCCTTGTTCGGGCGTCAGTTGCGCTTCGGCGACGTGTCGGCGGAGGCATGGGCCGAACGCGTGTCGGCCCTCCGGCCCGACGCCCGACATCGGATCGGCGCCGCCATCCACTCGGTTCGCGCTGTCGATCCTGCGGCCATCAGAACCGTCGCCCGTTGGACCGAAGAAGCCGGCGCGCCCCTCCACATCCACGTCAGCGAGCAGCCGGCCGAGAACGAGCAGTGTCTGGTAGCACACGGGTGCACGCCGGTGGAGTTGCTGGCACGGACCGGAGTCCTGGCAACCAACTTCACGGCGGTCCACGCCACCCATCTCACCGACGACGACGTCAAGCGGCTCGGTGTTGCCGGAGCCTCGGTGTGCCTGTGCCCGACCACCGAGCGCGACCTCGGAGACGGCGTCGGGCCGGCCCGCCGCCTTGCCGATGCGGGCGCCACACTGACGATCGGGAGCGACTCACACGCCGTGATCGATCCATTCGAGGAGGCGCGAGCGATCGAACTCGACGAGCGGTTGGTGGGCGGCGGGCGTGGAACCTTCAGCGCCGCAGAGCTCACCGCAACGATGACTGCGGGGCACGCTTCGCTCGGTTGGCATGACGTCGGATCGATCGCTGTCGGCCAACGAGCCGACCTGGTGACCGTGGCGCTCAACTCACCGCGCACCGCCGGCAGCCTGCCGGATGCGGTTCACGAGGCGGTCGTGTTCGCTGCCACCGCTGCCGACGTCACCCACGTGATGATCGATGGCGTGACCGTGGCCGAGCACGGCGAGCATTCGCGCATCGACGCGGCCGCCGAACTCGCAGCTGCAATCGACGAGTTGGTCGGGGAGGCATTGCGTTGAGCACACTCGTGATCGATCGAATCGGTTCGCTGATCACCAACGACCCCGAACTGGGTGAAGGTCCGCTGGGGCTGATCTCCGACGCATCGGTCGTGATCGAGCGCGGTGTCGTGATCGCCGTCGGTCGGTCCGGTGCGGTCGCCGATCAGCAGATCGACGCCGACGGCGCGTGTGTGCTGCCGGGATTCGTCGACTCGCACACGCACCTCGTGTTCGCCGGCGATCGAGCAGCCGAATTCAGCGCCCGTATGGCAGGCCGACCGTACGACGGCGGCGGCATCGTCGTGACCACCGAGGCAACCCGCGCCGCATCCACCGACGAGCTCGATCGTCTCACCATGCGGCGCGTCGACGAGGCCCGCCGCCACGGCACGACGACGCTCGAGATCAAGTCGGGTTATGGCCTGGATGTCGCCAACGAGTTGCGGTCGCTCGAGATCGCCGGGCGGCACTCGGCGGAGGTGACCTTCCTGGGTGCCCACCTCGTGCCGATCGAGTTCGCCGGCCGTTCCGACGACTACATCGATCTCGTGTGCGGCGAGATGCTGTCCGTCGCTGCCGATCGCGCCCGCTGGATCGACGCCTTCTGTGAGACGGGGGCGTTCGACGCCGATCAATGTCGTGTGGTGTTGGAAGCCGGTCGTGACGCCGGACTCGGGCTGCGTCTACACGGCAACCAACTCGGCTACGGCCCCGGCGTGCAGCTCGCCGTCGAGTGCGGCTGTGCCTCCGTCGATCACTGCACGTACCTGTCCGACGACGACATCGCAGCGCTGGCCGGCAGCGACACGGTCGCGACATTCCTGCCGGCCGCCGACTTCTCGACGCGCCAGCGCTATCCCAACGCTCGTCGAGCGATCGATGCCGGCGTCGCGGTGGCGCTCGCCTCCAACTGCAATCCAGGGTCGAGCTACACCACCTCGATCCCGTTCTGCATCGCGCTCGCCGTGCGCGACATGAAGATGACGATCGACGAGGCGGTTCAGGCCGCAACGGTGGGTGGTGCCCGAGCCCTGCGGCGCAGCGATATCGGGCGGCTGTCACCGGGCAGCGCCGGCCACGCGATCGTGCTCGATGCACCGTCGCATCATCACCTCGCCTATCGCCCCGGAGTCCAGCTGGTTCGTCAGGTGATCACCTGACGCCTTGCACGGCTTCCGGGCCGGCCCTCGCCTCGCGACACCGGATTGGCCCATGATGCAGACATGACGTTCAACACGATCATCGAACCGTTCCGGATCCACTCGGTCGAGCCGCTCGTGATGACGACCCCCGAACAGCGGCGGGCAGCGATGACCGCAGCCGGCAACAACCTGTTCGCGCTGCGCGCCGAGGACGTGCTGATCGACTTCCTGACCGACTCGGGAACCGGTGCGATGTCGCGTGACCAATGGGCGGCAATTCAGCGCGGGGACGAGAGCTACGCCGGTTCGCCGTCATGGTTCCGGTTTCTCGAGAGCGTGCAGGAGCTGTTCCCGTTCGAGCACGTGATCCCGACACACCAGGGTCGGGCAGCCGAGAAGATCCTGTTCACGGCGATCGGTGGGGAGGGCAAGATCGTGCCCAACAACACCCACTTCGACACGACCCGCGCCAACGTCGAGTACACCGGAGCGCGTGCCGTCGATCTGGTGATCGCCGAGGGCCGGGACCCGGCCTCGATGCATCCGTTCAAGGGCAACATGGACCTCGACGCGCTCGAGCAGCTGCTCGACGAACACGGCGCGGCCGCTGTTCCGGTCGTGTTCATGACGATCACCAACAACTCCGGTGGTGGGCAACCGGTGTCGCTCGAGAACCTCCGTGGCGTGCGAGCGGTGTGCGATCGACACGGTGTCCCGTTCTTCCTCGATGCGTGCCGGTTCGCGGAGAACGCGTGGTTCATCAGGGAACGCGAACCCGGACAGGGCGAACGGGATGTCAGCGACATCGTGCGCGAGATCGCGTCGCTGGCCGACGGCATGACGATGAGCGCCAAGAAGGACCCGCTCGGCAACATCGGCGGTTGGCTGGCGATGAACGACGAGGCGTTGGCCGACGAATGTCGCACGCTGCTGATCCTGACCGAGGGGTTTCCGACGTACGGCGGGCTTGCCGGACGCGACCTCGAGGCGATCGCCCAGGGCCTGCGCGAGTCGGTGCAGCACGACTACCTCCGCTACCGGATCCGTTCGACGGCGTACCTCGGTGATGCGCTCGCCGCGGCTGGGGTGCCTGTCGTGCAACCGATCGGTGGGCATGCCGTGTACCTCGACGCCGGAGCGCTGCTGCCGCACATCGATCCGCTCCAGTATCCCGGTCAGGCACTGGCGATCGCGCTCTACGAAGCCGGCGGTGTCCGTGGCTGCGAGATCGGCACGGTGATGTTCGGCCTCCAACCCGACGGAAGTGAGTCCCCGGCCACGATGGAGCTCGTTCGCCTGGCGGTCCCGCGTCGCACGTACACCCAGAGCCACATCGACTACGTGATCGAAGTGGCGACCTCGGTTGCCGAACGGGCGGACCAGCTGCAGGGCTACCGGATCTCCAGCGGACCACGCCCGCTGCGCCACTTCACGGCCCGGTTCGAACAGCTCACCTGATGACGGGCCTCTGCCTCGGCGTCGGGGTCGGGTGACCAGCCGCCGCCGTGTGTTCGGCCGGCTCAGAAGAAGGTCGGGCCCATGTCTTTTGTTTCGGCACCGGCCCGAACGGCGACCAGACACAGATAGTCGTAGGCGACGGTTGCCGCCGCGAGGGCAGTGATCTCGGCATGGTCGTAGGCGGGGGCGACCTCCACCACGTCGGCGCCGACGAGGTCGATCCCGGCCAGACCACGCAGGATGCCGAGCGCCTGTGCCGACGACAGGCCGCCCGCCACCGGGGTACCGGTACCGGGGGCGAACGCCGGATCGAGGCAGTCGATGTCGAAGGTGAGATAGGCGCGGTGATCTGCGACGATCCGAACGATCTGCTCGACGGTGGCATCGACGCCGTTGGCATGGATCCACGGGGCCGACAGGATGTTGAACCCGAAGGTGGACTCGTTGGCGGTCCGAACCCCGATCTGAACCGACCGTGACGGGTCGATCAAACCCTCGCGAGCTGCACGCAGGAACATCGAGCCGTGATCGAGCCGGGTACCGTCGTCGGGCCACGTGTCCGAGTGGGCGTCGAACTGGACAAGTGACAGCATCCCATGCTTCTTGGCGTGTGAGCGCAGCAGCGGATAGGTGACGGAGTGGTCGCCACCGAACGTGAGCATCGAGGCGCCGGATTCGAGAATCGTGTCGGCGTGCAACTCGACAGCGTCGACCACGTGTTGCGGATAGCCGAAGTCGAGATAACAGTCTCCGTAGTCGACCACCTTGATCGTCTCGAGCGGGTCGAATCCGAACGGAAACGATGCGAGCTCGGCGAGGCCGGTCGAGGCGGCGCGGATCGCCCGCGGCCCGAGTCGCGCCCCGCTGCGATTGCTGGTGGCGGCGTCGAACGGAATACCGGAAACCGCCACATCGACACCGGTGAGATCGCGGGAGTAGCGGCGCCGCAAGAACGACAACGCACCTCCATACGTCATCTCCGGCCAGTTCTGGTCCGATTCGCCAGCCCGGAACGCCTGGTCGCCTGCCTGTTCCGATTCGTCACTCGCCATTGCTCATGCCTGTTCTCAAACGTCGGGTCGGTGCGCGGGACCGATGGTCGGTGGGAGCCGTCCCGGACGAATGTCTACAACAGCTGAGGCCGCCGGTTCACCTCGCTTGCGCACCGGCTCACTCGCCGATGTTGAGCACCATCTTCACGGTTGGTGCCTCGCCCGTGAGCGCCTGCTCGGAATCGGCCTTGGCCGACAGGTAGATCCCCTTCGCCATCAGTGAGGTCTCGTTGCCGCGACGGGCAGCGTAGATGTTCGAACGTGCCTCGTGGACGGCGTGCGACTCGGGCTCGGCGGCCACGGCGTATTCGATGATCTGGCAGGCCAAGCGATGGTCACCGGCCGCCGACAACCCGGCGGCTCGTTCGATCAGCTTGTCGACGCCACCCGCCAGCGCGGCGACCTCGGTGCCCACTGCGGCGTCGCTCGGCGGCTTGAGGCGGGCCGGGTTGCCGTCGTACCAGCCGCCGAACAGCCGCCAGATGTTGCGGATCACGAACTCGGGCTCGTCGTACAACGGGCGCAGGTACGGCAGCGCCAGCGTCTCGGCGGGCACCGACACGCTGTGCACGATCTCGTCGAGCGTGGCGCCGGCGTTCATGGCATCGAGCACCTGGCCGACCAGCGTGTCGAGCGTGATCGCCACCGTGTCGAGGCACTGCTTGATCCGGTCGCGCCCGGCGATCGGCAGCCCGTGCGCCGGCACGAACAGCTCGGCACCCTTGGCGGCCATCGCCCGCAACGACTCGGCCCACTCGATCGGGTAGCGCTGCACCTTCTGGGGGTTGCCGCAGTTGGGGAAGTTCCAGATGAACTGGTCGCCGGCACTGATCATCTTGTGCTGCGGGATCCAGGTCCAGGTGTGGTCGTCGGTCTCGCCCTTGCAGTAGTTGTATTCGAAGTCGACGTCGCCGATCTGCTCGGACAGCTGATGCTCGTAGGTGACGTCTGGGCGCAACGTGCCGCTGGGCAGAAACGGGCGTTCGTTGGCCTGACCGGCGGACGTGGCGGCACCGCCGAACTGGCGCATGTTGATGACCTGGTTGTAGCCCTTGGTCAGCTCGTAGCGCTCGAAACGTGGAATCACGCGCTGGTGACCGACCACTCGTGGAGTCGGCCGGTCGTGGGCCGCAGCATCGGCCGCGAATGCGGGCGAACCGCCGACGTGGTCGGCGTGGCCGTGGGTGTAGACCAGCGTGTGTACGGGAGCGCTCGACCAACCCCGGAGAGAGGCGACGACCTCTTTGCCGGTGAAGGCGCTGCTCGAGTCGAAGGCGACGAGCCCGTCACCGGTGTCGACCAGCACGACGTGGCTGAACGACTCGACGATCGCGACGCCGTCGGCCAGCTCACTCAGCTCCTGGGTGATCCGGTTCGGTTGGGTGTCGACGACGCCCGTGTCGATCAGACGGGCCGACAACTCCAACGGGTGCTCGCTCATCCAGCCATTCTGACCCCCCGATCGCCCGCCGCCGGCGTCAGAGCGTTACCTCAGGTGTCAGGCACCTGGGGTAACGGGTTGCTCGGGGTACTGTCGGTGCATGGCCGACGAGACGTCTCCTACCGCTGACGGCGGGTTCGCCGTACAGGTCACGATCGACTGTCGTGATCCACACGAGCTCGCCGCTTGGTGGGCCGAGACACTGCGGTGGCAGGTCGAGCCACAGGAGGAGAGCTTCATCCGATCGATGATCGACCAGGGGCATGCCGTCGAGGCCGACACCCGTGTCTATGGCGGTGCGCTCGTTTGGCGAGAAGCGGCCGCGATCCACCCGATCGGCGGGCCGGGCCCGGGGCAGCCGCGGATCCTGTTTCAGCTGGTCGGTGAGGCCAAGACGGTCAAGAATCGGGTCCACCTCGACGTGCGCCCCACGACGGCCGACGTCGCCGCGTTGCGCGACGAACTGGTCGAGCGAGGCGCAACCGTGGTCGGCGGCGGACGTCAGGGACCACACGAATGGGTCACCCTCGCCGATCCCGAAGGCAACGAATTCTGCGTCTGACGCCGAGCTCCAGTTCGGCCGTATGGTCGGCTCAGCCGGCGATCGGGGGGAACGCCGGTGAGCGCTTCTCGACGAAGCTCGACACGCCCTCTTTGAAGTCGGGCCGCCCGAACGATTCGTTCATCAGCCGGTTGGCGTCGGTGAGAGCGTCGTCGAGCGGCAGCATCGGATGTGTGTAGACCTGTTGCTTGATCGCCGCCATCGACGCCGGCGAGGCGTTGACGGCCATGTCCTTGGCGTAGGCGAGCGTCTCGTCGATCAGCGCCGCTGGTGCGAACACCCGGTTGACGATCCCCATCTGCTCGGCCTCGTCGGCCAGGAACACACGACCGGACAACAAGATGTCGAGTGCGACGGCTTGGCCGACCAAGTGGGGCAGTGTCCACGAACACCCGTGCTCGGCGATCAGTCCGCGCCGGCTGAACGCCGACGTGAACTTGGCCCCCTCGGCAGCGAATCGGATGTCGCACGCCAAGGCATGCACGAACCCCAATCCGGCGCACGCCCCGTTGATGGCGGCGATGACCGGTTTGGGGATGGTCATGGCGTGGGTGTGGTTCCATGTCGGCTGGGCCATCGCCCCGGCCGACTCGGAAGGAGCATCACCCTGGATGCCCTGTAGTACGTCCATGTCGGCGCCCGCGCACCAACCGCGCCCGGCTCCCGTGACGACGATCACGCGGACGTCGGGATCGGCGGCGGCATTGTCGAGCGACGTGAAATAGCCATGGTGGATGTCGCCGTTCCAGGCGTTCAGTCGGTCAGGCCGATTGAAGGTGATCACGGCCACCCCATCATTCACGTCGTACAGAACTGCATCGCTCATCGGATCTCCCTTGTGTCGCCGGCATTGCCAACGTAGCGATCGGCGCCCGCCGAGGCAGTCTCCTAGGGCCCGTCGGGCGTCGGCGTGACCATGTTGACGACGGTGCCGAGCCCGGGGAACCCGAACAGACCCGGGGCGTCGACAACCGCAGCGACCGCGGCCTGTGCGGTCGAGCCGGTGATCGCCATGTGGCGTACCGAGCGCGGCGGCGACGACCGGCGCTGCGAACGATGTTCCGGTCCAACGCGCCCACCCCTCGTAGGTGACCGGGTCGCCGCTGCCGGGAAGCGGTGGCACCGGCAGGTCGAGCACCGGCAGTTCGGTGTCGGTGCCGTCGTAGAAGGCGCTCACCAGGTCGGTGCCCGGGGCGCAGGCCCGCACCCACGGTCCGTGGTTGGAGTACGGCGCCGGACCGTGGTCGTCGAGGGCACCGACGCCGATCACACCGGGCAGGGCGGCGGGGTAGGCGGGGCGGCAGGTGGCGTCGTTTCCGGCCGAGGCGACGACGACCGTTCCGGTTCGCTGTACCCGCCGGATCGCGCGGGCCAACGACTGCATCTCCCGGTCGGCGTAGCCACCGAACGACAGGTTGAGAACTGTCTGCGGCGTGAAGACACCTTGCGGAGCAGGCAGTACAGCATCGGGACGATGTCGACGGCGATGTCGCCGTCGCCGAACGACGACAACACGCGCCGAACCCACAAGTCTTGACCGGGCGCCAGCTGTTCGATGATGCCGGCGATGAACGTGCCGTGGCCGCTCGCCGGATCGAGCCATTTGTCCTGGTTGAAGTCGGGTGGATCGTCGCCGCAGAGGTGGTCGAGCCCCTTCAGCAGCGGGGGCTGCCATTTCTCCTCGGCGATCCCTGTGTCGAGCACGACGGCGCGTATGTGTTCGGAGGCGGGGAGTTTGAACTCGGTGCGTTCAGGCTCGGCAACGGGGCGGGCAGTACTGGAACGCATCCCCTCGCTCTTGTACTTGCTGGCGTAGATCGGGCTGGCGTAGATCGGGCTGGCATAGATCGGGCTGGCATAGATCGGGCTGGCATAGATCGGGCTGGCGAACTGCCCGCTCGCTCCGACGGCACTGGCGTAGATCGGGCTGGCATAGATCGGGCTGGCATAGATCGGATTGCCGCCGAACCCGCACTGCCGCAACCGCAGCCGCAACCGGATGATGGTTGCCCCGAATCGTTGAACAGCACGTAGTCGTGTTCGCATCGGCAATCGAGATCGCGCAGTTCGTCGATCAGCGACTCGATGTCGATGCCGTCGTCGTGCTCCAGCGTGACGATGTACTCGGTCTGGATACGGATGACCTGACCATCCTCGAGGGTGACGTCGTAGTGTTCACTCTCTTTGTCTTCTGACTCCGTGCCACGGACGGCGGTGACGGCAGCTTCCTGCCCCAAGGTCCCCCGTATGAAGCTGGCAGCGAAAGCTGCTGCGTCCTTGTCATGGCAGTGGATATGGAGCGGACGGTACGCAAAACCGCCGCCACGTTCCGAGAAGGCGACCTGGTCCCGACGGTCACGCCCGCCGCTCGGCCCCCATGGGCCCTTGGGAATCTTGGTCGGGTCGCAGCATGGCTCGGTCATCACGTTCTCCTTGATTCGGTTGCTCGGATCTAATTGGCTTCGGAACTTGGGTCGGCTGCCGAAGCAGCCGAGAGCACTCGTGATGCCATGGCGGCGGCATCGCTGACATCGAGCGCTGCGCCGGCTTGGACGGCACCTTCGAAGGCAGAGTCGCCCAGCGCTGCTCGCCCGCTCTCCATGAATGTGCGCTCGGCGTCGACGTCGAGCGCGTACAGGGCGTGGCCGGTCGATTCGAGCACTGCGCCGGCGCTCGATTGCAGACGCACGGCGAGTTCCCATTCGCCCTGGTCGCGCGCCAGGCGCGAGGCGAGGATGCACGAGTACGCCAACATGATCGGCTGGCCGAGGGCCATCGCCAGTTCGAGACATCGCAGCTGGTGGCGGGCCGCCGTGGCGGGATCTCCCAACTGCATCGCCACCTCAGCCACGTTGCCGTAGGCGCTGGCCATTTTCGCTTCGTGGCCGGCTCGTGTGTAGCCGTCGAGCTCGTGCCGAAAGGCGACCGCCGCCTCACCGAGGTCACCGGTCGTGTAGTGCACGATGCCGAGCAGGTTCCACATCCGCGCCCGTCCGTGCACCGAGAGGTCGCCGGCGAGCGAGTGTTCGGCGATCTCTCTGGCCGTGTCGAGTTTGCCGGATCGGATCTCGATCTCTCCGCTCGTGCGTTCGACCGCAACGTCAGCCCACTCGGGAGGCCCGACGTGAGACTGGAGTTGTGCCGCGTCGTCGAGCAGACCTCGTGCCGCTGCAACGTCTGATCGACGCAGATACAGGTCGGCCAAAGATGTGAGCAGCACCACCCGCGTGGACGTTCGCGAGGGGAGCTCGCGCGGCCGCACGTGTCAACTCGTCGATGGCGGTGGTGAACGACTGCAGCGAATGGTGGTAGAGGCCGATACTGCAGGCCAACTGCTGCGCGATCTCGGGCTCGGTCGTTGCGAGCAACCCGACCAATCCGCGCATGTTGGCGAGCTCGACGCCGACTCGACCGATCCAACCCCGGTCGGTCGTCAGCCACGGTGCCACGCTGTCGAGCAGCCAGGTCGCCAGGCGCGAAGCCGTTGCTTCTGTTTCCCCGAGTTGATCGAGCAACCGGTGGGCGTAGTCGCGTGCACTCTCGTGGAGTCGGTATCGGGTCTCCGAATCAGAGAGATCTGCCACCACCAACGACTTGTCAACGAGCGCCCAGACCAGTTCTGGCACGTTGTCGGGCGAGATCTCGTCGGCCGCCAACGTGAAACTGGCGGCATCGATCGAGAAGCTGCCACCGAATACAGCGAGTCGGCGCAGCGCCGCCTGTTCGTGGTCCGCCAGTAGGCGATAGCTCCAGTCGAGCAGGCCCTCCATGGTGCGTTGCCGCTCGGGCAGCGTGCGGTCCTGACTCTTGAGCAGCTGGAACCGGTCGTTGAGGCCGGCCAACATCCCACTCGTGCTGAGCACGCCGACGCGAGCGCCGGCGATCTCCAGTGCCAGAGGGAGTCCGTCGAGGCGCGCACAGATGCTGGCGACGTCGCGTGCCGAATCCGCATCGAGCTGGAAGCCGGGGTGGGCACGCCGCGCCCGATCGCAGAACAGCTGTACCGCCGGCGTCTGCTCGATCCTGGCCGGATCACAGTCGTCGGTGGCCGGCAGCCCGAGTGGGGCGACCCGGTAGATCGTCTCGCCAGGGATCTTCAGCGGTTCCCTCCCGGTCGCCAAGACGCCGACTTGGGCGCAGCGGGTGATCAGATCGAACACGGCGTTGGCGCATGCCTCGAGGTGGTGCTCGGTGTTGTCGAGTATGACGAGTGCGCGTCGATCGACCAGGTGGCCGATGACATCGTCCCAGCGCGGCGATGAATCGCCGGCACCGGCGCCGATCGCTTCCGCCATCGTGTCGGCGATCAGAGCCGAGTCACCGACGTCGGCGAGTTCGACGATCCACACGCCGTCGGGCCAGTCGTCTCCGACCGCAAGGCCGACCTCGGTCGCCAGTCGCGTCTTGCCGACACCCCCCGGCCCCGTGAGCGTGACGGTCCGACCGGGGCTGAGCAGTGGAATGATGCTGGCGACATCGGCCTCGCGACCCATGAACGTCGTCGGCTGTTTCACCAGATTGTGGCCCTCGGCCGGCGTCGCTCGGATCGGTAGTTCGTTGGCCTCGACGCCCGTGGTGTCGAGCCGATACAGCAGCTCGGGCTCGTCGAAGTCGCGCAATCGGAACTTGCCGAGCGACACCAACCGCCCGTCGGGCGGCGGTTGCCCGCGTCGTGCCGCTGTCTCGGAAACCAAGACCTGTCCACCGTGTGCCGCCGACGAGACACGCGCAGCCTGATGAATCGCGAGGGCGATGTAGTTGTCGCCGCGTTGGGCGGCGATGCCGGCATGAACGCCCATCCGGACGTTCACCCGTTCGCCGTCGGGCCAGGGCTCGGTGGCCAATCGAGCCTGCGCCAGCGAACACGCAGCAAGCGCGTCACCCGTGTCGGCAAATGCCACGAAGAACGAATCGCCCTCGGTGCTGACCTCGTGACCGCCGGTGTCCCGCCACGCCGATCGCAGGATCTCGTCGTGGCGGTCGAACAGATCGGGGGCCAGATCCGGCAGGCGCTTCAGGAGCCGGGTGGATCCCTCGATGTCGGTGAGGACGAACGTCACGAAACCGGACGGCAGCACCCTCGGTGCGCCGATCCGGCCCGCCCCGACGCGCGCGTCGGGCACGGAATGCAACGGCCCCTCGTCCATCCGACCACTATCGCGCAGTTTCCGAGGTCGTTCGACCGTGGGTTTGCCGCGACGACCGAGCCGGGCGGCCGATCTACCAGCACACAGTGGTCGCTGCCTGCTTGTCGACGGTCAACCGGCTGGAGCAGGCCGAACCGCTTCGCCAAGGATGGTCGCCGCGTCTCCGCCCGACGGTCGTCGCAACACGGCGGATCTTCAACGGCCGCTGTGACCTTGGGCTCTGCACGATCGTCCCGGTCCAAGGGGATGATGAGGGTAGAGCTGTTCGAGATGGCGAGGAGGACATCATGAGGAACCTCGTAGTCGGTGTTGATGGCGCGGCGTCGTCACTGCGCGCCCTCGACTGGGCGGCGGCAACCGTTGGTCCGCGTGGGCTGGTGCACGTCGTTGCGGCCGTCTCGCCGGCGACCGAGCTGGCGGTGGTTCCGGCCCCGACCGGCAGCCAGACCTACCTCCAGCTCTTGCAGCACGAACTCGAGACGGAGTGGACCGGCCACATCCGCGATCGGGTCGGCACCATGACGGCGGTGGCGATGGACGGGTCGGCCGACGTTGCCCTCACCGCGGTCGCGGCCGAACGTGGTGCGGACGCGATCGTGGTCGGCGCCCACGTGCCGCCGCGGGCGATGCCGAAGACGATCGGCACGACCACCCGTCATCTCCTGAAGACCCTCGAGTTCCCGCTGATCGTGGTTCCGCAGGGATTCTCTGGTGGACTTGACGGCGATGGTCCTGTCATCGTCGGAATCGGGCACGGAGACGCGACGGACGCCGCCGTCTGCTGGGCGGCACGACTGGCCGACGAACGCGACCTTGCGGTCGGGCTGGTGCGGGCGACGGGGGAGGGGCCGGTCTTCCAGGTCGACGGTCTGCTCAGCCTGCTGGCCTACTACATCGACCCCAGCAAACGTGCCGAGTGGACCCGTGAAGACCTCGCCGATTTCGCCGACGAGGTGCAGGCGATGACGTCGCACGAGCTCTCGGTCGGCACGTCGGCGCCGCCCGGGCTGCCGGCGGTTCGTCTCGTCGATGCCAGTACCAACGCCTCGCTGCTCGTGATCGGCCGCCATCGATCGATGATCACCGGGCACCCACACGCCACCCAGCCCTTGCGGCATGCGTTGACGCACGCCCGTTGCCCGGTCGCCGTGATCCCGGCCGGCACCGAGTCGGAGAGCTGACCGGATGACGATTGCCGACACCGGGGACCTGCGCGGCCTCTCGAGCACCGAGGTCGACGAACGCGTTCGGGCCGGGCAGACCAATGACCTGCCCGATCAGACGTCGCGGACCTACGGCGGCATCATCCGCAGCAATGTCCTGACCCGGTTCAACCTGATCATCTCGATACTGGCCGGCGTCGTGCTGGCGGTCGGTTCGCCGATCGACGCCCTGTTCGCCGGCGTGATGGTGCTGAACGCGCTGGTCGGCATCGTCCAGGAGATCCGCGCCAAACGCACGCTCGACCGGCTTCGTATCCTCGTCGCCCCGATGGTGACCGTTCGCCGAGACGGCCTCTCGTCACAGGTCGCCCCCGAGCAGGTGGTGCTCGGCGACCTGCTCGAGCTGAAGCAGGGCGATCAGGTGCCGGTCGACGGCACGATCGTTCGGGGTGAGTCGCTCGAGGTCGACGAGTCGGCGTTGACAGGCGAGTCCGACGCCGTGCTCAAACTCGAGGGTGACGAGGTGATGTCGGGCAGCGCCGTGATGTCGGGGTCGGCGATGGTGGTCGCCGAACGGGTCGGTGCCGACGCCGGTATCCATCGCCTGATCGCCCAAGCCAAGGAGTACGTGCTCGCCACGTCGGAACTGCGCTCGGGCGTCGACCAGATCCTGCGGATCGTCGGGTGGATGTTGGTGCCGCTGGCCTCGCTGCTGTTGTGGAGCCAGCTGCGCGCCAACAGTTCGACCAACGATGGATTGATCTCGGCGGTGGCCGGCGTGGTCGGCCTGGTGCCGCAGGGCCTGGTGCTGCTGGTCAGCATGGCGCTCGCCGTCGCCGTGATCCGGCTGGCGCGCGAACACGTGGTCGTTCAGGAACTGCATGCGGTCGAAGGTCTCGCCAGGGTCGACGTGTTCTGCGTCGACAAGACCGGCACCCTGACGACCGGCACGATGCAGGTCGAGCGGTTCGACGCGATCGACACCGATCTCGAGATCGTGCGGAAAGGCCTGTCGTCGCTGATGCAGACCGATCCGAATCCGACGACCACCTTGCGGGTGATCGGCGAACATGTGGGGCGGACCGAGCAGTGGCCTGTCGAGCACCACGTGCCGTTCTCGTCGGCGCGCAAGTGGAGCGGTGCCACGTTCGAGATCCCGACGCAGGCGGACGCAAGCGACGGGCCCGACCGAACCTGGGTGCTCGGGGCCCCAGAAATCCTGCTCGATCTGGTCGAACCGGTAGCGGCAGCCGCGATCTCGAACGACATCGCAGCAGGCGATCAATGATGCCAACCGGGTCGTGCTGGTCGCCTCGACGACGGAGGTTCTCACCGAATCGGCATTGCCGCAGCGCCTCACCCCGCAGGCAGTGATCGCACTCTCCGAGCAGATTCGACCCGACGCCCGGGAAACGATGGAGTACTTCCGCCGTCAGAACGTGACGATCAAGGTGATCTCCGGCGACAATCCGGCGACCGTGTCGGCCGTCGCCTCGCGGATCGGGCTCGAACACGCCGATCGGGCGATCGACATGCGCCACGTCGACACGCCGATCAGGCCGCGCTGATCGAGCTGATCGATCACAACGCCGTGTTCGGCAGGGTGCTACCCGAGCAGAAGCGGGCGATCGTCGGCGCCCTCCAGCAGGCCGGCCACACGGTGGCGATGACGGGTGACGGCGTGAACGACATCCCGGCCCTCAAGCTTGCCGATATCGGCATCGCCATGAACACGGCCACGCCGGCAACCAAGGCGATCTCGCAACTGGTGTTGCTCGACGGGCGCTTCGACCGGATGCCGAACGTCGTCGCCGAGGGGCGCCGGGTGATCGCCAACATGGAGCGCGTCTCGGCGCTGTTCGTCACCAAGACCGTGTATGCAGCCCTGTTTGCGCTGACGATCGGTCTGTCGGGTTCGATCTTCCCGTTCCTGCCGCGCCAGATGAGTCTGGTGTCCGAGCTCACGATCGGCTTGCCGGCGTTCTTCTTGAGCTTCCGGGCGGCCGACGACCCGTGTCGCCCGGGCTACCTGCGCCGTGTGCTGCGGTTCGCACTGCCGGCCGGCTTGGCCGCCGCCGCCGTGACGTTGGCGGCGTACTGGGTGGCACGATCGTCGGTGGTCGATGCCACGTTGGACCAGTCGCGTTCGGCCTCGACGGTCGCGCTCGTGCTGTTCGCCTTCTGGGTGCTGTACGTGCTGATGACACCCGTCGACCGGCTCGACGTGATCCTGTTGTCGTCGCTGATCGCACTGTTCGTGCTGACGCTGGCGATCGGCCCGATCCGCGACTTCTACAAGCTCGACTGGCTGCCCCTGTCGGGCGTGATCTCGACCGGGGCGATCGTGGTCGGTGGCGTGGTGTCGGCGCAGGTGATCGTGCGTGAGCGGGCGCGTCGCTCGAATTGGCGGGACACGGTGCCGGAGACGCCGGAACTGACCACGGTCGATTGATCGGGTGTGTTCGGGACGTTCGACACTGGCGATCGGAGGCGGCTCCTGCATGACTGGAACCGAGGAGGTTCGCCGTGTGTCTCGGTGAATACGGAACCGTTGTCGAGGTCATCGATATCGGTCGAGCGATCGTCCGGTACGACGACCATCACACCAGCGAGGTCTCGCTGGCGGTGCTCGCCGTCGAAGGCATCACCGTCGTGCCGGGCGACCGCGTGATGGTGTCGATCGGCATCGCGCTCGAACTCGAAGCTGGCAAGGAGGCCGTCGGATGAATGTTGCTGGGCAACGACACAAGGGCATCAAGATCGCGGTCGGCGCCGCCGTCGTCAGCGGTTTCGCCGTGTTCGTCAACGGACTCGCCGTTCGCCGGTTCGACGACGCCACCGTCTACACGACCGCCAAGAACCTGATCGCCGGAGCGGTGCTCCTGATCGCCCTCGCCGCCACGACGACGCTGAGGCCGACGCCGCAGCTGTCCTCCCTGCCGCGAGCGGCCGTGGCCGACCTTGGCGGTGATCGCCGTCGTGGGCGGTGCGGTGCCGTTCGTGTTGTTCTTCGAAGGGCTCGCGCCGCGCCACGTCGACCAACGCCGCGTTCATCCACAAGACACTGGTCGTGTGGGTCGCGATCGGGGCCACCGTGTTGCTCCGCGAGCGGCTCACAGCGGTGCACGTGGCCGCGATCGGACTGCTGTTGTTCGGCCACCTGATGCTGACCGGTGGTCTCGGGGCGGCGACGTTCGGCAGCGCCGAGTTGCTGGTGTTCGGCGCCACGTTGTGCTGGGCGACCGAGGTGCTGATCGTCAAGCGCCTGCTGGTAGCGGTGCCGCATCAGATCGCAGCGGCGAGCCGGATGGTGGGCGGTAGCGCGTTGCTGGTCGGCTGGTTGGTGCTCAAGGGCGATCTCGGCGCACTCGGCGGCTTCGCCACCAACCAGTGGGCGTGGCTGGTGCTCACGGGCACGACGCTGGCGGCCTTCGTCGGCATCTGGTACGCGGCGCTCTCGCTGGCCCCTGCCATCGACGTCACCGCGGTGCTCGTGCTCGGCGCCGTGATCACGGGTCTGTTGAACTCCGGCTTCCGCGGTGTGCCGCTCACCGTCGATTCGTACGGCTACGTGCTGATCGCGCTCGGCGCAATGGCGGTCGCGGGCAACGCGCTTCGCACGCCACACCGTCGACGAGCGTCGACGTGAGCGACACGCTGATCGCGACCTCGCGGCCCGGTTCGTTTCGCCCGGTTTGCGTTCCCCCCGAACCGCCTCGGCTACTGCGGACCGGGCGACGGCGGCGAACTGGCGCACTACACTCGGGGCCACGAGGACCCAGGTTTGGCGCGAGATCGCCACCGGGTTCGACGGTGCCTATCCGTATCTCCAGTTGTTGGCGGGTGCGCAACCGTCGGCGCGACCCGCTCGATGCCGATGTCGTCGAGGCGTACTGGATCGGCAATCAGCTACTCGATCATGTTCCGCTGCACGATTTCGGCAACTCGATCGACGATCGGTTCCGTCGACGAGCCGGAGCCTCGTGGCGTCAGATCGAGGAGGGGATTCCCGACGGTGTCGCCAACCACTCGTACCACGTGATGCACGTGATGCCGTGGGCAGGGCTGCTGCGCGACGGTGTGGTCGACGAGCCGCTGCGGATCATCGATCGCTGCCGCATCAGCTGGGCGACCGTGATCGGCCAGGTCGACGACGCCACCGGCGACGGTGGCGGGCGGGTGCTCGTGCAGCGGGTGCCGCTCGTGTGGTCGGGCAGCCGACTCGAGTTCGGTGAACCGCAGGTCGAGGCCGTCGACTCGCCGTTCGAGGTCGACACCGGCGACGTCGTGGCGATCCACTGGGACTGGATCTGCGAGCGCCTCGATCAACGCCAACTCGGCTGGTTGCAGCGGGTCACCGACCGCCAGTTGGCCGAGTTCCACGCCGCCTGATCTCGGCGACGACGGCAAGGGCGGATTGCTCGACCGCCGGCGTGAGGGCGTCGCCGAACTCGAACTCCGCACCTTCGATGCCGATGATCGTCAACTCCGACGGCATCCGGTCGAGCGCCCGCGCCAGCTCGATCGCCGCCGACGTCGATCGTGTGGGTCGACACGGCGTCAGGGACGATCAACCGGGTTTCCAGTCCGTCGACCTCGGTGATCCGGCCCGGCCGGCCGGCAGGCGCGGCAGCGTCGACGATCACGACCCGGTCGTCGGGCTCCCAGTGCAGGGGCAGGTCGAGCACCGATCCCTCGAACACGAGCGTGGCGATGTGGGGTAGGCCGAGTCCGCCGACCAGGTCGCACACGATCGGACCGACGGCGTCGTCGCCACGATCGCGGTTGCCGACGCCGATCACGAGCAGCCGGTCGGGGGCGGTCATCGCATCCCCTCACTCACGGCGGTCGATCGAGAACCGCAGGAAGTGGGTGGCGCACGAGATGCACGGGTCGTAGTTGCGGATCACCTGCTCGCAGCGGTGACCGAGCGTGTGGTCGTCGAGGTCGAGGTGCGAGGCCACGAAGTCGCGGAGGTCGGTCTCGATCGCGTCCTGGTTCTGCGATGTCGGCGGGATGATCACGGCGTCGGTGATCGTGCCGGTCTCGTCGATCTCGTAGCGGTGGTACAGGATCCCGCGGGGCGCCTCGGTGCAGCCGTGCCCGACGCCGGCGGTGGCAGGCACGTCGAGCGCCGGTCGGGCTGGCGGCCGGTAGCCGGCGATGATCCGTTGCGCCTCCTCGATCGCCCACAGCGTCTCGAGTCCGCGCACCAGGATGCTGCGGAACGGGTTGGTCTCGACCTCGGCCACCCCCAGCTCGTCGGCGACCGCTCGCACCGAGCCGGGCACGAGGTCGGCGTTGTTCATCCAGCGCGCCAGCGGGCCGGTCTGGTAGTGACGCCCCGTTCCGTCGTCGCCGCCAAGCGTTGCGTGCAGCGCCGTCGAGTGGGCGACGTGATACTCGCGAACCTGTTCGCCGAACGTGGCGACGTCGACGTCGAGCCCGAGGTTCGACACGATCCGTCCCTCGTTGAACGGGTACTCGTCCTCGTGGCGAAGCGACACGAACTCGGTGTTCTCAGCGAGCCGGTCGGGGATCGACGGGTACTCGAACGTGGCGATCCACTGCAGCAGCGCCAACGCTGCGGCATGAGCACGTTCCAGGTCGGGGCCGAGGGCGCCGAGTTCGGCTCGGGTCGGTGCCCGGTAGAACCCGCCGAGCCGGACGTTGACCGGGTGGATCGGGCGTCCGCCGACCACCTCCATGATCCGGTTGCCGGTCTTCTTCAGGTGCAGCACCTCGGTCATCAGCTCGGGGTGCTGCTGGGCGATCTCGATCCCGGAGTCGACGCCGACGAAGTCGGGGGCGTGCAGGAACGCCATGTGCAGGACGTGGCTCTCGATCCACTCGCCGCAATACAGCAGCCGTCGCAGCTCGCGGATCGCACCGCCGGGATGGACGCCGGCGATCGACTCGATCGCGTGGGCGGCGCTCATCTGGTAGGCGACCGGGCAGATCCCGCAGATGCGGGCCGTGATGTCGACCGGCTCGGTGTAGCTGCGGCCGCGCAGGAACGCCTCGAACATGCGCGGCGGCTCGTAGATCTCGAGCTGGACGTCGCTGACCGCGCCGTCTTCGACGGTGACGTGCATCGCGCCTTCGCCCTCGACCCGGGTGAGCGTCGGCACGTTGAGATTGAGGGTCTTGTGGGTCATGGTGTGACCGCCTCGGGTGCGTGATCGAATTCGGCGAAGGCGGCGGCGTTGAAGGTGTGCAGCAGCCGATCGATGCCGACACCGTCGAGTCCGAGCAACTCGAGCTGGGCCCGCAGCGCCGGCACGTTGGGGCTCTCCATCGGGCCGAAGCAGCCGTAGCAGCCGCGATGGAACGAGGGGCACAACGCGTCGCAGCCGGCCTGGGTGACCGGGCCGAGGCACGGGGTGCCGTGGGCGACCATCACGCAGCTCGTCTGGCGGGCCTTGCACTCGACGCACACGCTGGTGGTCGGGAGCCGCAGGGCGTGGCGGTTGAGCACGGCAGCGAGCGTCTGCAGCAGCTGACCACGATCGATCGGGCAGCCGCGCAACTCGAGGTCGACGGCTACGTGGTCGGCGATCGGGGTGGACGTGGCGAGCGTGGCGATGTACTCGGGGTGGGCGTACACGATCGACGTGAACCCGTCGACGTCGCGCCCGTTGCGCAGCGCCTGGATACCGCCGGCGGTGGCACAGGCGCCGATCGTGACGAGCAGTCGCGACTGGTGGCGGATCTCGTGGATCCGTTCGACGTCGTGCTCGGTGGTGATCGAACCTTCGACCAGCGACACGTCGTACGGGCCGTCGACCATCGCCGTGGTCGCCTCGGGGAAGTACGAGATCGCGACACGGTCGGCCACGGCGAGCAGCTCGTCCTCGCAGTCGAGCAGGCTCAGCTGGCAGCCGTCGCACGAGGCGAACTTCCACACCGCCAACGACGGTCGCTCGCCCGCTCGAGGCTGTCGGGCCACACGATCGGGGTTGGGCTGGTGTCCTGCATGGGGCCCTCACAGTTCCTTCACCGTCATCGACGAGGCGACGGCGGGGTAGCGCACCACCGGACCATCGCGGCACACGATGATCGGGCCGAGTTGGCAATGGCCGCACAGCCCGTTGCCGCACTGCATGTTGCGTTCGAGCGTCAGCTGGATCTGTTCGGGGGGAACGTTGGCCACGACCAGCTTGGCGGCGGTCAGCCGCATCATGATGTCGGGGCCGCACACCAGGGCGCTCGTCGAAGGTCCGTCGATGCCGAGCTGTTCGACGACGTCGGGTACCAACCCGACCCGTCCCGACCAGCCGGGCTCGGGCTGGTCGATCGTGTCGAACACGGCCAACCCGTGTTCGCGCCACAGCTCGTACTCGTTGGCGTACAGGAGTTGGGCGGCGGTGCGGGCACCGACGACGAGGATCGCCTTGCCGTATCGCTCGCGATGCTTGATCACGGCGTACACCGCCGAGCGCAGCGGTGCCAGCCCGATCCCACCGGCGACGATCACGATGTCGCGACCGTCGAGCTCGAGGTCCCACGGCGTGCCGAATGGGCCGCGTACCCAGAACTGGTCGCCCGGGCGCATGCGGGTCAGGGCGCTCGTGATCGGTCCGGCGCGCCGGATCGTGTACTCGTGGAATCGCCGTTCGGTCGCCGGCGAGCTGATCGAGATCGCCGCCTCACCGATCCCGAACGCACCGACCATGCCGATCTGGGCAGGCAGGAAATCGAATGGTTCGCCCTCGACCGGTACACAACGGATCGTCATCACGTCCGGGCGTTCGCGGATCATCGCCTGTACCTCGTGCAGGCGAGGCACCAGCAGCGGATCGACGAACGGTGTCGGATCGGAGACGACGGTGCTCATACGCTCGCCTCCACGGGACGGCCGAGCGATTCGACTTCGGCGGTCAGATCGATGCCGACCGGACACCACGTGACGCAGCGTCCGCAGCCGACGCAGCCGGATTCGCCGAAGTGGTCGTGCCATGTACCGAGCTTGTGTGTCAGCCATTGGCGGTAGCGGGCGGCGGGGGAGACGCGATGTGGGCCGTCACCGAGATGCGAGTACTCCATGCTGAAGCAGGTGTCCCACACCCTGGTGCGGGTCGCGGTCTCGCCGTCGAGCCCGACGAGGTCTTCCATGTCGGTGCAGAAGCACGTGGGGCAGACAGCC
>CAVRNX010000037.1:0-100861 GCA_963722635.1 uncultured Acidimicrobiaceae bacterium
AATTCAAGGCGATGGTGAAGGCGCTCCACGAAGCCGGGATCGAGGTGATCCTCGACGTCGTGTACAACCACACCGGCGAAGGCAATCACCTGGGCCCGACATTGTCGATGCGCGGCATCGACAACCCCGCCTACTACCGGCTCGTCGATGGCGACGAGCGCCACTACCTCGACTTCACGGGCACCGGCAACAGCATGAACATGCGGCACCCGCACGTGCTGCAGCTGATCATGGACAGCCTGCGGTACTGGGTACGTGGACATGCACGTCGACGGTTTCCGGTTCGATCTCGCCTCGGCGCTCGCCCGCGAGCTGTACGAGGTCGACCGGCTCTCGGCGTTCTTCGACATCATCCAGCAGGATCCGGTGATCTCACAGGTGCAAGCTGATCGCCGAGCCGTGGGACGTCGGTGAGGGCGGCTACCAGGTCGGCAAGTTCCCGCCGCAGTGGTCGGAGTGGAACGGCAAGTACCGCGACACCGTCCGCGACTTCTGGCGCGGCGAGCCGGCGGCGCTGGCCGAGTTCGGCTATCGCTTCACGGGGAGCTCCGATCTCTACGAGGCCGACACCCGCAAGCCGACCGCCTCGATCAACTTCATCACCTGCCACGACGGCTTCACGCTCGCTGATCTGGTGTCGTACAACGACAAGCACAACGATGCCAACGGCGAGGACAACCGGGACGGCGAGTCGCACAACCGCTCGTGGAACTACGGCGTCGAGGGTCCGACGGACGACCCGGCGATCAACGAGCTGCGGGCCCGCCAACAGCGCAACCTGATCGCCACCCTGCTGTTGTCGCAGGGTGTGCCGATGATCTCGGGCGGCGACGAGATCGGCCGCACCCAGGGCGGCAACAACAACGCCTACTGCCAAGACTCCGAGCTCTCCTGGCACGACTGGGAGCACGTCGACGAGGAGATGCTCGACTGGGTGAAGCGTCTCGTCCACATCCAGCGCCAGCATCCGGTGTTCCGGCGCCGGCGCTGGTTCCAGGGCCGCCAGATCCGTGGCATGGACGACATGTCGTGGTTGAAGCCCGACGGCAACGAGATGGACGACGACGACTGGGACTCGGGCTTCGCCAAGTCGGTCGGGGTCTTCCTCAACGGCCAATCGATCCACGCCACCGACGCGTTCGGGGGCAAGATCGTCGACGACTCGTTCCTGGTCCTGTTCAACGCCAGCGAGCTCGATCTCGACTGGCAACTGCCGGGCGCTCGGTTTGGTGCGAGATGGGTGTTCGTGCTCGACAGCAGCCGCCCCGACGTCGGCACGCCCGATCTCCGGATCGCCGGCGCACACCGCACCGGCCCTGGATCGGAGTTCGTCGATGCCGGCGCGGTCGTCCCGATCACCAGCCGCTCGCTGATATTGCTGCGCCAGACCGAAGCCGTAACGTCGGCGGCGCACCCCGCCACCAAGCGAAAGGCCGCTGCAGCTCCCCGATGACCGAGTCGCCAGGCGCTCATGCCGGCGCGACCGGCACGACGTTCGTGCTGTGGGCCCCGCTCGCAGCGGACGTGGAGGTCGTGATCGGTGATCGGCGCCACGCCCTCGAGCCGCTCGACGACGGGTACTGGCGGGTGTTCGTCGACGGTGCCGGCGATGGTGACACGTACGGCTACTCGATCGACGGGGGCGACCTGCTGCCCGACCCGGCCTCGGCCCACCAGCCCGACGGCGTCCACCGGGCGTCGGCGATCGTCGACCCGCAGCAGTTCGAGTGGAGCGACGACGAGTGGCGCGGGCGCGGCCTGGTCGGAACCGTCGTCTACGAACTGCACGTCGGCACGTTCACGCCGGCCGGCACGCTCGACGCTGCGATCCTCGAGCTCCCGAGACTCTGCGCACTCGGCGTCACCGACCGTCGAGCTGATGCCCGTCAACGCCTTCCCCGGCCGGCGCAACTGGGGCTACGACGGCGTGTTCGCCTACGCGGTCCAGGACAACTACGGCGGACCGGCGGCGCTCGCCCGCTTCGTCGACGCCGCCCACGCCCACGGACTCGCCGTCATCCTCGACGTGGTGTACAACCACCTCGGCCCCGAGGGCAACTACCTGTCCCGGTTCGGCCCGTACTTCACCGACGAGTTCCAGACGCCGTGGGGTCCGGCGATCAACGTCGGCGGTCGCGGCAGTGACGGCGTGCGACGCTATTTCGTCGACAACGCGCTGAGGTGGATCCGCGACTTCCACGTCGACGGTTTCCGGTTCGACGCCGTCCACGCGATCGTCGATCCGACGGCCCACCAGTTCTGGGCCGAGGTCTGCGCGGCGGCACGGGTGGCTGCCGCGACATCGCGACGCTCCGTCGTGCTGATCGGCGAGTCGTCCGACAACGATCCGCGGCAGCTCCACGCCAGCGAGCACGACGGCATCGCCTTCGATGCCGTGTGGTGCGACGACGTGCACCACAACCTGCGGGTGGCGATGACGGGCGATCGGCGCACGTACTACGCCGATTACGACGGCACACCGACCGAACTCGCCGACACGGTGGCCCACCGCTGGAAGTTCAGGGGCCAGTACTCGATCGCTCGCGATCGCCGGCACGGGCGGCCGGTCGACGACGTGGCGGCACACCGGTTCGTCGCCTGTTCCCAGAACCACGACCAGGTCGGCAACCGTCCGGCCGGTGATCGACCCGACCACCACACCAGCGCTGCTCAGCGGCGGTTCGCGCCGGCGACGATACTGCTGTCGCCGTACACGCCGATGTTGTTCATGGGTGAGGAGTACGGTGAACTGGCACCGTTCCCGTTCTTCGTCGATCACACCGATCCAGCGGTGCTGCAGGCCACCAACGACGGGCGGCGGGCCGAGTTCGAAGGAGCCGACTGGACGGTCGAGGTACCGGAACCCGGGGCTCTGGCGACGTTCGAGTCGGCGATCCTCGATCCGTCTGTGGTCGCCCGCGACGAACGTGCCGCACGGTTGTTGGCGATGTACACCGAGCTGTTGCGACTGCGGCGCGACGTAGCGGCGCTGGCCTCACCGGAGGCAGCACAACAGGTCGAACTGATCGAGGGCAGCGTCGTGATCACACGTTCGCTGGACGGACTGGTCAGTCGTGTCGTGATCAACGAGTCCGACGCAGCGGTCGAGTTGCCGCTCGCCGGCGCCCTGTCGTTCGCCAGCGATGCCGCTCGCTGGGGTGGGGACGGCGAGACGGCGATGATCGCCGATCGCCTGAGCATCGCTCCCTGGACGGTCGCCCTCGTCACCAGCTGAACGATCGGACGTGCACCCGACCCGCCGCGACGGCGCTGCGTCTCAGTCGCGTTCGAACACCGCCACCGGCAGCGTCTGCTCGGCGCCGCTCCCCACGACCGACGTCGCGTCGACCGTACCCGAGAGCGTGGGGGCCTCGGGGTCGAGCACGTCGTACCAGGTGCCGGTCGGAAACGTGAGCGTTCCGGTCACGTCCGCTGCGCCACGTCGCACTGCCACGACCACGTCGTCGCCGCGCCCATAGGCGATCGCGCCGGGCGACACCTCGATCGGGGTGTAGGCGCCGCTCGGGCCGAACGCGCCGGGTCGACGCCGGCGCAATGCGAGCAGCTCGCGCACGAGCACGGTCTTGACGGCCGGATCGTTCTCGGCCCACAGTGCGGCGACCGTACGCTCGTCGAGGGCGAACCGTGCGAGTGCTTCCCAGTCGGGCGGTACCCGGTTGTCGGGGTCGACGAGTTGGAAGACGAACGCCTCCGACCCCTGGTACAGGTCGGGCACGCCCGGGCGACGTCAGCCGCAGTGCCGCCGCCGCCAGCGAGATGCCCGGCGCAATCGCGTCGAGGCCGAGCTGCGACTCGGGGTCGACCGAGATGGCGAGCTCGGCCAGCTCGGCGAGGCGGCGCTCGAAGTCGTCGTCGGGACGTTCCCACTCGGTGTGTGTCGCCGCTTCTCGGCACGCCTTGACCAGGTAGTCGTTCAAGTCGGGCGACGTCGAGATGTGGCGTGGTGATCACGGTCTGGGCGGCGAGCGATGCGGTCGCCGGATCGACACCGGTGCGGCCTGTCAGCTCGACGATCCACCCCCGCAGGAAGCCGACCGTGCGGTCGCGGCTCGGCGGCAGCCAGCCACGTCAGGGCGGTCGAGCGGGCGCGCACGTCCTCGGAGCGTTTCGTGTCGTGCGTCGACGACGCCAACATCGCCAGCGGCCAGGCCCCGAGACGGCGCTCGTTGTCGGCGTGGAAGTCGTCGACGGTGATCCCGAACCGGCCGGGATCGCCACCGACCTCGCACAGCGACGCCAGCCGGAGATACCGGTAGAACGAACGGTCCTCGGCACCTTTCGCCATCACCGGCCCGGTGAGCTGCTGCCATCGGCGACGCATCTCGATCTGCTCGGCGTCCTGCGGGTCGAGCAGGGCGCGAGCCACCGGTCCGCTCGAGATCGCACCGATCAGCCGCTCGGCGTCCGGGTCATCGGGCAGGTACGTCCGGTAGCGGGGCAACCTCGTCGTGAGCCGCTCGACCTCGTCGCGATAGATCCGCCTCGCTGGCGGCGAGCGCTCGGGCGGCGATCCTGAGCAGGCGTCCGAACCCGGGGGCGAGCGCTTCGTCGACGACCTCCCGACGCCCGGCGATCTCGAGTTCGTGGGCCGTCCGGCCGTCGGAACCGCAGTCCGCCCACAACCCGTCGAACACCGATTCGGCAGCTCGCCGCCAGCAGCACGTGGTCGACCGAGCGGATGAACTCGTAACCGGTCGTGCCGTCGACCGGCCAGGAGGCCGGCAACCACTCCCCCGGCGCCACGATCTTCTCGACGTACAGCAGCGCGTCGTCGCCGATCCGGCGGCGCAGGCCGTGCAGGTAGCCGGCCGGGTCGGCGAGACCATCGATGTGGTCGACGCGGACGCCTCCGAAACCTGGATGGTCGGCATACCGCGCCGGCAGCGTGTCGACCACCTCCGCCACGTGTTCGTGCTCGACGCGCACCGCCACCAGATCATCGATCGTGAAGAACCGCCGCACGTTGCGGGCGGGGTTGCGCCAGTGCTGCAGGAGGTAGTGCTGAGCGGCCAGCAGCTCGACGAGCGGGAGGTCCTCGGTGCCCGGCGCCAGCGGCAGCCGCCGCTCGCCGTAGACGACGAGCACATCACCATCGACGGTCATCGCACCCTGCTCGATCGCCTGCTCGCGAGACGTCCCGAGGACGGGCAGGATGACGCGTGCCCCCGGTGAGCTCCCAGTCGACGTCGAACCAGGCGTCGGCGTCGGAACCCGGGCCGTCGCGCAGCAGGGCCCACCAAGTCGGGTTGAGGTCGGGTCGTGTGGCGGCGACGTGGTTGGGGACGTGGTCGAAGATCACCGCCATGTGGCGCGTCGCGACAGCGTCCAACAACCGCTCGAACGCCCGGCGCACCTCCGAACTCGACACGCACCGAGCTGTGATCGACGACGTCGTATCCGTGGGCCGAGTCGGGCACCGCCTGGCTGATCGGCGAGAGGTACAGGTGGCTGACGCCGAGCCGACGGATGTGGTCGAGCAGGTCGATCGCAGCATCGAAACCGAACTCCGGCGTCAGCTGGAGTCGGTAGGTGGCAACCGGTTCGACGATCTGCCCCGAGCGCGCCACGTCAGCGGCGATCTCGGTACCACTCGATCGCGGCGTTGGTCGAGCCGTCGTGGAGCGATCGGGTCGGGCTGCTCGGTGAGCTCGGGCGTGATCCGGTTGGCGAGCTCTTTGCCGAGCTCGACACCCCACTGGTCGAAGCTGTTGATGCCCCACACCGCGCCCTGCACGAACACGATGTGCTCGTACAGCGCGATCAGCTGGCCGAGCACCGACGGCGTCAACCGATCGGCCAGGATCAGCGTGCTCGGACGGTCGCCGGGGAAGTGTCGATGCGGTTCGGCTGAATTCTCACGTCCGAACGCCAGCGCCTCCGCCTGGGCGAACAGGTTCGACATCAGCAGGTCGTGATGGTTGCGATACGGATGATTGGGCGTCGCGAACCCGATGAAGTCGACGGGCACCACCCGCGTGCCCTGGTGCAGCAGTTGGTAGAACGCATGCTGACCGTTGGTGCCCGGCTCGCCCCACACGATCGGGCCGGTGTCACCGTCGACCGGGCTGCCGTCGAGCCGCACCCGCTTGCCGTTCGACTCCATGTCGAGCTGCTGCAGATAGGCGGCAAACCTGGCCAGCTCCTGCGCGTACGGCAGCACGGCCTTGGTGCCGCGCCCGAGCACGTTGCTGTTGTGGATCCCGATCATCGCCATCAGGATCGGGGCGTTGTCGGCAGCCGGGGCAGTCCGGAAGTGTTCATCGATCGTTCGTAAACCCGCCAGGAACTCACCGAACGCATCGGGCCCGATCTGGATCATCAGTGACAGCCCGATCGCCGAGCCGACCGAATAGCGGCCACCCACCCAGTCCCAGAAACCGAACATGTTGGCGGTGTCGATGCCGAACGCGGCGACCCGCTCGGCGTTGGTCGACACCGCCACGAAGTGATCGGCGACGGCGGCTTCGCCGAGCGCGGCGACCAGCCACGAACGGGCGGTATGGGCATTCGTCAGCGTCTCGATCGTGGTGAACGTCTTCGAGGCGACGATGAACAGCGTCGAAGCGGGGTCGAGCCGCCTCAAGGTGGCATGCACATCGGCACCGTCGACGTTCGACACGAAGTGTGCTTGCAGACGCGGGTGACCGAACGCGGCAAGCGCCTCGGCCGCCATCGCCGGCCCGAGATCGCTGCCACCGATGCCGATATTGACGATGTCGGTGATTCGATCGTCAGCACGAATGCGATCGGCGAACACCGCCATCGCGTCGAGCACGGCGTGCACACCAGGCACGACGTCGACGCCGTCGACCTCGATCACGGTGTCACGCCGGGCACGCAGAGCGGTGTGCAGAACGGCGCGATCCTCGGTGACATTGATGCGTTCGCCGGCGAACATCGCATCGCGGCGGGCGGCCACACCCGACGACTCGGCCAGGGCCAGCAGGTGCGCCAGCAGGTCGTCATCGAGGGGTTGCTTCGAGTAATCGATCCGTAGGTCGCCGGCGACCACGACATAGCGCTGGGCGCGTCCCGGGTCGGTCTCGAACAGTTCGGTCAGCGTGCGGTTGGTTGTGTCGGACACAGCGATATGACGCTAGTGGACCGTGACCCGAGGGGCTGCTGCGTCGTCGAGGAACACCCAGGTCCCCGTGTGACGCACGGCCGTGATCGGCAACGACCTGTCGTCGAGCAACCATCGCTCGACCACCGGGCGCTTCGATTCCCCGGCAGCCAGCACGACGCGGCTGCGGGCCCCGTTGACGACCCGTCGGGTGAGCGTCATGCGGCGCCAGCCGTTGAACGTGTCGACGATCTCGACGGGACGGGCCGAGTCGGCGACGGCTACGTCGCCCGGTGGCCAGGAAGCCGTGTGACCGTCGGTTCCGATCCCGAGATGCACGATGTCGAAGCGATCCGGCAATGACGCCGCGTAGCGGCGAGCGGCCGACCGCAGGTCGCTCGCCGTGACCGGCATCGACCTGACCAGACAGGGCACTGCCCGGAGCTGGAGGGCGTTGCGGGCAGCGTCACCGTCGGGAGCGACCCGTTCGTCGACCTGCCAGATCGTGACCGACCCCCATGGCACATCGAGTTCGATCAGGGCGTCGATCATCGGCTTGGCCGTGCCGCCACCGCTCAACGCCAGCGATGCGGCACCCCGACGTCTGGTCGCATCACGCAACCGGCGGGCGATCCACACCGCCGAACGCTGCTCGGGCTCGGCACCGACACGAATATCCATCGGTCCAGTCTCGCATCGACCACTCCGCATCGGCAGCCGTAGTGTTCAGCCGCGATGGAAGGTGAACAACTCCGGGGCCTGCAGGCGGCGATCTTGGCCTACACGCTGTGGGGGCTGTTCACCCTCTATTGGAAGCAGTTGACCGGCCTCGACGCCTTCCAACTGATCGGGTGGCGAGTCACGTCCGCTTCGGTATTGATGGCGGTGATCGTCTCGGTGACCGGACGCTGGGCCCCGGTGATCACCGCCCTGCGCACCCGCGCCGTGGTCTCCCGGATCGTCCTCGCATCGTTGCTGCTCACGGTCAACTGGACGACCTATGTCTGGGCCGTCGTCAACGATCGCGTGATCGAGACGGCGCTCGGATACTTCCTGGCCCCGCTCGGCACGATGGCACTCGGGGTGTTCGTGCTCGGTGAACGTCTGACACCGCTCAAGCGGGCATCGATCGCCTTCGCCGTTGCCGCCGTGATCGTGCTCACCGCTTCGTATGGACGGATGCCGTGGGTCGCCCTACTGCTCGCCGGCTCGTGGTCGTGGTACGGCTTGACGAAGCGGCGCGTGCCACTCGACCCCGTGGCGAGCCTCTCGAGCGAGTTGTTCGTGCTGGTGCTGCCGGCAGCAGCACTGGTCGTCAGCGGGTTCTTTCGTTCCGGAGCAATTCCCGATCAGGCCGCCGGCGCCGATTGGCCGTTGCTGGTCGGTACCGGTGCCATCACGGCGGCACCGCTGCTGCTGTTCGCGTTCGCCGCCAAGCGGGTTCCGTTCACGATCCTCGGCCCTGCCAACTACCTGGTTCCGATCATCAACTTCCTGCTCGGATGGTTGGCCTTCGGCGAGTTGTTGCCAGCCAGTCGGGTCGCCGGGTTCGTGCTCGTGTGGGTGGCGTTGATGCTGGTCACACTCGACATGGCTCGCCAACACTCGGCTCGTGTGGTGGCCTCGATCGTGCCCGTCCGCTGAGCCGGAACGAGAAATCCCCGTTGGGGAGGGCGACAATCTGCGAGAGTCTTGTGGAACGGCGGAAACTGCACGCCATGAACCACCGCGCCATTCTTGGCCGAAAGGACCCCATGCGGACACGAATCGATCTCCTCCCTCGCTGCGGCGACATGCTGCTCAGCGCCTGCGGCGGCAGCGACGGCTCGCGGGCAAGATTGCCGACCTGTTGCTGGAATCGGCGACGCCGACGCCGACAAGGTCGTCGCAGCCGGCGTCGACGGCGACGCCGAGTTGAGCCCCGAGGGCGAAGCGTTGACGTTCGAGCTGTTCGGCTGCGTCGACATCGACTCGTACGTCGACGCGATCGTCGCCGATATGGACGACGAGATCGATGCCGACTGTCTGAAGGACGCCCTCAAGGACGTCGACCTGTCGGCGGGCGAAGAAGCCCTCGCCGGCGCAATGTTCGAGTGCTTCGACCTCGGCGGCTGATCCACCGACGATCTCGGCGGCTGACACCGATCAGGAGCGAGTGGTCACCAGCGAGCCGTCGAAGAAGCGTTCCAACACTTCGACGGCCGCTGTGTACCGCAGCGGATCACCGGCGGTGGCCGTCATCCGCGCCAGACCGGTCAGCACCGCACCCAGCAGGTCAGCCAACGCCCGCTGATCCACGTCGGCTTTCAGCTCGCCCGCTCGGCGGCATCTTCGACGAGGCCCGTGAAGAACCTCATGTGCCGACCCCGCTGAGGGGCCAGCAACGCCAGAAGGTCGGGATGCCGTTGTGTCTCCTGGGTCACGGCCACGATGAACCCGGTGATCGAGGGATCGTCGGCCTGCAACTCGCACGCCCGACGCAGGACCGCCGAGAACTGGGCGAGCAGCTGCGCTTCGGTGGCGGCCGCCTGCTCGAAGTCGGTGTAGACGCCGTCGACGGTGTCGCAATACACGGCCGCGTACAGCTCGGCCTTCGACTCGAAGTAGTGGTAGATCGCACCGGGCGTGATACCGACGTCGTCGGCAATCCGCCGGTTCGTCGTGGCTCGATATCCATCTTGAGCGAACCGGATCCGCGCAGCACGAAGGATCCGTCGTCGCGTCTCCGCCGAGTCGCCCGCTGGTGGCCGCCCGACGCGCCCTCTCGTCGCCATGCGGCGACGGTACCGTCCGGCGCCTTCGCTGATCGCACCGTGCGACACCGAACCCGCCCGGCGCGATGGCAGACTGTCGAGATGGACGCCCCAGCCGACAAGGCCGCCGACCTGTCCTTCGACCAGATCATGGAACTCGATCGGCGCGCCGACCAGCGCCAGGCCGAGGCAGCGGACCGGGCCGCTGGAAGCGGCGGTGTGCACGGCAACTTCGAACAGATCGTGCTGCCCTGGTGGCAGCACCCGGTCAATGTGCTGACACTGGTGGTCACCGCTGCAATTCTTGCCGGCATGGTCGGCTGGATGATCGGTGACAGCGGCTCGCGGATCAAGCACAACGAGGTCGACACCGGATTCCTGCAGGACATGCGCGAACACCACGAGCAGGCGGTCCTGATGGGTTTCATCTTCCGGGGCTTGCCCGACACCGACCCGGGCCTGCGCACCATCGCGGCAGGGATCGTACGCGGCCAGAGCATGGAGGTCGGCCGCATGATCCAGCTCCTGCGTGACTACCGCGAGACGGAAGCCAACGAGACCGACACATCGATGACCTGGATGGGGATGTCGGCCGCCGTCGACGAGATGCCGGGAATGGCGAGCGACGACGAAATCGAACAGCTCGGCCTGCTCGCAGGGCAAGACGCCGACCGGTTGTTCGTGGCGCTGATGACCGAACACCACATCGGGGGAATCGAGATGGCCAGTTTCGCCGCCGCCAACGCGCAGACCGAAGAAGTGCGGGCGATGGCGAGTGCGATGGCGAGTGCCCAACGCGGCGAGATCGTCGAGATGGAGAAACTCGTCAACTGAGAGGCGGCTGAGGGGTCTACGCGCCGCCCTGGTACTCGGCCTGCATCCGCTTACACTGCAATAGATGCCGATCCGGCCGATTCTTCGAGTCGGCCGCCCGATCCAGCGGGCGGCCAGTGTGCTCGCCCTGGGCGTGATCCTGCTGGGCGCCTGCGCAGCTGACACCGGCGTGGTCACATTGTCGGCCTCGCCGACCCCGACCGTGTCGACGATTCCCCCGGTTTCGGCATCGGAGACCTCCGCCGGCGCCGGCCAGCAGTCAGACGATCCAGCGCCTGACCCATCCGATCCGCCCGACGCCACCGATCCGCCTGCGCCGACCTTGCCCCCGATCGTCGAGCCGGAGTTGCGTGTGACGATGGCGCTGACCGATGTCGTCGACGTCGATCCCGACAAACCCGCCCGAGCGCACGACGATTTCGTGGCGGTGGCGTTCACCGATGTCGAGCGCTGGTGGAGCGAGGTGTATCCCGAGGTCTACGGCGAGCCGTACGAACCCCTCCAGGGTGGCGTCTACGCCGGCTACCCAGAGCGCCGGACACCGATCCCGGGGTGCGGCGAACGCGCCACCGACTACATCGACCTCCAGTTGTTCGTGGCGTTCTATTGCGAGTTCGGTGACTTCATGGCGTACGACGATGGCGACGGGGAGGGCAGCCTGCTCACACCGCTGGCCGACGCCTACGGGCCGGCCGTGATGGGGATCGTGCTGGCTCACGAGTACGGGCACACGATCCAGAGCCGGATCGGCGCTCTCGACGAGTTTCTGGCCACGATCGTCACCGAACAACAGGCCGACTGCTTCGCGGGGGCTTGGACCGGCCAGGCATATCGAGGAGAGTCACCCTTGCTGCGGCTCGGCGATGCCGACGTGCGAGCCGGTCTGCTGGCGATGCTGAAGGTCCGCGACCCCGTCGGCACCAACCAGTTCGTGCCGGGCGGCCACGGATCGGCGTTCGATCGCGCCGGGGCATTCCAGGAGGGATTCCTCGACGGACCCGGGCGCTGCGCCGAGCTGATCGACAACCCGCTGCCGCTGATGCCGAACCAGTTTCAGCTGCTCGACGACCTCCAGCGTGAGGGGAACGCGTCGTACGATTGCAGCGACGACGCACGCGAGGACTGCCGACCGGCGCCGGAGTTCCTGGCCGAGGACATCAACGACTTCTGGGCCACGGCGCTCGGGGCCGGGTTCGACACCGTGCGCCATGAGGGGATCACCGACGATTTCGAAACGATCGCATGCAACCGCCGAGTCGATCTGACCGACGAGGTGGCGGTCTGCGATATCGACCGGGTGGTGGTCTTCGACGAACCGGCCGTGCGCGATTTGTACGAGGAGATCGGCGACTTCAGCCTCGGCTACTTCTACGGCATAGCGTGGGCGGAGCTGGTGCAGCAGCACCTCGACAGCCCGCTCACCGGTGAGCCACGAGCGCTGTTGAACGACTGCTTCACGGGTGCCTGGGTGCGTGACATCACCCCCGACGAGTTCGGCCGCACCGGACGCGACACGACCCTCGTCAAAGCGTCACCGGGCGATCTCGACGAGGCGATCGCGATCGCCATCCTGGTCGGCGACCGCGGGCTCAACGTGGACGTGATCGGCAGCCCGTTCGAGAAGATCGGCAGCTTCCGCACAGGGGTGCTGGGTGGCCTCGCCGCCTGCCAGGCGATGATTCCGAGCTGACCCGAGCGGTTCGCCGCCAGCGCCGTTGCCGCGCCGAAGTCGCCGTGGCGAAGCGCTTCGGGCTACAACCCGTCGGACGGTTCGACCGTGGTGCTCGTCACCTTGGTGGTCGTGGCGGGAGCCACGCGTCGTCGTGGATGTGGTCGTCGTGGGCGGTCGCGTCGTCGTGGTCGTGGCCGCGCGAGGTTGCGTCGAGGAAGTGGTCGTGGCCGGAGCGACGGTGGTGGTGGTGGTCGTCGTCGAGGTGGTCGTGGTGGCGTTCGGATCGGGATAGTCCCAACGCATCTTCATCGCTTCGTCCGACTGCTGCTCGGGCTCGGTCACGCCGTCCCAGATCAGCACCCGGTCGCCGATCTCGAGGATCGACTGCAGGCTTTCGCCGAGATACCGTGACACCCGGATGCAGCCATGCGAAGCAGGTTCGAGCGGAACGGTGAGCGCACCATGGATGGCGATGCCCTGGTTGATGTAGATCGGGTCGTACATGCCGCCCAGGCGGCTCTCGCGTCGTCCCTCGACCTTTCGGTACGCCTGGAACACGCCCGGCGGGGTATAGGCGCGGCCACAGATCGCCTTCTCGATGACCTCCTCGAGCGGCACGCCGCTGTCGTCGGTGTCGATGGTCACCGTCTCGCAGTACTCGGCGGCGGTGTCCCACCACGGCGTGAACGCGGTGACGCCCTCGACGAGGTCGCCCGTCGATATGTGGGCGACGAGTGCCGGCTCGTCGCCTTGGAACACGATCATCACCTGCTCGGGCAGGTAGATCTCGGTGTGGTCGGCCAGGCCGCTCGTGGGGCGCCGGGGTCGGATCGCGATCGGATCCTGCATCCGGTCCCACATCTCAGGTGTCACCTTGCCGGTCGCCTCGGAGCGGGGCACACCCATCACGAGCTTTTCGAATGCCCACACCGCCTGCTTGGTCAGCGTACCGAACTGGCCATCGAGCGGGCCCGAGTCGAACGCCAGTTCCGAGAGACGCTGCTGCACCATCTTGACGTCGTCGCCGGCCAATCCAGCGGACAGGGTGCGCCCGAGCGGCACCTTCTGAATCGCGACATCGGTCGGTTCGGTAACAATCTGATCATCGGCGTTGATCGTTGCCACAGGATCGGTCGGAGGAGGCATCGCAGACGGTTGCCCCACCGACGTGTCGGATGCCGTCGTGCCGTCGTCCGAATCGCCACCACCGCTGATTGCTCCGGCCACCACGACGGCCGCCAACAGACCTGCAGCGGCGCCGACGGGTAGCCAGCGGGCGATGTTGTTCTGAGGGCGGGGGCGGGAGTTCACGGTGTGGTGTCGGGGGCGCGCGGAGGAATCACGTGGTTGTGGTTCAAGCTATCCAACTGAAACTCCGCATGGTCCGCGGTTGTTCCCGATTTCGTACGAAATCGAAGAAAACCGCTGTTCTCAGCGGACTTTCCGGATGCCCTCGAGGTCGCCCCGCAACGTCCACATCTCCCTGAGGATCGTCAGGATCACCCCTGGCGAGCTGAGTGTCGACTCGCCGCGCGTACGGGGGAAGTAGTCGACCCCCATCTGCATGATCTCGTAGCCGAGCCGGGTCGCCCGGATCACCAGCTCGGCATCGATGAACGACCCCTCGCTCTCGAGCGCGACGTGATCGAAGATGCGGCTCCGACACAGCTTGAACGCGAAGTTGATGTCTCGCACCTTGACACCGAACAGTGCCTTGACGAGACCGTTGTACACCCACGTGTACACACCCCGCAGCAGGCCCTCACCGGTGCGGTCGAATCGGTAGGCGCTGATGATGTCGACGTCGTATTCGCGCAGCAACCGCACCGCCCGCGGCAGCTCCGACATGTCGAAGGGCAGATCGGCGTCGGTGTACAGCACCAGGTCGCCGGTGGCGGCTGCGAATCCGGTCTTCATCGATCCACCCAGCTTGCGGTTGCGTTCGTGATGGATCACACGGATGTGCGCGTCGCCGGCGGCCAGGCGATCGGCGATCTCGCCGGTTCGGTCGGTCGATTTGTCGTCGACGACGATCAGTTCGTAGTCGGCGATGTCGCCCCGAGCGACCAGGTCGTTGCAGGCTCGCGCTCCGAACACGAGGGCGCGCTCGATGTAGTCCTCTTCGTTCCACATCGGGTAGAACACCGACAACTTCTGGAACTTCTCGGTCGGGGTGTGCGCATCCGCCATCGACGGCGAGGGTAGCCGCGGGCCACGTCGGAGCGACGACGGCCCTAGAGTCGACCCCGTGACGGATCCGGCTCGACCCGCCCCAACACCACCGCCAGCGGCCCCTGCTGCGCCGCTGCCGCCACCCGCTGCCGGCTCGTCCCCGCCAGACGCGGCTGCCGCCGTGTACCCCGGTCGCACCCCCCGGGCCGGAGAACTCACGGTCGGTTGGCGCATCATCACGGTGCTCACGTGGATCGGCGTGGTGCTGGCGATGGCGACCGTCTGGAACGTCAGCGTGCAACTCGGCCTGTCCACGTGGTGGCTCGGCCCACGCGGCCAACCCCAGCCACGAGTCGTCCAGCTGAGTCCCTTCCTCGGCCCCGTCCTCATGGTGTTGGGCACGATCAACCAGGCACGATGGTTGGGGTACTTCGGGCTACTCGTCTCCGCAGTGATCGCCGCGTTCGGTATCGGCGACCTCTCGCAGGTCGGCTCGATCGCCACTGTCGAGCTGGTCATCGCCGGACTCGCCGCAGCCGTGTCGATCGCGTCGTTGACCGGCACCTACCGGCGCGACCCCGGCGCAACGCCACACCAACCGGCGACGCCGGCGCGGACCGTCTCCGGTATCACACCGTCCGAGTCCAGATAGGTTCGGCGGGATGTCGAAGGTGCTCATGTCGTTGCCTGTTGGTGAGCGGGTCGGAATCGCGTTCTCAGGAGGTCTCGACACCTCGGCGGCGGTCGCCTGGATGCGTGAGCGCGGCGCGATCCCGTACACCTACACAGCGGATCTGGGCCAGCCCGACGAACCTGATCTCGCCGGCGTCCCCGGGCGCGCCAAGGGGTACGGCGCCGAAGCGGCGCGCCTGGTCGATTGCCGGGAGGAACTCGTCCGCGAAGGGCTGATGGCCCTGCAGTGCGGCGCCTTCCACATCCGAACCGCAGGCAAGACGTACTTCAACACCACGCCGCTCGGCCGGGCGGTGACCGGCACGCTCCTGGTGCGGGCGATGAAGGAGGACGGCGTCGACGTCTGGGGCGACGGCAGCACGTACAAGGGCAACGACATCGAGCGCTTCTACCGGTACGGCTTGATGGTCAACCCTGCGCTGCGGGTCTACAAGCCGTGGCTCGATCCTGCCTTCGTCGACGAGCTCGGCGGACGCACGGGCATGAGCGAGTTCCTCGAGGCGCGTGGCCTGCCCTATCGCGATTCGGTCGAGAAGGCGTACTCGACCGATGCCAACATCTGGGGCGCGACGCACGAGGCCAAGGCGCTCGAGGAGCTGTCGACCGGGATGGAGATCGTCACGCCGATCATGGGCGTCGCCCACTGGGATCCGTCCGTCGAGATCGCCAGCGAGGATGTGTCGATCCGGTTCGAGGAGGGCTGGCCGGTCGCCATCAACGGGCACACGTTCGAGACCCAGGTCGAGCTGGTCAACGAGGCGAACACGATCGGAGGGCGCCACGGGTTGGGAATGAGCGACCAGATCGAGAACCGCATCATCGAGGCCAAGTCGCGGGGTATCTACGAAGGCCCGGCGCTGGCGTTGCTGCACATCGCGTACGAGCGCCTGGTGACGGCGATCCACAACGAAAACACGATCGAGAACTACATGACGATGGGGCGTCGCCTCGGTCGTCTGTTGTACGAAGGGCGCTGGTTCGACCCACAGAGCCTGATGCTGCGTGAGCCGCTCCTGCGGTGGGTCGGCTCGGTGGTCACCGGCGAGGTCACGCTGCGGCTGCGGCGTGGCGACGATTACTCGATCCTCGACACCACCGGCGAGAACTTCACATATCACCCGGAACGACTGTCGATGGAACGCGTCGAGGACCAGGCGTTCGGTCCGCTCGACCGCATCGGCCAGCTCACGATGCGCAACCTCGACATCCACGACAGCCGCTCGAAGCTGGCCGTGTACCGCACGGTCGGCACCCTGGGCAGCGGCGGCATGATGGAACTCGATCCCACCCAGTCCGGCGACGACTGACACCCATCAGGTCACCAACCTGACCCGAATTGGCCACCGCAGTGCACCGATGAGTCATCGGATCGACCGAAGCAGGTCAACCATCGCTAGATTTGGGCTTTCCGACCGGTAGCGAGGCCATCGCTCACCGTTCGCACCGACGCCATGCAGCCACCAACAACGATCGAGCGGAAACCTGGCGGCGATCTGGGGCTGCGGCTGTTCCAGGGATTGATCGAGCCGTCACCGAACGTGGCCGATCGTTCCGACCGACGGACCGCCCAGCTGCTGTCGACGATTCTGTTGCTGCTGGCACCACTGGCGCTGCTCTCCGGACTGCTGCAAGTGATCTCCGGCGGATCCACGAACTCGGTCCAGATCACGCTCGCTGCGGCAGTCGTGATGATCGTGCTCACCTACCTGCTCAGCCGCACCCGACATTTCCGAGTAGCGGGTGCCCTCACTTCCCTGATCCCGACGGCGGCGGGCTTGGGCGTGCTCGCGGCGAATCCGGATGATCCGGGATGGTTCGCTTTCATGGCGCTCAGCCCGGCGCTGGCAACCCTCCTGGTACCGATCCGGTGGGCGCTGATCCTGGCACTCGTGAACCTCACCGGTGTGATCGTGGGCGTCGTCGCAACGCCTGCACTCGATTCGGTCGTCGTGGTCGTGGCGATCATGTTCAACGCCATCGTGTCCGTCATCCTGGTGACCGCGGCCGGCTTCCGCAACCGCCTCGAACAGGACCGCAGCGCCGATCTGCTGGCCAGGCAACAGCTTCAGGACAACATCCTCGCCGGCACGTTCGGTGGCATCGCCATCGTTCACGATGGCGTCATCACCGAGGCGAACGATGCCTTGGCGGATCTGTTCGCAACGGACTCGGACAGCCTGCTGGGCGCTGATCTCCACCAGTTGTTCGACGAGACGTCCCACGGTCTGCTCGACCGCATCATCGAACAGGCCGACCGCCTTCCGGTCGAGGTCTCCGCCGTCCGGCGGGACGGCTCGGTGTTCGATGCGGAGGTCCTCGTCCGCACGACCACCGGCCCGAGCGCAGCTGCCCATGTGCTGGCGATGCGCGACGTCACCCAACAAAAGCAGGCCGCCGCTTCCCTGCTCCGGGCCCAGCGGATGGAGTCGGTGGGTCGGCTGGCCGCCGGCATGGCCCACGACACGAACAACGAGTTGTTCGTGATCTCGGCGATCGCCGAGAACCTCAAGTGGGAGCTGAAGGATGCCGGCATGCCGACCGGCACGGTTCAGCAGGTGCAGGACGCGACCGACCGCATCTCGACGCTGATTCGTCGTGTGCTCATGATCGGCCGACACAGCGAGACGAAGCCACGCCTGATCGACACCGGGGAGTTCATCGTCGAGTCCAGCACGATGTGGCGTCAGGTGCTCGGAAGCGCTGTGGACCTCCAGCTCGGCAAGGCCCAGGGAGGGCTCGTGCACATCGATCGAGGACGGTTCGAGCAGCTCCTCCTCAACCTGGTGCTCAACGCGCGCGATGCCATCGATGGCGCCGGGCAGGTGTGCATCGAGGCGATGCCGGTCGTCCTCGACGCGGCCCGGACGAACGGGGTCGACCTCCCCGCAGGCCGGTATCAACGGATCACCATCTCCGACAGCGGCGACGGAATCGCCAGCGAGCACCTCGCGCACATCTTCGAACCCTTCTTCACCACCAAGCAGGAGGGACGAGGCACAGGCCTCGGCCTCTACACGTCGATGGAAATCGTCCGGCAGTCGGGTGGAGCCCTCGTCGCCGAGTGCGACGAGCAGGGTACGACATTTGCCGTGTACCTGCCCGAAGTCCGTCGCGGCCGAAGCTGAGTGAGCCGGGCCGCAAGCTCGGCCCGAACGTTCACAGCAGTCTTCTCAGGATGCCCTCGACCAGATCGACGCGGCCCGGCATCGTGTCGACGATGACGAACTCGTGGTCGGCGTGGGCACCGCCACCGACAGCGCCGAGCCCATCGAGTGTCGGTACACCGAGGGCAGCGGTGAAGTTGCCATCGCTCCCACCGCCGACAGCGACGCCACCGATGCCGGGCATCGCCGCCTCGGCCAGCGGATAGAGCTGAGCGGATGCCGACTCGGGCATCGGGGGCCGCCCGACACGACCGCTGACCACAATCGTGGCCTCGCTGTCGACGGGCGTCAGCGTCGCCATCAGTCCCTCGATGCGAGCCGTCTCGTCGGCACTCGTGACGCGAACGTCGACCTTGATGCGCGTCTCGGCCGGAACCACGTTGTCGGCCGTGCCCGCCTTGGCGACGGTCGGCGTGACGGTGGTGCCCGCTGCCGGGTCACCGAAGTCAGCGATTCGCAGCACCTGATGCGCCGCCTCGATCAGCGAGTTGACCCCCTTTTCGGGTTCGAGCCCTGCGTGCGAGGCGCGACCGCTGACGATCACCTCGAACGTACCGGTGCCCTTGCGACCGGTCTTCACAGCACCACCGTCGGCGCTGGGTTCGAGCACCAACACATTGCCGCACGCCTTCGCCCGCTCCTCCAGCAACTCGCGCGAGGCCCCAGAACCGACCTCTTCGTCGGCGGTGAACAGCATCTCGACACCGGATCCGTCGTCGAGCGCGGCAACGGCATGGATGGCCTGCACGATGCCGGCCTTCATGTCGAACACGCCGGGACCGGTCGCGGTGCCGTCGACGACGGTGAACGGCCGCTCGGCCAGTGCCCCCAGGGGGAACACCGTGTCGTGATGCCCGAGGATCAAGACACGCGACTCGCCGCCACCCGTCCAGTGCACGTGTGGACCGGCCGGACTCTCGATGATCGTCGCTGCCCGCCCGGTGCGCTCGGCGATCAGGGCCGCCAGGTTGGTTGCCGATCGGGCCAGCGCCTCGGTATCGAGCGAGGGCGACTCGACCTCGATCAAACGTCGAAGATCGGACACGAGCGTTGCGAGGTCGGCCACGGCGCAACCGTACCGGCCCGGCACTCCGGCTGCGGCCACGAACTACCCGTCGAGGTCCCTCGAATGCCAGCATGACGGGATGCGACAGCATCGAACGATTGCACTGCTGGTCACGACCGCTCTGGTGGTGACCGCCTGCTCGGGCGACGACGACCAGGGCACCCGGCTCGGCACCACCGAGGCGACCATCACTTCTGCTCCGGATACCACAGAGGGGTCGGCCGACGCGACTGCGGTAACGACACAGCCGTCCGACGACGGCCAGCCGGCAGCCGACTTCGAGCCGGCGAGGTTCAACGCAATGCCGGGCACCGAGCAGGTCACCGCCACCGGGGCCGAACCCGGGCGCACGCTGGCCGTGTACGACACCAGCGGGGCCGAACTCGCCACGGGCACGGTCGACGAGTTCGGGGCGCTCGTGTTCCGTGATCTACCGGGTGACACGATCGTGACCGTCGGCGACAGGATCGAGCGCAGCGAGCCGGTCACCACGTTCGCTCGCGACGATCACCCCGAACGGCCCTTCTACGCCGAGCAGCGTCTCCCCACCGACGGGCTGGGATACATCACGACCCGCGACGGCACGACGTTGTCAGCAAGCGTGTGGCTGCCGGGCCCGGCCGAGGACGGGCCGTACCCGACCGTGGTCGAGTACTCGGGGTACTCCCCCAGCGACCCCGCCTCTCAGGGCTTCCCCGACGTGTTCGTCAGCCTCGGCTACGCGTACGTCGGCGTCAACATCCGTGGCACCGGATGTAGCGGCGGATCGTTCGACTACTTCGAGTACGCCCAGAGCCTCGACGGCTACGACGCGATCGAAACCGTCGCCGCCCAGCCGTGGGTTCGGAACAATCTGGTCGGGATGGTCGGCGTGTCGTACCCGGGTATCAGTCAGCTGTTCGTCGCCCAGACCCAACCGCCCAGCCTGGTGGCGATCACCCCGTTCAGCGTGATCGCCGATACGGCGACCTCGACGCTGTACCCGGGCGGCATCCTCAACACCGGCTTCGCCGTGGAGTGGGCCCGGCAACGCACCGACGAGGCCCGTCCCGAGGGTCAGGGCTGGACGACCGACCAGATCGGGACCGGCGACGAGATCTGTGCAACCAACCAGGAGCTGCGCCTCCAGAACGTCGACCTGCTCGAGCAGATCACCGCCAATCCGTTCTGGACCGATGAGGTTGCCGCCGGCTTGGCGCCGCGCCTGTTCGTCGATCGCATCACCGTGCCGACGTTCGTCGCCGGCGCCTGGCAGGACGAGCAGACCGGCGGGCACTTCCCGACCATGCTCGACCGGTTCACCGGCACCGACCATCTCTACGTGACCCTGGTCAACGGCTTGCACACCGAGTCGATCGGGCCCGCTGTCTTCCCGCGGTTCGTGGAGTTCCTCGATCTCTACGTCGCAGAACGCACCCCGTCGCTGGCCGTCGCCCGTTCCGTCGTCCCGTTGTTGGGCGCCGGCTTGTTCGGCACGTCCGAGCTGGCGCTGCCGGAGCAGGACCGGTTTGCCGGCATGTCGCCCGCCGACGCGCTGGCGGCTTTCGAGAGCGAGCCGCCGGTGCGGGTGCTGTTCGAAGAAGGCGCCGCCGACGGGTTCCCGGCCCGCTCGCCGATGCCTCGGTTCGAAGCAGCGTTCGACGCCTGGCCGATCCCCGAAGCCGTGGCCGCCGAGTGGTATCTGACCGGTGCCGGGCGGCTCGGCAACTCGCCGAACGAGGGCCCGTCGAGCACCGACTACCTGGCGTTGCCCGATGCGACGCCGCCGACGTTCTACGAGGGATCGTCGTCGGGGATCTGGTCGGTCGACGTGGAGTACGACTGGCAGGAGGGCGGTCTCGGCACGTTCGCGGCGTGGGCCACCGATCCGCTCGGAACCGAGACCGTGGTCGTGGGATCGGGCTCGGTCGATCTGTTCGTGCAGTCCAACCTGGGTGACACCGACCTGGAGGTCACGATCACGGAGATCCGGCCCGATGGGCAGGAGATGTACGTCCAGAGCGGCTGGCTACGGGCATCCCATCGCACCCTCGACGAGGCGGCGTCGACCGAGCTGCGGCCGGTGCACGAACACCGAGAGGCCGATGCCGCCCCGCTGCCCGAGGGAATGTTCGAGTTGGTACGTGTCGAGCTACTGCCGTTTGCCCACGTGTTCCGAGCTGGATCCCGAATCCGGTTGATCGTCGACGCACCGGGTGGCAACCGGCCCGTGTGGCAGTTCGACACCATCGCCGGTGGCGAGCAGGTCACGATCGGGCACGATCCGCTGTTCTCGTCTCGGCTGGTGCTTCCCGTGGTGTCGTCGGTCGACGCTCCCGATGAACATCCCGAATGTGGCGCCCTGCGCGGCCAGCCCTGCCGTCAGTACACGGGCCCCTGATGCGTCGGTTGGGAGTTGTGCCTCGAGCGTCAGCCGCTCGGCGAACTGCGACCAATCGCCACGGGGGTCCGGGCGGACCTGTCCGCTGAGCCTCCGGCACAACTCCCAACTTGCATCCCGAACGCGATCACATCGCCGGTTCAGGCGCCCGTTCGTATCAGGTCGACTCGACCGGCGGCGTCCAGGTCATGTCCATCAAATGGCCACCCGGGCCATGCGTCGCCATCGTCCACTCCACCGGTGACGCGCACCGGCGGCGTCCAGGTCATGTCCATCAAATGGCCACCCGGGCCATGGGTCACCATCGTCCCTTGCACAGGCGGAGCGACCGGCGGCGTCCAGGTCATGTCCATCAAGTACCCGCCCGGGCCATGGGTCGCCATCGACTTGTACACCAGGGGCGGCGTGACCGCTGCCGCGACAGGGAAGCCCATCGAGTGCCCACCGGGACCCTCATTGGCGTTCGACCACGGAACCTGGGTCTGCGTCAGCCACGGCGCTGTCAACGAGTTCGAACCCGGACCCTCGGTCGCGAAGTCAGGGGCTTCGACCGTTGGAATCACGAGGCTCGGACCGCTCTCGTTGTTCAACAAGACCGCTGCGGCAACCACGCCTGCGATCGCCAGGACCAGGATCGGCAACCATCGCAGCCAACGAACCGTCGTCGCTGCCCGGTGAGGCTCGGCGACGACCTCATGCCCGTCCTCGCCGATGCTCGGGATCTTTGCCAGCCCGCTCAGATCGTCGGGCACCCCGAGGCGATCCACCACCTCCTGATGGCTCGCGTCGATCTCGCGTTCAGCGGTATGCCTCAAGTGTGTGCGCTCCAGAAGCCTCATGACCGCCTCCTCTCGTTCTCGATTCCATTGTCCGCCATGTGCTCGACCGGATCCGGCAGCACCGCTGGGCGTGCGTGGTCGATGCGCTGGAGGACCTCTGGCCCTGGACATGTGAGCCGCTTGCGAGAAACTGGAGTAGAGAGGTGGTTGCGCCATGGCGAGCGAGCACCTGATTCGGGTACTCGGGCCGATCGACATCGTCGCGCCGACGGGCAGCGTCATGGCCGGGGGAAATCGGCTCCGGGCGCTGCTGGCTGCGCTGGTCATCTCGGCCGGGCGGGCGGTGCCGATCACCTCGCTCCGCGAGATCTTGTGGGGCGACAGACCCCCGGCCGCGGCGGGCAACACGCTCCAGACCTACGTGTCGCACCTCCGACACATTCTCGGGGCCGATGCGGTCGCCCTCGTCGATCACTCGTATCGGCTCGACGTCGATGTCGGCAGCATCGATGCTGTTCGGTTCGAGCGGCTACTGGCCGAGGCAACCGAGCAACGCTCGGACCCTGAGCGTTGCCGAGCGTTGTGCCGCGACGCCCTGAACCTCTGGCGCGGCCGGCCATTCGGAGAGTTGGCCGACGACGAATCGTTCGCGCTCGAGGCGTACCGGCTGGACGAACTGCGGCTGGCGACCATGGAGCTCGTGCTCGAGTCGGAACTCGCCCTCGGGCGACACGAGTTGATCGTCGGCGAGCTCGAGAACGCCGTCGTCGAGCATCCGTATCACGAGGGCCTGTGGTACCTCTTGATCGACGCCCTGACCCGCAGCGAACGAAGGATCGAGGCGCTCCGCGCATGCGAGCGTCTCCGCCACGTGCTGGCCGAGGCGGGCCTCGGGGCGGGTGACCGGCTGGCCGAACGGGAGCGATCGATCCTGCAGGGAGGCTCCACCCAGCAATGAGCTGCACCCAGTTCGAAGTCGATGTGAAACGGAGTCGCCGGGGTCGGGGCCGGCGCCGCAGGTATCAGGTCGAACGAGGCACCGCCGGCGCCGATCGGTCAGACTCGGCCGATGAGCGACAGCACCGCGAGCGTGACGCCGGCCGAGATCGAAGCTGCCGCTGCGGTGATCGGACCCCATGTGCGCCAGACGCCGGTGCTCGAAGTGCCGGGGAGCGAGATCGGGCTCGATGCGACGCTGATCCTGAAACTCGAGTACCTGCAGCACAGCGGTTCGTTCAAGGCACGCGGTGCGACCCATTTCGTCGCCACCCAGCCGATCGCCGAAGACGGGATCGTGGCGGCGTCGGGCGGCAACCATGGTGCCGCCGTGGCCTGGGCGGCACATCGATTCGGGCACCCCGCACACATCTTCGTGCCGACCACCGCCAACCCCGCCAAGATCGCCCGCTTGGTCGAATACGGGGCAGACGTGCGCCAGGTCGGCGACGTGTACGGCGAGGCGTTGGCGGCGAGCCGCGAGTACCTGGAGCTCAACCACGCCACGTCGATCCACGCCTACGACGACCCGGTCGTGATGGCCGGGGCGGGCACCTGCGCCCGCGAGCTCGACCTCGATGCACCTGGGCTCGACGCCGTGTTGCTGGCGTGCGGCGGCGGCGGGCTGTCGGGCAGCAGCGCCGCTTGGTTCGGCGACCGAACCGAAATCGTCGTGATCGAGACCCCGGGCACCGCCTCGTATGCATCGGCGGTCGAGCACGGCGAGCCGATCGACATCGAGGTGTCCGGGATCGCCGCCGACGCGCTCGGGGCGACACGGTTGGGTGACAACCCGTGGGCGCAGTTGGACAGGGTCGGAGCGACCAGCGTGCTCGTGTCCGACGCTGATGTTCTGGCGGCGCGTGAGCACCTGTGGAAATGGCTCCGGATCGTCGTCGAGCCCGCCGCCGCGGCGCCGCTCGCAGCCCTCACGACCGGGGCCTGGCGCCCATCAGCCGGCGCCGGCCGTGTCGGTGTCGTGCTGTGTGGCGCCAACACCAACCTCGATCTGACCCCCTGAACGCTGATCGCCAGCCGGCCTCGTGACGAGCTGCACCAGATGGTGCAGACTGGCGCAGTGACCGACACCGCACGACCGACCGGCCGAACTGAGGCGACTGCGAGCGGGGGCGACTACCAGCTCGCCGATCGGTACCGGCGCGAAGACGGCCGCGTGTTCCTCTCGGGCTTGCAGGCGATCGCCCGCCTGCCCGGTGATCAGATCCGTATCGATCGACGTAACGGCCTCGACACCGCCGCCTTCATCAGCGGCTACCAGGGCTCCCCGGTCGGCACGTTCGGCGAGGAGGTCGAGCGTGCGCTGCGCACCGTCCCCGACCTGCCGATCGTCAACCGGCCAGGTGTCAACGAAGAACTCGCTGCGACCTCTGTGATGGGGAGCCAGCTGGCTGTCACGCTCGACGACTGTCAGTACGACGGCATCCTCGGCGTCTGGTACGGCAAGGGCCCCGGCATCGACCGAGCCGGCGATGCGATCCGCCACGCTGTGTTCGCCAGCACCGCCCCCGACGGTGGCGTCGTGGCGGTGGTCGGCGACGACCCCAGCGCCAAGTCGTCGACGGTGCCGTCATCGAGTGATGCCACGATGGTCGACCTCCACATGCCGCTCTTGTTCCCCGGCGACCCGCAAGAGGCGCTCGACATCGCCCGCCACACGGTCGCTCTCTCACGGGCATGTGGGATCTGGTCCGGTCTCAAGCTCGTCACACCGGTCGCCGATGGCACCGGTACCGTCGATGTCCATCCGGATCGAGTACTGCCGATCATCCCGACCATCGAGATCGACGGCACGGTGTTTCGGCCGCAACCGAACGGCCGCCTGATCACCCCGCACACGCTCGAGATGGAGCGCGAGTTCTTCGAGGTCCGCACCGAGCTGGCACGCCAGTACGGCTCGATCAACCAGCTCAACCGGGTCACGGTGCGCACCGACCAGGATTGGATCGGCATCGCCGCTTGTGGACACACCTACCAGGAGGTGCGCGAAGCACTCCACGTCCTGGGATTCACCGACGACCAGGCGCTTCGCGATGCCGGCATCCGGCTGTTCAAGCTGCTGATGCCAATTCCGCTCGAACGACAAGATGTTCGCCAGTTCGCGGCCGGCCTCACCGACGTTCTGGTGATCGAGGAGAAGAATCCGACACTCGAACTGCTGATGCGCGACGCACTGTACGACGTCGCAGAGCGCCCTCGCGTCTGGGGCAAGCGCGACGAACACGGCAACGTGCTGGTGCCCTACGACTCGATGCTCGACGCCGAGCGACTGATGCCGGCGCTGCGCCACCACCTCGGGGCACGGCTCGCCGATCGGCTGGTTCCCGAGCGACCGCAGCCCGAACGACAGCTGATCCCACTCTCCGTCAACCGGGCCCCGTACTTCTGCTCTGGCTGCCCACACAACACGAGTACACGGGTCGAACCGGGCACGCTGGTGGGGGGCGGCATCGGATGCCACGCGATGGTGGCGTTCATGGAACCCGAGCGGACGGGCGACCTGGTGGGGCTGACGTGCATGGGTTCCGAAGGCGCTCAGTGGATCGGAATGTCGCCGTTCGTGGAGCGCAAGCACCTCGTGCAGAATCTCGGCGACGGCACCTTCTTCCACTCCGGCTCGCTGGCGATTCGGGCCTCGATCGCGGCCGGGATCGACATCACGTACAAACTGCTCCACAACGGCACCGTCGCAATGACCGGCGGCCAGGACGCGCAAGGTGCCGTCGACGTCCCCCGTATCGCCACGATGCTGATGGCAGAGGGCGTCGAGCGAATCATCATCACCACAGACGATCCCGACCGGTTGTCACGGAGCGCGCTGCCGGCACGGACCGAAGTTTGGGACCGCAGTCGAATCGGCGAGGCCCAACGTGTACTCGCCGAGGTGAAGGGCACCACGGTCCTGATCCACGATCAGGCCTGCGCAGCGGAGAACCGGCGGGGGCGCAGCCGCGGCACGATCGAAACACCCGGATTTCGTGTGGTCATCAACCAGCGCATCTGCGAAGGGTGCGGTGACTGCGGTGACCAGTCGAACTGTCTGTCCGTCCAGCCGATCGACACCCCATACGGCCGCAAGACGGCCATCCACCAGACCAGCTGCAACTTCGATTTCTCGTGCATGAAGGGCGACTGCCCTGCGTTCGCCACCGTCACGGTCGACGAGGCAGCCAAGCAGCAGCGCAGCGACAGGCCGAGCGCCGCCGAGCCGTCGACGTTGGCCACCCCGCAGCCGGTCGTCGACACCGACCACTTCACCGTCCGTCTGTCCGGAATCGGCGGAACCGGTGTGATCACGGTCAGCCAGCTGATCGGAACCGCGGCGCTGTTCGACGGCTTGCACGTGCGGGGGCTCGATCAGACCGGGCTCTCGCAGAAGGCTGGGCCGGTCACGAGCGATGTGCGCATCTCGCGCCACGAGCCGACCGCCTCGAATTACGCCAACGCCGCCGGCGTCGACTGCTTCCTGGCCTTCGACCTGCTCGCCGCCGCCAGCGACTCACATCGCCAGGGCGCCGTGCCCGGTCGCACCGTCGTCGTCGGCTCGGTCGATGTGGTGCCGACCGGCGACATGATCGTGCATCCCGACAGCAAGCGCTACCCGGAACAGATGGCCCTGCGGGGTCGCCTCGACCAGGTCTCGCGACCCGACGCCAACCGCTACCTCGACGCCGGAGCGATCACGCGTGGCCTGTTCGGCGGCACGGCGACGGCGAACGTGTTGACGCTCGGGGCAGCGGTCCAGATCGGGGCGCTGCCGATCGACCCCGCCAGCCTGGAACGAGCAATCGAACTGAACGGTGTCGCCGTCGAGCAGAACATCGCCGCCTTCCGATTCGGTCGGCAGTGGGCGATCGAACCCGATGTGGTCGAGGCCAGTGCGGGTATCCAGGCGGCACGCATCGAATCGCTCGACCAAACGATCGAACGCCTGGCCGTCGACCTCGCCGATTACCAGGACGCGGCGTACGCCAATCGGTTCCGCACCCTGGTCGACACCGTCCGTTCGGCAGAGCGCCAGATCGACCCGGATTCCTCTTGCCTGACCGATGCCGTGGCCCGCCACTTGCACAAGCTGATGGCGTACAAGGACGAGTACGAGGTCGCTCGACTCGCCCTACTCGACGAGTCGCAGCAGCGCTACCAGGTGGTCGGTGGCCCCGGCACCAAGGTCACGTATCACCTCCACCCGCCGATGCTGCGGGCGATCGGGATGGATCGCAAGATCCAGTTCCGCCGCACCGGCACGCCGTCATTCACGACGCTGCGTGCGCTGAAGCGGTTGCGCGGCACGATCGCCGACCCGTTCCGCTGGGCCGAGGTGCGCAAGCTCGAGCGGGCGATGGTGCCCGAGTACGAACGGGCGATCGGTACGGTGATCGCCCACCTGACCGCCGCCAACCTCGATGAGGCCGCAGCGATCGCAGCACTGCCCGACGGGGTCCGCGGTTACGAAAACATCAAACTCGCCCGGGCCAAGGCGTATCGAGCCGAGTTGTCCGAACGCCTGACGCGCTTCACACGCACGTGATCCACACGGACGTGATCGGCGCCGCAATCGAAGAACCCGATCATCGGATGATCACCTGTCGCAGATGCCCGTAGAGTGGGCACATGCCAGCCGCCGGTGAGCATCATCCTGCGTTCGAGGAGTATTGCGAATGCATCTTCGAGTTGGACGAGGATGACGTCGACGTCATCCAGGCACGGATCGCCGAGCGGCTGCAGGTCAGCAGACCCGCCGTCAGCGAGATGATCCGCCGGCTCGAAACAGAGGGGTTGGTCACCACCGACGGTGTGATCACGCTGACGGCGACCGGATCGACCCTGGCCCAACAGGTCGTACGACGCCACCGCCTGGCCGAACGGTTCCTGACCGACATCCTCAAGCTGTCGTGGGCCGAGGCGCACCACGAGGCCGGAAAATGGGAACACGTCATCAGCGAGAACGTCGAAGTGGCGATGAACCGCCTGCTCGGCGAGCCCACGACATGTCCGCATGGCAATCCGATCCCAGGGTCCGAGTATGTCGAACCCGATTCGGCGCCGTTGTCGCAACACCCACTCGGGCAGTCGTTCACGGTTCGCCGCATCCCCGAGGAACTCGAGTTCACGCCCGGACTGCTCGAATTCCTCGAGAAGTCATCGCTGCGACCCGGCTGCAGCGGAGTCGTCACCGGATCGTCGCCGGACGGCACGTTGACGATCGAGATCGATGGGCGCCACGTGGGGGTCGGCGCCTTTGCGAGCGAGCGGATCATGGTCACCTCGTGACCCGGGCCGTTGCCGGGGTACTCGCCCTGGCAGCAGTGCTCACGCTGGGGGCGTGCGGCACCACCTACGTCGACTCCGAGGTCACGGTGCCCGACACCGCATCCGACGCCACCACCACCACGTTGCCGCCGGTCGACCCCGATGCGCCGCTGGCCGAGCTGCTGACCGAGATCGAAATCCTGATGGTCGATCTCGACGAACGGATCATCGATCAACGCGGTCAGGCTGCCGTTCTCTTGCGGCTCGAGGATGTCTGGCGGGCGGCCGAACGCCAGATCAGGGCCAACGATCCCGACGATGTCTTCAACTTCGAGCAAGCGATCGAACTCGCCCGCACCGGTGTCGAACGTCGCCGCCCCGCCGACGCCAGCAAGGGCTACAAGATCATGACCGACGTGATCGACGCCTACCTCGGTCGCGTCTGAGCCTCGACTCGGGGTGCGGTAGCGTCGCCCGCATGGGGCGCCGGAGTACGTCTGATCTGGAGAACTCGACGTCGACCGAACTCGAGGTGTTCGCGACCGGATCGACGGTCGCCGTCGCGCCAGACGCGGCGGCCGGCCAATTCGACCCTGGCCCTCTCCGACCCGAGCTCCGCAACGGGGATGCTGCGACCTTGACCGACCGACTGCGGCACGGCGGTGAGCTGGTGCGGGACGGCGTCGAGCAAGCGCGGCGAATTCCGGGCCCGTCCGGGTCATCGACCCGGCGCCGCGCCCGTCCTGGCGAGCACCGCCGGCAGCCGAACCGGAGGCGACACCGACATCGTGCGACCCGTCCTGGTATCACCGCGATTCGCCGGTGAGTTCGCCGTCAGCGGTGGGCTGTTCGACGAACCGATCCCGCACCTGTCGATCTCGCACCGTCGCGACGCGACCGGGCAACGGTTCCTGATGTGGGACGGCGAACTCGACACGGGCGGGGACTCACGTCGGGTGACATTCCATCTGCTCGCCTCCCCGTCGATGTTGGTCACCGTGCTCGAACTGGTGCCGCGACGACGCCTGCGAGTCCAACGCCGGCAGTTCGTGTCTGCAGGTATCGCTGCGGTCGAGGTGATCGCCCGCCGGCTCGAGCGCGCTGCTCGGCCGCTGTGCGTATGAGTTCCGGGCCCGGCAGCGATACCGTCCGAGGCCATGTCGACCCGCCGCACCACACTGCTGCTGCTCGGGCTGATGCTGTACGGGTTGAGTCTGACGCTGCTGGTCCGTGCCGAGCTCGGGCTCGCCCCGTGGGACGTCTTCCACCAAGGCGTCGCCGAGGTGTCCGGCCTCTCGCTCGGAACCGTCATCGTCGCCACCAGCTTCGTCGTGCTGGTGTTCTGGCTCCCTCTCCGCGAGCGCCTGGGCATCGGAACGATCGCCAACGCGATCCTGGTCGGCGTCGGCGTCGACGTCTTCTCGGCGCTGCTGCCCGAGATCGACGGCACCCTCGCACGCTGGATCCTGCTGCCGGTCGGCGTGGTGCTCAACGGTGTCGCGACCGGGCTCTACATCGGAGCCGGAATGGGCGCCGGGCCACGCGACGGCCTGATGACCGGCATCGCCCGTCGTGGCCATCCGATCCGGGTCGTACGCACCGCGCTCGAAGTGGCTGTGCTCGTGGCCGGCATCATGCTCGGAGGCTCGTTCGGCATCGGCACGATCGCCTACGCGCTCGGGATCGGCCCGCTGGTGCACATCTTCCTGCCGTGGTTCACCCGCTTCGCCGACGCAGGGCGCTCGCCGGCGATCGCTGCGACACCCGCTTGACGGTCAGCTCCCGGTCCCGATACGGGCCACTCCGGTTGCGGCCGAGCGCGAACTATCTCAACGGCTCGGGCAGCTCGTCGGAGTGCACGATCGACAGGCGCTGCGTGCTGCGGGTGAGCGCTACGTACAGGGCACGCATGCCGTGTTCCTGGTCGCTGACGATGCGGCCCGGTTCGACGACGACGACGGCGTCGAGCTCGAGCCCCTTGATCACGCTGACCGGCACCACTGTCAGCGACTGATCGAGACCGGCACTTCCCGCCCGACCGTGCTCGAGACCGGCGGCGGTCATGGCATCGGACACGTCATCGCACAGATCGTCGGGCGCCACGACGGCGACACTGCCGGCCGTCAGGTCGGCCAACAGCAGGCGAATCTCGTCGAGCACGCCGGTCAACAGCGACTCGGCCCGGACGATCCGCGGCCCGACCTCGCCGACACGGACCGAATCGGGAATTCGCAGGCCCGGGGTGGCGACGGCCATGACCTTGTTGGCAAGCTCCATGATCTGGGCCGGGATTCGATAGCCGACCGACAGTCCGATCACCCGCGGAGGTTTGCGGTCGGGCAGGAACTCGAGCACCTGTTTCCAGTCGTCGGGGGCCAACGGTCCGGTCGCCTGGGCGATGTCGCCGACGACGGTCATCGACCCGCTCAACGAGCGCCGCGTGGCCATCTTGAGCTGCATCGGCGTGAGGTCCTGGACCTCGTCGATCACGATGTGCCCATACGTGCGGATCTCATCGAATTCGTCGATCTTGCCGCTCTTGCCCGGCTTCGGCCCGAGCACCTCACGGGCGTCGTCGAGCAGTGCCACGTCAGCCGCCGTCCAGCGCACATCGTGGACCGAAGTGCTGCGCGGCCGATACAACGCCTTGTACTCGCGTTCCTCCAGGAATCGCTCGCCGGCCAAGCGCAACAGGGCGGTCGAACCGAACAGATCGTGCAGCAACTCGGCCGGCGTGAGCACCGGCCAGATCCGTTCGAGCGCCTCGCGGACCTCCGGCAACGATCGCACCACTGCGCGAACCTCTCGCGGGGTTGCGTCGCCGTAGCCCCAGGTGGCGGCCATCGACGCCCAGATCTCGCCCTCGACCCACTTGCGGGCGCTGTTGTGGCGCCGGAACCGGCGCCGACCCTGACGCACGATGCGCGTCGTCTCTTCGGCCCGCAGACGCACGTAACCGGAGCGGAACGGAACCACGAGATCATCTCGCAGGGGCCGTTCGCGGTCGGTGATCGCCCGGTCGATCACATCGCTCATGCGGGCATCGCCCTTGACGCGAGCGGCCAGCGACGAGTCGCTGTTCGACCACGTGTCGCGAACTGCACATCGGGCACCAGGTCGGACAGCACCACCTGCTCGACGCCGGCCTCTCCCAGCGACGGCAACACCTGCTCGATGTATTTCAGAAACACCCGGTTGGGCCCGATCACGAGCACACCCTGATCCTCGAGCGGGAAACGGTGGGTGTACAGCAGGTACGCCGCACGGTGCAAGGCGACGACGGTCTTGCCGGTGCCGGGCCCACCCTGCACCACGAGCACACCGGCCTGCGGGGACCGGATGATCTCGTCCTGCTCACCCTGGATCGTGGCGACGATGTCGCCGAGCGTTCCGGTGCGGCCGCGTTCGAGCGACGCGATCAGCGTGCTGTACCCGCGCAGACCCGAGCTCGCGCCGGCCAAGCCGGCCGTCGGATCGACGAGACCCTCGTCGTGGCCGAGGCCGAGGTGGCCCTCGCCGAACAGCTCGTCTTCGATGCCGAGCAGTTTGCGGCCCTCGACGGCGAAGTGGCGACGGCGGGCGAGCCCCATCGGGTCGCGCCCGGTCGCCCGATAGAACGGCTCGGCGACCGGTGCCCGCCAGTCGATCACGATCGGCTCGGCATCGCCGTCGGCGACCGCCAATCGGCCGATGTGGAAGCCCTCGAGTTCGCCACCCTGGACCGCCGCACCGTCGTCGTCGACGGCGTGTCGATCGATGCGACCGAACACCAGCGCAGCGTTGCCGAGGTCGAGGTCGGTGAGGCGCTTGACCAGCGCCTCGTCGAACGCATTGCGCTCGAATCGGGCCTGAAACGTGCCACCCAGATCGGGCTCGGTGAGGTCACGCAGCCGCCACGCCGACGTACGGCTCTGTTCGAGACAGTCGTATGCGTGGTCGATGTATGCCTGTTCGGCGGCGAGTTCCGGGTGGTGTTGCGTCATCGGTTCCGAAGAAGAACGAGAAAACTGGAGGTTCGGTGCTCACACAGGACCACCGAATCAGGGGACGAGACAGTCTATCGGCGCCGCTAGCCTCCTCCCCCAGCATGAAATCCAACCCCTCGACTGCTCCTGATGTCCCGTTTCTCGAGGCCGCCGCCGGCCGTCCGACACGACGCACCCCGGTCTGGTTCATGCGCCAAGCCGGGCGCAGCCTCCCGGAATACCGGGCGATCCGCGGCGATGGCTCGATCCTCGACGCCATCAAACAACCCCAGCTCTCGGCCGAGATCACGCTGCAACCGGTGCAGCGCTACGGCGTCGACGCGGCCGTGCTGTACAGCGACATCGTCGTACCGCCTCACGCCGTCGGGTTCGGGATCGACGTCAAGCCGGGCACCGGCCCCGTCGCCGACGCTCCCCTGCGCTGCGCCGCCGACCTCGAGCGATTGCGTCCGCTCGATCCCGACGACGTCTCGTACGTGGCGGAGACCGTCGATCTGCTCGTCCGGGAGCTTCCCGACGACGTGCCGCTGCTGGCCTTCGCCGGGGCGCCGTTCACCGTGGGGAGCTACCTGATCGAGGGTGCGCCGAGCCGCACCTACCAGCACACCAAGGCCTTGATGCACACCGACGAGGCGCTGTGGCACCGGGTGATGGAGCGGCTGGCCGACCATGCGATCACGTTCATCGACGTGCAGTTGCAGCACGGGGCGGCCGCCTTCCAGCTGTTCGACTCATGGGCGGGTTCGCTCTCCGTGGTCGACTACGACCGGTTCGTGCTGCCGCACTCGCAGCGCGTCTTCGCCGAGCTCGGCGACCGTCATCCCGGAGTCGTGGGCATCCACTTCGGCATCGGATGCGACCATCTGCTCGAGCGCATGCACGCCGCCGGCCCGCAGGTGATCGGACTCGACTGGCGCACGCCGATCCAAGCGGCCCGCCGCCGGCTCGGAGCCGACACCGTCGTACAGGGCAACCTCGACCCGGCGCTCGTGTTGGCGGGCACCGAAACAGCGCTGACCGGGCACGCGCCGTACTCGCCGACAACGGCGGACACCCCGGCCACATCTTCAACCTCGGCCACGGCGTGCAACCCGACACCGATCCAGGCGTGCTGGGCGCCGTCGTCGATCTGGTCCACGAGCTGACGCGACGATGACCAGCTCACCGGCCCCGACCGATCAAGGCGCCGACCGCGTCGCCGTCATCTTGATGGCATACGGCACACCACGATCGGCGGCCGAGATCCTGCCGTACTACACCGACATCCGGCGCGGGCGGGCGCCCACCGACGAACAACTCGCCGATCTCACCCGCCGCTACGAGGCGATCGGAGGGGTCTCGCCGTTGGCGCAGCTGACGGAGGCCCAGCGTGACGCCCTCCAGCTGGCGCTCGACCATCTGGCGCCGGGCGTCTACCAGGTCGTGCTGGGGCTCAAGCACGCCGACCCGAAGATCGAGGCCACCGTCGACGAGGTGGCGGCGAGCGGGTTCCAGCGGGTCGTCGGCGCCGTGCTGGCACCCCACTACTCGGAGTACTCGGTCGGCCAGTACCTCGGCCGGGTCGGCGAGGCCGCCGCTCCCTACGGACTGAGTGTCGCCGGCGTCGAGTCGTGGGCGATCGAGCCGGCCTTCATCGATTTCTTGGCCGACGACCTCGCCGAGCCGCCTGGCCAAGATGCCCGAACGGACCCGAGTGCTGTTCACCGCCCACTCGCTGCCCGAACGGATCCTCACGACGGGTGATCCGTACCCCGACGAACTTCGCTCGACCGCTGAGGCTGTCGCCGCTCGACTCGGCCTCGTGGAGGGCAACGACTGGCAGCTTGCCTGGCAGAGCGCCGGCCGCACGCCAGAGCCATGGCTGGGCCCCGACATCCTCGAGGTCATCGACGAGTTCGGCGGTGACCCGCACATCGACGGTGTGATCGCCTCGGCGGTGGGCTTCGTGGCCGACCATCTCGAGGTGCTGTTCGACCTCGACATCGAGGCCCGGCAACGTGCCGAGCAGCACGGGTTGGCGTTCGATCGCACCGCCTGCGTCAACGATCATCCAGTCGTGATGGCGGCGCTCGCCGCCCGGGTCCACGCCGCGGCCACACGGTGACGGCGCCGCGAAGGGTTCTGGTGGTCGGCGGCGGAATCGCCGGGTTGGCGGCCGCCGTCGATCTGGTCGACGACCCGGCATGCGAGGTCGAGTTGTGGGAGTCAGCGAACAGGTTGGGCGGCAAGATCGCCACGTCGCCGTTCGCCGGTGTCGACCATGTCGACGAGGCCGCCGACGCCTATCTCACGCGCGTTCCTCATGCCGTTGCTTTCGCCCGCCACGTCGGACTCGACGCTGACGACCTCACCGCCCCGACCGGCGCCAGCGCGATGGTGTGGCACGACCGGTTGCACGATATTCCGGGGGGCATTGTGCTCGGTGTGCCAGCCGCGATCCGCCCGTTCGTCACCACCTCGCTGCTGAGTTGGAAGGGCAAGCTGCGGGCAGCGGCCGAGCCGCTGTTGCCGCGCACCGACCCCGACGACTCGCTCGGACGTCTGATCCGAGCCCGGTTCGGCGACGAGGTCCACGAGCGCCTGGTCGACTCGTTGGTGGGCAGCATCTATGCCACCGACACCGACCGGTCCAGTCTGGCGGCGGTGCCACAGTTGGCCGGCCTCGCCGCCGATCACCGCAGCCTGTTGTTGGGAGGCATGGCGATCCGCCGACGGGCCCGGGTGCCGACCGGCGACTCGCCGATCTTCGGGACACCACGTCATGGCATGGCCCGCTTGGTCGACGCCGCTGCTGCGTACGTGAGTGATCACGGTGGCACCGTCCGCACCGGCAGCGCGGCCACCGTCATCGAACCCGACGGCCGCCGGTGGCGGGTCGATGGACAGCGGTTCGACGCGATCGTGCTGGCGTCGCCCGCCCGGCCGACCGCACCGTTGCTCGCCACGGCCTCACCCGATGCCGCCGCCGCACTTGCCACGTTCGAGCGCGCCGACGTGATCATGGTGCGGCTCACCGTCGCCGGCGACGCGTGGCCGGAGCATCTGACGGGGCGCAGCGGCTACCTGGTGCCCAAGCCCGACCAACGCTACGTCACGGCGGTTTCCTTCGGCTCTCAGAAGTGGGCCCATTGGGCGCCCCGCCGACGGCTCCCAGATCTTGCGGGTCTCGCTCGGCCGCGATGGGCTTCCCGTCGCCCATCTGGATGACGAGGCGGTGATTTCTGCCACCGTCGACGAGACCAGCCGACATCTCGACGTCGACGTGCAACCGGGGCAGACCTCGATCACTCGTTGGACCGGAGCATTCCCCCAATACCGCCCACATCACCACCGATCGGTCGCTGCTCTCGAAGCGACGCTGCCCTCCACGATCAGCCTGGCCGGAGCAAGTTTCCACGGGATCGGGATCCCAGCCTGCATCGCCGGCGCACAGCGCGCCGCCGAGCGGGTCAAGCGGCGCGACCCCTGAACCGATGAATACCTGACATGATGAAGGTGATGCAGGGGTGTAGCAGCATGCATACGGGCCATGGCGCGGCTCGCACCATCGCCGCGTTCGCCGCGCTCGCCGTCGTGCTCTCCGCCTGCGGTAGCTCCGGCGAGGCGCTCGGCGACGTCGCCACCACAGCCGCCGCGACCACCACCACGGTCGCTCCGACCACGACGTCGACGTCCACCACGGTCGCCCCCACCACGAGTACGAGCAGCACCACCACCGTACGAGCAGCACCAGCACCACGTCGACCACGAGCACCTCCACCTCGACCAGCACCTCGACCAGCACGACGACGAGCACCTCGACGACCACGACCACCGTCGTCCAGAAGTCTGAGCCGATCACGCCCCCCAGCGACGCCCACGCCAAAGAGCCGGTGATCGAGATGGGTTCGATCGCGATTCCGAAGCTCGGCGTCGACATGACCATGTACGAGGGCATCCGCCTCACCACGCTCGATTACGGGCCTGGCCACTGGCCCGGCACAGCGCTTCCCGGGCAGGCCGGCAACGTCGTGGTCGGCGGGCATCGCACCAGCAAGCACCGCGTCTTCCGAAATGTCGACCAGTTGGTCGCCGGCGACGAGATCATTTTCCAGGACCAGAACGGCGAGCACGTGTACCTCGTGGATCGGGTCGAGATCGTCCCGCCCACGGCGATCTGGATCGTGGACCCGACCGAGACCGCCACGGCCACCCTGTTCGCCTGTCACCCGCCGGGATCGACAGCTCAACGGATCGTCGTTTTCGCCGACCTCGCCACCGGATGACCGACCCCCCGACCGGTGTCGGGCGATCGAAACGCCCGGTGCTGGCGCTGCTCGGCGGCCTGATGGTCGCCTTCTCGATGCCACCGTGGGGGTTCTGGCCGCTCGCCCTGATCGGTGTTGCAGCACTCGAGATCGCGATCGGCGACTCTTTGACGCGCCGTCAACGGGCATGGTTCGGGTTCGCCTTCGGCGCCGCCTGGATGTACGTCGGCATGGCGTGGATGTGGTATCTGACCGTTCCGGGCTACGTGTTGGCGTGCGCCATGTTCGCTGCGCTGCACGCCGCCGCTGCAGCGTTGGCGCCGACAGGCCCGTGGCGAACGATCGGCCGCCCGGCGGCGCACTCCCTGGTCGAAGTGATCCGGATGTCGTTCCCGTTCGGTGGCGTGCCATTGGCCACGCTCGGTATCTCGCAGGCGGGTGGTCCGTTGCTCGGCATGGCGCGGCTCGGTGGCGTGATCCTGATGACGTGGGTCGTGTTCCAGTTCGGGTTCGCGATCGTGGGATCGTTTCAAGCCGTGGCGGGCGTCGTCGCCCGGCGGCGCGCCGGTGGCCGGGCCCAGCCGCACGGCATCGTGGCGTTGGCCGTCATCGTCGTGCTGGTCGTGATCGCAGCGATCGCACCCGCCGGTTCGGACGTCGACGCCGAACCGCTCACGATCGCCGCCGTCCAGGGTGGTGGCCGGCAGGGGACCAGCGCACTCGACGTCCCCAGCCGGCTGGTGACCCAAGCCCACCTCGATGCCACGGCGACGATCGAACCCGATCCCGGCCTCGATCTCGTCGTGTGGCCGGAGAACGGCATCGACGTCGACGACGAACCGTTCGCCGGCAGCGCCGCACAGCTCGCGATCGCCGCCGAATCGGCACGGCTCGGAGTGCCGTTCTCGGTCGGTGTGACGGTCGACTCGGAGTTCTCGGCGTATCCGTCCGACGGCAGCTTCGTCAACGCCCAGGTGGTGATCACACCCGATGGTGAGGTCACCAGTTCGTACGAGAAGGTCCAGATCGTTCCATTTGGCGAGTACGTGCCGCTGCGCGGACTGCTCGAGGCGCTCGGCGCACCGCTCGATCAAATCGCTTCCGACGCGACGCGAGGCCGCGACCCGGCCCGGATCGAACTGCCCGACGGCACCGAGCTGGGGGTGATGATCTCGTGGGAGGTCTTCTTCGGCGGGCGCGGGCGTGCTGCCGACGGCGGGGCGATCCTGCTCAATCCCACCAACGGGGCCAGCTACACCGGCACCATCTTGCAGACCCAGCAGGTCGCCTCGAGCAAACTGCGGGCGGTCGAGACCGGCAGATGGATCGTGCAGGTGTCCCCGACCGGCTTCTCGGCGTTCGTGTCGCCCGACGGTGACGTGTTCCAGCGCACGGGTGTGAGCGAACGCAAGATCATCACGATGGATGTGCCGCTGCGCGGCGGCTCGACCGTGTACTCGCGGATCGGCGACCGGCCCTGGATCATCGCGTTACTGGCCCTGCTGGTGGTCTCGCTGTGGTTCGGTGACCCCCGTCGACACCGCCACGGCGACGGTTCCGACTGCGTTACAAACGGTGCCTGCTGACCTGTTGTGACACCTGTTGTCACGCCTCGAGCATCAAGGTGACCGGGCCGTCGTTGACGATCTCGACTCGCATCTCGGCCCGGAACCTGCCGGTGGCGACGACTGCGCCGAGTTCGCCCAGCCTCGCCACCACTCGATCGACGAGTGGTTCGGCATGCTCCGGCCGCGCCGCGTCGATCCAGCTCGGGCGGCGTCCCTTGGCGGTGTTGCCGTACAGCGTGAACTGGCTGACGATCAGCACCTCCGCCGGTTGGCCGACCTCGGCTCGCTCGGCGAGCGACCGATTCATCACACCATCGGTGTCGTCGAGCACTCGCAGATGCCACACCTTGTCGGCCAGCTTGAGCGCCTCTCGCTCCGAGTCGTCGTGTGTCGCACCGACGAACACGCACAACCCGGGGCCGATCGCCCCGACGACGCTGCTCGAACCATCGGGGGCGATGACGTCGACGCTCGCTCGAATCACCCGTTGCACCAGGCCACGCATGTCGACGAAGACTGCCACGCGGCCTCGATCGGGAACAATGAGATGGTGACCATCGAACAAACAGGTCCCCGTCCGATCGGCAACGAGACGACGCAGGTCGACGTCGAGGCAGGCAGCGGCGGTCGGATCGCGCAGATCACGCCTCGGCGGCGTCGATCTGTTGGTCGGTCGGTCGTCGGCGAGCCCCTCGGCGATCCGGTGCGATGGGGGTGCTACCCGATGGTGCCGTGGGCCGGTCGGGTTCGCGACGGACGCTTCGAGTTCGCTGGTCGTCGCCCATCAGCTACGGGTCAGCCCCGACGGTCACGCCCTGCATGGGGTCGGGTTCACGTCCGATGGCAGATCGACTCGTACTCCGAGACCCGGTCGAGATGACGTTGCAGCTGCCTCACGACGACAGCTGGCCGTTCGGCGGACGTCATGCCAGCGAGCAGATCGGCGTCGCTGACGACACACGGAGATCCTGCTCGAACTGAGGTGACCGCCGACGACGACCGCTTCCCGGTCACGATCGGGTGGCACCCCTGGTTCCGCAAGCCCGATCGTCTCGACTTCCACCCGGCGGCGATGTATCGCCAGCGTCGACGGGATCGCCGTCGACGAGCGAGTCGTCGTGCGCGCCCGGCCCATGGGACGACTGCTTCGTGAACTTCGAACCGGTCATCGCCAGCGTCGACGGGGTCACCGCTACGGCTCACGTCGCAGTGCACCGACTGGGTCGTCTACGACGAACCACCGAACACGCCACCTGTATCGAGCCACAGTCCGGCCCGCCGGACGCATTCAACATCCGGCCCAACGTACTCGAATCCGGCCAGACTCGAGCCGTTCGTTCCGTATCGGGCTCGCCCGCGAACACCGGCTGGCCGGCCGACCCCGCAGCCCAGGCTGTTACCCAACGGTAATCGGCCGCCGATAGCCTGTCCGGATGCCGAAATCGGCCGGGCTCGACCCGGAGGCGCCGCTGTCGCTCGCCTATTTGACCTATCGGGGAAAGCCCCATGTCGGCGGCCAGGGCATCTACACCCGCCATCTCACCAAGGCGCTGGTCGGGCTCGGACATTCGGTCGAGGTACTCGGCGGCCAGCCCTATCCGGTGCTCGACGAGCGGGTCAACCTGACCGAACTGCCCAGTCTCGACCTGTTCAACGACCACTATCCAGGTCGTTTCCCAGCGGTGTGGGAGTTCAAGACCAGGTACGACCTGCTCGAAACCGCACAGTTCCTGACCGGTGTGTTCCCCGAGCCGCTGGCCTTCAGCGCTCGCGCCAACGCCCATCTCTCGAAGCGGCTCGGTGAGTTCGACCTCGTCCACGACAACCAGTGCCTCGGCTACGGCATCGCCAAGCTCGAACGCAAGCTGCCCTTGATCGTCACGCTCCACCACCCGATCACCCGCGACCGGATGCTGGAGATGGAGGCCGCCCCCAATCGCTTCAAACGCTGGTCGATCGGCCGCTGGTACAGCTTCGTCAAGATGCAGGGCAAGGTTGCTTCCCAGATGCCACGCGTGGTCGTGGTCAGCGACAACTCGATCCAGGACATCCACACCGACATGGGCGTGGCGCTCGACAACATGCGCCTGGTGCCCGTCGGCGTCGACCCCGAGCTGTTCAAGCCGGTCGATGGTGTCGAGCACGTTCCCGGTCGCCTGATCACCACCGCATCTGCCGACGTCGCGCTCAAGGGCCTCGCCTACCTGGTCGAGGCGATGGCCAAACTGCGCGCCGACGGCCACGACATCACCCTCACCATCATCGGCAAGCCCAAGCCGGGCAAGTCGATGGACCTGATCGATCAATACGACCTGGCACCACACATCGATTTCGTGTCGGGCGTGTCGGACGAACGAATCGTCGAGCTGTACAGCCAGGCCGAGCTGGCGGTCGTGCCCAGTCTGTACGAGGGGTTCAGCCTGCCTGCGATCGAGGCGATGTGCTCCGGCACCGCCCTCGTCGCCACCGACGGAGGCGCCCTGCCCGAGGTCACCGGCACTCCAGGCGAGACCGTGTTCCGTTGCCGCAAAGGTGACGCCGACGATCTCGCCGGAACCATCCGCGACGCCCTCGCCAACCCCGAGGCGCGTGCCCGCGTCGGTGCCGCCGGTCGCCAGCGCGTGCTCGAGCGCTGGACCTGGGAGCGCTGCGCCCACCTCACCGTCGAGCAGTACCGCGAAGTGCTCGCGATGCCCCAGAACATCGAGAAGCTGCGTCGCAACGGACGGCTCTGACAAGCGCCGGACACAGACGCCAACCACCAACATGCTCACCATCCGATTCGACGAACTGGGCCTGCGCTCCGGCGACCGTGTGCTCGACGTGGGGGCCGGCTTCGGCCGGCACGTCTACGAGTGCGCCCGTCGCGGCGCCCACGTCGTGGCCCTCGACTATGCCGCTGACGAGGTGGTCGACACCCGCAACACGCTGGGCGCAATGGTCGCCGACGGCGAGATCACGCTCGACAAGCTGATCGGCGTGCTGCGTGGTGATGCCCGCCGCTTGCCGTTCCCGGATCACAGTTTCGATGTCGTGATCACGTCGGAGGTACTCGAGCACATTCAGGACGACGTCGCCGCGATCGCCGAGATGGTGCGCGTGCTCAAGCCTGGCGGGCGCTTCGCCGCCACCGTGCCGGCCTGGTTCCCGGAGACGATCAACTGGAAGTTGTCCGACGAATACCACGCCCCCAAGAGCGAAGGCGGACACGTCCGGATCTACGCCAAGACCGAGCTACGTGCCAAGCTACGGTCGGCCGGACTCGACGTCGACGGCTATCACCGGGCGCACGCCCTGCATTCGCCGTATTGGTGGCTGAAATGTGCGGTCGGGCCTCGCAACGACCAGCATCCGGCCGTTGCCAAGTACCGCCGATTCCTGGAGTGGGACATCATCGAACAGCCGACCAGCACGCGAGTCGCCGAGAAGCTGCTGTCACCGATGCTGGGCAAGAGCAGCGTGCACTACGGCACCAAGCCGTCCGGGGCTCACGCATGAGTTCGATCCCCGACCTGCCCGGTGTGCTGTCGGCCGACGAAGTGGTGCGCTCGGGCGAGCATCTGGCCTCGCTGCAGACCGCCAGCGGCATGATCCCGTGGTTTCCCGGTGGACACTGCGACCCCTGGAACCACGTCGAATCGGCGATGGCGCTCGACGTCGCCGGGCTGCACGTCGAGGCCGAGCGGGCCTACGAATGGTTGGCCGACATCCAGCGCCCGGACGGCAGTTGGCACAACTACTACCTACCCGACGGCGATCGGGACGACACCGTCGAGGAGGCCAAGCTCGACACCAACGTGTGTGCCTACATCGCCACCGGCGTGTGGCACCACTGGCGTTGCACCGGCGATCGCAGTTTCGTGGACAACATGTGGTCGACCGTCGAGCGGGCGCTCGACTGGGTGCTCTCGCTGCGCCGGCCGGACGGCCTGGTGTTGTGGGCCGTCGAACCCGGGGCACACCCGTGGGACTACGCGTTGCTGACCGGCTCGGCATCGATCCAACACGCCTTGCGCTGCGGCGCCGCCGTCGGGCTCGCCACCGGCTCACCGCGCCCCGACTGGATCGAGGCGGCCGACGTGATGTGCACGTTGATCGGTCATGCTCCCCTGTCGTTCCAACCGAAGACACGTTGGGCGATGGACTGGTACTACCCGGTGCTGACCGGCGCGATCGACGACGAGCATGCCAAGCAGCGCCTCGCCGAGGGGTGGCCGACGTTCGCGATGGACGGGCTCGGCATTCGCTGCGTGTACGACGAGCCGTGGGTCACGGCATCGGAAACAGCCGAGGCGTCGCTCAGCTATGCGGCGGTCGGCGACATCTCCACGGCGATCGATCTGCTGGCCTGGACGCGCGGTCATCGGCTCGACAGTGGTGCCTACCTGACCGGCTTGGTGCACCCCGATCGGATCATCTTCCCGACCGACGAGCACTCGTCGTACACCGCCGCAGCCGTGATCCTGGCGGCCGACGCGATCTCCGGCGCCTCGCCCGCCAGCGACCTGTTCGTCACCCCCGCCCTGCGCACCGCCTTGACGTGACGGAGTGGTGCCGGCCAGGCACCTCCATGCACATCCCGATCGATTCCGCCCGCCGATCGAACAACGGTGGCGATCGCCGACGACGATCGATCGATCGACCCAGCCATCGCCGCCCGCCGCTCGGCGCCCGAGCTCGAGGGCGCCCCGGTACCAGGCCTCCGATCCGGCGGTACGTACAATCGCAGGCGTGTCGAAGTTGCTCGAATCCAAGCCCGTTCGCACGATCCTGAGCATCTGGTCGTGGTTCGTGCTCGGCGTCACCGTGTTGATCATCGTGCCGCTCGTTGCGATCGTGCGGCTCGTCACGGCCCCGTTCGACCCGGGCCGCTACCACGCCGGTCTGTTGTTCCGCAAGATCGCCGTCATCCATCAGAAGTTCAATCCGATGTGGAAGTTCAGCGTGTCCGGCGAGGTGCCGATCGACGGGCGCCTGCCGTACGTCGCCGTCGCCAACCACGAGAGCTTCGCCGACATCCTGCTGATCTCGCACCTCCCGTTCGAGATGAAGTGGATGTCGAAGAGCGAGTTCTTCAAGATCCCGTTCGTCGGCTGGGCGATGTGGCTGGCCGGCGACATCCGGCTCGAACGAGGCGACAAGAAATCGGGTGCCGACGCGTTGATCGAGTGTCGCGACCGGCTCGGGAAGAAGGTGTCCGTGATGATCTTCCCCGAGGGCACCCGAACGAGGACCGGCGAGTTGCAGGAGTTCAAGGACGGCGCCTTCAAGATCGCGATCGAGGCCGGCGCACCGATTCTTCCGCTGGCGGTGCACGGTGCCCGCACGGCGCTGGTCACGAACGACTGGCGGTTCGGGTACAGCCACGCCGAGGTGCGGGTGCTCGACCCGATTCCGACCGAAGGGCTCACCGAGGCCGACGTGGCCGACCTCCGCGACCGCACCCGTGAAGTGATCGCCACGGCGCTCGACACGATGCGCACCGAACGCGGCGACGCGGAGTAACGCGTGCTGCAAGCACCGGTTCGGCTGCTGTTTGCGCTCAAGCCGAAGATCCCAGCAGGGGTGCTGGCGGCGACAGCGGTGAGCACGGTCGTCTTTGCCGCCACCCCCTTCCTGGTCAAGGGCGTCGCCGTCGACCAAGACGTCGCCGTCGCCACCGTCGCCGTCATCTCGACCGCCCAGTTGGCCGGCTTCATGCTCACATCGTGGGGCGCCGGTCGGTTCCTACGCCCCCGCCGCCGAGTGCTGATCATCTCTCTGGCGCTGGGTCTGCTGGCCAACGCGGCATCAGCGCTGACGCCATGGTTCTCACTGCTGGTCGGCATCCGATTCATCAGCGGCATCTCGCTCGGCCTGGTCTCGTGGATCGCCTGGTCGGAGGTGTTCGGCGACGACGAGAAAGTCGGCGACGTCGCCGTGATCGGCCCGATCGTCGGCACCGTCAGCTCTCCGTTGATCGCGATCCTGATCGACGCTTCGGGCTCGGACCTCCTGTTCCTCGTGCTCGCCGGGCTGCACCTGCTGCCGTTGCCGTTCATCCGCGAGACCAGACTGGTCGCCGCCAGTCGCTCGAAAGCGGTGCGCCACCGGCCGACGCGGGCAGCGACGGCAATCCTGGTGTGTCTGTTCCTGACCACGTTGGGTGGGTCGGCCGTGTTCGTGTTCGCCGCCGTGATCGGCCAGGACGATGTGGGGCTCAGCGCCCTCACCGTGTCGTTCGTGTTTTCGGCGAACGCCCTCGCCGGGGTGCCGTCAGCCCGATATCGAGGTGCCCGACGACTGCCGGGGCTGTGGATGGCGCTGACGGGGGCGATGGCGGTGCTGGTCGCCAGCGCACACGACACGGTCGTGTACTGGATCGCGCTGCCGACCTGGGGATTCGCGTTCTGGATGGGTATTCCAGGCGTGTACTCGATGCTCGCCGAACGCTCGAACTATCCGGACGAGCGGGCCGGCGACGCCCAGGCGATCATGGCCGCCGGACGAGTCGTCGGGCCGCTGATGGGTGGCGCGCTGTATGCGTGGTCGCCGGCGTCGCTCGGATACGTCGGCGGTGGCGCAATGGCACTGGCCGGCCTGACGATGGTCTACGTCGAGTGGCGGATCCGCCCGCATGTGCTCGGCAACCTGGTCAAAGCGTGAGCCGACCCGTCGCTGCGACGGCACCGTGGCGGCTTCAGGTCTCGCTGCTGGGGCTCGTCACCGTCGGCGCCTACGGGCTGATCCTGTACGCGTTCGGCGCCTTCGTGTCACCGATCCGTGACGATACCGGTTGGTCGAATGCGGCGATCTCCTCGGCGTTCTCGATCTCCACCTTGGTCGGCGGCGTCGCCGCGCTCGCCACCGGCCGATTGCTCGATCGGGTCGGCGCGCTGCCCGTCATGTCGACCACGCTGTTGGCCGGATCGAGCTTGCTGGTGCTCAGCTCGTACACCGACACCGCCTGGCAGTTCGTGGCCGCCTGGGGCGCCGGCGGAGCGATCGCCTCGGCCGGCCTGTTCTACAGCGCCACGATGGCCGTCACGGCTCGGATCGCTCCGTCGGCCGAACGACCCAGGGCCTACACCTGGTTGACCGTGATCGGTGGCCTCGCCTCGCCGATCGCCTTCCCGCTGGCCGGCTTCTTCGTCGAAGCCTGGGGCTGGCGGGCCGCGGTCCGAGCGATGGTCGCCTTCATGGTGCTGTGCACGCTGCCGGCGCTGATCGTGGTGCGCGACGACAGAGCTCTGATCGAGCATCCGACCGATGAGCTGCGCCCCGGCTTCGCCGACGTCCGCGGGGCGCTGTCCTCGCCGGTCGTTCGGCGGTGGCTGTTGGCGAGTTCGGCGGCGATGGCCGGACTCGTGGCCGTGCAGGTACACCACGTCGGAGCGATCGAAGCGACCGGGGTATCGGTCGGCCTCGCATCCACGATGGCCGGGATCCGCGGCCTGCTGTCGCTGCCGGGCAGGGCAGCCGCCGCATCGGTGACCAGCCGGATCGGCGTCGTGAATGCCCTCAGGTTGACCTACGTCACGATGGCGGTCGGCACGCTGGCCCTGGTGGCAGCTGGCGCGATCGCCTGGGTCTGGATCTTCGTCGTGCTGACCGGCGTGGCGTTCGGCTCGATCTCGCCGCTGCAGGGGCTGTACTCGGCCGAACTGTACGGCCAGCGCCGGATCGGCACCCTGATGGGCATGCAGCAGGTGATCCTCGGCAGCGCCAGCGCCCTCGGGCCGCTGCTGCTCGGGTTCACGATCGACGCCACCGGCGGCTACGCCACGATGCTCGTGATCGCCACCGCGCTGCAGGTGATCGCGCTGTTGATGTTCAGCGACCCCGGCAAGCGCTGAGCACCCCTCGCCACGTGCCCGAACCTCCGTCTGTGTCACGGTTTTCGTGAGCGCTCACGAAAACTGTGACACAGAGCTGGGGGCGAGGCGGGGAAGGGACCGGGGAGGGAGGGGAAGCGGGGGGCGAGCTGGGTTGGTGTCAGATCACCCGTGTCAGGGTCCGCAGCGAACCGGTCGCCGAGGCCGGCTCGAAGCGACCGCTGGCCAGCGCCGGCAGGTAGATCTGCTCGTACGGCGGCCGACCACCGTCGTCCGGATCGGGGAACACGTCGTGGATGGCGAGGATTCCGCCGATCGCCACATGGGGGGTCCAGCCTTCGTAGTCGTCGCGAGCCGGTTCGACACCGTGCCCACCGTCGATGAACAGGAATGCGAGCGGCGTCGTCCAGTGTCGGGCAACGATCGGGGACCGGCCGACGACACCCACGACGTGGTCTTCGAGGCCGGCGTCGTGGACCGCACTCCGGAAGAACGGCAGCGTGTCCATTCTGTCGATCCTCGGATCGACCACGTCCGGATCGTGATGCTCCCAACCGGCCTGGTTCTCCTCCGAGCCGCGATGGTGGTCGACGGCGAACAACACCGTGCCCGCCCGGCGCGCCGCGTCACCGAGCCAGATCGTGGATCGTCCGCAATACGAGCCGACCTCGACCCACGGCGCTCCCGGAACTGCGACGGCTGCCTCCAGCGCCGCAGCGTGCAGCGCATCACCCTCGGACGGCGGCATGAACCCCTTGGTGGCAAGGGCGAGATCTCGAAGCGCTGGATCGATCGACACACCTTGATGCTATGGGCAGCGCGCGCCGTGCCGCGGTGGACGGGAACCGACCGTGGCCGACCGACGTCCAATGAGTATGCGTGCCCTCCCAGCGATCATCGTCAGTGTTGCCCTCGTCGCCTCGGCGTGCTCCGACGACTCACCGACGGCATCACCGGACACGACCCAGCCCTCCCCGGGTGGCGCCGTCACGACACCGCTCGGTACCGATGCCAGCGGCACCGGCCAAGGCGGCTCGGGCACGAGCGGGTTCGTGCGGGCACTCACACCGTTCGCCGACTGCAGCGCCTTTCTCGACCACGTCAAGGCGGTCGCCCGGGAACGGGTCGGCCCGTACGGGCTCGACGGAGGTCCGAACTACTACCTCGAAGACGACGTACTCGTCGACTTGGAGATGGCGGCCGACGGCGGGGACATGGCCGACGAACCAGCCGACGAGCCGGCCAGCGCCCCGTCGCCCGACGCGGGCGGCGACGACAGCGACTCGGGCAGCGGCGACGGCTCGTTCACCGGCACCAACGTCCAGGAGCTCGGGATCGACGAGCCGGACATCATCAAGACCGACGGCGACCGGATCCTGGTGGTCAGCGAGAACCGGCTCAGCTACGTCGACATCTCCGGCTCCGAACCCGAGCTGACCGACCAGATCACACTCGACGAAGGCTGGGGCCACGAGCTGTTCTTCCTCGGCGACCGTGCACTGCTGTTCACCAACGGCGGCAACTGGGGCGGCCCGATGCCGGTCGAACCGATGATCGTCGACGACGCCGACAACGCGCCGACGCCGACGCCGAGGCCGAATTCGCCGAAGAGTCGATGCCCGTCGATGACCTCTACGCGCCCGAGTACTACGGTCCGGCTGCGCTGGTGTACGAGATCGACCTGTCCGACCCCGACAACCTGTCCGTCTCCGCATCGATGCAGATCGAGGGGCAGTATCTGAGCGCCAGGGCGATCGGCGACCATGTCCGGCTCGCTGTGTCGAGCGCCCCGAACCAGCTGCCGTGGCTGTTTCCGCAGAGTGCCGCCGGAGAAGAACGGGCGACCGACGCAAACCGCGAGATCATCGACGAGTCCACGCTCGAGGACTGGATCCCGTCGTATCAACTGAACGGCCGTGGGGTATCGGATGGTGGCCCACTGCTGGCCTGCGGCCGGATGCACCACCCCGCCGAGTTCTCCGGCTTCGAGGTGGTTTCGGTGCTCGACCTCGACCTCAGCAGCGGCCTCGATGCCAGCTTCGACCCGAATAGCGCCGTCGGCGTACTGGCGAGCGGCCAGACGATCTACTCCTCGAACGACCGCTTCTACGTCGCCACCACGAAGTGGGCAGGCGCCGATCTGGCGATCGACGACACCCGGTTCCGTGAATGGTCCGATGACTACGAGACCGATCTCCACGCCTTCGCCATCGCTCCAGGTGAGCCGACCCGGTACGTCGCCTCCGGAACCGTCCGGGGCAGCTTGCTCAACCAGTTCTCACTCGACGAGTACGACGGCTACCTGAGGGTGATCGGCACCGACGGCTCGCCCTGGGACGAGCGCAACCAGAGCGAAACGCGGCTCGTCGTGCTCCAGGAACAGGGCGACCAGCTGATTCCGGTCGGCGAGGTCGGTGGACTCGGCAAGGGGGAGCAGCTGTTCTCCGCACGCCTGATGGACGAGATCGGGTTCGCCGTCACGTTCCGTCAGACCGACCCGTTCTACGTGCTCGACCTCAGCGAACCGACCAACCCCCGGATCAGCGGCGAGCTGAAGATCCCCGGTGTGTCGACGTACCTGCATCCGATCGGTGACGGGATGGTGCTCGGCCTCGGGCAGGCCGCCACCGAAGAGGGCTTCCAGACCGGACTCAAGCTGAGCCTGTTCGACGTCAGCGACCCCAGCGACCCGCGTGAGATCTCGGTGTGGACCCTGCCGGACTCGCAGTCACCGGCAGAGTGGGATCACCGGGCGTTCCAGATGTTCGGCTCCACGGCGATCGTGCCGGTGCAGGACTGGAACAGCCAGTTCAACGGCGTGATCCTGTTCGACATCGGCGACACGATCACCGAGATCGGGCGGGTCAGCCACCTCCCAGGTGGCGACGACCCGACCAGCGACTGCCGCGTTCTCACCACCGACGACGTCCCCGAGGACAGCGAATTGTGGTGGATGGCGTCCGAGCCCTCGATCCACTTCCAGTTGTGCGGTGCCGACAGTCGCGGCGGTTTCGGATCGAGCTACTGCGAGACGTTCCCGATCGACGAGATCCGCTACTGGTTCGGCGACGAAACGATCGGTGACGAAGTGATCGCCACGCTCGGCGCCGGGCCCGACGATCGCTTCGAGATCTGCTACCCCGAGGACTACTACCAAGAGCAGATCCAGCGCAGCCTGGTGGCGAACGGTGTGCTGTGGACGATGTCGCCCTCGGACTTGCAGGCCAACGACCTCGAGTCGCTCGACGCGATCGTCACGTTCGGGCTTCGCTGAGCAGCCACTGCACCGACACCGGCTCACACCATCGATCGATTGTGCGAGCGACCTCCGGCACCGAGGGTTGCGGCTCACTCGTGCAGCTCGGACAGTGCCACCACCTCGGGGATGCCCCCACCCAACTGCGACCAGATCTCCGACGCCAGCGTCACGATGTCAGCCGCACCGGCCGCATGCTCGATGATCAGGCCGGTGGCAACCAGCCGTTCGGCAAGAGCCGTCAGACCGGGCAGACGCTGCGACCACTGATCGAGTTGGCTCGACCAGAACACCCCGGTGTGAGTCGGGAGCAACAGACCCAGCACCGACCATTCGGAGATCGGCAACTGCTCGATCTGCGGCCAGTTGCTCGAGATGAACGGGTTGATGTCCCGGATCCGCTCGACGCCGCGCATGATCGGGTCGGGTGCCAGCACCCGTACCGCTCGGATGGGGCTGATCCGGATTGCACCGAGGCACTGCACGCAAGGTTGCAGCGTGGTGTGCAGCACCAACTCGTCGTGCTCGTGCCGGCCGTACTTCAGCTTGGCGAGCACGTTCAGCTCGGCGTGGGCCAGCGACGACCCGGCCAGGACATCCTCACCCGGATCATGCTCGAACAAACGATTTCGCCCCGTCGCCACCTCGGTCCCGTCACCGCCCGCAGCGACCGCGCCGACGCCGAGGCTGCCGGAGCGAGCCGATTCCCAGGCCAACTCCAGCGCCCGCTGCATCGACCGGTCGAGCGCCTTGAATGAACGCTCTGTGGTATCACGCATGCCGGCAGGGTAGGCGCCCGCCCGACGTGGCAGCATGTCGTCATGGCGGAAGCACTCCAGAACCTGGTCGAGCTGCTCGATCTCGAACCGATCGAGGTCAACATCTTCCGTGGGGTGCAGCCCGACGAGGACCGCCAGCGCGTGTTCGGAGGCCAGGTCGCCGGCCAGGCACTCGTCGCCGCGGCGCGAACCGTCGACGAGCCCGGGCGTCACGTGCACTCGTTGCACGCCTACTTTCTGCGACCAGGTGACCCGAGCGTGCCGATCCTGTACGACGTCGACCGCCTTCGCGACGGGCGCAGCTTCACCACCCGGCGGGTCGTGGCGATCCAGCACGGGCGACCGATCTTCAACCTCCAGGCCAGCTTCCACGACGCCGAACCCGGACTCGACCATCACATCAAGGGTCCCGACGACGTGCCGCCTCCAGAATCGCTGCCGGGTTTCCGTGAGCGGATGGAACCACATCGCGAGCGGATGGGCCAGTGGTACGACCGACCGCGTCCGATCGACACGAGGTACGTCCCGCCAGACCCTGCGTTCGAGCCGGGCGTGAAGACCGACGGGCAGCTCGTGTGGATGCGCGCCGACGGTGAGCTTCCCGACGACCCGGTCCTGCACGCCTGCATCGTGACGTACGCCAGCGACATGTCGCTGCTCGACACCGCACTGCGCCCGTTCGGGATGGCGTCATTCACGGACAACTTGATGATGGCCAGCCTCGACCATGCGATGTGGTTTCATCGGCCGTTTCGTGCCGACGAGTGGCTGCTCTATCGACAGCAGGCGATCTCCAGTTCGTCAGCGCGCGGATTGTCGGGCGGCTCGATCTTCAACACCGCCGGCCAACTCGTGGCGAACGTCGTGCAGGAAGGCCTGATTCGGGTGCTGTCATGACCCGTTGTGTGCCATTGGCGCTGTTCACCGCGCTGGTGTTGACAGCGTGCGCCGACGATGGCAGCCCCGCCCAGCAGGGTTCGGCCGTCGTGATCACCAGCGACACGGCAGCCGCCTCGCCAGCACCTGACCGACCCGCCGACTCGCCGACCTCCGAGCCCAGCTCCGAGCCCAGCTCCGATCAACCGTCCCCGACCGGTACCCCATCGAGCACCACCGGCGCTCCGACGGTCGCTCCACGGGTCGGTGACCCGAAGGTGGCTGCGATCGTCGTCGCCGACTTCGACCGGCCGGTCGATCTCGCCGTGCGAACCGGTGATCCGGCGCTGTATCTCGTCGAACAGCCAGGTCGCGTCGTGCAGTTCGCGGATGATCGATCGATCGTCGTCGCCGACATCTCGGATCGCACCGAAGCAGACGGGGAACGGGGCCTGCTCGGCCTCGTGTTCTCCGAAGCTGGTGACGCCGCCTACCTGAACTACACGAATCTCGACGGCGACACCGTGATCGCCGAGTACCCGGTTGACGACGACGGCATGTTCGACACCGGGGCGGAACGTCTCCTCCTGACCGTCGATCAGCCGTACGGCAATCACAATGGTGGCGACCTGGCGATCGACCCCGACGGCATGCTGTTGATCGCGCTCGGCGACGGAGGTTCCGCGAACGATCCGCAACGTCACGCCAGCAATCCGGCCGACCTGCTCGGTTCGCTGCTGCGCATCGATCCCCGTCCCGACGGCGACCGGCCCTACTCGATCCCGCCCGACAACCCGTTCGCCGGCGGCGACTTCGAGGGGATCGAGGGTGCACCCGAGATCTGGTCATGGGGGCTTCGCAACCCGTGGAAGATCGCCTTCGACCCCATCACCGAGGAACTGTGGATCGCCGATGTCGGTCAGAACGCTCTGGAGGAGATCAACGTGGTCGGTCCGGTCGGCGACACGACCGCCGGGCGCGGATCCAACTTCGGGTGGAGCGCGTTCGAGGGCACCGAACGGTTCAACACCGACGTCGCTGACACCGACCCCGTGCCACCGGTACTCACCTACCGGCACGGCAGCGACGGTTGCTCCGTGTCGGGCGGCGTTCCATACCGTGGCACGGCGATCGCCGAGCTCACACCGGCCTACATCTACAGCGACTGGTGCTCGGGCATCGTCTGGGCGCTCGACTTGGCCGGCCAACGAAATCTGACCCTGCTCGACGGTTTCGAGTCGGTCTCAGCAGTTCGAGCGGGCCCGGACGGCGAGGTCTACGTGCTCGAACGAACCGGCGCTCTGCACCGATTGGTACCTGGTTGATCAGCGGATAGGTGACCATCCAGTCGTCACCATCACGCGCTGCGATCGGTGCCTACCCGCTGAGCCCCTGACTGATCAGGGGTCGTCAGCTGACCCGCTCGAACTCGATCTGACGCTGCTCGGGATCAGCCGAGATGAGGCGAACCCTGAGGTCGTCACCCGGATCGACACGGCGAGCGATCGTGCGTACCAGTACAGCAGGATCGCTGATCTGTACCTCGACGCCCCACTCGCCTTCATCGACGACCACCGCCTCGAAGATCTCACCTTCGCGACCCGACAACACGACCGCCTCGGCAAGATCGAGCGCGTCGCGCTCGGCGCGGTTGGCACGCTGATCACCCTGTGACATCGCCTGCGGCAGACGCTCGAAACCGGCGATGATCTCGTCGGGCACCGAACGCCCGTTGGCGACCGCCAGCGTTGCCTCGATCACGTAGCGATCCTGGAGGCGCCGCAACGGAGCAGTCGCCTGGGCATACGTTGCTGCAACCGCCGAATGCCAGGGTCGCTGTCGGGGATCGAACGGGGCGTAGCCGGCGCCCCCGGCCGCCCGTCGAACCGCGATCAGGAACGCCGAGGTACGCGGATCGGAACGCGGCAGCGAGCGCTCGAACGCAGCGAGCGTCATGTCATCGGGCCAGTCGAGGCCGAACGCCCTGGCCGAATGACGAAGTCGTCGGAACCTTCGTTCGTCGACCTCGGGCATCACGCGGAACAGCCCGGTGCCGGCTGCGTAGAGCGCCTCGGCGATGGCGAGGTTGGTCGCCAACGACAGCGCTGCATTCTGTTCCTCCGAGTCGAGCCGTGGCCGGAATCGCAGCACGAACGCACCATCGTCGAGCCGATCGATCTCCTGTTCGGGGAACTCGACGCGCGGCGCGCCGCGGGCCTCCTCCGCCAGCTGGATTCGTCGGTGCAGCTCGTCGAATCCGGCGGGAAGATCTTCGGGGGCGACGGTGTCGTAGGCGAGTTTGGCCTGGTTGCGTACGATCGCCCGTTCGGCGCCGTCGAGCGAGGTCATGCCGTCGGGGGCGACGCGCACCGTGAACACGACTGCCGGTCGATCGACATCCGGCAGCAGGCTGGCAGCACCCTCGGACAGGACTGGCGGATACAAGGTGGCCCGCCGATCGGGCAAGTACACCGTGACCGCCCGCTCGAACGCCTCGACGTCGAGCGCATCACCCGGCCGCACGAACCAGCCGACATCGGCGATCGCGTAATGCAGGATGATGTCGCTGTCGGCCACTTCGATCGCGAATGCCTGATCCAGATCGACCGACGATTCGGGATCGAGGGTGACGAACCGTCGGCTCGTGCGATCGACGTGGGCTGAGCCGAGCGGCTTCGAGGCAGCCACCTCGGCCGCAGCGATGACCTCGTCGGAGAACGACTCACGGATTCCGCTCTCGGCACGAATCCGATCGAGGCCAGTGGCCATCGCCTCGACCGCGCCGGGACGTAGCCGCACGGTCAGCGGCGTGCTCCCATGAACATGCCCTTCAGGGCGTCGTAGTGCTCGATGACATGCCCGGCCCCCAACACGACGGCCTCGAGCGGCACATTCGACATCCGCACCGGCACCTCGGTCTCGAGCTCGATCCGCTCGGCCAGGCCGCGCAGCAGGCCACCACCTCCGACGAGATACATGCCACGCACGAGGAAGTCCTGCGACAGCTCGGGAGGCGCCTTGGACAGGCAACGAATGACCGACGAGACGATCGACGACACCACATCGTCGATCGCGTAGCGCACCTCTTCGGGCGTCAGCACGACCGTCTTCGGCAGACCGGTCATCAAGTCGCGCCCGCGCACCTCGGCCTGTGACTCCTGGGGCGATGGATGGGCCGAGCCGATCGCCATCTTGATCTCCTCCGCCGTGCGTTCGCCGACTGCGATGCCATGCTCACGGCGGATGTAGTTCTGGATTGCGGCGTCGATATCGAACGAGCCGACACGAACGGCCTCGAGCGCCACGATGCCACCCAGGCTGATGACCGCCGTTTCGCTGGTTCCACCGCCGACGTCGATCACCATGTTGCCGACCGGTTCGTCGATCGGCAGATCGGCCCCGATCGCGGCCGCCATCGGCTGTTCGATCAGGTTGGCATCGGCCGCCCCGGCACGACGAGCGGCGTCGGTGACGGCACGCCGTTCAACCTCGGTGATCGCCGATGGCACACAGATCACGACCTTGGGTCGCGTGAAGCGACTGACCCCGACCCGTTGCAGCAGCAGTCTGATCATGCGCTCGGTGATCTCGAAGTCGGTGATCGCCCCACCGCGAAGCGGTCGCACCGCCACGATGTAACCAGGGGTGCGGCCGATCATCTGCCAGGCCTCGCGTCCTGTGGCCAGCACCTCACCGGTCTGACGGTTGAGGGCGATCACGGAGGGCTCGTTGAGCACGATCCCCCTGCCCTTCATGTAGACGAGTGTGTTGGCGGTACCGAGATCGATCGCGAGGTCACGCGCCATGAACGTCGCCTTCGCCGTCGTCGCCGTCGTCGCCGTCGTCGCCGTCGTCGCCGTCGCCGTCGCCGTCGCCGTCGTCGCCGTCGCCGGCATCGTTGTCATCGCTGTCGGCACGCTCGGGTGCGGCGGTCGGGTGCGGTTCGATGCGCGGTTCGATGCGCTGCTCGGGGCGATCGGCGGTGCCGTACATCTGGTCGATCACCGGGCGCCGCGCCTCGGGTGACAAGGCGTCGATCTGGCGCCGAAACGAGTCGACACCGTCGTTCGACCGACGCGAGCGCACGACGAGGAGCATGATCGCCACTGCGAGAACGATCCCGGCGATGATCGCGATCGGCGTCGGCATCAGCCTGCCCCCATCGCATCCGACACGACGTCGGGGCTGACGACATCGCCGGCATCGACGAGCTCGGCAGCATTGGTGCCCCAGTCCGATCCGTCGCTCCAGACCTCGCGCTTCCAGACGGGAACCGACACCTTGAGCGCGTCGATTGCGAATCGCGCGGCGGCGAACGCCTCGGGGCGATGAGGAGCGGACACGGCGGCGACGACCGAGCTCTCCCCGAGCTCGAGTCGACCGACCCGGTGAACGAGGGCGATCCGGCCGACGTCCGCCCATCGTGTTCTCGTTTCGGCGACGATCTCGCCGAGCTTGCGGACGACCATCTCGTCGTAGGCCTCGTATTCGAGGTACTGCACGTCGGTGCGGCCGTCGGCGTGGTCGCGTACGGTGCCGCTGAACAGCACCACAGCACCACAATCCGGCCGCACACACCAGTCGTAGATCGAACCGATCGGCAGCTGTGCGGCTGTCAGGCCAAGCCAATCGTCGCCTACGGCAGGGGGTCGCACAGTGGCATCGTAGCCGTGTGTCCAGGCGCGCGACGTCCGCTGGTGTTGCGCCTTCACTACGATCTCGCAGTTGTGGAGCGAGGTCCTCTCCCACCGCACGAGCGAACATGGCGACATCCGTCCGAACTCGCAGCCGAAGAGCGTGCGGTCGTCCGCGCCCAGGCGGCGGCCCCATCGACGCGCGTCTTCGCGCTCACCACCGGCACGATCGGACTACTCGCCGTCGGCATCCTGATCCTCACCGTGACGCCGCACCGCCAGGAGTCACCGATCGCGATCAGCGCCTCCACCACACCCGCCGCGATTCGGTCAACCGAAGCGAGTTCGCCCAGGGCGACCGCCGAGGGGTCGACCACTTCGCGACCGGTGGTGCTTGCCGCCCGCGGTCCTGTCACCACCACCGGGGTCGCGACACCACGGGCCGTAGCCACCCCGATCGGCGACGGGCAGATGGCACTGATCACCAGTGATTCGGTCGAAGGCCAGGCGACGATCAACGTCGAGGTGCGCCTGCCATCGGGCCGAACCGGGACAGCGCGGATCGTCGACCGGTCCGGCGACGTGTGGCTGATCGAGTTGCACCAGGCGGAACCAGGCCATGCGATCGCCGCTGGCCGACCCGCCGGCTCGGAGATCGTCACGGTGATGGCCACCCCACCGGTCACCGTCGCGTTCGCCGACATCTCGAAACTCGACATCCGCGAGGGCACCGCTGTTCTCGATGCCGACGGCAACCTCGTCGGTCTCTGCACACGTCGCCGCGGTGACGGTTCGGTTCGGCTCCTCGACGTCAGGGCTGAACTCGTCGACGCCACCACCGTCGACCCATGACCGTTCCGAACACGGCAGCCCCGATCAGCCCTGCGATCATCGCCCCCAAGGCGATTTCCTGACGGCGCTGCGGCGTCACCAACGTCCACCATTTGGCCTCGGTGCCCTCGACGTACGCCTGCTCGTTGGTGACGGTCGGGGCCCAGCCTTCGGCCCTCAGCTTGTCGTTGGCAACGACCCACGGTTCGCGCGTGTACGACCGTAGACCTGGTGGGATCGGACCGCGCTGGAAGCGCCACCGTAGGGCACCGACGACATCCGCGACCCGGTCGGGCACCGGTAGTCGAAGCCGCTGGCCCGAGAGCGCCCGCACCCTGTCGCCAGGGATGCTGCCGTCGGGAGCCACGTTGTACACGCCGTCCAGTCGCCGCTCGACAGCCAGCGCGACCGCGCTGGCGACGTCGTCGTGGTGCACGAACTGAGCCCCGGATGCAGCATCGCCGAAGCGTTGGCCGAATCCGGCGGTGAGCGCGCGAGCGATCGACGAGGTGCCATCCGCGGCGATCGGAACGGCCGGGCGCAGCATCGCTACCCGGCGATCGGCGCTGCTCGTCCGCCACGCCTCGATCGCTTCCTCCGCTGCCGCCAACTGTCGGGCGTAGACAAAGGTCGTCTCCGGCCGCAGCACCGCGCCCTCGGTGATCGGCACCGGGTTGTTGGAGAGCGCCCCGTACACCATCGCCGACGACAACACCACCAGTTGGTCGACACCCAACGTGTGCGCATCTACCAGTAGGTCATGCGCACCGGCGGTGACACTGGCGCCGCGGCGGCCGAGCAGATCGTGGTCGGCGACACCGACATCGACGATGGTGTCGAAGCTGCCGAGGCCGGGATCAGCCGGCTCGTCCCCTGACGCCACGATCACGTCGATCCCGTCGACCTGGCCCAGCACGTCGGCGACTCGCCAACCGATCGGACTGCGAACACCACGCACATAGACGCGTCTGACGGCGCCGAGTGTGTCGGTCTCGTCGGCCGTCGCAACCACGGTCTGGGCGTCGAGCTCGGCGGTCACCGAAGCGACGCTAGTACGGCGCGCCTGGGAAAACGGTTGGCGACCCGTAACATCGATGCATGGCCGATGGCCCGACACCCGACGATCCCTTCCACGACCCCAGGAGAAGAACGGCGAGAGAACCGAGCGACGACTCGGACGGCGATGCAATCCGTTCGCCGGCATGCCGATGTTCGGCGATATCGCCCGCGCCCTACAAGGGCAGGGCCCGCTCAACTGGGATGCGGCACGTCAGTTCGCGATGCTCGGCGCCACGCAGGGGCAACCCGAGCACAACATCGACCCGGCGGTGCGGATCGCATTCGCCGATCTGGCACGCATCGCCGGCATGCACGTCAACGACGTCACGGGTACCGATTCGACATTCCCCGAGCCGCGGATCGTCACGCGAGGCACCTGGGCGAGCGAGACGCTCGACGCCTACCGGCCACTGTTCACCGATATGGCGACCTCGCTCGGGCAGCAGCCCGAGGCAGAAGCGATCGGATGAACCCGGCGACCCGATGATGCAGATGATGTCCGGCCTGAGCCGCATGATGGCACCGGCGATGATGGGCATGTCGGTCGGCTCGATGGTCGGCCAGCTGTCGCAACGCGTGTTCGGATTGCACGACCTGCCGATCCCGCGCGAGAAGCACGAGATCGTGCTGGTCGGCCAGACGATCGACGAATTCGCGACGCAATGGGAGATCCCACTCGATCAGATGCGGTTATGGGTACTCGCCCATGAGCTGTCCGGATTCCAAGTGCTCTCGATTCCTCATCTGTGCTCAGGTCTGGCTGGCCTCGTACGCGCCCACGTCAGCGGATTCCGTCCCGACCCGTCGGCGATCGCTGACAAGTTGGGCGGTTTCGATCCCCTTGGCGGAGATGCCGCAGGCGACCCGATGGCAGCCCTCCAGCAGGCGTTCTCCGACCCCGAAATCCTGCTCGGAGCGATCGAGTCCGACACCCAACGGGCGTTGCGTCCGAAGCTCGACGCGGCGGTGGCGACCGTCGTCGGATACACCGACTGGGTCGTCGACGCCGTCGCGGTGAGAGTGATCGGAGGCGAGGCGCTGCGGATCGCCGAAGCGGTGCGCCGGCAGCGGGCCGAGGGATCCTCCGACGATCTGTTCGTCGAGCGCCTGCTCGGGATCCGGGTCGGAGAAGACCAGGTTCACCGCGGCAAACAGTTCGTGCAAGGCGTCGTCGACCGTGCCGGCGAAACCGGCCTGACACGCTTGCTGCAGATGCCCGAGTCGATGCCGACCCCCAGCGAGATCGACGCCCCGGGCCTCTGGATCGCCCGGGTCAGCGGCGAGTAGCAGCCCGTTCGCCCCGAGTCGGCGACGGTCAGGCGCCGGGTCGGCCGGCGCAACGATCCTCAGGGGTGGGGCACGGCGCGCGATGACGGGTCATCGGTGCGGACGCCGGCGACGAAGTTCACGACAGCCGCCGAGGCGACAACCCCGACCAGCATGAAGCCGACGCTGCCCGGGATCTCGAGCAGCACCGGCAACACCGCGGCGATCACCCACCCGAGCTGGAAACGGGTCTCGAATCTGGCGAACGCCTGACCGCGGTTGGTCGCCGGCCCATCGCGCTGCACGATGCTCTCGAACGAGAGTCGACCGATCGCCGCCGAGAAGCCGACGACGACGGCGACCATGATCCCTGCCTCGGTCCCACCGAGCACGGCGGCGCTCAACCCGGCAACCGCCGTGAGTCCCAACGCGAGCGTGATCATGCGTTCCTCGTGCAGCGTTCGCCGCAGACGCGGGGCCAGTGCATTTCCGGTCATCGTGCCCATCGAGGAAAGCCCGACCGCCAGGCCGAGCAGCACCTTCTCGTCGTCCTGGCCCCGGAACCAGAATGCCAAGTGGAACAGCATGAAACCCGCCGACGCCCGCAGGATCAACATCGCCACCCACGCCAGTTGCAGGCTGGTGGTGGCCACATCGTGACTGGCAGCCGACGGGGTGTCGGGTCGCACCACCAGTTCGCGGGGCAGACGAAACGCCGCGAACAAGCCGACACCGAACAGTGCCGCGGCGTACGCCAGCGTCGCAGAGGCTCCGATCGTGTACTGCATGCCGACGGCCGGCACGACTGCCACGGCTCCGGCCAGCCCGGCGATCAGACCCAGTTTCGAGTTCGCCTCCACGAGTTCACGGTCGCTGCGAACGACGGCGGGTACCAGCGCCGACTTCGACACGGCATAGGTCTTCTGCATCACGAGTGCCACGAACACGAGCGGGAACAGGACGATGTCGTCGATGAATTGAATCATCAGCAGCTGGATCACGATGCGGGCCGCGGCGACGGCCTGCACGATGAAGCGTCGACCGCCACGCACGCGGTCGATCGCCGGGCCGATCATCGGCGCCACCAGCAAGAAGGGGGCGAAGCTGGCGAGCAGGAACCCGAGCACCTTGCTACGCGCTCCATTCGGGTCGACGTCGAAGAAGAACGAGTCGGCGAGGGCCACCACCATCGCCGCCTCGCCGGCGATCATGGCGGCGTGCGTGAAAGCGAGCTGCTGAAACTTCGAGTGCGGCGCGGCGATCACGTGCCGATCGTAGGGGTTGGCCGATTCAACCGGGGCGAGGGCCGGTCAGGTGCCGGCGAATGTGATCGTGGCATCGGCGAGGCGCTGGCAGATACGCCGTTCGTGCCGGATCGGCCACCAGTCGTACAACAGCATCTCCAGCGGCTTCCACATCGACACCCATCCGAGTACAGCGAGGCCCTCGTGGATGACTTCGACCACCGGGTTGCTGCTGCTGCCGATCAATCGAGACACGGCGTTGAAGCCTGCCAATGCTGTCAGCCCGATCACCAGGCTGATGCGACCCTCGCGACGAAGCGTGCGGAACCTGCGATCCAACTGCCATTCGCGGTATTCGAAGTGACTGAGCAGGCCCTGTGAGATCGCCACTTCGCGACCCTCCACCGCTCCGTCGGCCACGGAGATCTCGACCGCGATCGGGTGGTTCGAATCGAAGTCCTCGGCCCACTCCTCGATCCAGTCGGCGACCCCGTCGTCGAGCGCCCGCTCGGGCAACGGAGCAGGATCAATCCGGCTGAACAGGTGCTCGACCGTCGGAACCCGCACCTTGATCGGCCCGTCGCTGAGCTCGTCGGGGCTGCCTGGCCAGAGACGTCGTTGCATGGCACAGCACGCTACGGCACCCGGCCCGATCTGGGATGGCCAACGAGCCGCCGAGGGATCCTCAGGGGCGGGCGGGTGCCGGTGGACGTTCGAACTTGTAGCCGAGGCCACGAATCGTCACGATTCGCGTCGGCGAAGCTGGGTCGGTCTCGAGCTTCGATCGCAGACGCTTGATATGGACATCGAGCGTCTTGGTGTCGCCCACGTAGTCGCTCCCCCACACCCGCTCGATCAGCGTCTCGCGGGTCAGGACCCGCCCGGCATTTGCGAGCAACAGATGCAGCACTTCGAATTCCTTGAGCGGCAAGGCCACTTCCTCGTCCGCCACCGTGACGCGGTGTTCATCGGTGTCGAGCATCACGTCGCCGACGCTGATCGCGACCCCCTCCGGTTTGGGCGCAACGTCCATCGACACCCGCCTCAACTGGGCTCGGATGCGTGCGACCAGCTCGTGCACGCGATACGGCTTGGTCACATAGTCGTCGGCGCCGACCTCGAGTCCGAGCACGGCATCGACCTCGGTCGATTTGGCCGTGACCATGATGATCGGCACCGTGCTGACCTGGCGGATCTGACGACACACGTCGAGACCGGACAGCTTGGGCAGCATCAAGTCGAGCAACACCAGGTCGGGCTGGGCGACCTCGAACCGTTTCAAGGCTTCGACGCCGTCGACTGCCACATCGACCTGGAAACCTTCACGTAGCAGGCCGATCTCAAGAGCGTCGACGAAGCTTGGCTCGTCTTCGACGATCAGAATCCTCGGCTGACTCACGCCACGCCCTCGCCAGCCGGTCGAAACGATCGAGCATCGGGAACAGGGTCCGTGTCGAGGTCCATGTCGGACTGGTCGGCGTCGCTGGCGCACCGGCCGCCGACCTCGGCTGCAGCGGGCAGCCGCAGAGTGAACGTGCTGCCCTCGCCCACCGTCGACGTCACCTCGATCGTTCCGCCATGGTGTGTCGCCACGTGCCGGACGATCGAAAGACCCAGACCGGTGCCGCCGGTGGCGCGGCTGCGGGCCTGGTCGACGCGATAGAACCGCTCGAAGACGCGGTCGACATCGGGCGCAGGGATCCCCACCCCCTGATCGGCCACGGCGATGTCAACCATGCCGTCGGAGGTCCGAACCCGCACCTGTACCGAGTCTCCCGGTTCGCTGTACTTCACGGCGTTCTCGACCAGGTTGCCGACCGCCGAGACGAGTTGGCGGCTGTCACCGTCGACCGCCAACACTTCGGAACGGCGCCCGCCTTCGTCGACAGGGTCGAGCGTGGAGATCGTGATCCCGTTGTGGGCCGCCAGCTCGCGGGCCCGAGCAATCGCACCGTCGACCACATCGGCGATGCGCACCCGTTCGACAATCGCTTGGCCACCGAACTCGATACGTGACAATTCCATCAGGTCGTCCACCGTGTTCGAGGCACGCTCGGCTTCGGCCAGCATGCGCCCACCCAGGCGCTCGATGGTGACCGGGTCCGACTCGCCGTGCAGCGTTTCTGCCAGCACCGACAACGCCCCGATCGGGGTCTTCAGCTCGTGGCTGACGTTGGCAACGAAGTCGGTCCGGACCTGATCGATGCGCCGCCGCTCGGAGATGTCCTCGACGAACACCACCGACCCGCCGTCAGGCAACGCTGACGAGCGCACGACGAACGCTGCCAGCGGCGGACCCTCGACCTCGATCAACTCATCGCTGCGGATGCCGACCAGGCCCCGCGCCAGGTGGCGGGCGATCGCATCGTCGAGCAACACACCGGCATGGGTGCCTGCCATCTTCTGAGCGGCGGAGTTGCGGAACTCGCCGACCCCGTCGCGTCCGGAGATCGCAACGCCCAGATCCAGCGCCTCGAGCACATCGTTGACGCCCGGGCCGTCCGCTTCATGCTGAACGGCAATAGCCACCCCATCAGGAGCAGGACGGCGGATCGCGATCGTCCACCCCACCGAGAATGCGGAGACGAGGCCGGCGACCATCAGCCAGAACCACATGACCGTCAATCTATCCGCCCTCCGTCTCGAGGTCAGATACGACAGGCTCGATCTGTCGGGCGTGGTGTCGCGAGGCCCCATCCTGGCCAGGTAGCCATCCACTCGATATGTACCGAACACGATGGGCGATATTGACGGCGTGATCACCCAGTCGTTCGTAGAAGCGGGCCACCATCGCCATCTGCACCGCGACTTGGAGTTCGATCGCCTCGCCGGCGTGAGTCTCGAAGATCTGCTGAATGAATGCTCGATGCAGGCCGTCGAGATGGTCGTCCATGTCCGACACGGCGGCAGCCTGGGCATCGTCCACGGCGACGTACGCGTCGATCGCCTGCCGGTACTCGATCTGGGCCTGATCGCTGAGTTTCTGGATCGTCACCTGGATCCGAGGATCGAGCCGTTTCGGATAGATCCGCCGCGCTGCCTTGCAGATATTGCAGCACAGATCGGCCGACCGCTCGATCTCGGGAGCGAGCTTGAGCGCTGCCGCCAGTTGTCGCAGGTCGCCGGCGACCGGGGCCTGCAACGCCAACAGTTTGAGGGCTCGGTCCTCGACCTCCATCGTCAGCGCGTCGAACTCGTCGTCGTCGACCAGGACCTGCTCGGCCCCCGCCAGGTCCTGTTGCAGCAAGATCGCAGTCACCCGCGGGATCAGCTCGACAACAGCACCACCGAGGTGGGCAATCGCGGCGCGTACGCCGTCGATGTTGTGGTGGAACTCTGGTCGCAAGTCGGTCATCAGCCGAACCTCCCGGTCACATATTGCTCGGTTCGTTCATCCTCCGGGTAGGAGAAGATCGTTTCGGTCGGGTTGAACTCGACCAGCGTCCCGGTGCGCCGGTCGCTCTCGGGGTTGACCTCGGCCGTGAAGAACGCCGTGCGATCGCTGACCCGGGCGGCCTGTTGCATGTTGTGCGTAACGATCACGATCGTGTACTGATTCTTGATCTCCTGCATCAGTTCTTCGATCTTGGCGGTGGCGATCGGATCCAGCGCCGAGCAAGGTTCGTCCATCAGGATCACATCTGGCTCGACGGCGACCGCTCTGGCGATGCACAAGCGTTGCTGCTGTCCACCGGACAGGCCGAGCCCTGATTCTTTCAGACGGTCCTTGACCTCGTCCCACAGCGCCGCACCGCGCAACGAGCGCTCGACGATCTCGTTGAGATCGGCCCGCTTCTTGACGCCCGCCAGCCGCGGGCCGTAGGCGACGTTGTCGTAGATCGACTTTGGGAATGGATTCGGCTTCTGGAACACCATGCCGATCCGCCGCCGAACCTCGGTGGCGTTGACCGCCGGGTCGTACAGATCGACGCCGTGATACTCGACCGCGCCCTCGACCCGGGCGGTCTCGATGAAGTCGTTCATCCGGTTCAGAGAGCGCAGCACCGTGGTCTTGCCGCAGCCGGACGGCCCGATGAACGCCGTGATCTCGTGTTCAGCGACATCCAGATTGACATCGCGCACGGCGCAGAACTCGCCGTAGTAGACGCTGACGTCGCGCAGACCGAACACCGCCGGTTCGGAGCTCCGCTCGACGCCAGGCGGACGATCGGCAAGATCTGATTGAGGCATGTCGTTCGGGGTCCTTTGGATCGAGTGGTTCAGGTGGTGCCGGCATCGGGTCAGAATCCGGCTCGGCGACGTTCGAATCGGTTGCGCAGGTACACCGCCGAGCCGTTGAAGAACACGACCACGATCAACAAGGCGACCGCGGTCGCTGCCGCAGCAGCGGTGTAGCTGTAGGCCGATCCGGGGGGCTGGGCCCGCCCCGACCAGCTGTAGATCAGGATCGGTAGTGCCGTGAACTTGCCGGTCAACGACGTTTCGGGCAGGAACCCGGTGATCGCTCCGACGATGATCAGCGGCGCCGCCTCGCCCAGCGCTCGCGACAACGACAGCACGGTGCCCGTGAGGATGCCCGGCGCGGCGTACGGCAGCACGTGATCGCGAGTGACCTCCCATCGCGAGGCACCCACTCCGAAGCCGGCGTCACGCAGCCCGCTGGGCACGGCTCGGATCGCCTCCATCGACGTGATCACGACGATCGGCAGGACGAGCACGGCCATCGTCAACCCTGCGGCGACGACCGAGCCGCCGGATGTGACGGGCTTGAGCCAGCTGACGAAGATGATGAAGCCGAGCACGCCGTAGATCACGGCCGGTACGCCGGCCAGGTTGCGGATGCTGACCATGATCAGTTTGGTCAGCGGGTGGCTGGCCGTCGAGTACTCCTCGAGGTAGATCGCGGCGGCGATGCCGGTCGGAATCGCGACGAGCAACACGATCACGCCGATCGCCAGCGACCCGTACAGCCCCGGCCAGATACCGATCGAGTCCGGGTCCGAACCGATCGGGTCGGTCAGGAACGCAGCGCCGCGATGGCTCAGCAGCGGTGCACCCTCCCCGATCACCTGCGCCAGCAGGGCGGCCAGCACGGTCAGCGTGAACAACGTCGTGAGCAGCAGCGAGATCGACAACATGGTGCCGACCACGTCTCGTTCTCGTCGTGTCAGATTGGCCCGAACGACTTCGGCCGCTGTCGCGCCGGCCGATCGGGCGGTCATCATCGCCATATCAGTACTGCTCCCGGATTCGGCTGACGACTCGGTTGCCGATCAGATTCAGGCCGAGCGTGATCAGGAACAGAATCGCGCCGACGAAGTACAGCACCTCGAACGAAGCACCCCCGACGTCTTGGTCGGTGCCGCCCACGGCATTGGTCATGGCAGCGGTCATCGTGAGTCCACGGTTGGTGGGTTGCCATCCCTCGTACAGGCCGCTGCCGTCGAACCCGCCGGCCATCGTGGCGACCATCGTCTCGCCGATCGCCCGTGAGACGGCGATGATGAAGGCGGCGACGAGCCCAGAGACAGCGGCCGGGATCACGACCTTGATCACCGTGTTGATCTTGCGGGCCCCGACCCCGTAGCTCGCTTCGCGCAGCGCCATCGGCACGGACCGCAAGGCGTCCTCGCTGATCGAGGCCATGATCGGGATGACGAGTACGCCGATGCCCAGCCCGGCCGCCAGCATGTTGAGATTGCTGGTGGGATCGAACAGTGGCGTCACGATGTTCGGAGCGATGAACCGCAGCACGAAGTACCCGATGATCACGCTCGGCACGCCGGCCAAGATCTCGATCACCGGCTTGACCACCTTGCGCGTACGCGGATGGGCATACTCGGACAGATACACGGCGACACCGAGACCGAAGGGCACGGCGACGACCATCGAGATCGCCCCCATCACCACGCTGCCGACCAGCACGGTTCGCAGGTCGAAGCGTTCACGCCGTGGGAACCAGCCGTTGTCGGACAACTTGGCGATGTCCCAGTCGATCAGCGCCAGGAAGTTGACCGCACCGCGGAACAAGACGAACACGATCAGCAGGCTGATCAACACCGATGTCAGCGCGGCCGCTCGGAACAAGCGTCGCATCAGGCGTTCACGATTGCGTTGTCTAGTGCTGCCGAGCAGATCACTCACCGTGAGCATGTCGGTCCTTTCGATCCTGGCACCTGGCGCCGACGGGTACGCCGTCGCCGGCCACCTTCCGCAAGGTGACCGGCTGGATGGGCGTCGTCAGCATGGACAATGGATCGCGATCACACGTCAGCCAGCGGCTGCCCACGCAGCGCGGGTGGCCTCGATCCGGTCGGCCGGCAGGTCGACGTAGCCGGCATCTGCGACCGTGGCGAGGCCGGCGTCGGACAAGTACAGGTCGACGTAGCTCTTGAGGCCAGCGTTCGAAGCTGCGTTGTCGGTGTTGACGTAGATGAACAACGACCGCGAGAACCCGTAGTCGCCGGCGGCGATGCTGTCGTCGGTCGGGAGCACACATCCGTCACCCGTGTCGACGGCGATCGCCTTGAGGCGATCCTGTTGCGCCTTGTAATAGGCATAGCCAACCCAGCCGAGGCTGGTGTCCGAGCCTTCGATGCCCTCGATGATGAAGTTGTCGTTGCCCGACGACGAGTAGTCGGCACGGGTGAAGTTGTTGTCCTCGCCGAGCCGTTCCTCGGCAAGATCCTCGATCGCGAACTCGACGAACGTGTCATAGGTACCCGACTCCTCGCCGGGTCCGTACACCGTCAACGGAGCAGCCGGGAACGGCGCCTGCCCCGACCCGATCTCGCCGGCCAGCGCGTCGGCGTCGTTCCAGTTGGCGAACCCTTCGGACTCGGGGCCGAGCAGCGAGTACAAGCCGGCAATGTCGAGACACTCGACGCCGGTATTGGCCGGACTGGTGAGCACCGACAGGCCATCGATGGCAACCTCCAGCTCGACCCAATTGATGCCGTTCTCGGCACACGTCTCGGACTCGCTGTCCTTGATCCGCCGTGAGGCGTCGGAGATGTCCGATTCTCCACCGCAGAACTTCTTGAAGCCGTCGCCGGTGCCGGGGCCCTCGACCGTGACTGCGACGGCACCGCCGGTCTGCTCCTTCGCCAGCTCGGCAACTCGAATCGAGATCGGTTCGACCGTCGATGACCCGGACACGAAGACACTGCCACCTCCTTCGCCGTTCGAGCCATCGTCGCCTGGGGTGTCTGCGGGCTCGTCACTGCCGGCGTCGTCACCGCCGCATGCAGCAAGTGCGAGCGTCGCTCCGAGGGTGATCGCTGCCAATCGTCGCTGGGTGATCTTCACGTTGTTGTCTCCGTTCACGGGGTGACTACATCGAATCGACTCACGATTCGATGCAGACGCTAAGCACCCAAGGTGAATGGACACCCCCGGTACGAGTGAACGACGGGTGAACGTTGCGGCGACGAAAGGGCCGCGTCATCCCAGTTCAAAGCATCTGTCTTCACCTGGGGTTCACCTTGGGAGAAGCCCGAGGGCGGGGGAGCCAATGCCGTGTTCAACAACGCCCGGGCATCGGCTCTGCCAGACCTCCTCCACCGCTACAACCACGAACGGTGCCACCACGCCCTCGGAGGTCACACGCGAATCAGCCGCTTGTCGGCAATCTGACGGCCGGGTACAACGAGGTCAGCGTCGAGCTTGGTGCTGGTATTCGGCCGCCCAGCGGTACATGCGCTCTTGCGCGTCCGGCTCGTAGACGTCGAGCGGGCCGCACCGCAACCAGCTGTCGTCGGGCTGGAGTTCCCAGCGCACGATGTCTTCGGCCAGGTCGAACTCGAGCACCTGATCGAGCCAATCACGGTGCTTCGCATGCTCGATCGGCACCAGTACCTCGACTCGGCGCTCGAGGTTGCGGGGCATCAGATCAGCCGACCCGATCATGTAGATCGGCCGATCCCCGACGTCACCGTGCGCGAACCGGTAGATCCGGCTGTGCTCGAGATACCGCCCGAGGATGCTGCGGACCCGGACGTTGTCGGACAGGCCGGGCACCCCGGCCCGCATGGTGCAGATCCCGCGAACGACACAGTCGACCTGGACCCCTGCCTCGCTGGCGGCGTACAGCGCCTCCACCACTGCAACGTCGGCGATCGAGTTGCACTTCAAGGTGATTCTGCCCTGTTCGCCGAACGTGGCCTCGTGCTCGATCAGGTCGATCAGCTGGCGTTTGAGGTCGCGCGGGGCGACCAACAGCTTCCGATATTCCACACTCCGGCTGTACCCGGTGAGGTGGTTGAACAACTGGGTCGCGTCGGCACCGAGTTCGTTGTCGCACGAGAACAGACCGAGATCCTCGTACAGACGGGCAGTCTTCGAGTTGTAGTTGCCTGTGCCGATGTGGCAGTAGCGCCGCAGTTGGTCGCCGTCGTCACGCACGACCAGCACCACCTTCGAGTGCGTCTTGAGGCCGACCATGCCATACACCACGTGCACGCCCGCCCGCTCGAGTTCTTTGGCCCAAGCGACGTTGTTGGCCTCGTCGAACCTGGCCTTGAGCTCGACCAGCACGGCCACCTGTTTGCCGCGTTCGGCAGCAGTGATCAGGCTGCGGATGATCGGGCTGTCGCCGCCGGCGCGGTACAGGGTCATCTTGATCGACTGCACACGAGCATCGGTGGCCGCCTGCTCGAGGAACATCTCGACGCTGCTGGAGAAGCTCTCGTAGGGGTGATGCACCAGGACCGCCCGGTCGCGCATCACGGAGAACATCGAACGATCGGCCTCGTCGGCGACGAGTAGCCGCGCCGGGTCGAGCGGTGGCCACGCCCGATCCTTCAGATCGGGCTGGTCGACCCCGTGCAGGTGCCACAGGCAGCTGAGGTCGATCAGCCCACGATGTCGCGACACGTTGCGTCGATCGAGTTCGAGCTCGTGAACGAGTACGTCGAGCAGTTCGTCACCGATGTTCTCGGCAACCTCGAGACGGATCGCCTTGTTGAAACGCCGCTTGCGAAGCTCCATCTCGACGGCCTCGAGCAGATCGTCGGCGTCCTCGTCCTCGAGTGTGAGATCAGCGTTGCGGGTGACTCGGAACACCGCTGACTCTTCGACCACCATGCCGACGAACAGGGTGTGAAGATGAGCCGCGATCACTTCCTCGGCGGGTACGAAACGCCCGTCGCCGAGCGGGATCAGACGCGGAAAGACGGTGGGAACCTTGAGCCGCACGAACCGGCGCTCGCCGGTTTCGGGGTCGGCCACGTGCGCCGCCAGACTGAGTGCCAAATCGGAGATGTTCGGAAACGGATGACCAGGGTCGACTGCGAGCGGTGTCAGCACCGGGAAGATCCGGGCGTCGTAGAACTCGCGCATCGCCGTGCGGTCGTCGGCCGACAGATCGGCCCAGCTGACGATCGCCACACCTTCGGCGACCAGCGCCGGCATGATCTGGTCGATGAAGATCGACTCCTGGCGGGCAACCATGTCGGGCACCCGCGCCGAGACCTCGATCAGCTGCTGGAGCGGGGTACGCCCGTCCCACGTGGGGTCCTCGATACCTGCCGCCACCTGGTCACGCAGGGCTGCCACCCGAACCTGGAAGAACTCGTCGAGGTTGGTCGAGAAGATCGCGCAGAACTTGGCCTGTTCGAGCAGCGGGATGCCAGGCTCGGCGGCCAGCTGCAGCACCCGATCGTTGAAATCGAGCCAGCTCAACTCTCGATTCTGGACGCGATGGTCGTCGGCAGCCACCGGCGAGCCGGAAGGGGAGGTGTCGGTCCCGGTCATCGGATGAGCGCGCGGGACGAGGTCACTCCGCGGCGTCTTCGGGCAGACCGAGTTCCCACTCGATCGAGACGAGCTCGCGTTCGGCGTCGCGGTTGATGCGTTCCTTGTTTCGCCGGAACTGAGGATCATCACGCGGCAACAGCACGAGGCGGGCCAGGGCACGGTTTCGGAACTCGTCGAGCACCTGACGTTCGCCCCAGTCGCCGTAGACCTCCCAGTGTGGTGACACCGGGCCGAGGTAGACGATCCGGGCGTGCGCTCGTGGCGCTGCTTCTTCGACGACGTCCGACATGTCGACGAGTGTATCGGCCACCTCTCGCGACGGAGCAGAGCGACCACGGATCGTGTTCGGACGGGAAGGATTTGACGACTCGCGGGGTTGTACCTGACCGTAACCGGTTGGCTCGGACCGGCCGGCGGCAGCTCGAATCAGATGACAGACAGATGACGAAATCGTGAACAGAATGTCGTTTTCGTCGAATCGAGTGGACTTTTCTTTACAGTTGCGTTACGCTCGCCACTCAAGCGGGAACCAAACGACTGTGCCGAACGTCAAGACCAGTAATCCGGACGATGCGACTCACCGATGGTTCGGGAAAGTGCACAACTGAGTGGTGGTGCCTCGGCATCACCACCATGACCCCCCAGGAGGCACGGACAGATGAACACCAGCCCACTCCCCGATCCGGACTCTGCCACGGCATGGATGGCAGACGGCCTGTGCCGCATGTACCCGCCCACCACGTTCTTCCCGAGCGACGGCGTGGGAGTCGACAAGGCCCGCAAGATCTGTGCCGGCTGTCCGGTCAAGGACACCTGCCTCGAGCATGCCCTCGAACACCGCATCGAACACGGGGTGTGGGGCGGCTGTAGCGAACGCGAGCGGCGCAGGATCCTCAAACGCCGCCGGCTCGAAGCCACCGCCGCGAACAACAACTAACGCCGGATCGCGCCCACGGGCTGCGAACGACCCAAGTTCCAGCGCGTCGGCGCGCCCGTCGACGGGCATCGTCGAAGCCGACACGTCGAAGCTGACGCCTTGGCGTCGCGCTACGTCAGCTCTTGTCGGTCTTGTCGGCCGACTCGTCTTCCATACCTTCGGCAAGCCCGTCTTTGAATTCCTTCTGGGCCTTGCCGAGGTTCTTGGCCAGCTTCGGAAGCTGCGAGCCCCCGAAGACGAGCAGCACGATCACGAGGACGATTATCCATTCCGAACCACTGGGCATCCGAGCAGCCTAACGTTTCTAGGCACCGATGATGCTGCGCGCCGCCTGGGCCCGCTGACGCCGGATGCGCCGGCGCTCACGCTCGGACAATCCGCCCCAGATCCCGAACTTCTCGCCGTTCTGGAGCGCGAACTCGAGGCACTGCTCACGAACGACGCAGCCACGGCACACTTCCTTGGCTTCGCGTGTGGAGGCACCCCGCTCTGGAAAGAACAGATCGGGGTCGACCCCGAGACAGTTGGCGTCGTCTTGCCAGTTCTCCTCCAGCTCAGCTGGTTGCAGCATGTCTTCGTAGCTTTGTGTCATGTTGAGGGCCCCCCTGCCGTGGTCGCCCGTTGGCCGTGACTCGTGATGTGGTCGTGAGTCGTTCGGCCGGTATCGATCGTGTGCCGTCGCACGGATGTGACGACGACGTAATTACATCCGTGTGATTCTTGCATACCATACCCGGTTCCCGCAAGGGTGCATTTCGCGAATGCATGACCAGGGGTCTCGCGCGGTTCACACCGGGCCGGTCGAGCCGGCTCCCCGACTGCCACGCAGAGCAGTCGATCGCGCGTGGCTAACCGGCTCGGCGCTGGGTCATCCGGCGACGGTGCTCGAGGAAATCGACCAGCACGTAGTCACCGAGCGACTCGTTGGTGGTGTAGAAGGCGCGACCACCGTTGATCTCGCGTCAGCCGCTCGATGAACTGCGGTCAGCGCCGTGGTGGCGTCGAGCACGAACGTGTTGATGCGGATCTGCTCTCGGGTGCAACGCACGACCTCACGCAGCGTGGCCTCGATCGGTCTCCCGCACCGGCGGGTAGTTGAAGTACGACGTCGCCGTCGGGCGTGATGTGAGCGGTCGGCTCGCCGTCGGTGATCATGATGATCTGCTTCGTGCCGCTCTGCTTGGCGAGCAGCTGGCGGGCCAGCGTGAACCCGTGCTGCATGTTGGTGCCGTACACGAAGTCCCACGACACCTCCGGCAGTTGCTGCGGCCGTGATCGCCCGGGCCGTCTCGCTGAACCCGACCAAGCCGAGGTAGTCGCGAGGGAACTGCGACGAGATCAGGGGGTGCAGCGCCATGGCGACCTTCTTGGCCGGCAGGAAGTTGTCGCGCATGGGCATCGACATCGACAGGTCGAGCATCAGCACCGTCGATGACCTGGTGAGGTGCTCGGTCCGCTCGATCTCGAAGTCGTCTGGCTGCAGCTGCACGGGCGTTCCCTGTCCCGTGCGGCTGAGGGCGTTGCGGATCGTGCGATGCAGGTCGAGTTGGAACGGGTCGCCGAATTCGTACGACTTGGTCTGATAGGTACGTTCGTGGCCCTGCCCGAGCTGATGGGTCTGATGTTGGCCGACATGCTCTTTGGTGAGTTTCGTGAACAGGTCCCGCAGGAGCGTTCGAGCCGATCGCCCGCAGGCCGCGAGGAGTGAGCTCGAGTCGGCCCTCCTTGTTCTCGATCAGACCGGATTCTTCGAGCATCTTGGTGAGCTGGCTGAGCCGCTCGAGCGACTTGGCTGCGTCGTCACCGAGCAGGTCGCGGACTCGATCGATGTCGACCTCGGCCAGTGCACCCGGGTTGGTGGCGTTCTGGAGCAGATGTTCGAGTTGGTCGAGATCGCCCAGGTCTGCCATTGCCTGCATCGCCTGGCTGATCCCCATCGGGTCCTGGCCCTCGAAGTCGTACGACTGCCCCCAGTTGAGCTGTGGGAACATCTGCTGCAGGTTCGAGCCGAGCTGGTCCATCTGCCACTGCAGATCCATGTCGGACATCAGCTGGTCGGACAGTTGCTGCAGCTGTGAACGCTGCTCAGGTGACATCGAGTTGAGCATCGCCTGCATCGCAGCCATTCGCTTGGCCATCTGCTCGAGCAGTTCGTCGACGTTCTGTGGGTTCTCCGGGAAGAAGTCGCCGAACTCCTCCATGAACTGTTCGAACCCAGGGTCGTCGCCTTGCTGGTGCTTGTCGAGCATGTCGTTGAGGGCCGCCAACATGTCCTTCATGCGCTGCATGTCCTGCGGGGACATGTTCTGCATGCCATCGCTCATCTGATCGACAGCCTGCTGCATCAGCTGCTGGCGGAGCTTGTCGATCATCTGCTCGAACCGCCGCTGGGCGTCGACCGATTCGAAGTCGTAGGCGCTCAGCTCGCGCACCTTGCCGGCCAGGTCGTTCGGCATCAGGTCGAGCCGCATGTTGCGTTCGGCGGCCGTGTTGCGGGCGGCCTCCGAGCGTCGTTCGTCACCGCTCGCCTCGGCGTCTCTCATCACGTTCTCGATGGCGTGTCGCTCTTCGTCGATGATGTCGTCGAGCTCGTCGGCGATCTCGTCGTACACCCCTCCGAGGTTCGACTGCTCGAGCCGGTTCTGGCGCTCCTGACGGAGGCGTTCCATCATGTCGCGCAAACCGTCGAGGCGTTCACCGTCGGGGCCGCGCATGCCTTCCTGCATGATGCGACGCAGCGCGGCGTTGACGTCACCGTGGTAGAGCAGCTCGTCGGTGAGCTGGTCGAACAACAGGTCGGCGTCGAGATCGAAGCCGCGTTGGCTTCCGTCCCACCGGGAGTAGGTGAAGCGGGGCGCCATCTCTCCACCGTACCGTGAGTGCGATCGGCGGGGCGATCGGTGCTCGGCGCGCAGCTGCCGAGGCTTCAGAAGAGTCGTTCGTGTGCCGATGTGACATATGTGGCAAACGATTCGAATTGGCTCGCAATGACCGACCGGACGCGGTCGGCGGTCTTAGGCTGAATGACATGCGTGTCCCCCGCACGTTCATCTTCCTCGACTTGTCAGGATTCACGAACTACACAGCCGCCTTCGGCGACGATGCCGCCGGTCGGATCCTGGGTACGTTCCGCACGCTGGTGCGCGAGGTGGCATCCGAACGTGGTGTCCGGGTCGCCAAGTGGCTCGGTGACGGCTGCATGGTCGTGGCGGTCGAGCAGCAGGCCGGGATCGAGTTCGTGACCGACCTCGCCAATCGTGCCGCCAGTGTGTGCGCCCCGCTCACGCTTCGGGCCGGCGTCGCCACAGGGCACGCATTGTTGTTCGAGGGCGACGATTACATCGGCTCGGCGGTCAACATGGCATCGCGCCTGTGCGACCGCGCCCAGAACGTCGATGTGCTGATGCCGACGATGCAGCTCGAACGTTTGCCGGAAGGTGTCTCCGTCCACCATGTCGGTGAGATCGAACTGCGCGGATTCCCGGGCAGGGTCGGCGTCGTACGGCTGACCGGCGCCCCCGCAACGGTGGCGCACAACGACACTGGCGAACTCTGGACCCGTAGCGCCTTCATCTGACGCCGCACGCGAGGTCGAAGTCCGCCCCCGGCGAGCGATCGTCGATCAGAGACGTCCGCGATACGTCGCGCTGGTGCCCGAGTCGTCCTTGTTGAGGCGCTTCGAGAGGTGCAGACCCTCGAGCACGAACTCGACTGCCGCCGCCAACGCCGCCGGCGACGAATCATCGGTGGTGAGAGCGCTGACGGGGGCCCGGAGTGCCGGAACTTCCATCACCAGGCCGGCCAGCTGATCGCTGGTCATGTCTTCGCCGGTCTGCACCACGAGGCCCTCCTCGAAGGCGTCGACGATCGGTGTCGTATGGGCCGGGTCGACACGATCCTTGAACACCGTCAGCACCGCCCCACGCACCAAATTGTCGAAGATCACACCTTCGCGCCCATCTTCCAGCGCCTCGATCTCGATCTTGCCGATCGAGCTCGCAGCCAGCGCGTCGAGATCATCGACACGCGCCACGACCGACCGTTCACCGGCGCGCAAGCCGCGCCGCAGCGCATTGGCGGCCAGCGCTTCGTAGTTCGATACCGACAACCGGACGCTGACACCACTGCGCTGGTTGACGTGGTTGCTCGAGCGCGCCAGCTGACTGAACGTGGCGACGACCTCGCCGAGATACTCGGGCACCGACACGCCGACGCTCTCGCCGATCGACAGCGGGCGCGCCTCCTGTTTCATGATCTGGTACTCGAGCTCGGCATCGAGCGGGTAGTGGGTACGGATCTGTGAACCGAAACGGTCCTTGAGCGGGGTGATGATGCGGCCTCGGTTCGTGTAGTCCTCGGGGTTGGCCGACGCCACGAGCATCACGTCGAGCGGCAGGCGGATCTTGTAGCCACGGATCTGCACGTCGCGTTCTTCGAGCACATTGAGCATGCCGACCTGGATCCGCTCGGCGAGATCGGGCAACTCGTTGATGGCGAAGATGCCACGATTGGTGCGCGGCACCAAGCCGTAGTGCAGCGTCAGCTCGTCGGACAGATAGCGCCCCTCGGCGACCTTGATCGGATCGACCTCGCCGATCAGGTCGGAGATCGAGGTGTCGGGTGTTGCCAGCTTCTCGCCGAACCGTGAGTCGCGATGGACCCAGCCGATCGGCGTGTCATCGCCCATCTCTTCCAGCAGGTCGCGGGCGTGCTTCGAGACCGGGGCGTACGGATCATCGTTGATTTCACTACCTGCGACGATCGGCATCCATTCGTCGAGCAGCCCGGTCAACGAGCGGATCATGCGGGTCTTGGCCTGGCCCCGCTCGCCGAGGAAGATCACATCGTGGCCTGCGAGGAGGGCGTTCTCGAGTTGCGGCATGACCGTGTTCTCGTAGCCCACCACGCCGTCGAAGAGCGCCTCGCCGGCGCTGATCTTGGCGACCGCGTTGGCACGGATTTCCTCCTTCACCGGCTGGGAGACCCAGCCCGAGGCTCGAAGCTCGCCCAACGTCGCTGCACGCTCAGTCATGAGTGGAACCTACCCCGACCCTCGGGCATGCGTCCCGTCGGCCGTCGGTGACGGCGCTGCGGGCCTGTCACGACAGCGCTGTGAGGATCCAGAGCGTCGTCATGCCCGCCAGCAGCGTCCAGATCAGGTTGCGGCGCCACACCGCCACACCGCCCGCCACGAACAGCGCAGCCGCCTCTGCAACCTCCAGGCTGGGACCGTCGTCGCCTCCCGCCGCGAGATTGATCGCCAGCGCCGCCAGCACGGCAGGGCCGACAAAGCGAAGTGCCCGCTCGACCGGGACCGGGATCTGGCGTCCGGCAAGGGCCAGGATCACACCGGCTCGCATCACGTACGTCATCACGGCGACGACCGCCACGATCAGGACCGCCGACCACGTCGTCACGGCGAGACCTCGCTCCCCGACACCGAACGCTCGATCCGAACCTCGGCCAGCGCACCGGCGATCACCCCTGCGATTGCACCGACCAGGATGCCGAGTCGGTCCTGAAGGCCCGCGGTCGTCAGCCCGACCAGCCCACCGACGAGCGCGGCGATCGCCTGTGGGACCCGGTTGATGCCGATCAGCACGAGCCCGAGGAACATGATCGGCGGAGCGAAACCGAGCTGCCACGAGTCGGGGACGACCGGGCCGACCACCATCCCGAGCGCGGTCGCCCACTGCCAATTGACGAAGAAGAACAGTCCGCACGTGAGGTAGTAGCGCCGAAACTCGTCGGGCGGGCGATCTGCCTGCATCATCGACAACGCGAACACCTGGTCGATCAGCACGAACGGGCCCAACCAGCGCATCCACCTCGGCTGATGCCGGAACACGGGAGCGAGCGCAGCGCTGTACATGACGTGGCGGGTGTTGATCACGAGCCCCGCCACGATCACCGCCCAGATCGACGCCGTGCCCGCAAGGGTCAGCACGGCCAGCTGGGCGGCACCGCCGAAGATGAGAGGAGACGTCGACCATCCGATCGCGACCGGCATCTCCCCCTCGGTGGCAGCCAGCCCGAGCACGAACCCGAACGGGATCGCCGGCAGGAACAACGGGATCGCATCGGCGATGGCACGCCGATCGATGCTCCACGTCGCCGACGGCGCCGGGCGACGGTGCGGTACGAGACATCCCCGGGAGGGTACCCAGGGGCCCCAGCGGACAGGTCGCTCCGCTCCTCGTGATTCCGCTCAGGGCCCCCGCGACGACTGGTCGCAGTTCGCCTATCGGCTCGCGCCCCGGGCACGTCATGGGTACGATCCGCCCGTGGACCTCAACGGGGTGTGGCGGGTGATACCCGCCGACGACGACCTGCGACGCGACGGGATCGGTCTCGACGTCGATGACTCGTCGTGGGCGGAGATCGTCGTACCCGGCCACTGGCGGCATCACCCGCAGTTCTCCGACCACGACGGCCCGTTCCTGCATCGTCGTCGCTTCACTCTGACGCAAGCCGCCGCAGGCCGGAGAAGGTGGCTCACGCTCGACGGAGTCTTCTACCAGGCCGATGTCTGGCTCGACGGCGCCTACCTCGGCGACCCGGAGGGCTACTTCATGCCCCACACGCTCGACATCACGGCACTGTCGCGGATCGGCGACGAGCACGTGCTGGCGGTCGAGGTTGCATGCGCTCCCCAGGACAGCCATCGCGGCAAGCGCAACATCACCGGGATCTTCCAACACTGGGACGGCATCGACCGCAACTGGAATCCGGGTGGCCTCTGGCGATCGGTACGCGTGCACGACACCGGACCCGTCCGGGTCGATCGCTTCCGTGTGCTGTGTCGCGACGCCGACCAAGCCCGAGCACACCTGCTGCTGGCGGCACGGCTCGACAGTGACCAGGCTCGCAACGTGACGATCCGCACACTCGTCGACGATACGGTCGTGCTCGAGGACGAACGTCGGGTGGCGAACGGGCTCAACGAGGTCAACTGGAGTATCGACATCGCCGATCCGGCGCTCTGGTGGCCCCGTACGCTCGGCGATCAGCCGCTGACGACGGTCGAGGTCGAGGTCGAGGTCGACGGCGAGCCGAGCGATCGCCAGGCGCGCCGTACGGGCTTGCGGGTCGTCGCCTGGAACAACTGGTCGTGCTCGGTCAACGGCGAGCGGCTGTTCCTGAAGGGCGCCAACCTGCTGCCGACCCGGGCTGCCTTGGGCGAGGCAACGCCGGCGCAACTTCGCCGCGACATCGAGCTGGCGACGCGAAGCCGGACTCGACGTCCTGCGCGTTCACGGCCACATCGCGCCGCCCGAGATCTATGACGCGGCCGATCAACTGGGCGTGCTGTTGCTCCAGGACTTCCCGCTCCAATGGGGATATGTGCGGTCGGTACGCACCCAGGCGGTCGAGCAGGCGCGCACCGCAGTTGATCTGCTGGGCCATCACCCCTCGATCATCCAGTGGAACGCCCACAACGATCCAGCCGCAGTGGCGATCGGGATCGAAGGCGACACCGCTCGCTCGCGGATGCGGTATCTCGCCGCCCATCAGCTGCCGTCCTGGAACAAGTCGATCCTCGATCGCTGGGTCAAGCGATCGTTCGAGCGGGCCGACCCGACCCGCCTGTGCGTGCCGCACTCGGGTGTGCTTCCGCACCTCCCGCTGCTCGACGGCACCGACAGCCACTTCTACTTCGGCTGGTACCACGGCGATGTTCGCGATGTCGGCCGACTCGCCAAACGCGTCCCGCGGTTGGTGCGTTTCATGTCCGAGTTCGGAGCACAGGCGGTTCCGACCTCATCGGACTTCATCGATACCACGCGGTGGCCCGACCTCGACTGGGACCACCTCGAACTGCACCACGGCCTTCAGAAATGGGTGTTCGACGATCGTGTGCCACCGTCCGAGTTCGCCTCGTTCGACGAATGGAAAGCGGCGACGCAGGTGTACCAGGCCGAGTTGTTGCGCCATCACATCGAGCTGTTGCGGCGCTTGAAGTATCGACCGGCAGGAGGATTCTGCATGTTCGCGCTCAACGACCCGGCACCGGTCGTGTCGTGGAGCGTGCTCGATCATCTCCGGGTACCCAAGCTCGGCTGGCGAGCGCTGCAGGACTCGTGCGCCCCGGTGATCGTGGTCGCCGAACGTCCACCCGATCTCGTCTCGCCGGGGCAGCTGCTCGAGCTCGACGTGCATGTCGTCAACGACCTGCGCCACGACGTCGACCCGGCGGTGATCGATATCCGGGCCGGCTGGGCCGGGGGCGAACGCCGGTGGCGGTTCGGCGGAGCTGTGCCCGCCGATGACTGCGTGCGGGTCGGCACGCTCGAGTTCGAGATACCCCAAACGCTCGGTGCCCTCACCCTCGACCTCGAGTTGACCGCCGGCGACATCACGGCCAAGAACCACTACGCGACCGCAGTCACCGTCGTTCCCGAATAGCTGCGCTCGAACCGGGCCCGGCAGCCCGACCGTCACCGCCTACGATCCAGCGATGGGTTCGATCCAGGTCTCGCAGTTGGGCTGGAAGCTGCCCAGCGGCGAGGAGTTGTTTCGCGACATCTCGTTCTCGGTCGGCAACGGTGAGCGGGTCGCCCTGATCGGAGCCAATGGAGTCGGCAAATCGACGCTGCTGCGGGTGCTGGTCGGCGAGAACAAGGCGACCGCCGGCACGATCTCGATCGACGGGCGCCTCGGGGTGATGCGTCAGCTGGTCGGTATGGGCGGGGAGGACGGCACCGGACCCACGGATGTGCGCTCGCTGCTGCTGTCGCTCGCACCCGATCGGATCCAGGCGGCGGCACAGCGGTTGGAACTGGCCCAGTTCCAGGTCGAGACCGATCCGATGAAGTACGCCGAGGCGATCAGCGCCTGGGGCGACTCGGGCGGCTACGAGATCGAGGTGCGTTGGGACGAAGCGTGCGGCCGCACGCTCGGTGTCGACTTCCGCGACGTCGCCGACCGGCCGCTGCGCACCCTCAGCGGAGGCGAACAGAAGCGACTCGCCCTGGAGTACCTCCTGCGCGGCGAGGACGACATCCTCGTGCTCGACGAACCCGACAACTTTCTCGACGTCCCGGCCAAGCGCTGGCTCGAACGCGAACTCGAGAGCACCCAGAAGACGGTCTTGTTCGTCAGCCACGATCGTGAGCTGCTGGCTGCCAGCGCCTCCAAGATCGTCACCATCGAGGCGTCAGGGGCGTGGACCCACGGCGGAGGTTTCGGGACCTATGCGGCGGCCAAGCTGGCGCACGCCGACAAGCGTGCCGCGACACCGCCCAGTTCGACAACGAGCGCACACGTCTCGAGGACTACGTCGTCTTGATGCGGCAGCGCGCCAAGATCAGCGAGACGTTCGCGCCGAAGCTCAAGGCGGCCGAATCGAAACTGCGCCAGTTCCTCGAGAAGAACGAACGGCCGGCCGAGCTGCGCGACCAGAACATCGACGTACGGCTGCGTGGCGCCCGCACCGGCAAGCGTGCGGTGATCGCCGAACAACTGTCGATCGCCGGGCTCACCGATCCGTTCGACGCCGAACTCTGGTACGGCGAGCGGATCGCCGTGCTCGGTGGCAACGGGGTCGGCAAGAGCCACTTCCTGCGTCTACTGGCGGGGGACACGACCGTCGACTACGAGGGCGCTTGGAGATTCGGCGTCCACGTGGTGCCTGGCCTGTTCCACCAGACCCACGAACACCCGGAATGGACCGGGCGAACCCTGGTCGAGATCCTGCACGACCACGACGTCGTGCTCGCACCTGCGATGGCGATGCTGCGGCGGTACGAGATGCAGGGTTGCGCCCAGCAGGTCTTCGAAACGCTGTCGGGCGGCCAGCAGGCCCGGTTTCAGATCATCCTGCTCGAGATCTCGGGGGCGACCTTGCTGTTGCTCGACGAGCCGACCGACAATCTCGACCTGGTGTCGGCCGAGGCGCTCGAGACCGGCTTGGCCGAGTTCGACGGGACCGTGATCGCGGTCACCCACGACCGCTGGTTCCTGCGCGGCTTCGACCGTTTCCTGGTGTTCGGCGACGACTGCGCCGTCAGCGACCATCCCGAATGCCCCGCCGCCTGGAAGTAACCGAACGAAGGGGGTCAGGCACACTCCGTGCGCCCTCCGGGTGTCACACCCGCAGATCACGCTGGGGCAATGGCAAGAAAGCGACGCATCGACCTCGAAGGTGGCATCCACCACGTCATGAATCGTGGCGTCGACCGGAGAAACGTCTTCTTCGGCGACGATGATCGCTCGGAGTTCGGGCGACGACTGGCTGACATCCATGAGCGGTTCGGTGTCGAAACGCTCGCCTACTGCCTCATGGGCAACCACTACCACCTGCTGCTGCGTGCGGTCGAAGGGAATCTTCCCGACGCCATGCATCATCTCGGCACAACCTACGTTCGGCGAACCAACGATCGGATCGGGCGCGACGGACCTCTCTTTCGAGGCAGATATCACTCGATCCTCGTGACCACCGACGCGTATCTGATGTGGGCTACCAGGTACATCCATCGCAACCCGCTCGCCCTCGCGTCGGTTGTCGCACCGGCCGAGTACCGGTGGTCGAGCTACCGCTCCTACCTCGGTCTTCGCCCGTCGCCGAGCTTCCTCAATGCCGGGATGGTGCTCGACCTTTTCGCCGACGCTGCCGAGTTCATCGAGTTCACCGAGGCGCGCTCGGCGTCGATGTTCGACGGTGAGCAGATCTCACTCGACGACATCCGCCAACTCGTCGAGTTCTCGATTTCGAACGACAACCTCACCGACTGCGACAGCCGCGGGGCGAACGCGCCTTGGCTCTCGCGAACCATCCTCGTGCTCCTCGCCAGCGGCGATCTGGACGCTGCCGTTCGAGGCGAGATCGAACGCCACCTCGCATTCCCATCGACCGACGCCCGCCGGATGGCGGTCGCCCGCGCCCGTCAGCGTTGGCACGCTGACCCGGCCGCACAGCGGATCTTGGCGGCGGTCAGCGGGTACCTCGACCCGGAGGTCCAGGTGCGCACGGAGTGTGCCTGACCCCCTTCGTCTTCGTGTTCAGGTGCGGCTGAGGGATTTGCGGTTCTTGAACTTGGCCTTGAGGTAGTCGGCGTTCATCATCGCGATCACGTCGATCGAGATCGACTTCGGGCACGCCGCTTCGCACTCGCCGTGGTTGGTGCACGAACCGAAGTAGTCGTCCATCATCTCGACCATCGCCTCGGCCCGCTTGAAGCGCTCGGCCTGGCCCTGCGGCAGCAGGTTGAGGTGCGACATCTTGGCGCCGGTGAAGAGGCTGGCGGCGCCGTTGGGGCACGCCGCCACGCAGGCACCACAACCGATGCACTCGGCGGCGTCCATCGACGCATCGGCGACCGGCTTCGGGATCGGGATCAGGTTGGCGTCGGGTGCACCACCGGTCTCGGCGGTGATGAAGCCACCGGCCTCGACGATCCGATCGAGCGGCGCCCGGTCGACCATCAGGTCCTTGATGATCGGGAAGGCACCGGCCCTCCACGGCTCGATCGTGATCGTGTCGCCAGAGGAGAACTTGCGCATGTGGAGCTGGCACGTTGCCGTGCCCCTCTCGGGGCCGTGGGCTCGGCCGTCGATCATCAGCGAGCACGTACCGCAGATGCCCTCGCGGCAGTCGTGGTCGAACACGATCGCTTCCTTGCCCGACTCGATCAGGTGCTCGTTCAAGATGTCGAGCAGCTCGAGGAACGATGCCTCGTCGCTGATCTCGTCGATCGCATGGCTCTCGAAACGACCTGCGTCGTCAGGACCCGACTGACGCCAGATCTTGAGCGTGATGTTCTTCAGATGGCTCACTTGACGGCTCCGGTCTGTGAGATTCGAGATGTCGGATGTGACTTGATCGCCAGGTCCACCGCGTTCACTTGTAGCTCCTCGTCTGGAACTTGATCACTTCGTACTCGAGTTGTTCCTGGTGTCGATTTCGGTGCCATCGGGTCACCGGTCCACTCCCAGGCAGCGACATGGGCGAAGTTCTCGTCGTCGCGGACCGCCTCGCCCTCCTCGGTCTGGTGCTCGGCACGGAAGTGGCCGCCGCACGATTCCTCGCGGGTCAGCGCGTCGAGACACATCTGCATCCCGAGCTCGAAGAAGTCCTCGACCCGCCCTGCCTTCTCGAGCGTCTGATTGGTACTCGTACCGTCACCGGTGACCCGCAGATCCTTCTGGAACTCGGCGTACAGGGCCGGGATCTCGGAGAGCGCCTTCTCGAGGCCTTCCCTGGTGCGGTCCATGCCGCAGTAGTCCCAGATGATCTTGCCGAGCTCGCGGTGGAAGTAGTCGGGCGAGCGGGTGCCGCCGATCGACAGGAACCGCTCGAACCGGTCGGACGCCTCGGACTCGGCCTGCTTGAAGGCGGCGTGGCTGGTGTCGGGAATCGGCTTGTTCAGCCATTCCGCCAGGAAGTTCGAGATCGTGTACGGCAGCACGAAGTAGCCGTCGGCGAGGCCCTGCATGAGCGCTGAGGCACCCAGCCGGTTGGCGCCGTGGTCGGAGAAGTTGGCCTCGCCGGCGCAGTACAGCCCGGGCACCGTGGTCATCAGCTCGTAGTCGACCCACAGACCGCCCATCGTGTAGTGCGAGGCCGGATAGATCCGCATCGGCACCTGGTACGGGTTCTCGCCCGTGATCCGCTCGTACATGTCGAACAGGTTGCCGTAGCGCTCTTTCACGGTGTCCTTGCCGAGTCGGCCGATGGCGTCGGCGAAGTCGAGGTAGACACCGTTCTTGAGCGGGCCGACACCCTGTCCGGCGTCGACGGCGCGCTTGGCCGCACGCGACGACACGTCGCGCGGCGCCAGGTTGCCGAAGCTGGGGTAGATCCGTTCGAGGTAGTAGTCGCGCTCGTCCTCGGGGATGTCGGCGGCGGCACGTGTCTCGTCGGCACTCTTGGGCACCCACACGCGACCGTCGTTGCGCAGCGACTCGGACATCAGCGTCAGCTTCGACTGGAAGTCGTCGGCCTGCGGGATGCAGGTCGGGTGGATCTGGGTGTAGCACGGGTTGGCCATCGCGGCACCCTTGCGATGTGCCCGCCAGATGGCGGTTGCGTTGCAGGCCATCGCGTTGGTCGACAAGAAGAAGGCGTTGCCGTACCCACCCGTCGCCAGCACGACCGCATGAGCGGAGTGCGAGGAGATCTCACCGGTCAGCAGGTCGCGCACGACGATGCCGGCGCAGCGCCCGTCGATGTTGACGATGTCGACCATCTCCATCCGGTTGTAGAGATTGACGTTGCCGAGCCCGATCTGGCGTGCGAGCTGCTGGTAGGCGCCGATCAGCAGCTGCTGGCCGGTCTGGCCCCTGGCGTAGAACGTGCGGCTGACCTGGGCGCCACCGAACGAACGGTTGTCGAGCTGGCCGCCGTACTCACGGGCGAACGGCACACCCTGGGCGACCATCTGGTCGATGATGTTGACCGATACCTGGGCCAAGCGATACACGTTGGACTCGCGGCTGCGGAAGTCGCCACCCTTGACCGTGTCGTAGAACAGGCGGTGGATCGAGTCGCCGTCGCCCTTGTAGTTCTTGGCGGCGTTGATGCCACCCTGGGCAGAGATCGAGTGGGCACGACGAGGCGAATCGTGGAAGGTGAAGGCGTCGACGTTGTAGCCGAGCTCGGCCAGCGTCGCTGCCGCCGAGGCTCCGGCCAGGCCGGTGCCGACCACGATGATCTTGAACTTGCGCTTGTTGGCCGGGTTGACGAGCTTCTCTTGCTCTTTGAAGTTGTCCCACTTGTCGGCCATCGGCCCTGCGGGAGTCTTGGAGTCGAGATTGATGCTCATTCGGACGTCTCCTCGAGTTGGGTCACCGCGTCGCCGTCGAACTCGATCACCCCGGCGAGCGTCATGATCGGGAACGACACGTTGCCGACCACGATCAGGGTGGCGATACCGGCCGCCAGGCCCTTGCGCCACTGGTTGAACTTGGGGTTGTTCCAACCCATCGACTGGAACAGGCTCCAGACACCGTGGAACAGGTGCGTGCCGAGGGCGATGTTGGCCACGATGTAGAGCACCGCCACGGGGATACGGCTGAGGCTGGCATCGAGGTTGCGGTAGACGGCGCCGTGCTCGAAGTCGGGGTTGAACCAACCCCACGTGAGATCGGCGAGGTGCCAGAAGATGAACAGCACCACGATGATGCCCGTGTAGCGCATCGTGCGGCTGGCGAAGTTTGCGACCTCGTAGTCACGCGATGACTGGTACTTGACCGGGCGAGCTCTGCGGTTCAGGATCGTCAGCGAATAGGCGGCGTGGATGTGCAGCAGCACGGCTGCGATCAGACCCAACCGCATGATCCACAGGAAGTAGCCGTGCGGCAGGATCGGCACGAGCAGCTCGCGGAGGTACTCACCGTAGATGTCGATGTCGTACGCCCGGCCGCCCTCGTGATCGATCACCCCGAGATAGGCCTTGAGGTTGCCGATCATGTGCCCGACCACGAAACCGATCCCGATGATGCCGGTGATCGCCATCACGTACTTCTTGCCGACAGCCGTGGAGTAGAAGTCGATCAGGAACGGCTTGCGCTTGCCGTTCTTGCCGACCGCTGTGCCCGAGACGGGGCCACGACCCCGCTCGTTGGAGATGGTCTGTGCCATTTGTCCGAAGTTACTCGGGACGACGCCGTACTCCCGAAATCTGGTCGATCTGCGATCACATTCACCGCCAGCCCATCGCTGACTCAGATCACGATTGCCAAGCTCCAGGTTGGAGAGATGGGGTTCCAACGACCATCATTGGTCGACTCTGTACGGACGCCCAGGAGGCACGCAAACAGTGGAAGCAATCCCCTATCTCGCCGCGCTCTCGGCCCTCGCCGGGCTCGGACTCGCCTACTACTACTACACGTTGGTCAAGAAGGCCTCGCCCGGCAACGAGCGCATGGTGTTCTTGATGACCGAGATCCAGAAGGGCGCCAAGGCGTTCCTGAAGAAGGAATACCAATGGGTCTCGGTGTTCGTCGTCGCGATGATGGTGCTGCTGGCGATCGTCATCACTCCGTTGGCAGCCGTCAGCTACGTGCTCGGCGCGGTCCTGTCGGCGACTGCCGGCTACGTCGGCATGACGGTCGCCACGATGGCCAACGCCCGCACCACCGAAGCCGCCAAGCATGGTCCGGCGAAGGCGTTGCCGGTCGCCTTCCGCGGCGGTGCCGTGATGGGCTTCACGGTCGCCGGGCTGGCGCTGCTCGGATTGATGTTCACCTACCTGCTGTTCGTCGAGTGGCTGGAGGTCGATCAGGCCTTCGAGATCGTCACCGCGTTCGGGCTCGGCGCCTCGTCGATCGCCCTGTTCTCGCGTGTCGGCGGCGGCATCTACACGAAGGCCGCCGACGTCGGCGCCGACCTGGTCGGCAAGGTCGAGGCGGGGATCCCCGAGGACGACCCCCGCAACCCGGCCACGATCGCCGACAACGTCGGCGACAACGTCGGCGACGTCGCCGGTATGGGAGCCGACCTGTTCGAGTCGTACACCGGCTCGATCATCGCTCCGATCTCGCTGACCGCATTCGCTGCCGGCATCGTCGCCTCCGAGGCCGGTGACGCCGCCGTCCTGCCGCTGCTCGTGTTCCCGATGGCGATCGCCTTCGCCGGCATGATCGCATCGATCATCGGCTCGTTCATGGTTCGTGGTGGCGAGTCGACCGACTCCAAGCACCTCAGCCGAGCCTTGCACATGGGCACCAACGTGGCGATGGGAATCACCGTCGTCGCAACCGTCGGCATCGCCTACTGGCTGTTCAGCGACGACATGTTCGACAAGCCATGGGGCCTGGCTGTCTCGGTGATCGGTGGGCTGCTCGCAGGCTGGGGGCTCGGCAAGTGCGCCGAGTTCTACACGTCCGACCACCACGCACCGGTCAAGAAGATCGCCAGGCAATCCGAGACCGGCCCGGCGACCACGATCCTGGCCGGAATCAGCGGTGGCATGCAATCGGTCGCCCCCTCGGTCGTATTGATCGTGGCCGGTGTCGGTGTCGCCTATTGGGGCGGCGAGCAGACGCTCGGCACCGAGGGCGGCGTGTTCGGGGCGAGCGGAGGCATCTACGGCATCGCCGTCGCAGCGATCGGCATGCTCGCAACACTCGGTGCGGTCGTGTCGGTCGACGCCTACGGCCCGATCGCCGACAACGCCGGCGGGATCGCCGAGATGGCCGAGCTCGACCCCTCGGTTCGCGAGGTCACCGACGCACTCGACTCGCTCGGCAACACCACCGCCGCGATCGCCAAGGGTTTCGCCGTCGGCTCGGCGGCACTCACGGCACTGGCGTTGTTCAAGAGCTTCGAGTTCGCGATCGCCCAGGCCGATCCGACCGCCGCCCTGAACCTGAACATCGGCGAGGTCGACGTGTTCATCGGTCTCTTCGTCGGTGCGATGCTGCCGTTCATCTTCGCCGCCCTGACGATCGACGCCGTCGGTCGCGCCGCTCAGCAGATGATCGAGGAAGTGCGTCGCCAGTTCCGCGAGATCCCTGGCCTGCGTGAGGGCAAGCCAGGTGTGATCCCCGACTCGGCGCGTTGCGTCGCTATCTCGACGGAAGCCTCGCTGCGGGAAATGATCCTGCCGGGTTCGCTGGCCATCGTCGTCCCACTCGTCGTCGGATTCATCAGCGTCGACGCACTGGGTGGTCTGCTGGCCGGTGCGCTCGTCACCGGATTCGCGCTGGCGATCTTCATGGCCAATTCGGGTGGCGCCTGGGACAACGCCAAGAAGTACATCGAGGCCGGTGCCCACGGCGGCAAGGGCAGCGACCCCCACAAGGCCGCCGTTGTGGGCGACACCGTTGGCGACCCCTTCAAGGACACCTCCGGCCCGGCGATGAACATCCTCCTCAAGGTGATGACGATCGTCAGCCTGGTGTTCGCCAGCGCCTTCGTCTGATCGACATCTGATCTGGACCGAACGAGCCCGGGCGAGGTGCCCGGGCTCGTTTCGCGTCCCGGCGGTGCCAGAATCGGGCCACCAGATCCGGGGAACCACACATGGCTGCCGAACGTCACAACATCATGCGCGCTGTTGCTGCCTTGCTCGCTGCCGCCGCACTCACCGCTGCAGGCTGCGGTACAGCGGACGACATCGCCTCGTCGGGCGAGTCCGGTCGTACTACTGCCGCCACCACCGCCGCCACCGCCGCCTCCCCAACCATGCCGCTGCCGGCCACCACGTTGCTGATACCACCAGGTTCAACCCCAGTACCCGTCGGATCGGTCGTCCCGGTCGCCGTGACCGAGCCGTGCCCGACGTCGAGCCCGCGCTCGAACGACGGAACCGACGATGGCAGCGCGATGATGACCGAATCGGGCCGTCTCGAACCGATGCTCGGTCACGTGCTGGGGTACGGCGCACAACACCCCGACGAGTTCGGTTCGTACGGACTGGTCTGGCACGCCGTCGACGATGCATCGGTGTTCGTGTCGTTCACCGGCCGGCTCGACGTGCACCGCACCGAACTCCGTGCGACGGTCGAGTACCCCGACGAGTTGATCGTGTGCCAGGTCGCCGTGCGCCGGCGAGGTGGCACGCGTGCTCGAGTCGCAACTGATCGGCGAACTGCAGGGTCGCTTCCTCTCGATCGGCAGAGGCGGCGCCGGTGTCCGGGTCACGCTCGCCGCCGACCAGGTGGTGCTCGCCGGTGAACTGCCGCGCCCGCTACGGCGATGCAGTCGAGCTGACCATCGGCGCGTTGGCATACCCGATCGAGGACGCCACGTCGGTCTGTGATGGAGCCGCCCGCCGGCCGACAACTGCCCGGTTTGACGATCGAGATCGTCGCGCCGACCGGCTCGATCAGCGCCCCTGGCATGCAGACGGCCGACCTCGTCGTGACGTTGACCAACACCGGCCAGAGCCCGATCCGGTTCGAATCCGGTGCCGCCAGCGGCACGATCCTCGACGCCGAGGGTCAGGTCGTCAACGCCGACGTCTTGGCGACCGCCGGCGTCGGCGTCACCGGTCGACCTGGCACCTGGGGCAACGACCGAGTTGCCGCTGAGCGTCAGCACCGTCAGTTGCGATCCGGCACTCGGCTACGCGCTCCCACCCGGCGATTATGCGCTGATCGCCGCCGATCTTCCATTTCGACGGCGAGTCGAGCACGTTGCTGTCGAGCCCGATCCCGATCACCGTCGGACCGTGATCCCCATCCGCGCGTCAGGGTTCGGCGACGAAGTCGATCAGGCGCTCGACGGCGCCGACCAGTTCGGGTTCGAGGTCGGCGTAGGTCTTGACCTGGTTGCGGAGGCGCGGCCAGAAACCTTCGAACGGCACACCGAGCGCCGCGACACATGCCCTCTTTCCACGGCTGTCCCTCGGGGTACGTCGGGCCACGCTTGCAGGCCGACCACCTTCGGGCGGATGCCGGCCCACACGTCGACGAACGGATGGCCGGTGATCAGCACCGCAGGATGATCGACGGTGGCCGCGATGCGCGACTCCTTCGAGCCGGCGACGAGATGGTCGAGCAACACGCCCAGGCGGCGCTGACCACCGGGCTGGAACTCGCCGACCGCGGCCGCCAGATCGTCGGCACCGTGCAACGGCTCGACGACGATCCCCAACTCGCGCAGATCGTCACCCCACACGTGCTCGAGCAGCTCGGCATCGTGTTTGCCCTCGACCCAGATCCGGCTCGCCTTGGCGACCCGCGCCCCCGCCGACCGGTCAGCAGCGATCGAGCCCGATGCGGTGACCTGTTGTGTCGCCGTCGCCTGCGCCGCCGGGCGAACCAATGTGACGGGCTTGCCCTCCAGCAGGAACCCTCCCGGCTTCCACGTGAAGTGGCGCAGGTACTGCTTACGATCGCGGAGCGTGACGGCCTCGGAGTTCCAGCGCACGACGTCGCCGACGAAGCCGCTCGAGCGGTCTTCGACCACCATCCCGAGCGAGACGTCGACGGTCGGATACTTGGTCGGCTTCCTGCTCTCGGCGAAGTCGTCGAGAATGTCGCGGTCGTACCTCATGCGACTGTCGAGTGTGGCACGGGAACCAAACCGGTTGGTGGAGCGTCCTAGTTTGGTATGAAGTGCAGCACGATGACTCAGACGACACGACACCGCCGACATCTGCAGACGACAGCGGCTGTACTGTTCGCCGGCACACTTGTTCTGACTGCCTGCGCAAGCGATGACGCCGAGACCGCCAGCGAAGACGCGAGCTCCGAACAGCCTGCCGATTTTCCGGCATCCGCCACCGGCGACAGCGACCTCCTCGCGTCCACCGACGCGGCGGTAGTCGCGGGCGAAGGCGACGCCGGCGGCGGATTCGACATCGGCGTCATCGGCCGCGACGTGATCATCGAGATGCGCGTCCTGCTCAGCAGCGACGACATCCAGCGCACGGTCTCGGCGATCATGGCCCAGGCGTCGACGCTGGGCGGTGGTGTCGCCTCGTCGGACGTCAACTACGGCAACCGGGCCGGGTTCGGCAACGACGAGGGATACGCCGTGTTGGTCGTGAAGGTGCCGCCACAGTCGATCGACAGCCTGCTGGCAGGGCTCGCCGACACGGGCACCGTGCAATCGATCAACCAGAGCGCCCAGGACGTGACGGAGCAGTTGATCGATCTCGACGTGCGCATCAGTAACGCCCGCCAGAGCGTCGCCAACGTCCGCGAGTTCATGGATCGCACCGAGAACCTCAACGAACTCGTCACCCTCGAAGGTGAGCTGACACGCCGTCAGACCGAGTTCGAACGGCTCGAGGCCCAGCAGCGCAATCTCAGCGACCGCGTGGCACTGTCGACTGTCACGATCGAGGTCGTACCGACCGCGTCGGTACCCGAGCCGGTCGACGACGACGACTCGATCGGAGATGCGTTCGAGCAGGGTTGGGACGCCTTCACCGGGTTCGTCTTCGGAGTCGGATTCGTCGTCGCCGTGCTTGCTGCCGTTCCTGGTGCTGGGGGCGACCGCCGCCGGCGCCGCGTGGGTGCTGATCCGGCGCCGCAATCGTCGGTGGTCGGTGTCGTCATCCACAGCGGAACCAGCACAGCCACTTCCCGAGCCGGCACCGGCTGCGGTCACCGCCCCGGTCAGCTCGGACGACGGCGAGAGCGCCAGCCAGCCGGAGTGAGTACCCAGTCGCTGACCGTGCCATTCGGGAAGGCGAACGGCGCCCGCAGGCCGGTGTGCGCCACCACTGTGTCGAGCGCAAGGGGCCCGAGATCGGCATCGCGGCTCCACCGGTGCCACCGGAGGGCGGGGATCTCGGTCAGCTCGAGGTTCGGGCGGTCGAGCAGCTCGATCAACCCGTGCGACACCCCCGGCTGCCGGTAACCGGCGTCGATCTGTTCTGCGGCGCCAGTGGCGTACCACTCCAGGTCCATCGCCATCGGCGTCGGCGCCCCATACGCCCGGCCCAGTGCTTCGTCAGGGTCATCGAGCGCCGCCGCGTGAGCTTCGTTGCCGACCGACCACTGTTCCATCGGGGCGACGCAGTGATGCTCGGCCCACATCTCGGGTGCCTTGACGATGAACGGGTCCGACCGGCGCACCACGTTCCACTCGGTGACATGCAGCAGCGGGTATCCGGCCTGGACCAGCGCCGACCAATACCAATCGCCGCTTGCGGTCAGTCGATGCCCCGACACCACGCCGGCCAGTCCGTCGGGGGTCCAGGCGGCGAATACCCACTCCTCCGCGGCCGCATCGGCATGCGACAGATCGTCGGTGGGCGAGAGCGCCATCATCGGGCAGACTAGGGACCTTGACGACCGACGGCACCATGAGCGACGACACCCATCACCACGAACAGATCCGGTATCTCAGCCTGGCCTGGATCCGCGAGCTGACCCGCGAGGTAGGCGAGAGCGAAGCACTTCGTGAGCTCGCCGCCGAGCACACGATCGGCGTCACCCAGGTCGTCACCGATGGGCCCGAGGGCGACGTCACGTACCACCTCCAGGTCGGCGACGACCGCGCCTCGTTCGCAGCGGGTGCGGCAGATCCCGAACACGTCAAGATGCAACAGGACTGGGTCACGGCCGTCGCAGTGGCGACCGGCCAGATGAACGCCCAGGAGGCCTTCATCACCGGCAAGATCCTCCTGTTCGGTGACCAGCAGGCGCTGATGGCTGCCCAGCCGGTGTTCGCAGCACTCGACACGATCTTCTCCACGGTGCGCGAGCGAACCCGCTACGAGTGATCCGACCTGATGCCAGAGCTGCCCGAAGTACAAGCTCACGCCGAACGCTTGGCGACCGAGTTCACCGGACGTGTGCTGGTCCGTTTCGTTCCGATCAAGTTCACGGCGCTCAAGACGGCCCTCCCCGCACCCGACGAGGCGTACGGCTCGCCGCTGCTCGGCGTCGGCAGGCGCGGCAAGTATCTGTTGCTCGAGTTCGAGTCGGTGCAATTCGCGGTGCACCTGATGCAGGGCGGCCGCCTGTTGGTCGACACCAAACAGTCGGCCAAGCCGCGCGGCGGCCAGGCCCGCTTCGTGTTCGACGGCGATGGGCCGGCCTTGCTGCTGACCGAGGCAGGCACCGAGCGGCGGGCCGGAGTGTGGTGCCTGGCGGCGGCCACCGCTCGGTCGTCACCGCCGCTGGCCGTGCTCGGGCCCGACGCCGACCAGGTCACGCCGGATCTGATGGTCGAGCTGTTGGCCGCCAAGAATCAGCGCATCCATGGTTTCCTCCGCGACCAACGGGCGATCGCCGGTCTGGGACGCCGGTTGGCCAACGAGGTCTGCCATCGCGCACAGCTGAGCCCGTTCGCGATGACCCGCAAGTTGGGGCTGGAAGGCGCCACCAAGCTGGTTGATGCGATCCGGGAAACGGTCGACGAAGGGTTGGCGTACGAGCGCACCCGACCCGATATGAGCTCGTCGAAAGAGCGCCCGAGCGGGGTCCATCAGCGCAGCGGCGAACCGTGTCCCGTCTGCAGCGACACGATCCGAGCCGTTGAATACAGCGGCTACACGGTGAACTACTGCGCCACTTGCCAGACCAGCGGCAAGGTGCTGGCCGACAACACCACCAGCAAGTTCCTGAAGTAACCGGCGCGCCGTTCGACCGTCGTCCGACCAAGCGGCTGGCGGTGCCGTCGACTCACGACGTACCCTTGGGATCGTGCGTATCGGCATCCTCACCCGTGAATATCCGCCCGACGTCTACGGAGGTGCCGGCGTTCACGTCGACTTCCTGGTCCGCGAACTGGTCAAGCTGGCCGAGGTCGACGTGCACTGCATGGGCGATCCACGCGACGGCGCCACGGCACACTCCGAGCACGAGCCGTTCCTCGAAGGCGCCAACGCCACGCTGCGCACCCTGGCCGCCGACCTCGGGATGGCCGATCAGACCGCCGGCTGCGATCTGGTGCACTCCCACACCTGGTACGCCAACATGGGCGGCCATTGGGCCGGCCTGCTGCACGGGATCCCGCACGTCGTCACCTCACATTCGCTCGAGCCGCATCGGCCCTGGAAGGCCGAACAGCTGGGTGGCGGCTACCGGGTTTCGTCGTGGGCAGAGAAGACTGCCTACGAAGGCGCCGACGCGGTGATCGCCGTCAGCCACGGCTCGAAGCGTGACGTGATGAACTCGTACCCCGACCTCGACGAGTCCAAGGTCCACGTGGTGCACAACGGGATCGACACCGACCTGTACCGACCCGATCCCGGCACCGACGTGCTCGAACGACTCGGCGTCGACCCGGACCGCCCGTCCGTCGTGTTCGTCGGGCGGATCACGCGTCAGAAGGGTGTGCCCCACCTGCTGCGGGCTGCACTCCAGTTCGACGAGTCGGCCCAGCTGGTGCTGCTGGCAGGCGCTGCCGACACGCCCGAACTGGCCGCCGAGACCGACGCCGCGATCGCCGAACTGCGTCAGCGTCGCGACGGTGTCTTCGTCGTGTCCGAGATGCTGCCTCGCGAGGATGTGCGCCAGGTGCTCACGCACGGCACGGTCTTCGCCTGTCCATCGGTGTACGAACCGCTCGGCATCGTCAACCTCGAGGCGATGGGTTGCGAGACATCCGTTGTCGCCAGCGACGTGGGCGGCATCCCCGACGTCGTCGTCGACGGCGAGACCGGACTGCTCGTGCACTACGACGAGAGCGACACCACCGCCTTCGAGAACGACTTCGCCACCGCCGTCAACCAGGTGTTGGCTGACCGCCGACCGCGCCACCGCGATGGGTCTGGCCGGTCGCCAGCGGGCGATCGACGACTTCGGCTGGGACGTCGCCGCCCGCAAGACGATGGCGATCTACGAATCCCTGCTCTGAACCACAACTCGCCCCGAAACCAGGCGGGTGGGGTCGCGCTCGATCCCGTAGCCTGATCGGCCTATGGCGAACATCCCTGAACGGCCGACGCTCGACGGCATCGAGCAACGCTGGGCTGCCCAGTGGGACTCGGATGGCATCTATCGTTTCGACGAGTCGGCGGTACGCGCGGATGTGTTCTCGATCGACACGCCTCCTCCGACCGTGTCGGGGTCGCTGCACATGGGACACGTGTTCAGCTACACCCACACCGACACGATCGCTCGCTTCCAGCGCATGTCCGGCAAGTCGGTGTTCTACCCGATGGGATGGGACGACAACGGGCTGCCGACCGAACGCCGGGTACAGAACTACTACGGCGTGCGGTGCGACCCCGGCCAGCAGTACCAGGCCGACTTCGAGCCACCGTTTCGCGGCGACCCGCCCAAGAAGCACCACGCGATCCCGATCTCGCGCCCCAACTTCCTCGAACTGTGCGACGAACTGGTCGAGATCGACGAGCAGGTGTTCGAGGAGCTGTTCCGACGGCTCGGCCTGAGCGTCGACTGGAACCACCTGTACGCCACGATCGACGAGCGCAGCCGCCGCATCAGCCAGCGCGCATTCCTGCGCAATCTGGCTCGCGGCGAGGCCTACAGCCACGACGCCCCGACGATGTGGGACGTCGACTTCCAGACCGCTGTCGCACAGGCGGAGATGGAGGATCGCGATCGCCCGGGCGCCTACCACAAGATCGCTTTCCACAAGAGCGACGGCTCGGCGACGTGGTGATCGACACCACCCGCCCCGAGCTGCTGGCGGCCTGTGTCGCCCTGGTGGCGCACCCCGACGACGAGCGCTACCAGCCGCTGTTCGGCAGCACCGTGCGCACGCCGCTGTTCGACGTCGAGGTGCCGATCGTCGCCCACGAGCTGGCACGAGCCCGACAAGGGCACCGGCATCGCCATGATCTGCACGTTCGGCGACGCCACCGACGTCACCTGGTGGCGCGAGCTCGATCTCAACATGCGCCCGATCATCGGCCGCAACGGCCGCATCCTCGCTGACGGCCCCCGACGACGTCGACGCCGACGCGCTACGCCACGATCGTCGGGCTCAACGTCAAGCAGGCCCAGCGCACGATCGTCGAGCAGCTCCAGGCGAGCGGCGAGATGCTCGGCGTGGCCGACCCGATCCAGCACCCGGTCAAGTTCTACGAGAAGGGCGATCGCCCGCTCGAGATCGTCACCAGCCGTCAGTGGTACATCCGCAACGGTGGCCGAGGCGCCGGGCTGCGCGACGCGTTGGTGAAGCGCGGTGGCGAGATGACCTGGCATCCGACCCACATGCAGCATCGCTTCGACAACTGGGTCGAGGGCCTCAACGGCGACTGGCTGCGTCAGCCGCCAGCGGTTCTTCGGGGTGCCGATCCCGGTCTGGTACGCCGCTCGACGCCGACGGCGAGCCCGACTACGACAACCCGATCGTGCCCGACGAGTCAGAGCTGCCGATCGATCCGTCGACGGACGTGCCGACCGGGTTCACAGCCGACCAGCGCAATCAGCCCGGTGGTTTCATGGGCGACCCCGACATCTTCGACACGTGGGCGACCTCGTCGCTGACGCCCCAGATCGCCGGCCTGTGGGAGGAAGACGGTGCCGACCTGTTCGAGCGTGTGTACCCGATGGACATGCGCCCGCAGGCCCACGACATCATCCGCACGTGGCTGTTCTCCACGGTCGTGCGCAGCCACCACGAGCACGATCAGGCACCGTGGGCACACGCCGCCCTGTCCGGCTGGATCCTCGATCCCGATCGCAAGAAGATGTCGAAGTCGAAGGGCAACGTCATCACACCGATCGATCTGTTCGAGCAGTACGGCACCGATGCCGTTCGCTACTGGGCCGGCTCGGCACGTCCGGGCACGGACACGGCGTTCAGCGAAGACCAGATGAAGGTCGGGCGCAAGCTGGCCAACAAGCTGCTCAACGTGTCGAAGTTCGTGCTGTCGTTCGGCGAGGTGCCGGCGGGCACCACAGCCACCGATCCGATCGACCTGTCGATGCTGGCCAAGCTCGATGCCGTCATCATCGAAGCGACCGATGCATTCGCGGCGTTCGACTACGCACGCGCGCTCGAGCGCACCGAGTCGTTCTTCTGGTGGTTCTGCGACAACTACGTCGAGCTGGTGAAGGGCCGCGCCTACGCCACGCGAGGCGAAGACGCCGCCAACTCGGCCCGCGCTGCGCTGCTCACGGCGCTCGGCGCGATCCAGCGTCTGTTCGCCCCGATCCTGCCGTTCGTCACGGAGGAAGCATGGAGCTGGTGGAACGACGCAAGCATCCATGTCCAGGCCTGGCCGGTTGCCCCGCATGCCGGGGGCGATCCAACGCTGATCGATCCCACGCTCGAGCTGCTCGGGCACGTTCGACGCGCCAAGACCGAGGCCAAGGTCAGCCAGCGCGCCGAGGTCGCAACGCTCCAGATCAGCGCACCCGCATCGATGCACGATGCGCTGTCAGCGGGTCGCGACGACCTGGTCGAAGCGGGCTCGATACTGGAGTTGTCGGTGCGAACTGCCGATCAGTTCGGGTGTGAGATCGAACTCGTCTCCTCGACGTGAGCTGAAGACCCAGGTACCCTCGGTGTTCATGCGATCGATGTTGGGACGAGTTGTCGCTCTGGCTGTGGTCGGGGGCACCCTGGTAGTTGGGGGCGCCAACGCCGCTGCCACGCCTTCTACAACGACCGAGCCGGTCGTCACCGAGCCGACCACGCCGCCCACCAGCGCGCCGGCCACGACCACGTCGACGACGACGACCACGACCACGACCCGACCACGACCAGCACGACGACCACGACCAGCACGACCACCACCACGACACCGGCCCCGCTGGTGGCCGAGGTGCCGCTGTCGCCGTCACGGGCGACTCCGACGCGAGGCACGCAGGCCCAGGTCACCGACACGCTGCCGCCGCCGCCGACCACCACGACACTCCCACCGAGCTGGGTGTTGCCGGCCAACTCGGGGTCCGGGCGCCGGATCGTGTACTCCAAGCCGGCTCAGCGGGTCTGGACCGTCGAGGCCAACGGCAGGGTCTCGAAGACACATCTCGTCTCGGGCCGCCTCACCTGGAACCAGCCGCTGCCAGGCACCTACAGCGTGTTCTCACGCTCCGGATACACCTGCAACATCAAGAATCCTTCGATCTGCTGGCGATACATGGTGCGCTTCGCCAAGGGCGGCGGAGGCGACAACATCGGCTTCCACGAGATCCCCACCAACACGGAGACCGGGCGCAAAGTGCAGTCGGTGAGTCAACTCGGCATCCCGTTGTCGGCTGGATGCGTGCGCCAATCGACTCCCGATGCGCAGTACATGTGGGCGTGGGCACCGGTCGGCACGAAGGTTGTCGTCCTGGGCTGATGCTCGCTCGAGCGGCCGGTACGCTGGCCCCTCCATGGCGACCGACAAGCTGCGACGCACCTGGCCGCAACGGCTGACGTTCAGCTTGGTCCTGCTCGTCGCAATCGCCTGTTTCGGCACGGCAGCAGCTCTCGCGACCGGCCAGTGGGTGCTCTCCCAACGCAACCTGATCACGCTCGACTCGCCCACGTCGGCGCAGGGCGGGGCGGCCGGCGCAGCAGATGTGGTCGTCCCCGGCGCCACCACCACCCTGCCCGACCTGGCGGGTGTCACAACGACCAGCATCGTGCTGGCCGAACCGGATGCCGCCAATTTCCTGATCGTCGGAGCAGACAACAACGACTGTCTCGACGGGACGGTTGCGGCCGACGAAGACCGCACCGGCATCGGTGAGCGCAGCGACACGATCATGATCTGGCGGGCCAACCCGGAGGTCGATCAACTGGCCGTGCTGTCGCTCCCCCGCGACCTCTACGTCGACATCGCCGGCGGTCGCAAGGCGCGCATCAACAGCGCCTTTCGGCGAGACGATCCGACCAAGCTGATCGACACCATCTATCTCAACTTCGGGATCCCGATCGACCACTACATCCAAGTCGACTTCTGCGCGTTCGAACGCCTCGTCGATGCGGTCGGCGGCGTCGAGGTACCGTTCGAGTTTCCTGCCCGCGACGCAAGGAGCGGCCTGTTCGTGCCAGAAGCCGGCTGTGTGCGGCTCGACGGCGACAGCGCCCTCGCCTACGTGAGATCGCGTCACTATCAGTACGAAGACCCGCCCGGGAGTGGGCAGTGGACCACCGACGGCACATCAGACTTCGGCCGAATCGCCCGCCAGCAAGACTTCCTGCGCCGCGTGATCGCGACCGTGATCAACGGGCGTCTGTACTCACCCAGTGTGGCGACCGCTCTGATCTCGACGAACAGCGAGTATCTGGTCACCGACTCTGCACTCACGGTGCGGCGCATGCTCGAGTTCGCCAATACCTTGCGCCGCCTCGACCCCGGAGAGATCACGACCTATCGGATCGAGTCGTCATCGGAAACGACCGGCGCCGGGGAACTCGTCGAACGGCCGCGGATCGAGGGCAGCAACATGAAGGCAATCCTCGCCGTGTTCCGTGGCGAAGCCACGCTGGCGTCGGCTCCCGAGCAGGAGTTCGATGCCCAGAACACCACCACCGTGGCGCCGATTCCGACCACGACGGTCGGCACGACGGCGACCACTGCTGCCACCGACGCCGACCCGCCTGCCAGCACCGTGCCGCAGGTCGAGGCCGACGAGAACGTCGTGGGGATCACACCCGACCGCGACGTTCGGTGCGGCTGACGGCCGCTCAGCGATCGAGTACCCGGCCGAGCGCAGCAACGATCGACGAGGGGCCGTCGACGGTCGTCCATCGTGCACCGACCGAATCCGCCAACTCGGCGGCCTCGACGCTGTCGCCCTCCGGCGCAAGTATCACCAGCTGATCGAGGGCACGTGCCGCTGCGACGGCATCCCCGGGTTCCGTGGAGCGGCAATCAGACAACAGGATCGTCACCCGTCTCGTGGTGCTCGCCGTCCGCAGCTGCTCGCCGGCCGACCACAACGCTCGGGCGACGTCGGTCGTGCCATGGCCGCGCAAGGCGAGCACCCGATCGAGCACGTCGTCGATCGACCGCAGTTCCCACATCGCCTTCGGTGCGACGACATCGCTGCCGAACGAGAGCACGGCGTAATTCCGATCGGCCCGTACGGCGACCGCCGCCGCAGCGAGCGCCGCCGTGGCGAGTGGACGACCCTGCATCGAGCCACTTCGGTCGATCACCAGACACCACGCCGTCGACGGGCTGGCCCAGGCTCGAACTGCCAGTTCATCAGGCTCGACCAGCCGCTGCTCGGCGCCCGCAGCCATGATCCCCTCGAGACTGCGGTCGATGTCGAGATCACCGCCGTCCGGGCGGTACGGCGCCGTGACCACACGACCGATCCCCTGACCGTCGGGCGCCTCGTTACGGGCCAGATCGAGGAACAGTCGCGCCGCCAGGCCCTTGGCCAACGCCCGGAGACAGCGAATCGGTCGCCTGGCTCATCTGCGCCAGCAACGACATCATCTCGTCGGGATCGGCCTCGAGCGCTTCCGACACGGCGGACTCGTCGATCTCACCGACCTCCGGCGAGATCTCGTCGAACCTGGGCGAGCCAGACAGCTCACGCCGGGACACCGTGCGGCGGCGCGCCTCGTCGATGATCCGGTCGGCGTCGCCCCCCGTGGCCGTCGGCGGCGTCAGCGATTCGCCGTCGCCCCCGTCGGGGCGCTCGCTTTTCCCGGGTCGCTCGGGGCTTGCTCGGTGCTGTCGAACACGTCGTGCCAGAGTTCGGCGATGATCGACTCGGCGTCTCGCGTCGAGCCCTCACGCACCCGCACCCGTCCTGACAGGGCCACCAGCGCAGCGTCCAACGAGACGTCACGATCGGTGATCGGCCGTGCCCGCACCTCGGACAGCGAGGCGACGACAGCGCACAGGTCGATCGCACCGCGCACCGACGAGCCGACCCGCAGGTCAGGATGTGTCCGCGTGCGACGCACCAACTCGACGGCATCGGCGACCCACTCCGCCGGAACTGCGGCCCCATGACGAACGACGATGTCGACCTCGTCGCCGGTGCTCTGGTAGTCGACCGCCAGCCGGCACACGCGGTCGTAGATCGCCGACGAGATCCGTGCCGTTCCGACGGCGTCGAACGGGTTCATGGCGGCAACCAGCCGGAAACCCGGCGCAGCTGCCAACCGTCCGAGTCGAGGCACGTTCAGTTCGCGCTCGCTCATCACCGTGACGAGCACGTTGAGCGTCTCCTCGGGGACACGGTTGAGCTCTTCCAGGTACAGCAGCGATCCGGTTCGCAACGCGGCGGCCAGTGGGCCGTCGACGAAGACGTCCGGGTCGTAGCCGTCGGCCAACACCCGGGCCGGATCGAAGTGCCCGATCAGGCGCGCCGGCGTGAGCTCGGCGTTGCCCTCGACGAACTCGAACCCGAGGCCCAATTCGTGGGCGACCGCTCGCAGCAACGTCGACTTGCCGGTGCCGGGCGGCCCCTCGAGCAGGATGTGTCGGTCGGCAGCGAGCGCGGCCACGACGAGGTCGATCTCGCGACGCCGACCGACGACCATGTCGGCCAGTCGCTCGACC
>CAVRNX010000038.1:0-41457 GCA_963722635.1 uncultured Acidimicrobiaceae bacterium
AGTAAGGCGAAGTTCGAGCGTACGAAGCCCCATGTGAATATTGGGACGATGGGTCATATTGACCATGGGAAGACGACGTTGACGGCTGCGATTTCGCGGACGTTGTCGGAGAAGGGGTTGGCCGAGTTTTCGGCGTTTGACATGATTGATAAGGCGCCGGAGGAGAAGGCGCGTGGTATTACGATTTCGATTGCTCATATTGAGTATGAGACTGAGGCGCGGCATTATGCGCATGTTGATATGCCGGGTCATGCTGACTACATCAAGAACATGATTACGGGTGCTGCGCAGGTGGATGGCGCGATTTTGGTGGTTGCGGCGACGGATGGTCCGATGCCTCAGACGCGTGAGCATGTGTTGTTGGCTCGTCAGGTGGGTGTTCCGTCGATCGTGGTGGCGTTGAACAAGGCTGACATGGTTGATGATGCCGAGTTGCTCGAGTTGGTGGAGCTCGAGATTCGTGAGTTGTTGAACGAGTACGAGTTCGATGGTGATGATGTTCCGGTGATTGCTGTCAGCGCGTTGAAGGCGTTGGAGGGTGATGCTGAGGCGCAGGCGCAGGTGATGGTGTTGATGGATGCGTGTGATTCGTATATTCCTGAGCCGGTGCGTGAGTTGGACAAGCCGTTCTTGATGCCGATCGAGGATGTGTTCACGATCACGGGTCGTGGCACGGTGGTGACCGGCAAGGTTGAGCAGGGTGTTGTTCATACTGGTGATGAGATTGAGATTGTTGGTTTGCGCGACACGCAGAAGACGACGTGTACTGGTGTGGAGATGTTCCGTAAGTTGCTTGATGAGGGTCAGGCGGGGGACAACATTGGTGCGTTGTTGCGTGGGACCGGTAAGGATGATGTTGAGCGTGGTCAGGTGTTGTGTAAGCCGGGTTCGATTACGCCGCACACGAATTTCACTGGTCAGGTGTATGTGTTGACGAAGGAGGAGGGTGGTCGTCACAAGCCGTTCTTCAATAATTATCGTCCGCAGTTTTTCTTTCGGACGACTGATGTGACCGGGACGATCGAGTTGCCGTCGGGTACCGAGATGGTGATGCCTGGTGACAATGTCGAGATGACGGTGGAGTTGGGTAAGCCGATCGCGATGGACGAGGGTCTTCGGTTCGCGATCCGTGAGGGTGGCCGCACCGTTGGTGCCGGCCGCGTCGTCAACATCCTCAAGTGAACATTCGAATCAAACTGAATCGAGAACAGTGACATGGCCCAGAACATTCGAATCCGCTTGAAAGCGTTCGACCACGAGATCATCGACCAGTCGACGAAGAAGATCGTCGAAACGGTCAATCGCACCGATGCCACGATCCGCGGTCCGATCCCGTTGCCGACCGACAAGCACCGCTACACGGTGATCCGGGGGCCGCACGTCGACAAGGACTCTCGCGAGCACTTCGAGATGCGTGTCCACAAGCGGCTGATCGACATCGTCAACCCCAACGCCAAGACGATCGATTCGCTGCAGCGGATCGAGCTGCCGGCAGGCGTCGACATCGAGATCAAGATTCAGGCCAGCTGACGCTGTCCGATTCGACCGGCGGCCAGCCGCCGAGCGGATCGACGAGGAACTTGGAGAGCCGGCGGCGTCTGCCGCCGGCTCTCGCCGTATTCGGCCTCGCGAAGCCGGACGCTCCGGCGCAATGTGGGATCATCCGGGACATGCGCGCACAACCGGCCGGCAGCCACTACATCGACGGGGCATTCGTGGAGTCGTCCGGGGCACGGTTCGACAGCGTGTACCCGGCGACACAGGAGGTGATCGCGGCGTTGTCGGAGGCCGACCGCGAGACGATCGACTCAGCCGTCGAAGCCGCTGTTCGCGGCGCCGGCCTGTGGGCTGCGACTCCGTGGGCCGAGCGCGGCCGGGTGCTGCGAGCAGCAGCTGACCTGCTACGTGAACGCAACCGTGAGCTGTCGGTACTCGAGTCGCTCGACACCGGCAAGCCGCTCCAGGAGACTCTGGTGGCTGACGCTGCCTCCGGCGCCGATTGCCTGGAGTACTTCGGCAGTCTCGCCGCGACGGTGACCGGCGAGTACGTCGATCTCGGGGGCTCGTTCACCTATACCCGCCGCGAACCACTCGGCGTGTGTGTCGGCATCGGCGCATGGAACTATCCGATCCAGATCGCCTGCTGGAAGGCTGCGCCGGCACTGGCTGCCGGCAACGCGATGGTGTTCAAGCCCTCGGAGGTCACGCCGCTCAGCGCCCTGGCGCTGGCGGAGATCCTGACCGAGGCCGGTTTGCCCGCCGGGGTGTTCAACGTGGTGCAGGGTGGGGGCAGCGTCGGGGCAGCACTGGTCGAGCATCCTGACGTCGCCAAGGTGTCGGTCACGGGTTCGGTGGCGACCGGCGAACGGGTCGCTGCCGGTGCGGCGGCCGGGCTCAAACACGTGACGCTCGAACTGGGAGGCAAGTCGCCGCTGATCGTTTTCGACGACGCCGATCTCGACAATGCCGTCGGAGGGGCGATGCTCGGCAACTTCTACTCGACCGGACAGATCTGCTCGAACGGCACCCGCGTGTTCGTGCACCGTGCTGTTCACGACGAGTTCCTGCGACGGCTCGTCGAACGAACCGAGGCGATCGTGTTGGGCGACCCGCTCGACGAGGACACCCAGATGGGCCCGGTCGTGAGCGAACGGCAGTATCGCCAGGTGCGCGACTACCTCGAGGTGGGCGTCAACGAGGGCGCGACCGTGGCCACGGGCGGTTCGGTCGCGACCGTCGAGGGTCTTCCCGATGGTTGGTTCGTCCAGCCGACCGTGTTCGCCGACGTCACGGATTCGATGCGGATCGCCCGCGAGGAGATCTTCGGTCCGGTCATGTGCGTGCTCGTGTTCGACGATGAAGCAGAGGTGATCGACCGGGCGAACGGTCTCGACGTCGGTCTCGCCGCCGGCGTTTTCACTCGAGATGTCCAGCGCGCCCATCGGGTGGTCGATCAGCTGCAGGCCGGCACGTGCTGGATCAACACCTACAACCTGACGCCGGTCGAGGCCCCGTTCGGTGGTTACAAGCGGTCGGGGATCGGACGCGAGAACAGCAGGGCTGCGCTCGATCACTACAGCCAGATCAAGACTGTCTACGTCGAGGCCGGCGACGTCGATGCTCCGTACTAACGGAGCGACGAAGTGTGAGTATTGTCACAGCGATGAACGCGGCCGTGTCCCTACGAGCGGTCACCAAACGCTTCGACGACGTCGTCGCTGTCGACGCCGTCGATCTGGACATCGCCGATGGTGAGTTCTTCGCGTTGCTCGGCCCGTCGGGATGCGGCAAGACGACCACGTTGCGAATGATCGCCGGTCTCGAGATTCCCAGTGGCGGGAGTCTCAAGATCTTCGGTGACGAGGTCGGCACATTGCCCCCCAACAAACGTCCGGTCAATACCGTGTTCCAGAACTACGCGCTGTTCCCGCACATGACGGTTGCCGCCAACGTCGGCTTCGGTCTGAAGATGCAGAAGATCGACAAGCGTGAGATCGCCCTCCGCGTCGAGGAGGCGATCGACCTCGTACGTCTGGGAGGCATGGAACAGCGACGCCCGTCCCAGCTCTCCGGTGGCCAACAGCAGCGCGTCGCCCTCGCCCGGGCGCTCGTCAACCGGCCCAAGGTGCTGCTGCTCGACGAGCCGCTGGCGGCACTCGATCTCAAGTTGCGTCAGGGGATGCAGCAGGAACTCAAATCCCTGCAGCGTGAGGTCGGCATCACGTTCGTCTTCGTCACCCACGACCAGGAGGAAGCGCTCTCGATGGCGGATCGGATCGGCGTGATGGGCGAGGGACGTTTGCTCCAGGTGGGGACCCCCGAGGAGATCTATGACGTCCCGGTCAACCAGTTCGTCGCCGACTTCATCGGACGCTCGAACTTCCTGCCGGGTACGTTCGAGGAGAGCCGGTTGGTGTGTCTCGCCAACGGGACACGGATCAGTGTCCCGACGGATGGATCGGTCGGGGACGCGGTCGCCATCAGCCTCCGCCCGGAACGGGTCGAGGTGGTCGGCCGGGGCGAGGCGCCGCCCGAGTGGCCTTCGCTCGATGGCAAGGTCTCCAACGTGACCTTTCTCGGTAGTTCGGTCGTGTACGAGATCGCCTTCGATTGGTTGACGGTCGAGGCCCGTCACGAGAACCGCAACGAACTGGTTCGCCGTGCGGTCGGCGATGACGTCACGGTGTGGTGGCGCAACGACGCAGTCGCGGTGGTGCCCGGATGAGCACCGACGCCACCGAGCTCGCCGAACCGGCGACCGTGGCGAATCGAGGCGAGGTCGTCGAGCGCCAGCTCCGCAAGGCCGAGCGACGTCGCGGGATGTTGTTGGCGTTGCCGTCGTTCGCCTACATGGTGTTGTTCTTCGCCGTGCCCCTGCTGATCGTGTTGGTCTACAGCTTCGCCACCCGTACCAGCACCGGCGGTACGTCACTGTCGGGCTGGAACCTCGAGGCGTATCGCAAGCTCGGCGAACCGATCGTGCGCAATGTCGTCGTTCGATCGGCCGTACTGGCCGGCATCACGACCGGGATCTGTTTGCTCCTGGCGTATCCGTTCGCCTATTTCGCCGTCACCCGCAGCCCGATGGTCCGCAACCTGATGCTGGTCGGCGTGATGATCCCGTTCTGGACCAACTTCCTGGTTCGCAACTACGCCTGGCGGCTGCTGTTGTCGAGCGGCGGCCCGATCTCCTCGACGACCGAGGCGATCGGACTCGGCGAGGCGAACCTGTTGTTCACGAAGACGGCGGTGATCCTCGGTCTCACCTATTCGTTCCTGCCGTTCATGGTCCTGCCCCTGTACGCCTCGATCGACCGGATCGACTGGCGGCTGGTCGAGGCCAGCCGCGATCTGTACTCGACCGGGTGGCAGTCGTTCACGAAGGTCGTGTTGCCACTGTCGCTGCCGGGCGTGATCGCCGGCTCGATCCTGGTCTTCGTACCGAGTCTCGGGGCCTATGTCACGCCCGAGATCCTCGGTGGTGGTCGCGAAACCATGCTGGGCAGCTACATCGTGACCCAGTTCCTCACGGCCCGTAACTGGCCGGTGGGGGCCTCCGTGTCGTTCGTGTTGATGACGGTCATGCTGGTCGCCACGATCGTGTACTTCCGAGCCGGCGGGAAGAACCTGTGAGCGTCGGATCGTCCGCCAACCCGAAGGGTGTCACCCGCAGCCTGCTCGGCCTCAACACGGTCCTGATCTTCGTCTTCTTGTACGCACCGATCGTGCTGCTCACGATCTACAGCTTCTCCGGCAGTCGAAATCCGGGCCAATGGGGTGGTTTCACGTTCGACTGGTACCGCGGGCTCGGCGACGACACCCGTGTGCAGGACGCGATCTGGATCTCGGTCAAGGTTGCGATCGCCTCGACCGTGGTGGCCACGGTGCTCGGCACGATGGCTGCACTCTCGCTCGAGCGCTTCACGTTCCGCGGCAAGCGGGTCTTCGACGCCTTGTTGTACCTGCCGATCATCATCCCCGACGTCACGATGGCGGTCATGATGCTGCTGTTCTTCACGCAGGCGTTCGATGTGCTCGACGCCTGGTTCGGCCTCCGGGTCGCCAAGGGTCTCGGCACGATCATCATCAGCCATGTCGCCTTCAACATCGCCTTCGTGTCGGTGGTCGTGCGGGCACGGCTGGCCGGCATGGATTCGACGCTCGAGCAAGCCGCCGCTGACCTCTACGCGTCTCGATGGCAGGCGTTCCGGTATGTCACGCTGCCCTTGATCGCACCCGGCGTGATCGGCGGTGCGCTCTTGGCGCTGACGCTGTCGCTCGACGACGTCGTCGTCACACAGTTCGTTGCGGGCCCCGGCAGTACGACGCTGCCGGTGTACGTCTTCAGTCTCATCCGGCGGGGTGTCACACCACTGATCAATGCGGTGTCGGTTGTGATGTTGGGAGCATCATTGGTGTTGGTGGTCGGTAGCTTGCTAGCGCAGCGCGCCAGCGAGGGCCGGCGCCAGCGTGAACACTTACCTGAAGGGGAGACATGACCATGACCCGAAACAAGATGTGGCCGACGTTGATCGCCGCCTCGCTGTTGTTCGCCGCCTGTGGAGGCGACGACGACACCGTCGCCGACCCACCGGCCGATGCCGATGCCGATGCCGATGCGGATGCCGACATGGATACTGCCGAGTGCGCGGTCGACCAGGTCGACGGCGATATGGCTCTCTACAACTGGGCCGAGTACATCGACCCCGACCTACTGAGCGCCTTCGAGGCGCAGTACGACGTGAAGGTGACCCAGGACACCTACGACTCGAACGAGGCGATGCAGCCGATCATCTCGGCCGGCAACTCCGGCTACGACGTGATCGTTCCATCCGACTACATGGTCTCGATTCTGATCGAGAACGGTGACGTGATGCCGCTCAACAAGGACGCCATCCCGAACTACGTCAACCTGTCCGACGAGTTCCGGTCAGGCCTACCGTACGACCCCGATGGCACCTACGCTGCGCCGTATCAGTGGGGCACCACCGGTCTCGGAGTCGACCTGGCAGCGGCCGGTGGAGAGGTTCCCCACACATGGGGCATCGTGTTCGGCCCCGAGGCCGAGCAGTACGCCGGAAAGATCACACTGCTGAACGATCCGCGCGAAACGATCGGCGCTGCGCTCAAGTACCTCGGTTACTCGCTCAACAGCACCAGTGAGGACGAGCTGGCCGAGGCCACCGATCTGGTTCGCAACTCGCCGGTGCTGGCGTTCGATTCCGACCAGTACGACGAGCTCGTGGCCCAGGGAGAAGCGATCATCGGCCACGGCTATTCGGGCAACTTCTTCGTGCAGTTCGACGAGGCGGACGACCCGAGCCAGTACGAGTACTTCGTGCCCGACGAGGGTGGCACACGTTGGGTCGACAACATGGCGATCGTGCAGGACTCTCCGCATCCGTGCACTGCTCATACGTTCATCAACTTCCTGCTCGATGCCGAGAACGGTGCAGCGCTGACCAACTGGAACTACTACGCCAGCCCCAATGCGGCTGCCGAAGCGTTCATCGAGCCCGAGATCCTCGAGGACCCGGCGATCTATCCGACCGATCTCTCGAAGCTCGAGTTCATCAGCGACACGGGCGACTTCGAGACGAAATTCTCCGACGCGTTCATCGAGGCCAAGGGCTGATTCGACGAACTGCCTCGACGAGGTGACGAAGCAGGCGGCACTTCGGTGCCGCCTGCTTCGCGCTCGACCCCACTCATCCAGTGTGGAATGTCTGCGCCGTGATGTTGGTTTCAAGCTGTGAACGACCTGAGAACTCGCGTCGGCGCGGTGACGAACACCAACCTGATTGATAGACCTGACACCGTGACTTCCCTACCTCCCCCCTCCATCCCGGGTTGGGATTCCTCCGCGGATCATGCACCGCGCGATCTTGCGACACCGACGATGATCGAGTTGACACCGAACATCGGTGTGACCCCGGTCCGTTCCGACCTCGCCGATCTCACCGCCTCCATTGCCCCCGGCGCCGCCCAAGCGTCAGCGGGGTTGGCCGCGACGGGTGGCGCTGGTGGCCACATTGGCGGTCGCCATGATCGGGGCCGGAGTCGCTGGTGCGGCAATCCAGCAGCGCCTCGATTCAGACCCGCGACCGCCGCAACGAGCCTCGAACGTTGCGCTCGACCTCGGTGCCGTACGCGATTCGGAGCTGCCGCCGATCAACGTCGCTGCCGTGGCCGCCTACGTGGCGCCCTCGGTCGTCACGATCAGCGCCGACATCGAGGGTCCGCTCGGGTCTGGAGGCTCGATCGGTACCGGCGTGATCACCACCGAGGACGGCGAGATCCTCACCAATGCTCACGTGGTCGACGGGGCGACAGAGATCAGGGTTCGGTTGGCCGGTGAGACCGAGCCGCGTGAAGCGTCGCTGCTGGCGGTCGATGTCGGCAACGATCTGGCGTTGCTGAGGGTCGCCGGAGACGACTTCGTGCCGGCCACGTTCGCCGAACCAGATTCTGTTCGAATCGGCGACGAGGTCGTGGCGATCGGATTCGCGCTCGATCTCGATGGTGCGCCGTCGGTCACGCTCGGCATCGTGTCGGCACTCGAACGCACGATCCAAACGGCCAATGGTGCACTCGACGGCCTGATTCAGACCGATGCAGCGATCTCGTCCGGCAACTCGGGCGGACCGTTGGTCAACGCACTCGGCGAAGTGGTCGGTATCAATACAGCGGTCGCTCGCAGCGACAGCACGACGGCGGCCAGCAACATCGGCTTTGCGATTTCCGGTGCCGAGGCGCTTCCGGTGGTCGATTCTCTGCGCCGTGAGGCGGGCGGTGAACGACGCCAGGAGGGCTACCTCGGGGTCGCTCTCGACGACCGGCGAGATGGCGGTCAGGGCGCTGTGATCGGTTCTGTCGATGAGGGCACGCCGGCCGACGCGTCGGGCATGCTGGCCGGCGACATCGTGATCGAGATCGATGGCAGCACGATCGATGGCGCATCCGGCCTGGTGGCAGCGATCCGAGATCGCGAACCCGGCGACGAACTCGAGATCATCGTGCTGCGTGAGAACGAGCGGTTGACACTGACCGTGGTGCTCACCAATCGCCCCGAAACGTGAGGCGGTCGGGCACAGGCCGGTGACCGCACTTGCGAACAACCACGGACGTGTTTCCGATCGATGGCGCTGGCATCGATCACTTTCGCAGAGACCGACCGTCGTGGTTGTGGGGGTCGTCGGGCGCCGATAGCATTTCCTAGCCGTGTCCAGAGTGTTTCTGGCACGCAGAAGTATTCGCAATCGATGTCCGTGTGAGCCTGATCCGGTCTGCCGGCAGGGACCTCACGGCAACAACTTGACCGAGTGCTCCGCTCGCCTGAGATGGCAGCGGAGCATTTGCGTGAGAACCGGAAGTTCGTCGAACGCAACGGCCATGTATCAGTGGATAGCCCGTGAGGGCTCGATCAACTCGAAGGAAGCCGCAATGGCACAAACAGTGATTCTTGGCGAAAAGGTCGGGATGACGCAGAAGTGGGTGGACGACAAGGTCGTGCCCGTCACGGTGCTCCGTGTCGACCCCATGCGCGTCGTCCAGATCAAGACCACCGAGCGCGACGGCTACACCGCCCTGCAGGTTACGTACGGGCACCGTGACGCCAAGAAGCTCAACAAGCCTGCGGCCGGCCACTACGACAAGGCCAGCGTGCAGCCCGGCAAGCGTCTGGTCGAGCTGCGCCTCGACTCGGTCGACGGCTTCGAGATCGGCCAGGAGATCACCGTCGAGGCGCTCGCTGCCGGTACCCGTGTCGACGTCACCGCAACCAGCCGTGGCAAGGGCTTCGCCGGTGTCATGAAGCGTCACAACTTCAAGGGCATGGGCGCCAGTCACGGTGTCCACAAGACCCACCGCACCCCCGGCTCGGTCGGTGCCTGCTCGTTTCCCGGCCGCGTCTTCAAAGGCAAGAAGATGCCCGGTCAGATGGGCAACCACCAGGTCACCACCCTCAACCTCGTGGTGGTCGACGCCGACGTCGAGCGCAATCTGCTGCTGATCAAGGGTTCGGTTCCGGGCCCCAACGGTGGCGTCGTGTCCGTCCGTAATGCCGTCAAGGCTGCTGTGAAGGGAGCCTGATCAACATGCCACAGATCACCCTCAAGAACGCCGCCGGCAAAGACGCCGGCAAGGTCGACCTCGACGACTCGACGTTCGGCATCCAGCCCAACGTGCCGGTCATGCACCAGGTCGTCACGGCTCAGCTGGCCGCACGCCGCGCCGGCACGCAGAGCACCAAGACCCGCAGCGAGGTCCGTGGTGGCGGTGCCAAGCCGTTCCGCCAGAAGGGCACCGGCAACGCCCGCCAGGGCTCGATCCGCTCACCTCAGTACAGCGGTGGCGGTGTCGCCCTCGGCCCCAAGCCTCGCAAGTATCTCCAGAAGACCCCCAAGAAGATGATCGGCCTGGCGCTCCGTTCGGCACTGTCGGACCGCGCTGCCGAAGGCAAGATCATCGTGGTCGATGAGTGGGGCTTCGACAAACCCAGCACGAAGGCTGCCAAGGCCGCCTTGGCCGGGCTGGGTATCGACGGCCGGGCGTTGATCGTCATCGGTCGCGACGATGCTGCCACGGCGTTGAGCTTCCGCAACCTGACCGAGGTCCAACTGATTGCCCCCGCCGAACTGAATGCGTACGACGTGCTCTGCAACGAGTACATCGTGTTCACGCAGGCCGCGCTGCCGGCACCGGTCGCCACGAAGTCGACGGCCAAGGCTCAGCCGGCTGTCGCCGGATGAAGTTGTCGCCGATGAGGTTGTCGCCGATGAGGTTGTCGCCGATGAGGTTGTCGCCGATGAGGTTGTCGCCGATGAGGTTGTCGCCGATGAGGTTGTCGCCGATGAGGTTGTCGCCGATGAGGTTGTCGCCGATGAGGTTGTCGCCGATGAGGTTGTCGCCGAGGCTGCAGCGCCCGTTCCAGCGGAATGGGCCGGCTCCGTGAAGGCGCTCACCGACGGTTCACAGCCGGAAGGTTTCGCGATCAAGGGCAATGCCGGATCGATGCTGTACCACGTACCTGGCAGCTCGTTCTACAGCCGCACCAAGGCCGAGGTGTGGTTCGACACCGAAGACAGTGCCGAGGCAGCCGGCTTCTCCAAGCCGGCCTCACAGCAGAAGGGCATGGAGTGATGAAGGATCCACGCGACATCATCCTGGCTCCGGTCGTCTCCGAAAAGAGCTACGACCTGATGGAGACCGGCGTCTACACGTTCAAGGTGCACCCGAGCGCCAGCAAGCCCGAGATCCGCGATGCGGTGCAGGCGATCTGGGGCGTCGAGGTGCTCAAGGTCAATACCCTCAATCGCAAGGGCAAGGCCACCCGAGTGCGCGGCACCAACCGCCGCGGTTCCAAGCCCGACACCAAGCGGGCGATCGTCACGCTGGCAGCGGGCGAGATCCCGCTCTTCGAGAACTGAGGTCATCATGGCGATTCGTTCACGCAAGCCCACCAGCCCAGCCCGTCGTTTCCAGACGTCGTCCGACTTCTCCGAGGTCACCAAGTCGACGCCCGAGCGCACGCTGCTGATCCCCAAGTCCAAGACCGGTGGCCGCAACGCCTACGGTCGCAAGACATCGCGCCACCGCGGCGGCGGCCACAAGCAGCGTTACCGCGTGGTCGATTTCAAGCGAGTCAAAGACGGCGTCTCCGCCAAGGTGGCCGGCATCGAGTACGACCCGAACCGCACGTGCCGGATCGCGTTGCTGCACTACGCCGACGGTGAGAAGGCATACATCTTGGCTCCCAAGGGTCTCAACGTGGGCGACCAGGTCCAGAGTGGCCACGGTGCCGACATCAAGCCCGGCAACGCGATGCCGTTGCGCTTCATCCCGGTCGGTACGACGATCCACAACGTCGAGTTGCGTCCTGGCCAGGGCGGCAAGGTCGGACGTTCGGCGGGCATCGCCGTGCAGTTGGTCGCCAAGGAAGGCGACTTCGCCACGTTGCGTATGCCATCGACCGAGATGCGCCGTGTGCCGATCGACTGTCGCGCCACGGTCGGCGAGGTCGGCAACAGCGAGCACGAGCTCGTCAAGATCGGTAAGGCCGGTCGCAACCGCTGGAAGGGCGTCAAGCCCCAGACCCGTGGTGTCTCGATGAACCCGGTCGACCACCCGCTCGGTGGCGGCGAGGGTCGCACCTCCGGCGGTCGTCCCGCCGTGTCCCCGTGGGGCAAGCCCGAGGGCCGCACCCGTTCCAAGAAGAAGTCCAGCCAGAAGATGATCGTCCGTCGTCGCCGTTCCGGTCGCGGGCGTCGCTGAGGCAGGAGAGAGAAGTCATGACACGCAGTCTCAAAAAGGGCCCGTTCGTCGACGAGCATCTGCTCAAGAAGGTCGATGCCCAGAACGCCGCAGGCGAACGCAAGGTCATCAAGACCTGGTCGCGTCGCTCGACCGTGATTCCCGACATGGTCGGCCACACGATCGCGGTCCACGATGGCCGCAAGCACGTCCCGGTGTACGTCACCGAGTCGATGGTCGGCCACAAGCTCGGCGAGTTCAGCCCAACCCGCACGTTCCGGTTCCATGCCGGGCAGGAAAAGGGAGCACGTCGCTGATGCGCGGTCCGAAGCTGAATGAGGGCGCCACCGCAATCGGTGAGCGCCACGGCACCAAGGCCACCGCCAAGTACGTGCGGTCGTCTGCCTACAAGGCACGGGTCGTGCTCGACTTGATCCGTGGCCTCGATGTGAAGCGCGCCGACGAGGTGTTGCAGTTCACCGATCGTTCGATCGCCCACGACATCCGCAAGGTGCTCGCCAGCGCCGTCGCCAACTCGACCGACGCCGACAGCGGTGCCTACATCGCCGATGCCGACGAGCTGTTCGTGCTGGCCTGCTTCGCCGACGAGGGCCCGACGCTGCGTCGCTTCCGCCCCCGTGCGAGGGGCCGTGCAACCCGGATCCGCAAGCGCACGTGCCACATCACGATCGTGTTGGCTCGCATGAGCGACGACCGGATCGAGGTCGTCCAGGCTCGCGCCGAGGGCGCCAGCGGAGGCGCCAGCGCCAACCGTCGTGCCCGTGTCGAGCGCAGCCGCAAGCGCGCCGCCGATGCAAAGGCAGGGATCGACGCGATCGACGCCGACGAGGCAGCCGAGGACGCTGCCGCCGAAGACGTCGTCGCTGACGATGTGTCCGAGACCGAGGGTGCGGCCGATGTCGTCGAGGTAGTCGAAGCGGCCACCGACGAGGCCGCGACCGACGAGGCCGGCGCCAGCGACGTTTCGGACAGCGACAGCAGCCCAAGCCCGGCGGAGGCAAGTTTTGCTCCCGCCGAGTGGGCCGGTTCTGTGGTGCCCGATGCCGACGGCAACGGTCCCGACTCGCACCCGATCAAGGGCAACTCCGAGTCGATGCTGTACCACACCCCCGACAGCCGGTACTACAAGATCACGAAGGCCGAGGTGTGGTTCGACACCGAGGACAACGCTGAAGCTGCCGGCTTTGCGAAGCCCGGCGCGCAGAAGGACGAGGACTGATTCATGGGTCAGAAGGTCAACCCGTACGGCTTCCGCCTCGGCGTGAGCACCGACTGGAAGAGCCGTTGGTTCTCCGAGCGTGAGTACAAGCAGTACCTCACCGAGGACTGGCAGATCCGCCAGGCCATCATGGGGCGCCTCGAGTCGGCTGCGATCAGCCGGATCGAGATCGAGCGCACCCGTGACAAGCTGCGCGTCGACGTCCACACTGCCCGCCCGGGCATCGTGATCGGTCGCCGTGGCGCCCAAGCCGACGAGCTGCGCACGATGATCACCAAGATCACCGGCAATCCGAAGATCCAGCTCAACATCGTCGAGATCAAGACCCCCGAGCTCGACGCTGCCCTGATCGCTCAGGGTGTCGCCGACCAGCTCGCCAATCGGATCGCGTTCCGGCGTGCGATGAAGCGTGCCGTGCAGAACGCACAGCGCGCCGGTGCGCTCGGTATCCGCGTGCAGTGTTCGGGTCGCTTGGGCGGCGCCGAGATGAGCCGCACCGAGTGGTACCGCGAAGGCCGCGTGCCGTTGCACACGCTGCGTGCCGACATCGACTACGGCTTCCGCGAGGCCAAGACCGCCAACGGTCGCGTCGGTGTCAAGGTGTGGCTGTACAAGGGCGACATCCTTCCCTACAAGGCCGCCAACGAGGACAAGATCGCCCGTGAAGCTGCCATGGCGGTCGGCGAGACCTCCGGTCAGACCGCCGACGACGGCCCCCGCAAGGTCGTGTCTTCCGCAGCCCGTCGCCGTGATCAGGCCCCCGAGCCCGAGACGCAGCCGCTGCTGAAGAACGCCGACCCCGAGCTCGAGAAGCTGCTCGACGAAGAAGAGACCATTGCCCGCCAGACCCGTGAGGGTCACGAGACTCCGCACTTCCGTGCGGACGACTGAGCGGGAGACAAGGAGCACATCATGCTGATGCCTCGCAAGGTCGCGCACCGCAAGCACCATCGTGGCCGCACACGCGGCCTGACGAAGGGTGGCAGCGAGCTGCACTTCGGCGACTACGGAATTCAGGCTCTCGAGCCAGGCTGGCTGAGCGCCCGCCAGATCGAGGCCGCCCGTGTCGCCATGACCCGGTCGATCCGCCGCGGCGGCAAGGTCTGGATCAATATCTTCCCCGACAAGCCGGTCACCAAGAAGCCGGCCGAGACCCGGATGGGCTCCGGGAAGGGCAATCCCGAATTCTGGGTGGCCGTCGTCCGCCCCGGACGCGTGTTGTTCGAGCTCTCGTACCCCGACGAGGCGCTGGCGAAGGAAGCCATGAACAAGGCGATTCAGAAGCTGCCGATCAAGGCACGCGTCATCACGCGTGAGGAGGCGATCTGAAGTGGCACGCAAGAGCAAGCTGGCCGAGATGGATATGACCGAACTGGTCGACGAGCTGCGCGAGACGAAGCACGAGGCGCTCAACCTGCGCTTCCGCAACGCCACCGGCCAGCTCGAGAACACCGCCGAGATCAAGAAGGTTCGCCGTCAGATCGCGCGCATCAACACCCTCATCCGCGAGCGCGAAATCGCTGCGGCCGAGGCCGAAGGGTGAGCCGAAGGTGAGCCCGACATCATTCATCGAGGACACGAGCGGACATCAGAGGAGCGGAGCGACAGCTCCGCTCGAGTCCGGAAGCTGAGAGAGTCATGAGCGAAACCGAAATCGAAGCCGACCAAACCACCGCAGAGGTGGCGAAGGGTCGCCCAGCACGCAAGGTGCGCGAAGGTGTCGTCACGTCGGCGGGGATGGACAAGACCATCGTCGTCACCGTGACCGATCGCGTTCGTCACGCCAAGTACAACAAGTTCGTCCTGCGTTCCAAGAAGCTGTACACCCACGACGAGACGAACGACGCCGGGGTGGGCGACAAGGTTCGTGTGATGGAGACCCGTCCGCTCAGCAAGAACAAGCGCTGGCGTCTGGTCGACATCCTGGAACGGGCGAGGTGAACCGATGATTCAGCAAGAATCCCGACTTCGGGTCGCCGACAACAGCGGCGCCAAGGAAGTGTTGTGCATCAAGGTTCTCGGTGGCACTCGTCGCCGGTACGCCTCGATCGGCGACGTCTTCGTCGCCACCGTCAAGGACGCCATTCCAGGCGCCGCCGTCAAGAAGGGCGAGGTCGTCAAGTGCGTCGTCGTCCGCGTCAAGAAGGAAAAGCGTCGTCCCGACGGCAGCTACATCCGCTTCGACGAGAACGCGGCCGTGCTGATCAAGGACGACCTCACGCCTCGCGGCACCCGCATCTTCGGCCCGGTCGGTCGCGAGTTGCGTGACCGTAAGTTCATGCGAATCGTCTCGCTCGCACCGGAGGTGATCTGAGATGAAGCTCCGTAAGGGTGACCACGTACGCGTCATCACCGGCAAGGACAAGGGTAAGGAAGGCGTCATCGAGCGCGTCATGCCCAAGCAGAACAAGGTGCTCGTCACCGGTGTCAACACCGCTGCCAAGCATCAGCAGGCCCGTCGTGCCAATGAGCAGTCGGGCATCATCGACAAGGACTTGCCCGTCGATGCGTCGAACGTGATGTATCTGCACAAGGGCAAGACCGTTCGGCTCGGGTACTCCGAGGACAAGAACGGCAAGAAGATCCGTATCGCTCGACCCAGTGGTGAGGAAATCTGATGAGCGCCACCGCAACACAACCGCGACTCAAGTCGCGCTACAACAACACGATCAAGGCTCAACTGGCCAAGGATCTCGGCATCGAGAACGAGATGCAGATTCCGCGGCTCGAGAAGATCGTGATCAACATGGGCGTCGGTCGGGCCACCCAGCAGCCCTCGCTGCTCGAGAAAGCCGTCGAGGAACTCACGCTGATCGCCGGTCAGAAGCCCATCATCACCAAGGCTCAGACCTCGATCGCAGCGTTCAAGCTGCGTGAAGGACAAGCGATCGGTACCAAGGTGACGCTACGTGGCGATCGGATGTGGGAGTTCTACGACCGTCTGCTGGCCGTCGCGATCCCTCGTATCCGAGACTTCCGTGGCCTCCCGGCCCATTCGTGGGACGGTCGTGGCAACTACACGTTCGGGCTCAACGACCAGACGGTGTTCCCCGAGATCAACGTCGACAATGTCGAACAACCGCGTGGCATGGACATCACGATCGTCACGACGGCGATGACGAACGAGGGCGGCAAGGCGCTGCTCGATGCGTTCGGATTTCCGTTCAAGAAGGGTGCTGACGCTGACAATGCCCCCCGCAAGACAAGGCGCCGCGGCCCCCACCGCGGTGGCAAGAACTGACCGAGTAGGCGAGAAGAGACATGGCCAAGAAAGCACTGATCAACAAGGCTGCTGCCAAGCCGAAATACAAGGTCCGCGGCTACACGCGCTGCCGTCGCTGCGGCCGCGCACGCTCGGTCTTCAGGAAGTTCGGCCTGTGCCGGATCTGCCTGCGAGAGCTAGCGCACGCCGGCGAGATTCCCGGTCTGACGAAGTCGAGCTGGTGAGGGAGGAACCAACATGATGACCGATCCCATCGCCGACATGCTGACCCGTATTCGCAACGCGAACACGGCGATGCACGACGAAGTGCGCATGCCTTCGTCGAAGCAGAAGGTGGCACTCGCCAAGGTCCTCGAATCCGAGGGCTACATCGGAGGGTTCGAGGTGGCGCCTGCCGCATCGGCCCCCGGCGACATGCTGACCATCCGGATGAAGTACTCCGACGATCGTGATCGCACGATCTCGGGTCTCCGTCGCATCTCCACACCGGGCCTGCGGGTGTACCGCAAGGCCAGCGCCGTGCCACGCGTGCTCGGCGGCCTCGGTGTGGCCGTCCTATCCACCAGCCATGGTCTGATGACCGACCGCGAGGCGCGCAAGCGCAACGTCGGCGGCGAAGTCCTGTGCTACGTCTGGTGAGGAAGTAGATCCATGTCTCGAATCGGAAAATCACCCGTCGCCGTCCCATCCGGCGTCGAGGTCACGGTCGCCGGTGGCACCGTGACCGTCAAGGGACCCAAGGGCACGCTCAGCCGTGTCATTCCCGGCGACATCGAAATCAACCAGGACGACGGCACGTTGACCTTCGTGCGTCCCAACGACGAACGCAAGAACAAGGCGCTCCACGGCCTGACCCGTAGCCTCGTCAACAACATGGTCGTCGGTGTCACCGAGGGCTTCAAGAAAGAGCTCGAGATCGTGGGCGTCGGCTACCGGGCCGAAGCTCAGGGTCCCAACGCACTGCGCTTGAACCTCGGCTTCAGCCACCCGGTCAACGTGGCGGCTCCGGAGGGCATCACCTTCGAGGTTCCGGTGCCGACCCAGGTCGTCGTGACCGGCATCGACAAAGAGGTCGTCGGCCAGGTGGCCGCCAACATCCGCAGCATCCGCAAGCCCGAGCCGTACAAGGGCAAGGGCGTTCGGTACGCCGGCGAGCGCATCCTGCGCAAGGCCGGCAAAGCCGGCAAGAAGTGATCGGTAGAAGTTATGAGTGACATCGCCAAGGCACGCCGTCAGGGACGCATCCGTCGTCATCGTCGGGTGCGCAAGAAGGTTCACGGCACCGCTGCCCGGCCGCGTCTGGCCGTGTACCGGTCGAACAAGCACATCTCGGCGCAGGTGATCGACGACGATGCCGGTGTCACGCTGGCTGCCGTCTCCACCGTCGAGGCCGACCAGCGCTCCCTCGGGAGTGGTGGAACCGTCGCTGCCGCCACTCGCGTCGGCGAAGCAATCGCCGAGCGCGCCAAGGCCGTCGGCGTCACCACGGTCGTCTTCGATCGCGGTGGATTCGCCTATCACGGTCGTGTCGCTGCGATCGCCGAAGCCGCTCGCAATTCAGGTCTGGAGTTCTGATGGCTTACCAGCCGAACAATCAACACAGCTCGAACGACAACGAGGGTGGTCTCCGCGAATCGCGGGTGATCACCATCAACCGCGTCGCCAAGGTCGTCAAGGGTGGCCGCCGGTTCAGCTTCACGGCACTGGTCGTGGTCGGCGACGGCAATGGCCGCGTCGGTCTGGGCTATGGCAAGGCCAAAGAGGTGCCGCTGGCGATCCAGAAGGGCACCGAGGAGGCCAAGCGCAACCTGTTCGAGGTGCCTCTGGCCGGTTCGACGATCATCCACCCGGTGCTCGGCGCGACCGGTGGCGGTCGCGTCATGATGAAGCCGGCTTCTGCCGGTACCGGCGTGATCGCCGGTGGCGCCGCCCGCATCATCCTCGAAGAGGCCGGCATTCACGACATCCTGTGCAAGTCGCTCGGGTCCGCCAACCACATCAACGTCGCCCGCGCCACGATCGCCGGGCTGAAGTCGCTGCAGCGTCCCGATGAAATCGCCAAGCGTCGCGGTATCCCCGCCGAGAGCTTCGTGCCCAAGGGTCTGCTCAACGCCTACAACGAGCGCCAGAAGCAGATGGCTGCCGGCGCCTCTGGGAGCTCCGAATGAGTGAGAACACGATCACCGTCACCCAGGTGAAGTCGGGCATCGGCGCCAAGCCGAAGACCCGCGGCACGCTGCGTGCGCTCGGCCTCGGCCGGATCGGCAAGACGAACACCTTGCCCGACCGTCCCGAGATCCGGGGCATGATCCATCGCGTCCCGCACCTGATCGAGGTCACCGAAAACGAGAAAGGGACTGGCTGATCATGCGCGTAGACGATCTCGCTCCATCACCCGGCGCCACCAAGAAGGCCACTGCGCGTCGGTCGCGGTACCGGAGGCAGGCGCGGCAAGACCGCCGGTCGCGGCACCAAGGGCCAGCGTTCGCGCGGCCGCGGCAAGGTCGCACGCGGGTTCGAGGGTGGCCAGATGCCCCTCAAGCAGCGTGTGCCCAAGCTGAAGGGTTTCACCAACCCGTTCCGTGTCGAGTACTCGGCTGTCAACCTCGACACCCTCGACGCACTCGGTGAGTCGAAGGTCACGCCCGAGGTGCTGGTCGCTCACGGAATTGTCCGCAAGGGCGCCTTCGTGAAGGTCCTCGCCCGTGGCGAGCTCACGACCAAACTCGACGTCCATGTCCACGGCGCTTCGAAAGCGGCCGAGGCCGCGATCACCGCCGCCGGTGGCACGGTCACGCTGATCACTCTTCCGTTCAAGGAAGAGGGCAAGGCCGGCCGTCCTGCCGCCAAGGGCAACCAGTTCACAAACCGCTGAGCCGTTCACCCGGTCGCCGTCCGGTGACCGGGTGAGGCCGGTTGGCCGCTGCTAGCCTGCGGCCCGCCCCCAAACTGCGAGGATTATTCGCCAGTGCTGTCGAACGTCAAGAACATCTTCAAGGTCGCGGATCTCCGCAACAAGATCCTGTTCACCTTCATGATCGTGGCTATGTACCGAGTCGGTGCTGCGATCCGGGTTCCGGGTGTCGACCCGCTCGCCATCGATCAGTTGCGAGAGGGCGCCCAAGACGGTGCGCTCGGTCTGTTCAACCTCTTTTCCGGTGGAGCGTTCGAGTCGTTCTCGATCTTCGCCCTCGGCATCATGCCGTACATCACGGCCAGCATCATCATGCAGGTGCTCGGCGTCGTGATCCCCAAGCTGGAAGAACTCCAGCAAGAGGGTGCGGTCGGCCAGCGCAAGATCACCCAGTACACCCGCTACGTCACGATCGCCCTCGCCACGTTGCAGGCGACCGTGCTGGTGTTCCTGTTCGGTACCGGTGGCGGCGCAGCCTTCTTCTCCGCTGTTCAGGCACCCTCGGTGCCGCTGTTGCCCGATGGCATCTGGCCTCGTGGCTACCTGATCATCCCCACGCTCGTGGCCGGCACCGCCGTGCTGATGTGGATGGGCGAACTGATCTCACAGCGCGGCATCGGCAACGGCATGTCGATGATCATCTTCGCCTCGGTGGTCGCCAGCGTGCCCGGCGGGTTCTACTCGATCCTGCAGGTCAACAAGATCTTCTGGTTCGTCGTGATGATCCTGGTCAGTCTCGCCATCATCGTTGCTGTGGTGTTCATCGAACTCGGTCAACGCCGGATTCCGGTGCAGTTCGCCAAACGTGTGGTCGGCCGCCGGATGATGGGTGGGCAGAACACCTACATCCCGTTGAAGGTCAACCAGTCGGGCGTGATCCCGATCATCTTCGCCAGCTCGATCCTGCTGCTGCCGGCGATCCTGGTGAGCTTCCTGGGTGGTTCGAGTACCGGCTGGCGAGCCGACATCCAGCGCTACGTCGATCAGTACATCCTCAACAGCCAGAACGTCGTGTACGTCACGATCTTCGCGCTGCTGATCATCGCCTTCGCCTACTTCTACAACTCGATCGCCTTCGACCCGATTCGCCAAGCCGACCAGATCCGCAAGCAGGGTGGGTTCATCCCCGGCGTTCGACCCGGTCCCCAGACCGAGGCCTATCTCGGCAAGGCGGTCAACCGGATCACGCTGCCGGGCGCAGTGTTCATCGCACTGATCGCCATCACGCCGTACCTGATCTTGTGGGCGGCCGATGTGAGTACGTTCGCCTTCGCCGGCACCAGCATCCTGATCTCGGTCGGTGTTGCACTCGAGTTGATGCGTCAGATCGACAGCCAGTTGATGCTGCGCAACTACGAAGGCTTTCTCAAGTAAGGGCCGGGTGTGATCCCGGGCGCGCGCCTCATCATTCTCGGTCGGCAAGGTGCCGGCAAGGGGACACAGTGTGTGCGTTTGTCGCGCCACTACGTGGTGCCGCACATCTCGACGGGCGACATGCTGCGTGCCGCCGCACGTGAGGGAACGGAACTCGGCACGGCTGCCAAGCAGGTGATGGATGCCGGAGGTCTGGTCGGTGACGAGATCATGATCGGCCTCGTCGCCGAGCGTCTCGACAAGGCCGACGCCAGCACCCGTGGTTACATCCTCGATGGCTTCCCCCGAACGGTCGCCCAAGCCCAGGCGCTCGATCAGATCACTGCCCGCAAGCCGATTCACGTCGTGATCGACCTCGACGTGCCTCGCGAGATCGTGCTCGAACGGATCTCATCCCGACGGGTCTGCCGCGACTGCGGCACCAACTACCGCACGTCAGGCGAGGATCCGTCGCCGTGGATCTGTGACGTGTGCGGCGGCGACGTGCAACAGCGCGCCGACGACACGCCCGACGCCGTCAACTGCCGGCTCGATCTGTACGAGAGCCAGACGGCGCCGCTGATCGAGTACTTCAGCAGCAGGGGCGCCCTGGCAGTGATCAACGGCGTCGGCCATCCCGACCATGTGTTCAAGCGTCTCACCGACGCTGTCGAGGCCCGCCGATAGGCAGTCTCATCCCGATCTCGGCGTCGAATCGGCGCCGTTCGCCGCATCGCCGAGAGGCGATAGCACAGAAGACCGAAAATGTGGCGGACCCCACCATTGGGGATCGCGTTCGTGGCCGCTAGCATTGCTAGTCGGTCTGTGCGCAGATCGTTGATCGAAATCCGCTGAGCAGGACAAACATCCTGTTCGTACCGAGGAGAGTACCCCTGGCAAAATCTGAAGACGCCATCGTGTTGGAAGGCACGATCGTCGAATCGCTCCCGAATGCAATGTTCCGTGTCGAACTGGAGAATGGCCACAAGGTGTTGGCCCACATCTCCGGCAAGATGCGAATGCACTACATCCGCATTCTCCCGGGCGACAAGGTTCAGGTGGAACTCACCCCCTACGACCTCACCCGAGGTCGTATCACATATCGATACAAGTGAGAGAGAAGTCGTGAAGGTCCGACCGAGCGTCAAGAAGATGTGTGAGAAGTGCCGCGTGATTCGCCGGCACGGCCGCGTCCAAGTCATCTGTGAAAACCCGCGCCACAAGCAGCGCCAGGGCTGAAAGCAAAGAAGAGAGCACGTATTCATGGCACGTATCGCCGGCGTCGACATTCCCCGCGAAAAGCGGTTGGAGATCTCGCTCACCTACATATTCGGCGTCGGTTCGACGACGTCACAGAAAATCTGTGACGAACTCGAACTCGATCGCAACACGAAGGTCTCGAACCTGACCGAAGACGAGGTCAACAAGATCCGTCAGTATGTCGACGAGCATCTCACGATCGAGGGTGACCTCCGTCGTGACGTCCAGAACGACATCAAGCGCAAGATCGAAATCGGGTGCCTGCAGGGCATCCGTCACCGCAAGGGCCTGCCGGTACGCGGCCAGCGCACCCACACGAACGCCCGTACCCGCAAGGGTCCGAAGCGCACGGTGGCCAACAAGAAGAAGGCTGTGAGGAAGTAAGCATGGCAAAGGCCAAGCCGGGCGGTCGTCGCCCACGCAAGCGCGATCGCAAGAATGTGTCGACAGGCGTCGTGCACATCAAGAGCTCGTTCAACAACACGATCGTCACGATCACCGATACCTCCGGGAATGTCATCTCGTGGGCGTCGTCGGGTGCGGTCGGATTCAAGGGCAGCCGCAAGAGCACGCCCTACGCCGCCCAGCAGGCTGCTGAGCGTGCCGCCAACGCGGCGATGGAGCACGGTCTCCGGCGCGTCGAAGTCCAGGTGAAGGGCCCGGGTTCGGGTCGTGACACCGCAGTTCGTTCGATCCAGAACACAGGGATCGAGGTCACCTCCATCAAGGACGTCACCCCGATTCCCCACAACGGTTGCCGCCAGTCCAAGCGGCGCCGCGGTTAAGGAAGGTCGCCTAGATCATGGCTCGTTACACCGGTCCCAAGGTGCGCCTGTCGCGCCGTCTGTCGACCAACATCTTCGAAAACGAAAAGGGCCGTCGCGCCCTCGACCGTCGTCCGTTCCCCCCGGGAGCGCACGGTCGCACCCGTCGCCGCAACGCCGGCAGCGAGTACCTCGCCCAGCTGCAGGAGAAGCAGAAGGCGAAGTACATCTACGGTGTGCTCGAAAAGCAGTTCAAGAAGACCTACAACGAGGCCAACCGTCTCAGTGGTCCGACCGGTGAGAACCTGTTGATTCTGCTCGAGACCCGTCTCGACAACATCGTCTATCGCGCCGGTTGGGCGTCGACCCGTCCACAGGCCCGCCAGTTCGTCAACCATGGGCTGATCCAGGTCAACGGTCGCCGTGTCGACATCCCGTCGTACCGGGCCCGCAAGGGCGACGTCGTCGCGCTGTCCGAGAAAGCCGCCAACATGATCGTCATCCAGCACAACATCGACGTGCTCGACAGGTCGCTCGTCGGCTGGCTCGAGACCGGAGACGGTGGCAAGCAGGTCATCGTTCGCGATCTGCCACAGCGCGAGCACATCGATGTGCCCGTTCGCGAGTCGCTCATCGTCGAGCTCTACTCGAAGTAAGTCCGTCGTCGTAGCGCACGGCGCTACCCGTCATCCGTCACCCGTCGAATACACAGAGTCGTACACCCTCAGAAAGGACCCGGCAGCACATGCTCGTCATGCAGCGCCCTTCCGTCGAAGCCCTCGGCGAGGAGAGCAACAACCAGCAGCGCTTTGCGATCGGTCCGCTCGAGCCTGGCTTCGGCCACACGCTCGGCAACTCGTTGCGCCGCACCCTGTTGTCGTCGATTCCCGGCGCAGCGGTCACCACGGTGCGCTTCGATGAAGCTCTCCACGAGTTCGACACCATCTCCGGTGTCGCAGAAGATGTCACCGACATCATCTTGAACGTCAAGGACATCGTGCTCACCTCGACCTCCGAGGAGTCGGTCAACCTGCGGCTCGACGCACGTGGCCCCGCCGCTGTCACCGCCGGCGACATCGAGTGCCCATCCGACGTCGAGATCCTCAACAAGGACCTCCCGATCGCGACGCTCAACGGCAAGGCACGCCTGGCGATCGACTTCACGGTCGAGCAGGGTCGTGGCTACGCCTCGAGCCAGCGTGAGATCGAGACCCGCACGATCGGTGTGATCCCGGTCGACGCCATCTACAGCCCGGTTCGCCGTGTCAGCTTCGACGTCGAGCCGACCCGCGTCGAGCAGGCCACGAACTACGACAACCTGGTGATCGAGATCGAGACCGATGGTTCGATCACGCCGTCCGAGGCGCTCGCCTCGGCGGGCGCCACACTGCAGGCTCTCGCAGAACTGGTGGCCTCGATGAGTGACGAGCCCCAGGGCCTCGAACTCGGCGAGAAGATCGACACCACCACCAGCTCGCCTGATCTCGAGCTCCCGATCGAGGACCTCGACTTGTCCGAGCGTCCTCGTAACTGCCTCAAGCGGGCCCAGGTCAACACGGTGGGCGAGCTGCTCACCAAGACCGAAGACGACCTGTTGAACATCACCAACTTCGGCCAGAAGAGCCTGGACGAGGTCAAGGAGAAGCTGGACGAGCGCGGCCTGTCGCTGCGCGCCTGATCGTCCAGTTCACCGCAAAGCCGAAAGCACACTCTCATGCCTGCAACCCCACGCCGCGCCCGCAACTTCGGCGGTAGCTCGTCCCACCAGCGCCTCATGATGGCCAACCTGGCAGCTTCGCTGTTCGCCGCCGAGGCGATCACCACGACCGAGGCCAAGGCGAAGGCACTGCGCCCGATCGCCGAGAAGCTGATCACCAAGGCCAAGAAGGCCCAGGAGGGTCCGATGCGGGTTCACCGCATCCGCCAGATCCAGGGCTACCTCGGCGACCGTGAGATGACCCACAAGCTGGTCAACGACGTCGCCCCGCGCTACGAAGAGCGCAACGGCGGCTACACGCGCATCCTCAAGCTGGGCAACCGCGAGGGCGACAACGCCCGCATGGCTCGCATCGAACTTGTCTGAGGCCAGATGCGGCGATCGCTGCGTTGCGTCTCGCCGCTCGTTGCCGAAAGGCAACTCGGGCTCACCGCGCCTTGCGCTCCCCACATCTGATCCTCAGACAAGAGGATGAGTGGCTGTTCTCGGGTGAGTCGCTGCGTTGCGTCTCAGCCGCTCGGCCTCACTCGCAAGTCGAATCGGTCGATGGCGGAGGGGGATCGCGGAGCGCCCCCTCCACACCACCCCCACCGGCCTACGCCGTAGCCTGACTGGCTGATGGGCGCGCTCGAAGATTCTGAACTTGACGGGTCTGGGTTTGGGCGGGCTCGTTTTGTCGTTGCTTACCTCGGGACTGATTTTCGGGGGTTTGCGCCGAATGACGGGGTGCCGACCGTGATGGGGGAGTTGCTCGGGGCAATGGCGACCGTGTTGCGCCAACCTGTCGAACTCTCGATGTCCGGCAGGACGGATGCCGGTGTGCATGGCTGGGGGCAGGTGGTGTCGGGCGATCTGCCGGTCGACACCGATCTGGCCGACCTGGCGCGGCGGATCAACAAGTTGTGTGCTCCGGCGATCTCGGTTCGTGAAGCGGCGTGGGCGTCACCAGACTTCGACGCCCGTTTCTCGGCGACGTCTCGTCAGTACCGTTACCACGTCTGGAACGAACCGGCCCCGAATCCGCTGTTGGCGGCGACGAGTTGGCACGTTCCCCGGCCGCTCGACCTCGACGCTATGCAGGCGGCGCTGCCTGCCCTGCACGGCGAGCACGACTTTTCGTCGTTCTGCCGCCGGCCCAAGGTGCCCGAGCCCTACCCGCCGCCCAGCCTCGTACGGATCCTGCACGAGCTGTCGTGGACCAGGCTCGACGACTCACCACTGTTGCGGTTCGAGATCACGGGCAGCTCGTTCTGCCACCAGATGGTGCGATCGATCGTCGGCACCACCGTCGATGTCGGCCTCGGGCGGATCCTCCCCGAAGCGATGGCGGCGATCGTCGCTGCCGAGGACCGTTCCGTTGCAGGTGCTGTGGCACCACCGACCGGACTCGTGTTGTGGCACGTCGGCTACGAGGGCGAGCGATGGGACGCATCGCTCGCCGAGCCGAACGAGCCGAACGATCGGGCGATCGCTGCGAACGATCCGTGATCGCGTGACGAGGCACGTTGCCGCGCGTGCCCATCGACCCGTATCATTACCCGGTTCATTTGCAGTCTGTTGCTTCGGGCTGCCTGGCCGCGAACGTGTCGCGGAGAAGTTGCGAGATCGGATTTCGATGAAGACGTACACCCCGAAAGTCAGTGAGATTCAGCGTGAGTGGCACGTGGTCGACGCCGAGGGCGTCATCCTCGGTCGGCTGTGCACCGAAGTCGCCAGCATCCTGCGCGGCAAGCACAAGCCGACCTTCTCTCCGCACATCGACACCGGCGATCACGTCGTGATCATCAACGCCGACAAGGTCATCTTGAGCGGCAACAAGGCCGGCGCCAAGCAGATCTACCGTCACTCGGGTTACCCGGGCGGGATCAGCAGCGAGACGTTCGCCAATCTGCTCGACCGCAAGCCGGCCGATGCCGTGCGCCGCTCGGTCCGGGGCATGGTGCCCAAGGGCCCGCTCGGCCGTCAGCAGATGACCAAGCTCAAGGTCTACGCAGGCCCCGAACACCCCCATACGGCTCAGGATCCCAAGCCGTTCGAGATCAAGCGCTGAGAACGAGGAAACGAAACGTCATGGCAACTCCGCTCACCCAGACCACCGGCCGACGCAAGCGGGCCGTTGCCCGCGCCCGGCTGCGCGCCGGTACCGGCCAGATCACCATCAACGGCAGGGCCTTCGATGTGTACTTCCCGACCGACGCCCAGCGCATGGTCGTCTCCGAGCCGCTCAAGGTCGCTGACGTGCTCGAGACCTACGACGTCGACGCCTCGATCCACGGTGGCGGCGTCAGCGGACAGGCCGGCGCACTCCGCATGGCGATCGCCCGCTCGCTCGTCGAGATCGATCCGGAAGTTCGCGACTCGCTGAAGAAGGCCGGCTTGCTGACCCGCGACCCGCGGAAGAAGGAAAGCAAGAAGTACGGCCTCAAGAAGGCCCGCAAGGCGCCTCAGTTCACCAAGCGCTGATCGGCGCGACGGACAACCGGATTCGCTCATGCGCTTCGGCACCGATGGTGTTCGCGGTCGGGCGAACACCGAACTGACTGCCTGCGTTTGCGCTCGACCTCGGCCGAGCTGCCGCTCAGGTGCTGGGCGCCCGTGTCGCGATCGTCGGTGGCGACAGCCGAGTGTCGACGGCGATGCTCGAGGCGGCGTTCGTCGCCGGACTGGCCGCCGAAGGTGTCGAGGTGCATCGGTTGGGTGTCACCCCGACGCCGGCGGTCGCCTTCGAGGCGGCCCGGTTGGGGGCGATGGGCGCGGTCGTCTCGGCCTCACACAACCCCTATTTCGACAACGGCATCAAGTTGTTCGCGCCCGGTGGCACCAAGCTTCCCGACGAACTCGAGTCGCAGATCGAGTCCGCCATGGCCACCCTCGTCAGACCGACCGGCGATCCGGCGCCGATCCACGGGCGCGGCGATGCCGGCGCGGGGTATGTCGATCATCTGTTGAGCGTGCTCGAGGGCCGCGACTTGACTGGGTTGAGCGTCGTCGTCGACGCGGCCAACGGGGCTGCTTCGCATCTCGTCGCCGACGTGTTCGAACGCTCTGGCGCACGGGTGGTGGTGATCAATGCCCAGCCCGATGGCATCAACATCAATGCCGGTTGTGGTGCGACAGATCCAGCCGGTCTGCAGGCGGTGGTCACCGCCGAACGTGCCCACGTCGGGATCGCACTCGACGGCGATGCCGATCGGCTGATCGCCGTCGACGAGCTCGGTGACATCGTCGACGGCGACCACATCCTCGCCATCTGTGCCAAAGACCTCGATCAGCGCGGGCGGCTCCGCAGCCACACGGTCGTGATCACCGTCATGACGAACCTTGGCTTCCATCTCGCGATGCGGGCAGCCGGCATCGAAGTCGTCGAGACCGGAGTCGGTGACCGGTATGTGCTCGAGGCGCTGGGCGCCGGTGGCTACTCGCTCGGCGGGGAGCAGTCGGGTCACGTCATCTTCACCGATCACGCCACCACCGGCGACGGAATGCTGACCGCCCTCGCCCTCCTCGACGTCGTGCAGCGATCTGGTCGGCCATTGTCGCGACTGGCGGCCGAGGCGATGACCCAACTGCCACAGGTGCTCGTCAACATTCCGGTCGCCGATCGGCGCCCCGATGTCGGCGAGCTACTTGCAGCCGAGATCGCGGCGGCCGCGCTCCCCTTGGGTTCGACCGGACGGATACTGGTGCGCCCGAGCGGCACCGAGCCGCTGGTTCGGGTGATGGTCGAGGCGCCGACGCTGGAGCTGGCGACATCGACCGCTGACCACCTGGCCGACATCGTCCGCTCGCATCCCGACCTGTCGACCTGAGCCCGACTTGTGATGCGGTCTCCGGTGCAGCGCAGCTGGGCCGGTGGCGACGCGGTGCGGCCGCGCTGCGTCGGTAGCCTGAACGTCCATGTGCGGCATCGTCGGAGTGATCAGTCGTCCAGCCACGCGCTCCCGAGCCCACCAGCGACGAGGTGCTCGGGCTGCTCGACCAGGCGGTTTCCGCGATCGGTGATCCGGTCGGTGCCGCGGTGGCGGTTGCAGCCGCCGACTCCCTACTTCGAGGTGTGCCCGGCGTGCCTCCTGCTCGCCAATCACCACGAGCTGCGTCGTCTCGGTCGTCTCACGGCTCGACCGGCTCGATGCGTATGTCGATGATCTCGACCTGCTGCTCGAAACCGGTGACCACGACCCGGTCGAACTCGAGCGGCTGAGTGAACAGGCGATCACACTCAGGGACACGCTCTGGGCGGTCCGTCACGATCGGCTGCGAACCGCCCGCGAGGTATCGGACCTGGCAGGTCGCGGGGCGAGTGTCGGGGCAGTCGCCGGCTACCTCGCGATCCAGCAGGCCTTGTCGGCGATCGACCGGCTCGAGGTTCGCGGACGGGATTCTGCCGGCGTCCACGTGTTCGTCCACCACCATGCTCTCGATCTCGACGATCCGACGGTCGTCTCCGCAATCGCGGACCGCGATCGCGATCCGACGTACCAGTCCGGTTCTGTGCGGGTCGTTGGCGATGTCGTGTCGTTCGTGTTCAAGGCTGCGGCCGAGATCGGCGAGCTCGGGGACAACACCCGTGTGCTCAGGGCTGCTGTCGCCGCCGACGATCTGCTTCGTCGGGCGATCGCATCCACCGACGCCCGCGTCTCCATACTCGGCCATACCCGGTGGGCGAGCGTCGGCATCATCTCCGAGCCGAACACGCACCCGCTCAACAGCGACGAGCTCGAGCAGTCACCCGCTGCGATCCCACGCCCCTACGTCGTTGCCGCTCTCAACGGTGACGTCGACAACCACGCCGACCTCAGGGTCGAGCAACGGGTTGCACATCCACCAGCACATCACCACCGATGCCAAGGTGATTCCGGCGCTGGTCGTCGCGACACTTGGTCGGCGGCGCAGATCTGGTCGAATCGTTCCGGCGCACCGTGTCGACCTTCGAGGGATCTGTCGCGATCGGGTCGATCAGCGCCGATCATCCGGACACGTTGCTGTTGGCGCTGCGAGGTAGCGGTCAGGGGCTGTACGTCGGTCTGGCAGATGACTGCTACATCGTCGCCAGCGAGCCGTACGGCGTCGTCGAGGAGACCAACCGGTATGTCCGGATGGACGGTGAGCAAGGCGGTGAGATCGTCGTCTTGCAGGCGTCCACGGCGGGCCAGGTCGAGGGCGTGCGGCGTGTGCGTTATGACGGCGATGCCGTGCCGGTCACCCCCGACGAGGTCATCACCGCCGAGATCACCACTCGCGACATCGACCGCGGCGAAGCGCCTCACTTCCTCCTCAAGGAGATCGGTGAGGCACCCGAGAGTCTGCGCAAGACACTGCGGGCGAAGATCGTCGAGCGTGACGGGCGGTTGCGCGCGTCCGTCGGGGACCGGGCACTGGCGCCGTCGATCGCCGAGCGGCTGGCCGATCGACGGATCACGCGGATCCGCGTGATCGGACAGGGCACTGCGGCCGTGGCCGGTCAAAGTACGGCGGCCCTGCTCGACGAGCTCTGTGACGGACAGCTCGACTGTCGACGCCGTTCCGGCGACCGAGTTGTCCGGATTCCAGCTGCGCCTCGACATGAGCGACACCCTGGTGATCGCTGTCAGCCAGAGTGGCACCACCACCGACACCAATCGCACGGTCGATCTGCTGCGAGCGAGGGGTGCGGTGGTGATCGGCATCGTCAATCGACGCGCCAGCGACCTCGTCGACAAGGCCGATGGCATCTTGTACACCTCGGACGGACGCGATGTCGAGATGAGCGTCGCGTCGACCAAGGCGTTCTACGCCCAGGTCGCCGCCGGAGCGCTGCTGGCATGTGCGATCAGTGAGGCGGCCGGCCTCGGTAGTGACCAGCGTCGCCACGAGCTCTTGACGGGTCTACGCACACTTCCCGAGGCGATGCGGACCGTGCTGGCCGGCCGAGACCGGATCGCCGAGGCTGCCCGCCGGTTGGCGCCCCCCAAGCGCTACTGGGCAGTCGTGGGCAACGGCCCGAACCGTGTCGCCGCCGAGGAAGTCAGGATCAAGCTCAGCGAGCTGTGCTACAAGTCGATCGCCTGCGATGTCACCGAGGACAAGAAGCACATCGACCTGTCGTCCGAGCCCTTGATTCTCGTCTGTGCGGCAGGTCTGCAGGGCAGTACCGCAGACGATGTCGCCAAGGAGACTGCGATCTTCAAGGCACACAAGGCGACGACGATCGTCGTCGCGGATGAGGGCGAGGTTCGCTTCAGCGCGGCCGCAACGCTGACCGTGCCGCCGGTCGATCCCGCACTCGGGTTCGTCCTCTCGGCGATGGTCGGCCACCTGTTCGGTTACGAGGCGGCGCTGGCGATCGATGCGTCGGCCCGGCCGCTGCGCGAGGCACGCGAGCTGATCGAGCGGTCGGCTGCCGATCACCTCGGGGGTGATGCGGTGCTCGCAGCGATCCGCGCCGAGGCGGAGGACCGCCTGCGGCCCTTCGTCGACGGCATACGCGAACGGCTGTATGACGGGCATCTCGAGGCCAGCACAGCGGTTCGGTTGATCGGGCTGTTGCGCGACCTGAGCGCGCCGAACCCGGTCGAGACGTACTCCGCATCGTCCGGCAAGGTCGGTACACCCGAGGCCCTGATCGACGAACTCGTCGCTGCATTGACGCAGGGCATCGAAGAGCTCACTCGGCCGATCGACGCCATCAAACACCAGGCCAAGACGGTCACGGTCGGGATCTCCCGCAGCGACGAAGGTGTACTCGACCGCCTGCTGGTGCAGTCGACGCTGCAGGCGGGTGCCGGACGCGATGTCCTGGGTTACCGCACGCTCAAGGTGCTCGCAGACCTCACCCCTGCGGTCGCAGATGTCGTCGGGTTCACTCGGTACCGTGTCGATGGCGACACGGTCGCAATCGTCGACCGCGGCGGTATCTCCCGCGACCTCGGCAGCCGTGTCGACACCGACCCGCGACTCGTGGGTACCAAGCACCGTGTCGCCGACGCCCGGGAGGTGCTCGTCGCCCGAGGCCGGCGTGATCAACGCACGGTGATCTTCGTGCCCGAGGTCAAAGCTGGCACGTGCACCGGCATCACCCTGCTGCACGTGCGTCTGCATGACCGTCTGCCGGCTGCGACGATGCGGGGTGTGTTGCAGGGCTACGACGACCGATACGACCGTCTCGTCGACTGGGTGTCCGAGACGGAGGACGAGTTCGACGAATCGCGGCTGGCCGAACTGCCGGTCGAAGGGTTGCTGATCGATCCGATCTCCGACGCGGCCGACCATTGGCAGCACTGAGCGCTGATGATCGGAATTGGCGTCGACGTCGTCGAGATCGAACGCTTCCGGACATCGCTGGCGCGTACGCCGTCGATGCGCGAACGGCTGTTCACGGCATCAGAACTTGCCTACGTCGCCCCGAAGATCGATCCCGTACCGTCGTTGGCAGCGCGTTTTGCCGCACGCGAGGCCGTCATGAAATCGCTCGGGGTCGGGCTCGGCGCGTTCGGCTTTCACGAGGCATGGGTCGAGCGGGCCGAGTCCGGAGCTCCGTTCCTGGCCCTGTCCGGTCGAGCTGCAGCGTTGGCGACGGAGGCAGGGGTGGTCCGATGGCACCTCAGCTTGACCCACTCCGATCTGGTCGCGGTCGCCTACGTGGTGGCGGAGTGATCGCCGCCGACTCGGCCTCGGCTCTAGTCTGCGTGCTGTGATTCCCGTCGTCACACCAGAGCGAATGGGCGCGATCGACGCTGCCGCGCCCGAATCGGTCGAGGTGCTGATCGGGCGCGCCGGAGCGGCGGTCGCCCGCGCCGCGCTCAGGCTGCTCGGGGGTGCCTACGGTCGAACCGTCGCCGTGATCGCCGGTCCCGGCAACAACGGGGCCGACGGCCGTGTCGCTGCCGATCGGTTACGCGAGCGCGGGGTGGTGGTGCGGATCTTCGAGGCGGCGGCCTGCCCACCTGAGTTGCACGGGTACGACCTCGTGATCGATGCCGCGTTCGGGACCGGTTTCCGGGGCACGTGGCAACCGCCCTCGGTCGGAAGTGCCAAAGTCTTGGCGGTCGACGTGCCGACCGGCCTGGACGCGTCGACCGGTGCCGTCTCGGTCGGAACCTTGGTTGCGGACGCCACCGTCACCTTTGCGGCCGCCAAGCCCGGTCATGTGCTCAGGGGCGGACCAGATGTCGTCGGAGCGCTCGACGTGGCAGACATCGGCCTCGATGTCGGAGATCCGGAGATTGTGATCGTCGAGCGTTGCGACATCGAGGCTTGGGTGCCAAGGCGCTCGCGTACCGCACACAAGTGGCGTGATGCGGTCCGGGTCGTCGCCGGGTCACCGGGAATGACCGGGGCGGCGTACCTGGCCGCAGCTGCGGCCCAGCGAACGGGCGCCGGCATGGTGGCGTTGTCGAGTCCGGGCATCGAGGCGATCGGACCGGTCGAGTCGGTCGATCGGCGGATCCCGGCGTTCGACTGGGCCGACGACGTGCTGGCCGATCTGCATCGCTTCCATGCCCTGGTGATCGGCCCCGGGCTCGGCCGCGAGGAGCACACCGTTCCATCGGTCGTTCGGACGGTGACCGAATCGGTCGTACCGGTGGTGGTCGACGGCGATGGGTTGTTCGCCTTGTCATGGAACGACGAGGGCACGCCTGCGTTTCTGGTCGATCGTGACGTGCCGACCGTGCTGACCCCCCACGATGGAGAGTTCGGCTTGCTGACCGGCTCGCGGCCAGGGCCCGATCGGATCGCTGCGGCCGAACGTCTGGTCGACATGTGCGGAGCGGTCGTGCTCTTGAAGGGTTCCACGACGGTGGTCGCTGCACCGGGTGTACCGACACGACTGATCACGAACGGCGACCAACGGTTGGCAACCGCCGGAACCGGAGATGTGTTGGCGGGCATCATCGGGGCCCTCTTGGCGATGGGGGCAAACCCCGCCGAGGCGGCGGCAGCCGGCGCGTGGGTGCATGCCGAGGCCGCCGCTCGGGCCGGCCGCACCGGGCTCGTCGCGAGCGACATCGTCGCCGCGATCCCCGGGGTGATCGCACCGTGAGTCGATCCGTGCCGGGCGCTTCGCGACGCGTCCTGGTGGCGGTGGCGATCATCATCGCCGTTGCGGCCGGCACCGCAGTGGCGGCGACGCGAGTGATCGGCCCCGCCGACGTGCCGACCGAGTCGGCACGACGCCTGGATCCACCGTACCGGGCGGTCGTCGTCGGTGACTCGGCGATCTCCGCGCTGCGGTGGGTGCCGCGGGCCGAAGGTGCCGTGGTCGGGTTCGAACACACACTCGACCTCGAATCATGTCGACGGCTGTGGTACCGGTCGTGCTACGGGCGCGAGGGTCGCCTTCCGCCGACCGTCTACGAAGCGCTCGACATCCACGGTCCCAAGTACTCGACACTCGTCGTCGCGACGGGGTACAACGACGGCAGCCCGGGCTTCGGCGATTCCTTCACCGCCGTCGTCGGTCGCGCCCGTCAGCTCGGGTACACCCGGATCGTCTGGTGGACGTTGCGCTCGGACGTCGACTACGTCTCGCCGGGCTCGATCTCGAACCACGTCACCTTCGCCGCCAACAACCGCACCGTTGTGGACCTGTTGGCGACCGGCGCCTATCCCGACGTGGTGCTCGCCGACTGGGGCGGCTACACGGCTGACAAGGCGGAGTGGTTCGTGACCGACGGCGTGCACTACCGCGCCGTCGGCGCCTGGGCGGCAGCGGACTACCTGACCCGCAAGATGGCGTATCTCGAAGGCCGGGCCTGCCCGGTCCCCGATTCTCCCACCGCCGACGTGGCCGACCCGTGCCCCGATCCTGATGTGACCGGTCCGGTGGCAGACATCGAGGCGCTCTATCCGATCGGGGAGGATGGCGTGCTGTGCTACGAGGTCGGCGAAGAGCGCCGATTCGAGTGTCGCAACGACACCCACGTGATCCGGCTCGAGCGAGAGCTCCTGGGCCGGCATGTCCGGCGACGATGTCCGAGCGCTGCAGACACGCCTGATCCGGCTCGACTTGCTCGACTCGGCCGCCACCGGCACGTTCGGCCCTCTCACGAGGGCGGCTGTCGAGGTGTTCCAGTCGACTGCATCGTTGCCGATCACCGGTGTCGCCGACATCGCAACCCTCGAGGCGCTCGGGTTCGACACGACCGGCATCGTGGCAGGCGGGTCGTGAGCCTGCAACGGTGGGCATGGGCCGAGATCGACGTCGACGCGATCCGCAACAACGTCGAGCTACTTCGTCAGACCGTCGAACCGAGCAGGGTGTGGGCCGTTGTCAAAGCTGACGGGTACGGCCACGGGGCGGTCCGGGTGGCCCGGGCGGCGCTGGCCGGCGGTGCCGAAGGGCTGTGTGTTGCGCTCGTCGACGAGGGTGTCGAACTTCGCCGGGCGGGCGTCGAGGCGCCGATCCTGTTGCTCACCGAGCAGCCTCCGGCACAGCTTGCCGACGTGGTCCGATTCGGGCTGATACCGACCCTGTATTCACCGGTCGGCATCCGACAGCTGGCCGCCGCCCTGCAATCCGGCGACGCCGAGATGCAGGTTCACGTCAACGTCGACACCGGGATGCAGCGGGTCGGCGTCTCGGTCGACGAAGCGCCGGCGTTGGTGCGACGGATCACCGACCAGGAAGCCGGGCTGCGTCTGGCCGGGATCTACACCCATCTGGCTTGTGCCGACGAGCCGTCATCGCCCGCATCGACCGAACAGCTCGGCCGCTTCGACGCAGTGCTGGAGCGGCTCGACGCCGATGGTTCGCGTCCTCCGCTGATCCATGTCGCCAACTCGGCGGCGGCCTTGGCGATCCCGTCCGCCCGGCGCTCCTTGGTGCGCGCCGGTATCGCCATCTACGGGATCTCGCCAGGCCCGGGGGTCGATCACCTGACCGATGGCCTCCGCCCGGCGCTGTCGCTCAAGGCGCGTGTGGCGTACGTCAAGCGAGTGGCCGCAGGGAGTGCGATCTCGTACGGATGGCGTCACCACTTCGAGTCCGAGACCACGGTCGCGACGTTGCCCCTCGGATATGCCGACGGGGTGCCGCGCCGACTCGGCACGCTTCCCGACCGGCCCGGGGCCGATGTGTTGATCGGCGCACGACGCTGTCCGATCGTCGGGGTGGTCACGATGGACCAGCTGATGGTCGACGTCGGCGATGCCGACGTCGAGGTCGGCGACGAGGCGGTGCTGATCGGTGAACAGGGTGGTCAACACATCAGGGCCGAGCACTGGGCCGACCGGCTCGGGACGATCGGGTACGAGATCGTTTGCGGGATCAGCACGCGAATCCCCCGAGTCGAGCGAGGAACCGTGCCTGAGCGTGTGAATCGGGAGTCGTGACGTCGACCAGGGTGACGCTGCGGGCTGCTCGGTGTCGGCGTGACGTCGACCAGGACCACGCCGTCTATCGCTCGATGACAGCGGGCGTGTCTCCCAACTCGTAACATTGAGGCCTGCATGTTGCTGCGCGCCGCCTCCCTCGCCGACACCCACGCCATCGCAGCTGCGTTGGCCGGTCTGGCGCGTGTCAGCGACATCATCGTATTGGCCGGTGACATGGGCGCCGGCAAGACCGCCTTTGCACAGGGTTTCGGGCGGGCGCTCGGCGTGACCGAGCCGATCACCTCGCCGACGTTCACATTGGTGCACAGCTATCCGGTGTCCGGCAAGGTGACGCTTCACCATGCCGACATCTATCGACTCGACTCGACCGGCGACGTCGACGAGTTGGCGCTCCCCGAGCTGGCTGAGTTCGATGGCATCGTGTTGGTCGAGTGGGGCGATGTCGCCGCCGCCGGGTTCGGCGGCCATCTCGAGGTTCGCCTCCGACGCGACGACCTCGACGGCGACCCGAGCGACGAGGCCGTCGACGGCGACGGGGACGGGACGGACGATGGCACCGATGTCGACGACGAGTTCGGGCTCGACGAGTCCCGTTTGATCGAGCTCGAGGCCACCGGTTCTTCGTGGGCCGGTCGTTGGGAGCGGTTGCTCGGTGCTGTGGAGGCGTACCGATGCTGATCCTCGGCATCGAATCGGCGACGCAACAGGTCGGTGTGTCGATCGGCGGCCACGAGGGTGTGATCGCCACGTTCGAGGTCGCTCGCGGCCGCCGCCACGCGGAGATCCTGACTCCTGCGATCGAGTTCGTGTGTCGCCAGGCGGACGTCGAGCTCGACGAGCTCGGCTGCATCGCCGTCGATGTCGGCCCCGGTTTGTTCACCGGTATGAGGGTCGGTCTGGCGGCAGCGAAATCGCTGGCTCAGGCGCTCAAGATTCCGATGATCGGGATCAGCTCGCTCGATCTGCTGGCGTTTCCGGTCCGACACACCGACCGGGTGATCGTCCCGGCGATCGACGCCCGCAAGGGCGAGCTGTTCTGGGCGATGTACCGTCAGGTGCCCGGTGGCGTGCAACAGGTCAGCGCTCCGACCATCGGTCCGGTCGACGAACTCGTTGCCGACTTGTTGGCTCGCAGCCAGGATGCGCTGTGCGTCGGAGATGGTGCCCAGCGATACCGGGAGGAAATCATCGACGGCTTCCATTGCGAGATCTCCGGCCCGGTGCATCCGTCGCCCGGTGCTCTCGTGCAGCTGGCCCACGCCCGTGCGCTCAGGGAGGAGTGGGTGCGACCTGGTGAGATCGGGCCGATCTACCTGCGGCAGCCCGATGCCCAGATCAACTGGGCCAGGCGGGAGACCCGGCCGTGAGCGTGGTCTCGCGGTTTCTCGTGAGAGCGGACGGCTCGTCCGCCGATCAGCTCGTGATCGAACCGATGCAACGGCGGCACTTGCGCGACGCGATGCCGATCGAACAGCGGGCGTACCCCACATCGTGGTCCCGGACCGTGTTCGAAAGCGAACTCGACCAGGTCAAGAACGGCTCGCGCTGCTACCTCGCGGCGCGTGCCGGAAAGCGGGTCGTCGGCTACGCCGGCCTGTGGTTCGTGGATCATCCCGACGGCGACGAGGCCCACGTCACGAACGTCGTGGTCGACCCGACGCGCCGCCGCGAAGGTATCGCCACCCGGCTGCTCGTGGCCCTGGCCGAGGCCGCGATCGAGCGCGGCTGTGCGGCGTGGACACTCGAGGTGCGGTCGTCGAGCGACGGTGCGCTCGAGTTGTATCGCCGCTTCGGCTTCGCTCCGGCCGGTGTGCGCAAGCGCTATTACGAGAACAACGAGGACGCGATCGTGATGTGGTGTCACGACATACACACCCCCGAGTACGCAGATCGACTGAGAGCACTCACGACATGACCCCGGATCAATCGACCCTGGTACTCGGTATCGAAACGAGTTGCGACGAGACCGCCGCGGCGCTCGTGATGGGGGGCAACGACGTGGTGTCGAGTGTCGTCGCCAGTCAGATCGAGATCCACGCCGATTTCGGTGGGGTCGTGCCCGAGATCGCCAGCCGCGCCCACCTCGAGGCCCTCAACCCGGTGGTGGCACGAGCGATCGTCGAGGCAGGTATCGACGACTCGCGTATCGATGCCGTGGCCTGCACGATCGGCCCGGGGCTGATCGGTGCCTTGCTGGTCGGGGTCTCCGCCGCCAAGGCGCTGGCGCTCGCCTGGGACGTGCCGTTCATCGGCGTCAATCACCTCGAGGCGCACCTGTACTCGGCCTTCCTCGAAGACCCGACACTCGAGTTCCCGACGGTGGTGTTGCTGGTGTCGGGTGGGCACACGATGCTGGTCGAGATGACCGGCCACGGTGAGTACCGCCTGCTCGGCCAGACGATCGACGATGCCGCCGGTGAGGCGTTCGACAAGGTCGCTCGATTCCTTGATCTCGGCTATCCGGGCGGGCCGGCGATCGACGCCGTCGCGCTCCACGGCGATCCCGACCTGATCAGGTTTCCGCGGGCGCTCAGTGAGCATCGTGACAATCTCGACTTCAGCTTCAGCGGGCTGAAGACGGCGGTCATGAACTACGTCCGCAAACACCCCGACGTCGCCTCGGCGGATGTGGCGGCTTCTTTCCAGATGGCGGTTGTCGATGTGTTGGTCGCCAAGACCCGCAGGGCGGCCGAGATGGTCGGGGCGAAGGGCATCGTGCTGGGTGGAGGAGTGGCAGCCAACTCGTTGCTTCGAGAGGAGATGCTGGGGGCCTGCGCTGCGGCAGGGGTGCGCGGGTTCCTGCCGAGCCGGGCGATGTGCACCGACAACGCTGCCATGATCGCCGCCACCGGCTGGTACCGACTTGCCAGCGACGGACCGACCCCGCTCGACGTCGGCGCCTTCCCCAATCTCAAGCTGCCGCTGCGCGATCGCTGCTTGCTTCCAGATGGCCGTCGTCGATGTGTTGGTCGCCAAGACCCGCAGGGCGGCCGAGATGGTCGGGGCGAGGGGCATCGTGCTGGGTGGGGAGCGGCAGCCAACTCGTTGCTTCGCGAGGAGATGCTGGGGGCCTGCGCTGCGGCCGGAGTGCGGGGGTTCCTCCCCAGCCGGGCGATGTGCACCGACAACGCTGCCATGATCGCTTCCACCGGCTGGTACCGACTCGCCAGTGACGGACCGACCCCGCTCGACGTCGGCGCCTTCCCCAATCTGAAGCTGCCGCTGCTCGCAACGACCTGACCACCACCGATCAGATCGCCCCGAGTTCGACCAGGGCGTCTCGATCGACGACTTTGATCCAGCCCCGCCCTGTCGTGATGCAACCCCTTTGTCGGAGGTCTGCCAGCGCTCTCGCCGTCGACTCGCGGCTTGCACCGATCCATTCCGCGAGCGCACACTGGGTGGTGTGCACGATCGGCTGATCGCCGTTCCCGGACTCTGCGGTCAGCACGAGCAATCGAGCGGCGACACGACCGAGTGTGGTCTGTGAGTACTGAGCCGAGAGGCGGCGGTGAGCACACCTGGACGTCGGCGGCGAGGATGCACATCACCTGATGGCGGACGTCGTGATCGTGGTCGAGCAGATCGTCGAAGGCCCCGCCCGGCACCGCGATCAGCACGCACGCCGAGAGCGCAGTGGCCGTTGCGTCACGCCCGTGTCCGTCGACCGCGTTGCCTGTGCCCAGCAGGGATCCCGGACCGAGCGTTGAGATGGCGAGCTGGGCGTGCACCAGCGTCGATCGAGAGATTCACCTCGCCACGCTCGATCAGATACACGGTCGAACCGCGGTCTCCCTGCCGGTACAACGTCTGTCCGCTCGTCAGTTGTTTTGCTGCTCCCAGCGGCCGAAGCGCGGCGGTCATGTGCGAGACGTGATCCTCTGGCGCTCGTGATGTGCCGTGTGCCATGGCCTGACTCGGTTCCCGCCTGGCTGTCCTCCTCCCCCAACGATGCTCGCCGAGCGATCACAACTCAAGCGATCAACGCTGATCGGGATGTGAACTCGGTCACATCGCGCCGGTTGGGCCGGCCCGATCGGGGCCGACCCAACCGCGGGAACCGATGGTTGTCAGCCCTTCGTTCCGTCGTGAATCTGGATGTTGCCACCCGTCACCTCGAGGTAGCCGGCCCCGCTGCCGCTGGGGCACACGACCGAGTTGAACTCGACCGAGTCCATTTCCGGTTCGCCGTGGTCGGTGAAGGTCACGGTCATCGTGCAGTCCTCCCAGCCGTCACCGAAGTTGGCCCGACCGTCGGCGGTCATGATCGCGACGTCGGCGTCAGCTTCCGGCGGCGCCGGGTCGACACCGGTGTCGACGAACTGGAGCGCTGTGATGTCCCGCGCCTGGAGGTGAAGGTTGAACGCCGGGATCTGGAAGTTCCAGTTGCCGACCAGGGTGCCATCGGGCATGTACCCGGCGTTGCCGCCGTGGCTCAGGATCGTCGCCCGGTTCTTGCCCTTCAAGCCGTTGGTGACGTGGCCGCCACCGGTGACGAAGTTCTCCGGGACCGTGATCGTCTTGGTCTCGTAGATGATGGCGCCGGCGGCGTCGGTCATCGGCTTAGCCTCGTCACCAACGCCGATGACGGCCCAGTCCCGGCACGTGTACACGCCGCCCGGGGCGTCAGCCGCGACCGAGATGGTCTCGGCGAACTTGGCGTCGGTGCCGTTCTGGACAACCTTCGAGGCCGGGTCGAACGTGGTCGTGATCGGGTAGGCACAGTCACTGGTCATCGACACCTCGATGTCGAGCTCCTCGAGCGCCGCGAGGATCGCAGTGGCGATGTCGGAGCTGTCATCGGCCGTAGTGACCGTCGTGCCGCCTGTCGCCAACGCGAGCACGTCCAACTCACCAACGGATCCCGGTGCCTTGAGCCCGATCACCGCGATGCCTGCATCTGCGAGTGCGTCCGTGGTGTCAGCCGCCGAGGCCCCCGGATACGAGAACAACACGCCGCCTGGTCCACTGCTGTCACCGGCGTTGTGGAACGGTGCGTCGGTCGTGAGCATCACGACCTTGGTCGCGTTCTCGCGATAGTTGCACTGCTGCCCAGCAGCAACGTCGCCGACGTCGTCGGGCTCGGCCGCAAGCACGTCATTGCCGGCTCCGGTGGCGACCTGGTAGAGCGCCTCGTACTGGCTCTCGGGCCCGTCCCCGCCGTAGTACGTGACCATTGCGTTGACCGCGGCGAGCCATGTCGCCTTGTCAGACGTCAGTTGCTGGTCGAGCCGGTAGGCGTAGTCGCCGGTGTCCGCCGAACCCCAATTCGGGAACGGGAAGTCGACGAACGAGGCCAGGCCGAATTGGAGGTCGGACACACCGCCGGCCACCACGGCATCCCAGATACCGGGTGCGAGCGACATGATGTTCGGGAGGTCATCGTCATAGCTGCCCGACAGGTCGACCACGAGGCAGACATCGAGGACCGGCGGCAGATTGGGTGTGTGAACGGTCTTGTCGATTTCTACGAACTCTCCTGGGAAGACGACTTCGTTCAGGAATGCGGGTTCGATGCTGGGGGTGAAGTCGTCGGCGCCGGCCGGCTGGGCGAGCGACACCGACGTCAATGCGATCGCCGCCGCTGCGAGAAGTTTCACGGTTTTCTTCATGGGTTCGCCTTTCAGCTCTGCGCAGGTGGGATACCTGCCACTCGACTCGAACGTAGGACCGCTCGGCGGGCGCTGTCTGTGACGCGTGATACACACGGTGACATTTCGGTCACTTCTCGTGTGCCGACTCGGCGAATCTCACGAATCGCGGTTCCCGGAACGCCGGTGGTGATCCTGAACGGCACGGTCGGTACGGGCCGGTGCACAGGATGTGTCGGGGGTGTTTGCACCGCAGCCCGAGGCGATGGTCGGTCGGTCGTGTCGGCGTCTTCCCCGATCCGAGCCGGGAGGTGTGCGTGGCACGAGCTGG
>CAVRNX010000039.1:0-107343 GCA_963722635.1 uncultured Acidimicrobiaceae bacterium
GGCCGAGGTTCGGGATCTGGATCACCCTGCTCGGTGCGGCGACGATGGTGCTCGGACTGCTGCTCGGCCGGCGCCGGCAGCCTGAGTTGGGAGTTGTGTCTGACACAACTCCCAACTGAGGGTCAGGGCTGGTGCCATTGGCCACGTTCTGTCAGGACGTCTTTGAGGATCTGGGGCCGATCGGTCATCACGCCGTCGACGCCGAGGTCGAGCAGGCGGTGCATCTCGGCCGGGTCGTCGATCGTCCAGACGTGGAGCTGGAGGCCGAGCCGATGGGCTCGCCGAACCGAGCGTTCGGTCACGAGCGTCAGCGGGCCCTGTTTCACAGGAAGTTGGGCGACCTGTCCACCCCACGGCACACGGCCGACGAACTTGAAGGCAGCGATCTGGCGGGGGCCGAAACTCGAACACAGAGCGTCGCCGAACTCGGCCCGCAGCCGACGCAGCCGGCTGTCGCTGAAGCTGCCGAGGCATACCCGGTCGAGGCAATCGAGCTTTCGTAGCGAGGCGATCAGGCCGTCGAGCGCGGTGTCGGCCTTGCAGTCGATGTTGAACCGCGGCGTCGGGAACTGTTCCATCAGGTCTTCGAACAGGGGGATCTGTTCGCGGCCGTCGACGCGGGCCTTCGACACCTCGCTCCACGTCAGCTCGTTGATGAGGCCGTCGCGATCGCACGTGCGTGAGAGATCGGGATCATGAAATGCCACCAACACACCATCGCTGGTGGCGTGCACGTCGGTCTCGAGGTACGTGTAGCCGAGATCGACGGCGTGTTGGAACGCCGGCATCGTGTTCTCCGGGTTGTCGCTGGCCCCACCACGGTGGCAAACGCGATCGGCCCCGGCCAGTCGAGATATGGATGCCGCGCCATCTAGATGCTGCGCTGCGCGGCCTGCCAGTACTCGTCTTTGAGGAGGCGCTTGTAGAGCTTGCCGGTCGGGTGGCGGGGGAGTTCCTCGCGGAAGTCGATCGAACGTGGGCACTTCACGTCGGCCAGGTGCGAGCGGCAGTACTGGATCAGCTCGCCGGCCAGCTTGGCGGCAGCTTCGTCGTCGGCGGGCATGTGCTTGGGCTGGATGACCGCCTTGACCTCTTCGCCGAAGTCGTCGTTGGGCACGCCGAAGATCGCGACGTCGACGACCTCGGGATGCATCGTGAGCACGTTCTCGGCCTCCTGTGGGTAGATGTTGACACCGCCGGAGATGATCATGAACGCCTTGCGGTCGGTGAGGTACAAGAAGTTGTCCTCGTCGAGGTAACCCACGTCACCCAGCGTCGACCAACCCAGCGGGTGGCGCGAACTGGCGGTCTTCTCGGCGTCGTTGTGGTATTCGAATGTGGTCCCGCCCTCGAAGTACACGGCGCCGACCTCGCCCTGGGGTACCTCGTTGCCGTCCTCGTCGGTGATGTGCACAACGCAGTTGATCGGCATCCCGACGGTGCCCTCGTGGGCCAACCACATCTCGCTGTTGCAGTAGCAGAACCCGTTGCCCTCGGTGCCGGCGTAGTACTCGTGGATGACCGGCCCCCACCATTCGATCATCTGCTTCTTGACCGGGATCGGGCACGGGGCGGCGGCGTGGATCACGCACTGGATCGACGACACGTCGTACCGGGCGCGTGTCTCCTGCGGCAGCTTGAGCATCCTCACGAACATGGTCGGCACGACCTGGCTGTGGGTCGCCCGGTAGCGATCGAGACAGCGCAGATAGGTCTCGGCGTCGAAGTGTTCCATCACCACGAGCGTGGCGCCGGTGGCGAGGGTGCCCATGCAGAACCTCAGCGGGGCCGCGTGGTAGAGCGGTGCGGGCGACAGGTAGACGCTCGATTCGGTCATCCCGAACAATGCGCCCAGCATGGCGGTCACGCCTGTCACGCGCTCTTCGAGGGGCTGCACCTCGAACGCCGGCAGCACTCCCTTCGGGCGACCGGTGGTGCCGGACGAGTACAGCATGTCGGTGCCGGCGATCCGGTTCGCCAGCGGCTCGGCGGGCTGCGCGGCGACTGCGGTCTCGTAGCTTTCGTAGCCGTCGATCGTGGCGTCGAGCATCAGCCGGAGCTCGACGTCGGGTGTCTGGTCGAGCAGTTCGGCGGCCTGCTCGGCCTTGTACTTCGAGGTGATGAACGCCTTCGCCTCGCAGTCGTTGACGATGTATGCCAGCTCCTCGGTCGTGAGTCGCGATGAGGCGGCGGTGTAGATCAGCCCTGCGTACTCGCAACCCCACAGGATCTCGAAGTACCGCGGGTGGTTCTCCATGCACAGCGCGACGTGATCACCCGGCTGCAACCCGGCGGCGCGAAACAGTCGGCTGAGGCGGTTGGCGCCGGCATCGAGCTGAGCAAAGGTGAGCGTTGCGCCGCTCTCGGCCATGACGACCGCTGGTTTGTCCGCATGCTGATCGACGTGTGAACCGGGATACATGGCTGCGGACGGTAGCCGACGGTACGGTCGCGGTGTGGAGTCGACGGGGCGCTCAGAGATCCAGCGTCGCGTCCGGCCGTTCGTCGATGCCCTTGCGGATCGCGGACGCGATCTCGATGAGATGGCGTTTGCGTTGTCGACGGTCTTGCAGCCGGATCTCGACCTGATCGGCAGCCTGGCTGCCCTCGATCAGCTCGCCGGCGAGTGTCCGACGCCAACACGCGACGCTGTGATCGGGCATCTGTTCGGAACCGGCATGTTCGTCGGGGACCGCAGCGACTATCACCACTGGCGCAACTCGTGTCTCGACCAGGTGATCACGGCACGCCGTGGCATGCCGATCACGCTGGCGATCGTGGCGATCGAGGTCGCCCGCAGACTGGGAGTGCGTTTGGTCGGCATCGGCATGCCCGGCCACTTCCTCGTCGGAGATGCCGATGACCGCACGTGGTTCGCCGATCCGTTCCACGGGCGGACCGGCCTCGACGTCGGCGACTGCCGGATATTGCTGACCCAGACCGGGGTGTCGAGGTGGTCCGAGCGGTTTCTCGAACCGACTCCGAGCCGGCTGATCATCGCCAGGATGCTCAACAACCTCAAAGTGTCGTGTGAGCGCCGGAACGACGAGCTCCGTCTGGCACTGGTGATGCAGGCGCGCCAAGCGCTGCCGGAGTTCGCCGCCGAGCACGACGACGCGGTGCGATCCTTGGCAATCCTCAACTGACCCTGGTGGACTGTCGGCATGATCGACCGCACCATCAAGCGTTCTCTCGGGCAGATGATGAAGGGCATCGAGGTGGTCGGCGCCCGCTCTGACGGCATCGCCCGCGCCTATACGAGCCACTGGGTGACCCAGGTCAGCTTCGAAGAACCGATCGTGATGGCGAGCGTGTCGCCGAAGCACGACACGTATCCGTTGATGGTGGCGAGCGGGGAGTTCTCGGTGTCTTTACTGGCCGCCGATCAGATCGCCGAAGGCCAGTACTTCAGTTACCCGGGGCGCAAGTTCCGTTACATGGCCACCGAGTACGTCGCCGACTGGCCAGATGATCCGTCAGGGCCGCCGATCGTGCCCAACTCGATCGCCTGGCTGCGGTGCCGAATCTTCGATCACAAACCGATGCGCGATCACGAGCTGTTGTTCGCAACCGTCGAGAGCGTGATCGAGGGCAGGCTGAAAGAGCCACCGCTGCTGTACTCCAGCCGTCTCGGATGGCGGGTCACGGGCGACAAGGCCAGAGAGCCGGGCGTCAGCGTCCGCGACGCCTTGCTGGAACGATTGGCCGAGCTCGGAGCTGAAAGCCGTAGCGACGCCACCGAGCGCGCGACGGGCGACGGATCGGCCTGACGCCGTGCGCGATCACTCGGTCGTTGGCGGGACGATGTCGTCGAGCGGCTGTGTCGCCGGCGGCCCGGGGTTGTTCTCGTTGTCCCGGCATGCAAATGCGACGTAGGCGTTGAGCCGCTCGGCGGGGTCGTCACCGGGAAGATATCCCTCCTCGAAGAACCGATCGCCTTCCCCCGGCGTCGACGACCCGACGGTCACCGGCTCGCGGGGCGGGGGTGCCGTCGAGACAGGCGGCGTCGAAAGCCCGGGCTCCGTCGCCGATCCGTCCTGCAGGCGGGCCAGCACGGCTGCGAACTCGTTGGCGATTTCCGCCGGCACGTCGTCGGCGATCTCGAGATACGTGTCGATGATGAGCGAGGCGACATCGTCGGGTGGATCGGTCTCGAGCCGCTCCGACAGGTCGATCATCGCCTGACAGAAGGGTGACAGCCGCTCGGCAGGAATCGCCACGGTTCTGCTCGGTACGGCCGGATTCGCCTCGGCATCGCCGTCGGAGGCCTCGTCCGCGGTGCAGGCGACGGCCAGCAGCGACACGGCGCACAGCGCGCCGGCGCGTCTTGTTGATCGCCGAATGGATCGCACTGCCATGAGTGTGGCAGGCCGACGACCGATTCGGGGGTACCGGCTTCGACTCGCACGATGCGCGCTGGATACCTTGACGACATGTCCGTCACCGACACCGTCCTGACCGCCGACGAACAGCGGGTGAGCGACTTGGTCGAGCACCTGATCGAGTCTCATCCTCCGGCGACGACCAGCATTCCCGAGTTCCTCGGTGCGCAGTTCGATCTCGGGTTGGCGTGGGTCCATTTCGACGAGGGGTTCGGTGGCTTGGGACTCAATCCCAAACTCCAGCGAGTCGTGAACGACCGCATCCGTCAGGCGTCGGGGCCGTTCACGATGGCCCGCAACCCGATCGGCTACGGGATGTGTGGTCCCACTGTGCACGTCTGGGGCAGCGACGAGCAGAAGCGCCGCTATCTGCGGCCGCTGTTCACCTGTGAGGAGATCTGGTGCCAGCTGTTCTCCGAGCCGGGGTCGGGGTCCGACTTCGCCGGGTTGTCGTCGCGTGGTGTCCGCGACGGCGATGAGTGGATCGTCAACGGCCAGAAGGTCTGGACCACGCTGGCGCATGTCTCCCGCTGGGGCCTGTTGGTCGTTCGCACCGATCCCGAGGCTGTCAAGCACGCCGGCCTGACGGCATTCGTGGTCGACATGCAGGCGCCGACCGTCGAGGTGCGCCCGCTGCGCCAGATGACGGGCGAGGCCGAGTTCAACGAGGTCTATTTCACCGATACCCGGATTCCGCACGACGAGTTGCTCGGCAAACCGGGCGATGGGTGGCGGGTGTCACTCACCACCTTGATGAACGAGCGGACGTCGATCGGCGGCTCGATCCCTCAACGTGGCTCGGGTTCGATCGGCGATCTGATGCAGGTCTGGTCGCAGCTGCCCGACGAACGCAAAGACCTGGCGACCCAGGATCGGGTGACCGCACTGTGGATCCGCGCCGAGGTGCATCGCCTCACCAACGTTCGCGCCAACCAGAATCGCCGGATGGGCGACCCTGGGCCGGAGGGTTCGATCGGCAAGATGGAGTCGGCCAACCTCAACAAGGCGATCTATGAGGAGATGATCGGGCTGATGGGCGCCGAGGGGATGCTGTACGGCAGCTACGAGATGGTGCAGCCGGGCCAGACGCTGTCGAGCAGCGCCAACCAGAAGACGTTCCTGCGGTCGCGCGCCAACTCGATCGAGGGTGGCACCACCGAGGTGATGCAGAACATCCTCGGTGAACGTGTGCTCGGGCTCCCCGGTGACGTTCGAGTCGACCGCGATGTGCCCTGGTCGTCGGTCCCGCGCAACTGATCAGGCGGCCTCGTGTTGCATCAGGTGTCTGGAGACGGCGCAGATTGTTCTACCAGGGACGATTCTCGATCGAGTAGCGATCCGTCACAACAGGTCAGAGGCTCGGCGCAGGCCGTCTTCGGCGGAGTACCGAGTCAATCTGCTGAGTCTGCTAGCGCGTGGTGTCGCGCTGCTGCGGGTGCGATCACACGATCACACGATCACACGATCAGGCGATCAGGCGATCAGCTGGTCGGGTGGTCTGGTTCGGGGTGGAGGGCCTTTGGCTCGATGGGTGGGGTCGGTGCGGTTGTTGCTGGGACCACGCCACCAGAGCGTTGCATCGGGGCGAATCCACGTGGTGGTTCGGTCGGGTGTCATGTCGAGTTGCCATCCGCCTTCGTGGACGAGGTGGTGATGTGTTTCGCAGAGCGGGATCAAGTTGTTGAGCACGGTCTTGCCGCCCTGTGACCACCACTGGATGTGATGGATGCGGCAGTGGTCGAATCCGACCTCGCAGTGGGGGTGAGCACAGGTGCGATACATCGCCCGCAGTGCCCGGCGCTGGTGCCGGTTGGCGGTTCGCTGCTCGGCGCACAGCTCGCGTACCGTGCCATCCGGATCGATCACGACGGCGGAGATGATCGCCTCGCAGCACAGCCGCTGCGCCGTGCCGACCGGCAGCGCAGTGCCGTCGGATAGCTCGCACAGCGTGTGGTCGTGGCGTCCGTGGCACAGTGATTCGTGGTCGACGTGGACGTTGATCGCGGGAATCCGCCGACCGGGGGCATCGGAGGACACGGCTGCGATGACGGCGTCGACTTGTAGTTGTGCGAACGGCACCTTGGCGTTGGCGGGGGCCTGTCGGAGCCGTGCGCAGTTGGGCATCAATAACGCTGTGGAGGGCTGCGTCGCGGAGTGGGTCGAGCGACAGCAGGGTCATTTTCATGCCGGATGCTTTGTCGGTCCAGCGTTTCATCTTCGACTCGGCCCGCTGCCGGTCGAGTTCGGCTGCCTCTTGCTCGGGTGCATGCTGTGAGGTGATGCAGGCGATGCGTTCTTGTGTTGTCCGTTCGAACTGTGAGACGTAGTCGTTGCTGGCCGACGTCAGCAGGTCGGCCGCCTCGGCGCGCACGTCGGCCGCCACGTCGTCGGCGAGGTTGCGGGTCAGCCGGGCCAGCACATCGAGGTGATCGCCGGACACGGCTCCGGCGGCGAGAGCATCCTCGAACCCCTCGAACTGCTCGCACACACGGTCACGGTCCTGGGTCGCTTTGGCCTCCTTGCCTGAGCGGCGCCCTTCGTCCATCAGCACCGCCGTCGGCGACTCGGACTGGCCCGCCTCGGCGAGTTGTCGCGACCGGCGGCTGAACCGGACGTCGGCGGTGTCGAGGAACCCACGCACCGCACGGCCATGCCGGATCAACACACCAAGCTGCTCACGATCGACCACGTCGGGGTCGGCAGCGAGCAATGCTTGCAGTGATTCGAGTACCCCGGTGCCGTGCACGTCGCCCTCCCTTCGATGACCATCTTGCAGTTCGGTAGATGTCGGAAAGGGAGTCTGACGACTCGATCTGGAGACCAGACTAGCAGGTCACAGCCCTGATGTCGAACGTGTGTTCGGTCAAGTTGCGTCAAGATTCGGCAAGCTCACGGCCACGCGACAGAGCGAGATCGAGATCGATTTCGAGGAAGGACTCCAGCACCACAATCCGACGGTGTTCGACCCGATCGACCATGATGACGGCCCGATCAGGCCGTTCACCACCGCTGTGGCGGCGCGTGAGGTGGCCCGTGTTTTCGTAACGGGTGCGTGCCATCCAACACGACCGGGGAGGTCACCCACAATGATGCGCGCACTCACAGCCCGCGATCTATGACACCTTGTTCCGGTTGGTCGCTGATCGGATCCCGGCACCGCCACAACATCCCAACGGCGGCTGCCGGCGACGGATCGACAACGCGGTCTGTTTCAAAGGGATCTTCTGGCGATTCGTGACCGGCGCGGCCTGGGAAACGATCGAAGCCCTGATGGGCTACAAGGTGTCCGATACGACCTTGCGGGCCCGCCGCACCGAATGGGTCGATGCCGGCGTGTTCGACGACGTGATGGAACACGCCCTTGCCGAATACGACCGCCTGATCGGCATCGACTGTGACCAGGTCGTGATCGATGGCAGCGCACAACTGGCCCCCGGCGGCGGCGACAAAACCGGCCCATACCCAGGCGGTAAAGGCCGACTGGGTTTCAAATGGTCGTGCGGAGTCGACGCCGCCGGAGTCGGGATCGGGTTCGTGATCGACGCTGGCAACCGCAACGACTACCGACTCCTGCAACCGACCCTCGACACGATCTGCGCCCGTCCATCAACGGTTACGATCGGAACCCTGCACCTCGACCGCGGGCTACGGCTACAAGAGCCTGCCCGACCGCCTCGATGGCTACCCGATCAGACACCACACCGTGATCGCCCGTAACCAGCCCGGCCAAGCCCGCATCGCTCTCGTCGGGTTCCAACGACGCTGGATCGTGGAACGCACCAACGCCTGGCTCACCAACTTCCGCCAACTCAAAGTCAACTGGGACCGCACCACCGAACACCGCCACGCCGCAGTCAACCTCGCCTTCACGATCATCTGCCTCTACAAACTCGTCGACCACCTGACCGCCAACGACCTACCACTCAACACAATCCGCTGAGTCTCCTGACACATGGAGTAACGCTGGCGCGGTCGCGTTAGGTGCCGGTGGAGAGGAGCAGGCCGAAGAACATGGCGCCGAGGGCGGCCAGCAGGCCGAGCGCACCGCCGATTGCCAGTGCGGCCTTGCTCTGGCCGACTTGGTGTACGGCCGCTGCGGCGCCGCTGACGATCGCCAACGTGATCTTGAGGAACAGCGTGATCTGGTAGTCGGTGCTGGTGTCGGTGACGTTGATCTCGCCGAGGCTCCAGAGTCCGGTCACGACCACGATCGCGAATGCGGGCCAGGCCACCCTGGCAAAACCCTTGGCGATCACCTTGCCCGATTCGGGGAACGCTCGCCTCAGGCTGGGCACCAGGCCGGCCAACACGATCTGGCCGCCGACCCAGACCGATGCGGAGAGGACGTGCAGGAAGAGGCGAACGGTGTCGAGCGTGGGGGAGAGCATGGTCGTTCAGTCGGCGAGGGCGGCGAGCACTTCGCTGGCCGGCAGGTTGCGGTCTTCCATCACGGGCTGAGTGAGCAGCGAGCCACCCAACAGCATCGTGCTGGCGAGTTCGATCGAGCTCTGCAGCTCGCGGATGTTGCGGGGCGGCGGGAAGTACTCGTCCTCGTCGGTGATGCGGACCACCTCGACGCCATGGGCAGGGGACAGCCGGTCGAGCACGGCCTCGACGAGTTCCTCCGGGGCCGATGCTCCCGCTGTCACACCGACGACGCCGTCGAGGTCGTCGGGCAACTGATCTGCGACGTTGATGCGGTAGACGCGTCGACAGCCCGCCTCGATCGCCAGTTGCTCGAGCGCACGCGTGTTCGGAGGAGTTCGATGATCCGATCACCACGATCGCGTCACACCGCTCGGCGATCGCCAGCAGCGACGACTGGCGGTTGGTGGTGGCAAAGCACAGGTCGCTGCGGCCGGGCATCCAGACCTCGGGGAAGCGCTCGCGTACGCGCACGGCGACGCCCTCCCAATCGCGGTGTGACAGCGTGGTTTGGGCGAGCAGTGCGACCGGCTCGTCGAATCCGGGGAGTTGGTCGACCTCCTCGACCGATTCGACGCGGCTGATCGAGTTGGGGGCGACGGCCATCGTGCCGACGGCCTCCTCGTGGCCGTCGTGGCCGACGTACACGATCCGGTAGCCCTTGCCGGCCCGAACCTTGACCTCGTGGTGCACCTTGGTGACCAGGGGGCACACCGAGTCGACCACGAAGCTGCCGCGTTCGGTGGCCGCTGCAACCACCTCGGGCGCCGAGCCGTGAGCCGACAGCATGATCGGTCGGCCGGGCGGCACCTCGGTGACATCGTCGACGAACACGACGCCCTGATGCTCGAACCGCTCGACCACGATCTTGTTGTGGACGATCTCGTGGTAGCAGTAGATCGGCGGCTCGAACGAGCGCACCATCCACGCCAGCGCCTTGATCGCCATCTCGACGCCGGCACAGAAACCTCGGGGCTCGGCGAGCAGGACGCGTTCGACGTTCACAGTCGACGTCGGGGTGACCTGCCTGGGGACAGGGCGGTCGATGGGTCGGCGACACGGGTACGCATGCAGCCGAAAGAGTACCGGCCAACCCGTCGATAGCCTGGACAAGCCATGTCAGCACCCATGATCGTCGCTGTCGCCCCGGATTCACCGGCGGCTGTCGCCGGGCTCCAGCCCGGCGACGAGATCGTGCGCGTCGACGGCCAGACCCCGAGGGACATCATCGAGTGGCAGATGTTCACCGACGAAGCCGACGTCACCCTCGATGTGCTGCGCAACGGGCTCGACCTCGACGTCACGATCGACAAGCGGGCAGGCGAGCCATTGGGCGTCGAGATCCAGTCGGCCGTGTTCGACCGGGTTCGCACGTGCGACAACCACTGTGAGTTCTGCTTCATCTACCAGCTGCCAAAGGGTATGCGCCGCAGCCTGTACTTGAAGGACGACGACTATCGCCTCAGCTTCCTGTATGGCAACTTCACAACGCTGACCCGCTTCACCGAGGCCGACCTCGAGCGGGTCGTCACCGAGCGTTTGTCGCCGCTGCACGTCTCGATTCACGCCACCGACCTCGAGGTCCGTAACAGGATGCTCAAGAACCCACGCGGTGGCATGAGCCTGCGTTGGCTGCGTGCACTGCTGGATCATGGCATCGAGGTGCGCGGCCAGGTCGTGGTGTGCCCCGGGGTCAACGACGGCGACATCCTCGACGACACGCTGGCCGGCGTGCTCGACCGCTATCCGGAGTTGGCGTCGGTGGCGGTGGTGCCACTCGGGTTGTCGCGGTTCAACAAGGAGTCGGCGATGCGGCTGCACACGCCCGACGAGGCGGACCGCGTGGTCGACATCATCGAGGGTTGGCAACACACCTACCAGGCCGTGCTCGGACGCCGCATGGTGTTCGCCGCAGACGAGTACTACCTGATGACCGGTCGCCCGTTTCCTTCGGCCGAGGCCTACGAGGCGTTCGACATGCACGAGGACGGGATCGGCATGGCGCGCACGTTCCAGCTCGAATTCGGATGGCGAGAGCCAGGCTGCCACCGGTGTTCGCAGCGGCTTCTTCGCCGCTGTCGATCTGCCGGCCAACCCGGCCGCCTACACCGGCTTGCGGTCTCGGAACAGCGCAGAGACGGTCGGCGTCTCCTTGAGTCCACGCCGCAACGCCCCGACCGCCGTGTTGACCGGTGCGTTCGGTGCCCAGGTGATCAGCCCTTTGATCGACAGCCTCGGCCGCGACGATGTGCGGGTCGTGCCGGTCGACAATCAATTCTTCGGCGGCAACACGGGCGTGACCGGGCTGATGACAGGTGAGGATCTGACCCGCGTGTTGGCCGAACAGCCTGCGGGTCATCGTTATCTGTTGCCCGATGTGTGCATCTCCGACGACGGCCGATTCCTCGACGGACTCGCTGTCGACGACCTCCCGCGGCCGGTCGAAGTCATCACGACCGATGGAATCGCGTTGAGAAACGCCCTGGAGCAGGCAGCATGAGTGGCGTGAACGACACCGAACTGCCCACGATGGTGATTGTCGGGCGCCCCAATGTGGGCAAGAGCACCCTCTTCAACAGGATCATCGGCGAGCAGGCGGCGATCGTCGAGAACCGCCCCGGCGTCACCCGCGACCGCAAAGAGCTCGAGGCGGAGTGGCTGGGTGTGTCGTTCCGGGTGATCGACACCGGAGGCTGGATGCCGAGTGGCAGCGACCTCGACGACAAGGTCAGTCGCCAGGTCGAAGCTGCGGTCGGTGAGGCCGATCTGGTGCTGTTCCTCGTCGACGCCGGTGTCGGCATTCTCGAGGAGGACGAGTGGGTCGCCGATTGGCTGCGCCGCGGCGGTTACAACGTGATCGTCGTCGCCAACAAGTCCGACAACAACCGCCGTGAGCAAGATCTGTGGCAGTTCATGGCGCTCGGATTGGGCGATGCTGTCCCCGTCAGTGCGCTGCACGGACGACGCGCCGGTGATCTGCTCGACGTGGTGCTCGAGCGTTTCGGCGACAAGGCGGTCTATGTCGAGCCGAGCGAAGACGGGTATACCCCCGAACCCGATGCACATTGGGATCCCGACGATCAGAAGCCGCCGCGTGTCGCCGTCGTCGGCCGCCCGAATGTGGGTAAGAGCACGCTGTTCAACCGTCTGGTCGGCGAAGATCGAGCGGTGGTGCACGACATGGCCGGCACCACCCGTGACGCGATCGACACCTTGGTCGAGACCGAGGACGGTCCGATCGTGTTCGTCGACACCGCCGGGATGCGCAAGCGTTCCCGCATCGACGACTCGGCCGAGTACTACTCGATGGTCAGGGCGTTGCGAGCGATCGACCACGCTGATATCGCCTTGCTGGTGATCGATGCGATCGACGGTGTCACCGGCCAGGACCAGCGCCTCGCTGAACGTGTCGACGCCTCCGGCTGCCCGATCGTGATCCTGCTCAACAAATGGGAGCTCGTCACCGACCCCGAGCGTCGGATCGAGATCGAGGCCGACGTCGCCCGCAAGCTGGCTTTCGTCGGCGACGTCCCAGTGCTGAAGATCTCTGCACTGACCGGCAAGAACGTGCACAAGCTGCGCCCCAATCTGCAGGAGGCGATCGCCCAGTACCACAAGCGGGTGCCGACCCGTGATGTCAACCGCATCATCGCCAAGGCCCAGCAGCAATCGCCGGCCGGCGGGGGAGCGAAGGTGCTGTATGCCGTTCAGGGTGCCACCGACCCGCCGACGTTCACGTTGTTCGTGAATCGTGAACTCCCGCAGCACCACGTGCGATACCTCGAGCGGAGCATCAAAGAGGCGTTCGGCTTCGGAGCGACTCCGATCAAGCTGCGATTCCGCAAGAAAACCGACTGACGATGCCCTGGTGCGAAGAGTGCGCCAAGTACTTGGCGCCGACGGCGATGAACAGCGATGGCACGTGCCCCACGTGTGGCCGCGAGGTCGGCGAGATCGAGAAGCGTGCCGCAGAGGTCGCCATCGATGAGTCGACACCCGTGGCACTTCAAGCTGCTGGTAGTCGCCTTGGTCGTCTACCTCGGCTGGCGCTTCGTGCAGATCTTCATCTGACCCCGCCGATCGTCGCGGCCGGTCGATAGGCTCGCCACCCGACATACGTACCGCAATAGTCGTACGGGCTGTGGCGCAGCTTGGTTAGCGCGCTTGTCTGGGGGACAAGAGGTCCCGAGTTCGAATCTCGGCAGCCCGACCACTCTGACCAGGGGATGAGTCTGACCAGGGGATGAGCCCCTGGTCAGTTTCGCTTCTCTGGTCGTGGGCACACCGTGGTCACAAATCTCGTGATGTGACCACCGTTGCGCGTCTGGCGGCATGGCCTCGTGGAGCAGCACTGTCGTCGGCCGGTGGCGCTCCAGAACACGTCGGCTATCGGCAGTCGGTGGCGACCTCGAGTGCTTGGCAGATCTCTCGCATCCTCACACCGCTGAGCGAACCGATTCGCTCGACGAGCACCGCGACCGACACCGATTCCACCGAGTCCAGGTTCACGGCGCTGCGACGTCCGATTGGATCCTCGCCGGGATCCAGCACGACCTCACTGGGCAGACCCCGGATTGTCGTCGTGCACGGCGCAACGATTGCACGACCCAGCCGCGGGATTGCCGCATCACGCGACAACACGACCACTGGTCGCCGACCAATCTCGGGTGGTTCACACCACCACAGTTCACCGCGCGTCGGTAGGGAGCTCACGTGGCCGCAGCCGCACTTCGAAACGACGCCAGATCGCCCCAGTCGTCGTCGCCGTCGATCGGGTGAGCCTCGTACGCAGTCTTCGTAGGCGGCGTCGATCTCTGCTGACCTGTAGCTCCGCAGTAACGCCGTCAAAGCCTCATCGATGAGTTCCGCGTCGGTGGTCCCGGCGTGGATCCGGCGCGCGTCATCGAGAAGCGTGCGATCAACGGTCGTGCTAATTCGAGCGCGGGTCATGCCATCATCATGCCACGATCGCGCCATTCTGGAAACCCACTCAGAGTGTGCGGGCCAGTCAGCTCGACAAACCGCTCGCGATCGGCACTCTGCCGACGCCCGCTCCGACCGCGAAGGCAGATGTCGCCGACACAGAAACCGACGATGCTCGACGGTCGCAGCTCGACGCACCGGCACTGAGCTGAATCCGGCTCGCTTCGTTCCGTAGCCGGCCGGCCGGTCACTTGCCCCAGAACATCGCCTCGGCAACGATGTCGGCCGTGAATCCGTGGACGCCGGCGAGCAGGTCGGTGATCGCGTCGTGGTTTCCCTCCAGGTGTCCACGCGCGATTAGTTCGTCGGCGATCTCGCGGAGCATCCCGAGGCCGGTGCACACCATGCAGTCGCATTCCAGAACCGGTCGAGGAGTCGCGCAGTGCGTGCCGCTGGGGTCGTGCCTCCAATGCCAGCGGCCCGATTGCAGCTCGACTCGATGGAGCGACCCGCCGCAGGTGCAGCTCGGATTCGAGACGTGCGCCTTGCACTCGGTCGGGGCTGACGCAAGCCGGTCGGTGATCTCGCTCATGCCCCAGCTTCTCACGAGGGCTGCCCACGATGTGGCGCCGGGCTTGGCATGAATCCGGTCGCCGGTGATCCCGCCACCGTGCCCGCTCGCGGTCGGCCCAGGTGAGTGCGGACGTCGCCGCGTCACTCTCGGAGGTGGAGCACCGGTCCGAGCCGGAACGGCGGGGCGGTGCCACCACCGATCCGCTCGACGAGATCGGGCGGCACCGAGATGTCGGCCAAGTACAGCCGGCCGGTGGTCGCCGGATCCAGCAGGCCGATCTTCGGCAGGCACAACGTCAGCGTCGCATCCGGCCGTACCGTCACCGATCCGAACTCGCCGGAGGTGGCGTCGACGCCTGATGGCACGTCGAGGCTGACGATCCCATCGCTCTGCTCGGTCAGACCCGAGACCAGCGCAGACGTGCTGTCCGAGAGTTCGCCTCGCAGCCCGTAGCCGACGAGCGCGTCGATCGCAATGTCTGCGTATACCGGGTCTGACCGCACCTCGACGCCGAGCCGATTGACGATCGCCAGCTGATGTGCGGCGACCGGCGACATCTGCGCAGGGGCAGCACCGAGCACGACAGTCACCGCGACGCCGGCGTTGGCGAGATGCCGAGCGGCGACCAGACCGCCACCACCGTTGCCACCCGAACCGGAGTAGACAGCGACGGACCCGACGTTCGGCCACTCCGCCAACACGACGCCCGCCAGGTTGCGCCCTGCGTTCTCCATCATCTGCAGCAGCGAGATGCCCAGTTCGTCCACCATCACCCGGTCGATCTCGCGCATCTGATCAGTGTCGATCCAGGCGACGTCGGTTCGATCGATCTCCGGAATCATGGCAGCGTGCCACATCCGTGGCGGCGGGACCTCGAGTGAGTCATGAGGAGCGTCGGTCCTGACGAGTGTTGACGAGCCAGAAGGGGAGCGCCACGAGCAGGAACGCACCGAGCACGTTGCCGACGGCAGCCGGGGCGATGCTCCAGGCCATGGCCGATGTCCAATCGGGGCCGATGCCTTCCGGGTTCGCCAGGGAGAAGTACGCCATGTTGGCAGGGCTGTGCAGGAATCCGGCTGCGACAAAGGCAGACACCGTGAGCAGGACGGGGATGAACTTGCCGATGATCGTGCGACCCATCGCCGCCAGGAAGGCGGCCATGCCGACGAGCCAGTTGCCGAGCGCCCCCGACAGCACAGCGCGGAACCACCCATCCACGCCGCCGACCTCTCGGTATCGCATCTTCGACTCGGTGATCTCGCCGAGCAGTTGCTCGTACTCGGGGGAGTAGGACTGCGACAGGTGCACGGCGTACCCGATCACGACCGCTCCCACGAGGTTGCCGATCGCTGCCAGCACCCAGAGCCGCCCGATGCGGCCCATGATCAGGTGGCCGTTGCCGCTCATCAACGTGGCGGGCATCTCGACATTGACCTCGGTGAACAGCAGCGCACCCGAGAGGATCACGATGAAGAAGCCGACCGAGAAGCCGAACCCTTCCAACAGCTTCTGGAGGCCCTCGTTCTCGGTGCCGGTGGCGATCAGCGTGCTGAACAGGGCCCCGGCGGTGATGAAGGCGCCGGCCAACGTGCTCAACACGATCACCTCCGACACGGTGCGCTCGGTCGCCCGAACCGCACCGATCTCGGCCATCTCGACCATCACGAGATCCGAGGCGAGGAATTGATTCTCTGGCCGCACCGGCTCAACTACCTCAGAACTCACGTGGTCGGGAACCCGCTCGACCCACGTCTGATTCCGTTTGCGGGCGCCGTTGCTCGCGTCACACCAGGTGCCCGACACCTGGGTTCCGGGCAGGTTGCGCGATCGCGCTAACTTGGCAGCTGACCACAACGAATTGAGGAGAGAGTCATGGCTGGGAAATTTGAGGTGTACCAGGACAAGCGGGGCGAGTATCGGTTCCGTTTGAAGGCCGGCAATGGACAGACCATTGCGACCGGTGAGGCGTACACCACCAAGAAGGCATGTTTGAACGGCATCGAATCGATCCGCAAGAACGCACCCGAGGCCAAGCTCGACGACCAGACCGCGTAGAGGTCGGGCGCCCCCGTGTGCGGCCGCTTCGTGTCGTCATCGACACCCGAGCGGATCGCCGCGTACTTCGGCGCCGAGGTCGCCGTCGAACCACTCGGCGAGAACTACAACGTCGCTCCCACCAACGACATCTACGGTGTCGTCTCAACCGGTGACGACGCACTCGAGCTGCAGGCATTTCACTGGGGTCTGATCCCCGTGTGGGCCAAGGAGCGCAAGATCGGCCAACGCATGATCAACGCCCGCGCCGAAACGCTCGCCGAGAAGGCTGCCTTCAAGGGCGTCTTCAAGAAGCACCGCTGCATCATTCCGATGGACGGGTTCTACGAGTGGGCTGCCGGGGTCGAGGGCGGCCCACTCACCAAAGCCGGAAAGCTCGCCAAGCGGCCGTACTTCATCCACCGCTCAGATGGTGAGCCGCTGGCGGTCGCCGGGCTGTGGTCGGCATGGAGGGACCGCACCGAGGGCCCCGACACCGGCTGGCTCCACAGCGCCACCGTCGTCACCACCAGTGCCAACAGCACGATGGAGGCCGTCCACAACCGGATGCCCGTGATCCTGCCGAAGGCGATGTGGAACATCTGGCTCGACCCGGCCAATCAGAACATCGAGATGTTGTCGAAGCTGCTCGTTCCTGCAGCCGATCACCTCCTGACGATGCATGAGGTGTCGACCCAGGTCAACAACGTCCGCAACAAGGGGCCCGAGCTGATCACGTCACACGAGTCGCAGCGCCAGGAGAATCTGCTCGACTGACCTCGACCGATCTCGACAGGTCTCGGCAGGCTCAGTCGACGAGCGCCTGATACACCAGCTGTTTGAGTTGAGGCCGGATCGGGTGGGTACTCGATGGCAGCAGCTGGGTCATGAAGACGACGGCGATGTCCTCGTGGGGGTCGCAGAAGAAGGCCGTACTGGCGGCGCCACCCCACGCGTACTCGGTCGCCGAACTGAGCACCCGGTACGCGGCCGGGTCGAGCTGGACCGAGAATCCGAGCCCGAACCCGACCCCATCGAACGACGTCTCGGCGAACAGCGGGCGACCGAATGCCTCGAGGTCGGCATTGCCCGGGAGGTGGTTGCGGGTCATGTAGTCGACCGTGCGAGATCCCAGCAGCCTGACGCCGTCGAGCTCGCCACGGCCCAGCAGGAAGTGGCAGAACCTCAGGTAGTCGGCCGCAGTTCCCCACAGCCCGCCGCCGCCCGACAGGTAGGTCGGCGACTCGGTCGTCGTGTGGTCGAGCGGGCTCGGCACCGCCTCGCCGTTGGCAGGGTTCGGGCCATACAGGCGAGCCACCCGGTCGGCCTGATCGGGCGGCACGAAGAATCCGGTCTCGGTCATGCCGAGCGGAGCGAAGATGCGCTGCTCGAAGAACTCGTCGAGCGACATGCCGGAGATCACCTCGACGACACGCCCGAGCACATCGGTCGAGACGCCATAGTTCCACTCCGTGCCCGGTTGGAACGCCAGCGGGAGACCCGCCCACGAGTCACAGCAGGCAGCGAGGTCGTAACCCTTCGGCTGCCCCCATTCGTAGCCGGCCATCCGGTAGATGGCGTCGGTGACGTGCTGGTGGTGGAAGCCGTAGGTCAGGCCGGACGTGTGGGTCAGCAGGTGCCAGATCCGGATCGGTTCGGTGAGCGGTTCGGTGACCGGCTTGAACGCCGAGCCGCTGCGATACACGCGCGAGTCGGCAAACGAGGGAATGAATTTCGAGACCGGATCCTTGAGCTCGAACGCGCCCTCTTCGTACAGCATCATCGCCGCCACCGAGGTGATCGGCTTGGTCATCGAGAACATCCGCACGATGGTGTCGTCGGTCCACTCGAGATTCGCCTCGCGGTCGCGATGACCGGACGTGCTGTGGTGCACCAGCTGGCCCGCCCGGCTGACGGCGATCTGCCAGCCGGTGAGTCGGCGATCATCGATGTAGCGCTGGAAGTGGGTGTCGATGCGCTCGAGCCGCGTGGGGTCGAATCCGAGCCGTGTGGGGTCGACGGGAATCATTGCTCGACCACCTCCTGTTCGTGTCCGTTGGTCCTGAGGGCTTGTCGAAGCGCCGCTGCCGCAGCGTCGAGGGTCTCACGGTCGATCGAAGGTGCAGCGTTGGCGAATGAGAGCTGGCGCATCTCGTTGGTGGGGATGACGTGGATATGGGCGTGTGGCACCTCGTACCCGGCGATGATCACACCGACCCGTTCGGGGGTGAAAGCGTCACGCTGGGCACGGGCGATGTGCCGGGTCACCTCGAACAGGTGGCCGGCCAGCTGGGGCGACGCATCGACCCAGTGGTCGACCTCCTCGATCGGCACCACCAGCGTGTGGCCGTACGCCATCGGGTTGATCGACATGAACGCAACGCACTCGTCGTCTCGCCACACGAACGTGCCGGGTATCTCACCGTTGATGATGCGCGTGAAGATCGTCGCCATGGGCGCAATCTACTCAGACACCCACGACGTAGGCTCGCCCGGGTGACCGATCACGTCGACGCCAACAACGTTCCCGGGGAAGTGGACACGGTGTGGACGGTGCCGAACCTCGTCACGCTGATCCGGCTGCTGTTGTTGCCCGTGTTCGTCTGGGTGTTGTTCGGGTTGCCATCTCGACAAGCGGCAGCGTGGATGCTCGGTTGTCTCGGCTTGACCGATTGGGTCGACGGCTACCTGGCCCGCCGGCTCGGCCAGACCAGCGAGTTCGGCAAGAAGTTCGATCCGACCGTCGATCGACTGTGGTTCGTCGTGGGTGTGGTGGCGATCATCATCAACGGTGCGATTCCGATCTGGTTCGCGGTGGCCGTGCTGGCACGTGAATTGCTCGTGGGTGGTGCCGTGGCGATTGCGACGCTGGCGTTCGGAATGGAACGTTTCGACGTGACCTGGTGGGGGAAGACGGCAACGTTCCTGCTGATGTTCGCAGTGCCCGGATTCCTGATGGCCGAGAGCAGCATCGGGATCGCCGGATGGTTCGAGGTCATCGCATGGTGTTTCGCGATCCCCGGGCTGATTCTCAGCTACTACACCGGAGCGGCCTACATTCCGGCGATTCGCGACGGGATCCGGTCGGGCCGGCGGACATGAACGACGCGTGCTGGGGTGAGCCGTCGGAGACGGTACGGTTGCATCCATGAACGTTCCCGCAGAACTGCGCTACTCAGCTGAACACGAGTGGGCGAGTCACCTCGATGGTGGGTCGAGGGTTCGGGTCGGCATCACCGACTACGCCCAGGATGCGCTCGGCGACGTCGTGTACGTCGATCTGCCCGAGGTCGGAAGCACCGTGACAGCGGGCGAATCGGTCGGCGAACTCGAGTCCACCAAATCGGTCTCCGACATGTACGCGCCGGTCTCCGGGTCGATTACCGCCGTGAACGAAGCACTCACCGACAATCCGGCGCTGCTCAACGAAGATCCCTACGGTGACGGGTGGTTGTGTGAGATCGATATGACGAATCCGGCCGAACTCGATGGCATGATGGATGCTGCTGCGTATCTCGCCCTGACCGACGGCTGACCCGTCAGAGGAACACATGGCTTACACCTACTGCAACCAGTGCGGTCATCGGAATCCACCTGAGAGCAACTTCTGCTCGAGTTGTGGTTCCACGCTCGACCTGATGGACGACCGCACGATCACGCTCACCGCCGTCGACCCACTGCAGGACGCAACCGGGCCCGATGATGATCTCGTGATCCCGGTCGGCGAATTGGCCAAGGGCGCCGGTGTGCTCATCGTTCGGGCCGGTTCGCAGGCTGGTGCTCGCTTCACGCTCGACTCCGACATCACGAGACTCGGTCGCCACCCGGGCAGCGAGATCTCGCTCGACGACATCACGGTGTCGCGCCGTCACGCCGAGGTGCAGCGCACTGCGGAGGGCTATGTCGTCGCCGACTCCGGCTCGTTGAACGGCACCTACGTCAATCAAGAGCGGGTCGAACGCACGATGCTGCAGCACGGCGACGAGGTGCAGATCGGCAAGTTCCGGCTGGTGTTCTTCGAGCGCGCCGATGGTTGATCTTCACGACACGGGCTACCTGTCGATCGGTGAGGTACTCGGGCTGCTGCTCGAGGAGTTCCCCGACGTCACGATCTCGAAGATCCGGTTCCTCGAGAGCCAGGGCCTGATTTCGCCCGAACGCACATCGTCGGGCTATCGCAAGTTCTACGAACCCGATGTCGACCTTCTGCGCGTGATCCTGACCGAGCAGCGCACGAACTACCTGCCGCTGCGGGTCATCAAGAACCGGCTTGCCTCGGGTGAGATCGATCCGACGGGCGAACACCTCCGTCCCGGTGACAACGATGGCGAGTCGGCGCCCGACCAGCAGGCGTCGACGCCGTCGACTTCACCTCCCACCTCGAATGGTTCCGAGCCGGCCCAGGCCGACCGGACGGACGAAGTTCCCTCGGCGAGTATCCGTTCCCACCCTGCGGCGGGGCACCAGCCGACCGACGGTGACACCGCCCACGAACCGACCGTTTCCGCTCAGCCGAACGGCGCTGACCCCGGCGTGGTCGAGGTCGACACCGACGAGTCGATCTCAGAAGCACAGCTGCTTCCCAGTGTGCTGCTCGACCGCAGCGAGCTGTGCGGCATGGTCGGCATGACCGATGGCGAGTTGGCACAACTCGAGAGTTTCGGGATTCTCGCCCCGAACCAGAGCGGTGCCACCCCGTTGTACGGCGACGATGCCGTCGAGATCGCCAGAACCGCGTGTGAGTTTCTTCGAGCGGGCGTCGATGCCCGCCATCTTCGCAACTGGCGCACGTCTGCCGAACGCGAGGCGTCGTTGTACGAGCAGCTGGTGACGCCCCGCTTTCGCCAGCGCAACCCGGAGGCCCGCGCAGCTGCCCTCGCCGAGCTCAAGCGACTCGACGGGCTCGGCGCCAAGCTTCGTCAGGCGATGACTCGACAAGCGTTGCGGCATCACTTCGAATCGTGATGAGGGCGGCGGCCCACGGAGGCCACAGGCGACCAGCATCCGCACGGCGCAGGGGAGTATGGTGAAAAAATGACACCGATGGAACTCGTAGGTGTGCGGGTCGAGATCCCGGCCAACACCCCGATGGTGCTGTTGCGGGAGCAGTCGGGAGAGCAGCGGTTGTTGCCGATCTACATCGGTAGCCCCGAGGCTTCGGCGATTCACTATGCGCTCGAGGGCATCGACCCGCCCCGCCCGCTCACCCATGACCTGTTCATATCGGTCATCGAACTGCTGGGGACGTCCCTCGAAAGCGTCGTGATCACCGAGGTTCGTGACCACACGTACTACGCCGAACTGCACCTGTCCACGACCGGCGGAGACAAGGTGGTGTCCAGCCGCCCATCAGACGCGATCGCGCTGGCAGTGCGATGTGAGGCGCCGATCTTTGCCGCCGATCAACTGCTCGACGAGGTGGGGCAGCTACCAGAACCCGAGCCGGCGGAGCAGGCCGAGGAGATCATCGATGAGTTCAAGGACTTCATCGACAACGTCACACCAGACGATTTCGCAAGCTGAGCTGGGGTTTCGTCGCCGTTCGACACGTTGCAGTTGACGCCGCGTGCAGCGGACGCGTAGGCTCACAGGTCCGTAGTTACACCGGTGTATGAGTAGTGTGCCGTCCGTGACGCGGACCTGGTTGGGCAGGCCACTGCGCTCCGAACCCTTGAGTGCAGCACGACGAAACGGAAGGTTGCGATGAGCGACGGCTTCAGCGGAACACACGCGGCGAAAGTGGTCGGTATCACGTACCGCCAACTCGACTACTGGGCACGGACCGACTTGATTCGTCCGTCGCTCTCCGACGCAGCGGGCAGCGGCAGTCGTCGCTCGTACAGCTACAAGGACCTGCTCGAGCTGCGGGTGATCAAGACACTGCTCGACGCCGGCATCAAACTCGAGTCCGTCCGTGAGGTCTTCAACTATCTTCGCCAGCATGTCAGCACCGACATCTCGTCGGCCCACTTGGTGATCAACGGCAACTCGGTCGTGTTGGCGCAGGGCGACGAATTGGTCGATGTGCTGGCCAACGGTCAGGGTGTGCTCAACGTCTTGTCGCTCGCTGGTGTGAAGGACGAAGTCGACGCCCAGCTCGTGCCGCTCGGGTACGAGGTGCCGGTCCCGATCGCGCAGTAGACACGCCGTGAGCAACCGCTCTCCGCTCGATGCGGTCCACCGTCGGCTCGGCGCCAAGATGGTGCCGTTCGGCGGTTGGAAGATGCCGCTCGACTACGGCAGCACGATCGACGAGCACTTGGCCTGCCGGTCGAGTGCCGTCATGTTCGACGTATCTCACCTCGGCACCGTGCGGCTCAGCGGCCCCGGCGCGTTCGACACCTTGCAGGCTGCATTCACCAACGATCTCGGCAAGATCGAGCCCGGTCGCGCGCAATACACGCACCTGCTCGACGATCACGACGGTTCGGTACTCGACGACATCATCGTGTGGTGGCACGCCGGCGATGACATGGTCTTCGACGTGATGCCGAACGCGTCGAACACCGGTCGCGTGATCGAGGCCATCGGAGGCGACGACATCACCTCCAGCCGGGCCGTGATCGCCGTGCAAGGCCCCGATGCCCGCGCCCGCGTCACGAGTTGTTTTCCGGAGGCTGGCGCGGTCGGTCGATTCCGTGTCGCCTCGTGCACCTGGCACGGCACGCCCGTGGTCGTTGCCGGCACCGGATACACCGGCGAGCCCGGTCTCGAGATCGCAGTGCCCGCCGCCTCTGCAGCGTCGCTGTGGGCAGCCCTTGCCGAGGCCGGCGTGCGGCCCGCCGGCTTGGGAGCTCGCGACACGCTCCGCCTCGAAGCAGGATTGCCGTTGCACGGCCAGGAACTCGGGCCCGGCATCACGCCACTGCAAGCCGGACTTTCGTGGGTGGTCGCGTTCGACAAACCGGCGTTCCGCGGTCGCCAGGCCCTGCTCGACGAACGCGATCGGGGCCCGCACCGCCGACTTCGCGGTATCACGACCGACGGTCGACGGCCACCGCGCACCGGCTGCACCGTGCTGCGCGGCGATGTCGAGGTCGGAACCGTCAGCTCTGGCAACTTCTCGCCCGTGCTCGGGCACGGTATCGCACTCGCCTTCCTCGACCCGACCGTGGCGGTCGGCGATTCAGTTGAGGTCGACGTACGAGGCACCCGACTGCCCGGCGCGGTCGTCAAGCCGCCCTTCGTCTGACCCGTTCAGGCGGTTCGCTTCTTGGCGGTCGTCTTCTTGGCGGTCGTCTTCTTGGCGGTCGTCTTCTTGGCCGTCGTCTTCTTGGCCGTCGTCTTCTTGGCGGTCGTCTTCTTGGCGGTCGACGCCGCTGCCGGAGGGGCGCTCGGCGGTGACTCGGTCCGAGGCGGAGCCGTACTTGCACTGCGCGGAGAGCCCGTGCCGGGCATCCGGAAGCCGCCGAACAGCCCGCCGGCGTTCTCGGCGAACGCAGTCAACGGGCCGAGCCGCTTGGACACGTCGCCGAGCGCATTCATGAAGTCGCCGAGCTGATTGGGGAGGGTCGCGAACCCCGGCGAGCTGAGCGACTCGATGACACGTTCGATGTTCGGCGCCGCGGCTCGGACCGGCGCCTCCAACAACATCGACATCTCATCGGCCGCCTTCACGGTGCGCGTCAACTGCGGCATCATCGCACGGATCGGACCTTCGACCTCTCCCAGCAGGGTGTTGATCCGCGTCGCGGCCTCGTTGAGATTCTCCATCGTGCGATTGAGGTTTTCGACCGCTTTCATCATCTCGTCGGCCCCACGGCGAAACTGCTCGACGGTTCGGATGCCGCCGGCAATCGGCGCCGCCAGCAGGTTGATCACGTCAGCAATGCCATCAGATCGTCCGAAGTCGTCGTTCATCGCCAGCACCCTAGTGCCGTGGCCGTGAACGTTTGTGGTGTTGGCGACGAGTCAGGTTCGTTCCTGGCAAGGCGTGGCCACGATCTACTGGCCTTGCCCCAATATGAGGAGCCGCAACGTAGCCAGGAGCGAAGCTGGCCGTCGAAACACTGCAAATGTTTGTGGTCGGGGCACTAGCGCTCGTCGCCCGACCCCGACCTTCGTAGATCCCGATCCCCGCCGGGTCGGCGCCGGATCGACGGCGCCGGCGCCGACGTCGGCGTCGGTCAGCTCGGAACCGTGGAACTCGTGGTGGTCGATGTCGTCGTCGTACTGCTGGTCGAGGTCGTGCTCGTCGGCAACGTGGTCGAAGTTGTCGATGACGCCGCCGGCACGGTCGTCGAGGTCGTGCTCGTCGACGACGTACTGCTGGTCGTCGTTGTCGACGTACTGCTGGTCGTCGTTGTCGACGTACTGCTGGTCGTCGTCGAGGTCGTGCTCGTCGTGGTGGTCGACGTCGACGTCGGGGGCACGCTGGTCGTGGTCGTGGTCGTGGTCGTGGTCGGTGCAGGTGTCGGCTGGTACGGGGCGTAGATCACCATCGGCCGGTACCGCCGGGGTGTGTTCCATGCATCGCGCAGCATGTTGCGGGCGTTGTTCGACACCGTGATCAGGACCGAGCCGTAGCCGTCGCGCCACGGCAGGGGCTGGGCGTGGTACGTGTTCATCTTCGGGTCACCGTTGCGGGGCACGAGTGGTCCGAACTGAACCGTGGTCCACGGGCCCCACGGGTCTGGCGCCACGTCGACGGCGAGTTGATCACCCCAGTAGCCGTCGACGGCCGTGGTGGCCACCCACTGTCCGTCGACGAAACGCGGTTGCATCGGGTTCTCGGCGAAGAACCGACTGACGATCGGTACGGCATCGGCGGCATCGAGTGACCACCCATCAGCGGTGCGGTACTCGGGGGCGGTCGCCACGCGACCAAACGGGACCCGCGCCAGCCACATGTCGGTGGCCGAGTGGGGACCGTTCCAGAAGCCTCCGTCGCGGAACATGTTCTGCTCGAACGTGTTCCCGAACAGATACGTGTGTGTGTCGTCGGAACTCACGGCATAGCCGTAGACGGGCAGCGCGCCGCTGTTGGGGGCGAGAAAGAACGACGTGCGTTCCAACGTCGTTGCGTCGTAGCTGGCCAGGAACGTCCGCTCGGGGTGCCATCCCAGTCCGTTGGGTGGATCCGGGTCGTACGGGTCCTTGATCATCTCGACCCAGAACATCCACAACTCGTCGCCGACCAACTCGCCGCCCATCGGCCAGAACCACTTGGTACGCAGGTCGGCTCGACCGTCCCCGACCTCGAACGCATCCGGTCGGTTCGACGTTCCACGGTGCAGCAGCTGGAAGCAGGTGCCGTCCTGTACCAGCGCCGCGTTGTGGACGAATCTGGCTGCGCCGAGCGTGTTGACGACTCCGGAGTGATCGAGAAAGGCGTCCTGGAAGACCCACAGGTATCGGTCGCCGCCCAGCGGGTACACGTGCTGATAGTCCCAGCCGAGTACCGGTCCGATTCGGTCACCCAGGAACCTGTTCAGTGAGTCGACCGAAAGGTCATCGGCGCAGCCGACGTCGGTGCCCAGGTGGCCACCGCTGGTGACCGCCGTGCTGGCCGCCCATGGCGGGGGAGCGATCGTGGTCGGTGGCGGCTCGTCGAGCGGAACGTCGACCGGTTCGGGCCGCGCTGCCACAGCTGGTTCGGCCTCGTCGATTGCGAACTCGTAGTCGGCCAACCCGATCACGGTCGCGGTCGGGCGCACGACGTTGCTCGTGCCGATAGTCGTCGTTGATCGCGTCCCGTGCCTCGGCGGTACTCGTGGGGTCGCTCGAACCCTGCGTCGTCCCACTGGTCGTTGTGCGCTGGATCGCTGTCGACGCCGTGGCGGCGGAGTTCTCGCCGGCGGTGCCACCACCGGCCAGACAACAGGGCGGTCACGAGCACCAGGATCGCTGCAAGCCCGCCACCCGAGACGTACCAGCGCCGATCAACGGAGCGCAGTCGATCGATGGCGTTCACACCGACACGGTAATCAGCACATCAGGCGGTTCCATCGCGGTATCGCACTGGCTCACAGTGTTGTCGCGTAGGCCTCGAGCGGTTCGCAGCTGCACACGAGGTGGCGATCACCGTAGGCACCGTCGATGCGCGACACCGGCGGGAAGTACTTGTCGAGCCGCAGGGCGGCCAGCGGAAACGCCGCCTGCTCGGCGCTGTAGCTGCGATCGGAGCCGTCGAGTAGGTCTGCAATCGTGTGGGGCGCATTGCGCAGGGCGCTGCTGTCGAGATCGACCGAGCCGTCGGCGATGCGGTCGATCTCGGCGCGGATCGACAGCATCGCCTCGCAGAAGCGATCGAGCTCACCTCGATCCTCGCTCTCCGTCGGCTCGATCATCAGCGTTCCCGCCACTGGGAAGCTCATCGTCGGGGCGTGGAACCCGTAGTCGATGAGGCGCTTCGCCACATCGTCGACGGTCACGCCGGTGGAGTGTGTGATCGGCCGCAGATCGATGATGCACTCATGGGCGACCCGCCCGTTGGCCCCGGTGTACAACACCGGAAAGGCCGGTTCGAGCCGTCGTGCGACGTAGTTGGCTGTGACGATCGCCAGCTCGGTGGCACGTCGCAACCCGGAACCACCCATCAACTTCAGATACACCCAGGGGATCGGCAAGATCCCGGCCGAGCCGTAGTTGGCCGCCGAGACCGGTCCGACGGGTTGGTCGGCTGGTCCGAGGGGATCACCCGGCAGGAACGGTGTCAGGTGCTCGCGCACGCCGATCGGGCCGACCCCTGGGCCCCCACCACCATGTGGGATGCAGAACGTCTTGTGCAGATTGAGGTGGCTGACGTCCGACCCGAACCGACCGGGCTTGGCCAGACCGACGAGCGCGTTGAGATTGGCGCCGTCGACATAGACCTGACCACCTGCTTCGTGGATCATGGCGCACAGGTCTCTGATGCCCAGCTCGAACACGCCGTGAGTCGACGGGTACGTGACCATGATCGCCGCCAGACGATCGCCGGCTGCCTCGATCTTGATCTGGAGATCGGCGATGTCGACATTGCCGGCGTCGTCGCAGGCGACCACCACGACATCCATACCGGCCATCACGGCGCTGGCCGCGTTCGTGCCGTGGGCGCTTGCCGGAATCAGACAGATCGTGCGCTGGGCGTCGTTGCGGCTGCGGTGGTAGGCGCGGATCGCCAGGAGCCCGGCGAGTTCGCCCTGACTGCCGGCGTTCGGCTGCAGGCTGACAGCGTCGTAGCCGGTGATCTCGGCCAACGCCTGCTCGAGCTCGGCGATCAGCTGTCGGTATCCGCCCGTCTGATGATCCGGTGCGTACGGATGGATGTCAGCGAACTCGGGCCAGCTGATCGGCTCCATCTCGCTGGTGGCGTTGAGCTTCATGGTGCACGAACCGAGCGGGATCATCGTGCGGTCGAGCGCCAGGTCCCGGTCGGACAACCGCCGCAGATACCTCAGCATCTGATGCTCGCTGTGATGGCGGTGGAAGACGGCCTGGGGAAGGATCTCGCCGGTCCTGGTCAGGGCCTCCGGAATCACCGATGATGCATCAGCGGGCGCACTCAGAGGTGGTGTGCCGAAGCACTCGACCAGGTTCGTGGCGATCGTCATCGTGGTCGTCTCGTCGCAGGAGAATCCGACCGTCGAGTCGCTGACCCTGCGGAGGTTGATGCCGCGCTGCTCGGCGGCGGCGATGACCACATCGGCGTCGACGTCGGTGACGGTGAGCGTGTCGAACCACGTCGGCTGCCCGAGCGTGAGGCCATTCGCGATCAGATGATCGGCGATGCATGTGGTGACACCGTGCACGCGGCGGGCGATCCGCCGCAGGCCCTCGGGGCCGTGCCACGTTGCGTACAAGCCGGCGATGTTGGCGAGCAACACCTGGGCGGTGCAGATGTTGGAGGTCGCCTTCTCGCGACGGATGTGCTGTTCACGGGTTTGCAGCGCCAGCCGCAGCGCCGGACGACCACCGGTGTCGGTGCTGACGCCGACCAGTCGCCCCGGAAGCGAACGCGCCGCCGATTCGCGCACGGCCATGAACCCGGCGTGCGGGCCGCCATAGCCCATCGGCACACCGAAGCGCTGCGCTGATCCGACGGCGATGTCGGCGCCGAGCGCGCCGGGCGACCGCAGCAGCACACAAGCCAGGAGGTCGGTGGCGACGATCGCCTGAGCCCCCAGCTCATGCGTCTGTTCGATCGCCGCCGACCAGTCGACGATCGCCCCGCTCGACGTCGGATAGCTGAACAGGGCACCGAAGAACCCGTCGCCCGAGAGCGCATCGAGGTCACCGACGACGACTTCGACACCGACCGGCTCGGCGCGGGTCCGCAACACCGCCAGTGTCTGGGGGTGAACGTCACGGTGGACGAACATACGATGACGATCGCCGCGGGTGATCCGCCGAGCGAGCGACATCGCCTCGGCCGCCGCCGTGGCCTCGTCGAGCAACGACGAGTTGGCCAGGTCGAGGCCGGTGAGGTCGCACACCATGGTCTGGAAGTTGAGCAGCGCCTCGAGCCGGCCTTGGCTGATCTCCGGCTGATACGGCGTGTACGCGGTGTACCAGGCAGGGCTCTCGAGCACGTTGCGACGGATCACCGGCGGGAGTGATCGTGCCGTAGTAGCCCATGCCGATCAGGCTGGTCATCGTGTGGTTCTGCGCCGCGATCGAGCGCAGCTCGGCCGTTACATCGGATTCCGAACGTGGGCCAGGTAATCCGAGTTCGTCGTCGAGCCGGATCGCAGGCGGGAACCGTTTCGTCGATCAGTTGGTCGACGCTGCCGACGCCGATCACCGCCAACATCTCGGACAGATCGTCGGACCGTGGCCCGATATGGCGTGTGACGAACTCATCGTCGCCGAGCAGTTCACTGAATGGTGTCGACACAGGACCTCCGATTGGCATCGTTGTTCATGCCCCCCGCTGTCATCTGTGCCTGAGAGTTTCACCGCGATGACCTGGGCTTTCCCCGTCGGCGAGGGGGTGCGAACACCACCTGCTTTCCAGCGTTGCCTCACCCGATCGGTCCGTGTGCCTGAGAGATTCCGGGGTGGTTGCTCCTTCGGCGCCCTCATCACTGGCTGTGATGCCTGCTCTCCCGAACGGGTTCTGCGACATCCGGAACGCTACACGTTCCGACAGCCCGCCACGGTTACCTCGAAGCGCTGTGTGTCGACGGCCCGCAAGGCATCGACCTCGGTCCACATCGGGAGCCCCACCTGGGGCGCCGGTCGCCACTCGAGCAGCCGGAAGTTGTCGATCGCTACCGTGCCGCGGAACGCAGGATCGGTGACGATCGTGACCATCACTGCATCGGCAGTCAGGCCATCGCCTGGGGCGAACGTCGACGGTTCGATGGTGATGACATGACTCTGCCACCCGTCGGACTGACCGGTTTCGAAGGGTATCTCGACCCGCCTCAGCAGTGTCGATGTCGGATCGCTGGTGGGATCGGCATCGTCGACGTCGTACACATGGAGCCGGATGAACACGTCCTCAGCTCTGTTCACGCGCGTATCGAACTCCAATGTGTAGGTCGGGGCACCGTCGGCCGGATGCCCGTCGTCTGAGTCGAACAGCCGGTGCGCGGCCAGCGTCGATCGGGCCGCGAATCGGGTCGAGACCGGCTTGTTGGCATCGGTCACCAGCTCGAACGCGTCGTCGTGAGGATCGGGGCTGGCCCCCTGGGTCATCGCCCAGGCGTCCGTGGCTTCGGGCGTGACCCAGTGCATCGGCTCGCCCCGCTCGCCGTCGGCCGTCATGTCGTCGAACCGCCCCCAACCGAACAGGTCGACACCGTATTCGACGCCGGCTGGTAACTGATCGGCTCGCAATGTCAGACAAGGCGGGACCGAGGCGGTCTGTAGCGGCCCAGCCTGGAGCGTGACGCTGTCCTCGCTGCGCCCGCGCCGGATCAGGCCGCTGTTGCGGTCGAAGTCGACCGTTGCCAGCTCGACCCCGTCGACCAGTTCGTCGAGCAGCACACCGCCGACCAGGAAGCCGGCGATCCGCTCGCTCTCGGCGGGCAGGACCGACCTCGTGTCGAGCAGCCGAACGATCCGTTCGGCCGCATCGCCCGCGACCGGGACCGGCCGGTAGTCGATCACCATCACCGGAAGCAGGCGTGCCTCGACGAGACCAGCATCGTCGAACACGACCCGCAGCAGGGCCGACGGAAACGTGGACAGGAAGTCCTGATCGAATACGAGGTTGCCCAGGCTGTAGGCAATCAAGCGGTCGTCGTACCATTCGACGCCCTGCAGCACGTGCGGGTGATGAGAGACCACCATGTCGGCGCCGTCATCGATCGCATGATGCGAGATGCGACGCACGAACGCGCTCTTGACCTGAGCGAACTGGTAGCCGGCATGGAACTGTACGACCACGACGTCGGCCCCCTCGGATCGCAGTCGGTCGATCTCCGTCGCCCACCGCGACACGGTCGTAGGCGGCTGCGCCACCGTGTCCACGACGGGCAACCCAATCCTGGAGCTCGGGATACGCCGTATCGGCCGTGAGCGCCGCCCACAGTTCGGCCGCATGCTCGAAGCTGAGGTCGGGTTCGAGACGCTCGTACTCCTCCCATGCGACTTTCGGTGTGCGCTCGGCGGACTCCAACCAGTGCGGCTGGCCTGGCTGACCGAACCCGAACACCCGCCGTTCGTACTGCCACGCCTCGTCTTCCGACAGGTCGACGGGGACGGGCTCGTCACTTCCGGGGAGATTGTCGTTGACGAAATCGCCGTTCACCGTCGTCACCGACACGATCCCCAGGCGACGGCTACCGGCCGCGATCACCGCCCCGCGAATCGCGTCGGAGGCTGTGAGGCCGGCTCCTGTGTGCGGCATCCCGGCATCGTCGAGAACCTCCAGCGTGGATCGCACTCCGGCGTCACGCCAGTCGAATGCGTGGTTGTTGCCGAGCGTGACGAGATCGACGCCCAACTCATCGAGAGCCGATGTGATGATCGGAGGAGACTGGATCAGGAAGCGCTTACCAGGGTACGCCGCTTCCTCGGGTAACTCGCCGATCACGGTCTCGGCGTTGACGATCGTGGCATCCGCAACAGCGCTGATCGTCGCCAGATCCGACACCACGTCGCGGGCACCAGCTTCCCGGTCGGCGACCGCTGTTCCGACGCGGTCGGGCGCCTGATATCGACGGCCGAGCATGACGTCCCCGCCGAAGTGGATCGTGTCACGCGGGCCCGTTGGGACCGACGAGAGCGAGCAAGGTGATCTGGATGTCGGTGTCTCGAGGCGATACCACCACCGGCTCCGGCAGCATCCCGGGAGCCGTCACCAGCCCGGAGACCGGGCCATTGATGGCCAGTTCGACTCGCCCTTGCGGATCGGATTCCTGAGATCCCCCTCCGTAGTCGTACCTCGCCGATGGGACGGGCGCACCCGACTCGTCGACGATCCAGATCGCAACCGGCGTTTCGGCATCGAGGCGGGTCGTGCGCTGCAGCCCGAACGAGCAGGCGGACAGGCCCACCATTCCGCACAGAAGTAGCAACCAGGCCCGATTCATCGACGATCCAGAGTAGAAGCCGGGTCGACGATGCCTGGTGATGCCCAGAGGAATCCGATGGCGCCGGCGCTCACTGCTGCAAGCGGATCACGGCCGGCGGCCCGAACGGCTATACCCACTCGTCGAGCGGGCCCAACACCGAGAGGATGAGCCGATCGATGCGGCGCTCGGTCATCTCGAGCCGCTCGGGGTGGCTCGGATCGAGCAGTTCTGCCTCGTAGGTCGCCCACACGGTCCGCAGGAACGGTCGGTCACCCGCAGCTGCATCGGCAGCGGCCATGAACCGGTCGCGTCGCGGGTGCCGCCACCCCACGTTGATGCCACCGGCGCTGCGTCCGGCGATACGGCTGAGGCGCTCGCTGTTGACCCCGACGATCGTCGTCGGCAGGGGAGTGGGCAGCGGGAACGTGGCCAGATCGTCGGCCCGGTCGGGTGACCATTCGCGTGCGACCAGATCGAGTAACTGCTGCACGCGATCATGCCGCGCTTCGAGTGACGGTTCCACGAACGCACCGACCGCGTGCTGTTCGGCCGCCCAGGCGCTGGTGGGGGAGGTGCCTGCGCCGATCCCGAGATGGAACTGGCGGCCTGACATGAGGGCCACGGACGCCGCGGCCGACACCAGCGTGCCGACCTGCCGGTTCCACACGTTGGCGACGAGCGTGCCGAGCTCGACTCGGGAGGTGATCTCGGCCAGCGCTCCGAGCAGCGTGAAGGTCTCGAGCATCGTCGTGCCGCCGAGCGGCACACCGGCCAGGTGATCGAACACGAAAACCGCGCCGAACTCGCGCTGCTCGGCGGCCAGCGTGGCCGCCTTCAGCGTCGCCCAGTCCGTGTCGGCTGGGCTGAACTGGATGTCGACCAGGGTCATTGCAGGCAGCGTAGGTCTGCGATCGACGTGGTGTGCACCGCGTCGATCGGTCAGCCGAGCGCACCCAGCATCGCTTCGTAGCCGGCGCGGTGGGCGGCGACCACTTCTGGCGTCGCCGCCCAGCTGTCGATCTCGACCAACATCGACGGCGTGCCGGACACGAAGATGGTCCAGCTCTCACCGCCCCCGTGCTGGGTCACGCCGGGTCGTACCGGAACACCGGATCCGGCGGCCCACGCCTGCTCGAGCGCCGACGGGGTGGATCCGATCGAGCTCACGTATCCGTACGGCTGATGGACCCACACCACGACGTCTGGTTGCAGACGGTCCACGAGGTCGGTCGCAGCCTCGACCTCGGGCTCTGATATCGGCCCGGCGCCGCCGTCATCAGCGCGCCATCCCCAGGAGAAGTTGCGGTTCAGATCGACGCCGTTGGCATTGCACCGTGTGCCTGCCGTGATGCCGTCCGGATTGAGCTCGGGTACCAGCCACACCTCGATATCCGCAGCAACGGTTGCCTCCACGAAGCCCCGAACCGTGGGCGGGGACACGGGTTCGTTGCCGTGAATCCCGCCGATCAGCAGTACCCGCCGTCGCGGTTCGTCGACGGGGCGGACGAGCGCCACGATCTGGCGGCCCTGCACCGACGAACCGATCACCTCGGTGGTCCAGCCGGGCGGGAGCTCAGGCGGCGGGATATCCGATGCCGGCCGAATCTCCCAGATCGACGATCCGGTCGGCGGGCAGGCAACCGGTCCGATCGGCAACGGTGCTGTCGTCGTGGTCGAGGTACCGGCTGGTCGTGGTCGATGAAGTCGTCGTGGTCGAGCGACCGGTCGTCGTCGATGAGCGCTCGACGACCGACGACGAGCTGCTCGTCGCAATCGCCGTCGCTGTGGCGGTACTCGCTGTCGGCTGGGATCGACCGGACCCCGTCGTCGCAGACGGGACGCCTGTGCTCGGTGCACTGCTGTCGTCCGAGGCGCAACCCGCCACGGCGAGCAGCAGCACTGCGACGACGCCGACCATCGGTCTCGACACTCCAGCAGTCTGGCAGTGCAGCACCGCCGCCGGCCGTCACGGACGGCGGTCGCCTCAGGGCTGGGGGAGTGGGGCGGTGTTCGAGCAGGCGTCGATCGCCTTGACGAGCGGGTATGGATTGACCGCAGCACCACCCTGTGGATGCACCTCGAAGTGCAGGTGCGGCGTGCTCGAGTTGCCGGTGGAGCCGACCGTGCCGACGATCTGTCCGGCCTTGACCGGTACGCCCACGTCGATGCCATCGGCGACGCCGGTCATATGGGCGTAGAAGAAGTACGTGCCGTCGGCCATCGTGAGGCGGACGCCATTGCCGGACAACGATCCGGGGTAGTCGGCGTAGATCTTCGTGATCTTCCCATCGGCGGCTGCGTACAACAGGTTGCCTGCCGAAGAGAGGATGTCGACACCGAGATGCGTGCGCCCACCGCCACGCGGGTAGCCGTAGCTGTCGCCGTAGTAGCAGGTGCCCTGCACAGGGAAGACGGCGATCTGGACGGTCCCCGGATCGGGAGCGACCGGCTCGGAGGCGGCACTCAGTCCCAGCGCGGCCGCAGTGGCATCGCTGATCTTTCCGGTCACGGACAGACCATTGAGACGTTGGAACTCCATCACGGCCGAGCTGGTGTTGGCACCGAAGTCACCGTCGACGCCACCACGAACCGTCAGACCGGCGGACATGAGGGCTGACTGGAGAGCCATCACTCGCTCGCCCTTCTCTCCATAGGCGGCGTATCCGACAGCCGAGGACGGGCTGGACGACGGTGCGGCCTGTGGATTCGCCAGGGCGGCGACCGTCGCCTCGTCGGCCTTGCCGGTCGCTTCGATCCCTTGTGACTTCTGGAAATCCTTGACGGCATTGGTCGTCGCTGGTCCGAAGATGCCGTCGGCTCCACCGCGAACGGTGATGCCGGCATCGATCAGAGCCTGCTGCAGGCTCTTCACGGTGTTGCCGAGTGCGCCGTACTGCAAGCCGAGCAGCGGGCTGGCGCCCACAGTCGTGGAACCGGCAACTGATGCGAGCGCGTTGGCAGTTGGATCGTCGACGCGACCGGTCTGGTCGAGACCGCGGCTGGATTGGTACTGCTTCAGCGACGATTGCGTCGCCGTGCCGAACACGCCATCGGCGCCACCGGGTACGACGAATCCCGGCGTCGATCAGGCCTTGCTGCAGTGCCTTGACATCAGCGCCGATCGAGCCGTACTTCAGCCCGAGCAGGGGAGAGGCTGACACGGTCGGATCGTGGCTCGTGCCCTCGTCAGCAGGCGCAGGAGCGGTGACCTTGCCGAGCGCCGTGGCGGTTGCCTCATCGACAACACCTGTGACGCCGAGGGCGTTGGCGTTCTGGAATGAGCGAAGGGCATTCGACGTGAGCACGCCGAAGATGCCATCGGCACCGCCGACAACGGTGAAGCCCGAGTCCATGATCAACTGCTGGAGTGCCTGGACGGCGGTGCCGCGCGAACCGATTTTCAGGCCGACGAGTTCTGCGCTGCTCGATGCCGGCGCTTGGGCGCTCGGGTCGGACGCCGTGGACGAATCCGCCGCCGAATCCGCCGCCTTCGGTTCGGCGACCTCCGGGATCGGCTGTGACGGTGTGACCTCGGCCAGCGCGGCTGCCGTCGACGAGTCGACGACACCGGTCGGCGAGAAGCCATGGTCGGACTGGAACTGCTTGACAGCAGCGGCCGTACCCGGGCCGAAGATGCCGTCGGCGCCACCGGAGACGGCGATACCTGCATCGATCAGCTGCTGCTGGAGCTGGCGCACGTCGTCGCTGCGAACACCCTGTGAGAGCCCGAGCACGGGACTCGAGCTGAGGCCGAGTTCGAGTTCGGTGGCCGTATCGACCACGCCGGAAGCGGGCAGGTCGTGCTGCGATTGAAACTGCTTGAGGGCGGCCTCGGTGCCGGCACCGAAAATCCCGTCGACCCCGCCGGCGACCGTGACACCTTGGTTCACGAGCGCCTGCTGGACCGAGCGCACGGCGTCGCCCCGAGCACCGCGGGACAGACCTGTCACCGCCGTGGCAGGTGCCTGAGCGCTGAGCGGACCGGACAAGGGAAATATCGGGGTGATCGACAGCACGAACCCGAGTGCGAGCGCGCTGAACACAGAGCGGCGTGTTCGGTTCCTTGTCCTGATCAAACGGTGCATGGCTGCGGTTCCTCCTCCAACATCGACAGTTGATTATCGGTCCGCCCGCAGTGCCGCTGCAGTCCGGATCTGGGCAGCCGACGGTGGACACGCCAGGAACCCGCTTGTTACGGCCTCCGTAGTCTTGACGATTTCCAGAAGAAATGTCGGTCGCGTGACAGCGAGTTGACATAACGGAGATTATGGGCGTTGCACCAGACGCGCGCGCTGGGCGCTCTGTCCGGTCATGGGTGTGCGGGGTCGGGGTTCTGTTGGTGCGCCGCCCATCAATCTCCACTCGATCTGCTCGGGCTGCGACTTCGAACGATGCCGGCCTTACACGGCGCTGCTCAGCCCCGAGGCACCCAACAGTTCGTCGGTCCTTGTTCTGCTCTGCAGGGGGCGGACCAACAACCCTGTCCCTCAACCTCAGGCTCTTGTCGAGGGGCAGGGTTCCCACCCGCAACTCCCCCGGAGCTGTCTATATCGTCATGACGTTTTGTCGGGTGATACCTCGGGTGCGGAGAGTTCGCGGTCCCTCAGCGGTTTGGCGGCGTCGAGCAGCCAATCGACGATGCCTCGCAGTTCTTTCACCGTCGGCCTCGCCCCGCTGGCGGTCAGGTCCCGCTCGGCGTCGTCGACGGCGCACGCCAAGACGTACAGGTCGTCGTGCAACGCGTCGAGTTCGCTTCTGGCGATCACCAACTCGCCTTCACTGAGTTCGAGTTCCTGTGCTCGCTGGCGCGACACCCAGTCCCACTGGCGACAGCGTTGGGAACAGAACTCCCTCGGCCGGCCGGGCCCACCCCGCTCGGGGAGCACTCTCCTGCACCAACGACATCGCCCCAATTGCGTCATGACGAAACATTACGGCATTGGCATCACGGCGCATCGCCGGCCGGGTAGCCACGCAGCCGGCGCTCTCCGAGCGGTCGACCCAGGGCGGCAGTCAACTGCGACAAGATCTCCTCTGCGGGGCACTCATCCATCGACCGGCGGGCGTGGGCTGTCACCACTACTACCGTCTCCGTCTCGTCGATCGACAAGCCGTCGAGATCGTCACAGGCGCCGTGGCCAACCTCTGCGTGCACGGTGACATCGTCGGTGTCGATCCACACGTCGTAGACAGGCAGATCTACGCGCAGGCCGTCATCTCCGACGCAGGCGCTACCGAGGATGGTGCTGGCTACGGCCAACATTGCACGGCGCCTGGCTGCAGGCGGGTACACGAGCCGCACGAGAATCAATACAGTTGCGGAATGAAGGTCTGGTCCTGGAACGGTGGACGGATGTACGACTCGTCGGAACGCTCCGGAATCTCGACCGGGTCCGGAACGATGTCCTGGTACGGGATCGACGACAGGATGTGGCTGATGCAGTTCAAGACGCGCCCGCTTCTTGTCGTCGGACGGCACCACATACCACGGGGCCTGCTTGATGTCGGTGAACTGGAACGTGGTGTCCTTGGCCATCGAGTAGCGCACGTACCGGCGGTGCTCTTCGAGGTCCATGTCGCTCAGCTTCCATCGCTTGAGCGGCTCGCGGTTACGGGCCTCGAAGCGGCGCTCCTGTTCTTCGTAGCTGATCGAGAACCAGTACTTCAGCAGAATGATCCCGGATCGCACGAGCATCCGCTCGAACTCGGGGGCGGTCCGCAGGAACTCCTCGTGCTGGTCGGGGGTGCAGAACCCCATCACCCACTCGACGTTCGAGCGGTTGTACCAGCTGCGGTCGAACAGCACGATCTCGCCGCCCGATGGCAGATGCGGGACGTAGCGCTGGAAGTACCACTGGGTCTGCTCACGCTCGGTCGGCTTGGGCAGTGCCGCTGTGCGCACGATGCGCGGGCTGGTGCGCTCGCTGATGCGCTTGATCACGCCACCCTTGCCTGCTGAACCGCGACCCTCGAAGATGATCAGGACGCGAAGGCCCTTGATGCTCACCCAGTGCTGCAGCTTGACGAGCTCCTCCTGCAGTCTGGCCAACTCGGCTCTCGTAGAACTTCTTCCGCAAGCGACCATCGTCGTGATAGCGCTCAGGGTGTGTCGAGCGGTCCGGCTCGAGATGCCCGGTCTCCGACCATTCCTCAACCTTCTTCTTCGCCATGCTGACAAGTGTGTCACGTCGATGGGCCGCGACCCGCAAGCGGCAACCGGCGAACACGCAATTGCATACCGAAACCGGGCGCCTGTGCGGTCGAGCGCTAACCGGCGATGATGTGGTCGAGCATCAAGTCGGGCTCGTCGTTCTCGATCCGTTGCAGGCGGTAGCGGCTCTCGAACAGGGCGACCAGATGGCCATCGCCGCGTTCGAGGATGCGGATGCCACCGATCTCGCGCAGGCGCTTGGCAGAACCTTCGTCGGTCAATCGGATCGAATCGTACGGCGCCGACAGGACCTCGATCGGCGCATTGAACTCGACATCGAGGCGGTTTGCGAACACGTCGAACTGGAGCTGTCCGACAGCGGCCAGAATCGGAGCACTGTCGCCCATGTCGGGGTCGCGCAGCACCTGCACCACGCCCTCCTCATCGAGTTGAGCGAGACCCTTGCGGAACTGTTTGGACTTGCCGGTGTCGAGCGGGCGGGCGCTGGCGAACACCTCAGGCGAGAAGCGCGGGATCGGCGGGAACGTGACCTGCTCGGTTTCGTAGAGCGAGTCTCCGATGTTGAGACCCGTGGCGTTGACGAGCCCGACCACGTCGCCGGGATAGGCCTCATCGACCGTCGTGCGCTCGGCACCGAACACGGTGGACGCGTATTTGGTGGCGAACGGCTTGCCGGTGCGATCGCACGTGAGCACCATGCCGCGCTCGAACTTGCCCGAGCAGATCCGCACGAAGGCGATCCGGTCCCGGTGCGAGCGATCCATGTTGGCCTGCACCTTGAACACGAACGCCGAGCATTCGCCGTCGAGCGGGCGCCGCTCCCCCGTCACCGTGTGGCGCGGTTCGGGCGCCGGCGCCAGATCGACGATCGCATCGAGCACGCTGCGTACGCCGAAGTTGGTGAGCGCCGACCCGACGAACAACGGTGTCGACTCGCCGGCGAGGAAGGACTCGAGGTCGACATCGGCTCCGATCGCGTCGAGCAGCCCCGACTCCTCCTGGGCATGTGTCCACGACGTGCCCTCTTCGACGGCCGCCCGGTCGGCGTCGACGACCTCTTCGGGAGCGATCGCACTACCTCGGACGGTGCGGGTGAAACGTGTGAACTCTCCGGTGCGACGATCGATGACACCCCGGAAGTCACCGGAGATGCCGACCGGCCAGGTGGCCGGTGTCGGCCGCAGGCCGATCTGCTCCTCGATCTCGTCGAGCAACTCGAGCGGCTCGCGCCCGGGACGGTCGTACTTGTTGAGGAACGTGATCACCGGCAGGTCTCGGGAACGGCACACCTCGAACAGCTTCAGCGTCTGCGGCTCGATGCCCTTGGCGGTGTCGAGCACCATGACAACGGCATCGACGGCGGACAGCACCCGATACGTGTCCTCGGAGAAGTCCCGGTGGCCGGGCGTGTCGAGCAGGTTCAGCTGATGCCCGCGATAGTCGAACGAGAGCGCCGTCGAACTGATCGAAATGCCGCGCTTCTGCTCCATGTCCATCCAGTCGCTGGTCGCCGAGCGACGACCCGAGCGGGCCTTGACGGCGCCGGCCTCGCCGAGCATGCCGGCATACAGCAGGAACTTCTCGGTGAGCGTGGTCTTGCCTGCATCGGGGTGACTGATGATCGCGAACGTGCGGCGACGGCTGGCTTGCTCGACGACGCTTGAGGACATCCTTCGAGGCTATCGACGCCTGATGAGGCAACGTCAGGGAGTTCCACCGTCGGTCAGCGACCGGTGCTCGCTCCATGCGGCCTCGACCAGGCCGAGCCGTTCGGGTGCCGACTGACGCAGTGCAGCAGCGACATCGAGCGCCACCAGATTGAGTAGCGCCAGCGTGCCGACGTGGCTGTCGAAGGGGCCGATCGAATCGGCATGAACCAGGAACGTGACGGCTGCGTCGGCGGCGATCGGCGACAACACGCTGTCCGTCAGCCCTGCCGACCAGATGCCTCGCTGCAGCACGACCCGGTGTGCCTCGAGCACCCAGCGCTCGTAGCGTCGAAGATCGATCACGATCACGGTTGTCGCTTCGTCGAGCAAGGCCAGTTCGCGCCGAACGACCACCTCGCTGCCGCCGATCAGTGAGACCGTCGGCCGGACCTGGTGCAACTGCGCAGCAAACTGTTGGGCGACCCCTGCCGATGCCTCACCGGAGATGATCGCGACCGGCCGAGCGAGATCGGACAGCCGGTCGACGAGCAGCCCCAACGAACGCCCGTCCGCCGCGTCGAGCGTGGCTTGCACGTTGGCGAGTTCGGCTGCGGTGTGGTCCGAGCGCGAACCCGAGACCGGTTCGTGGATCCGCTCGGCTGCCGGTCGCAGCTGCTGGGTGAGATCGCGCTGGACACAGTGCTGCAGGTCGGAGTACCCGTCGAATCCGAGCTTTGTCGCCAATCGCACGACAGACGCGGCACCCACGTCGGCCGCCCGAGCGAGATCTGCAACGGTGCCGAATCCGACCGCCTGCGGAGCAGCCAGGATCGCCTCGGCGACTCGCCGCTCGGCCGACGTGAGCGACGATCCGCGTGACCGAATCCGCTCAGCGACCTCCATTCGCGCAACGGTACACGCGCTGAGCCTCGACGGACGCATCCGCAGTAGCGGGCGACACAGATCGCTGACCAGGGATGGAATCGGGGTCGTGCAGTCCGAACCAATGTACTTGCTACATGCAATTGACTACTCGATTAGCTGCGCCTATCGTGACCATTCGGTCGAACACGTCAGGGGCGTCGTTGGGCCAGATGGACAGGTCGAACCGGGCCAAGCCCGGGGAAGTGAGCAGGGGGTTCTCAATGGCAGCAGTCGAGGCGATCGTCAATCAGGAGGCTCTCGCGGGCGACTGGATGCGCCAAGCCGCATGCAGAGGCTTGACCTACCTGTTCTTCCCGACACCGGCCGAACGCCCCCAGGCGCCGCGAGCGTCGCGAAGCGACCGCACGCGAGGTGTGCGCCAGTTGTTCCGTCCGATCGAGCTGTCGCGAGTTCGCTCGTGACCAACACGAATACGGTCTCTGGGGTGGCGAGAGCGAGGACGAGCGGCACGCTGCCGGATTCCGCCTGATCGCCCCGATCGGCGTTCGCGCCCGCACTGCGAGCTGAGTACGATCGCCGGCGTGACCGCCCGCTTCGACGTCTGTGTCGTCGGCAGCGCCAATCTCGATCTCGTCGCCACGACAGCCCACCACCCGCGACCGGGCGAGACCGTGCTCGGCAACGATTACGCCGAGCATCCCGGCGGGAAGGGCCTCAATCAGGCCGTTTCCGCCTCCCGATCCGGAGCCACCACCGCATTCGTCGGCGCCGTCGGTAACGACACCGCTGCTGCGCTGTTGCTCGATGTGCTTGCTACCGAGCACATCGACGCCAGCGGAGTCGCCACCGTCGCCGCACCGACGGGTCGTGCCTTGATCACCGTCGACGAGGCGGGCGAGAACTCGATCGTGGTGATTCCGGGTGCCAATGCAGCCCTCACCACCGACGTCGACCTGCCCCCATCCGTCGTGGTGCTCGCCCAACTCGAAGTGCCGATCGACGCCGTAGTGGCGGCATTGACCGCGGCGCGCGGCGGCGGGCAGCACAGTGATCCTGAACCCCGCTCCTGCCGCTCCCCTGCCGCCCGAGCTGATCCGCAGCTGCCACGTGATCGTGCCGAACGAGCTCGAACTCAGACGGTTGGGCGGAGCCGAACAGCTCCTGGCCGGTGGGTGCGATGCGGTGGTCGTCACGCTCGGCGGGGAGGGAGCCGAAGTGCACGGTAGAGCCGGGGTCGATCGGATTCCGGCATTCGCCGTGCAGGTCGTCGACACAACCGGGGCGGGGGACGCCTTCTGCGGCGCGCTCGCGGCGCGGGTGGCGAGCGGCGACGACCTGCTCGACGCGGTTCGGTGGGCCACCGCCGCCGGAGCTCTCGCCACCACGGTTCGTGGAGCCGTCCCGGCGCAGCCCACCGCCGCTGACATCGACGCCCTGCTCGACCGCTGACGACCAGCGTTCAACCGTGGCGCAGTTCGACCGACGCCCAGCCCTCGAGCTCGTGAGTGGCGACGACCTTCATCGGGCGCAACGCCGCCAGCACGTGATCGTGACACCCGGCCAGCACGCCGGACAGGACCAGGCAACCCTGTGGAGCCGTGAGACGCCTCAGATCTCCCGCCAGCGACACGAGCGTCGGAGCGAGGATGTTCGCAACCACCAGGTCGAACACACCCTCGACCTCACACAGCGGCGTCACACCGACGGCGATCCGGCCGGCCACTCCGTTGCGGGTGGCGTTGTCCTCGGTTGCCTCTCGGGCGGCCTCGGCGACGTCGATCGCCACCACCCGGCCGGCACCTCGACGGGCGGCGATCACCGAGAGCACCCCACTCCCGCAGCCGACATCGAGCACGCGCGCCCCGTCGAACGTCAATCGAAACGTGGCGTCGGCGGACAACCGGGTCGTCGGGTGATCGCCCAGCCCAAAGCTGCCGCCCGGCTCGATCGCGATCTCGAGCACATCATCGCTCGGGTCTGTCGCCATCCATGCCGGCCGGATGACGAGCGCGTCGTTGACAATGACCGGCTGCGCGAATTGACGCCACGTCTGGGCGGGCTCGTCGTCGAACTCGACGAACGTTGCCGTCCACCCGGGTGGGAGCGCTCCGAGACGGTCGAGCGAGGTGTCGAGCGATTCGGCCAGAACGGTTCGAAGTTCGGCGACTGAGCCCTCCGGAGCGCACTCCTCGATCGCCCTCGCGCCGGCTGCCCACAGCCGATCGGCGGCCAACTCGGCATCGGCGATCGGCACCCGTACGACCAGGACACGCATCAGTCGATCCGGCGCAGCTCGTCTCGAAATCGGCGAGCCCGAGTGACATAGGCATCGACGCCCTCCGTGATGAGCTCACGTCGAGCGCGCCCTTCTTTCACCACGGCGGGTGCACCCACCGCGATGGCCCCGCTCGGGACCACCGTGCCGTTGAGTACCACAGCGTTGGCCCCGACGATCGACCAGGGATGCACGACGACTTCGTGCAGCACGATCGAGCCGTTGCCGATCAGCACGTCGTCGTGAACCGTGCAACCCTCGAGGTGCACGATGTGACCCACCACGCAGCGATCACCGACGACCGTGGGGAGATCGGGTGTCGTGTGGAGCACGGAGTTGTCCTGCACGCTGGTACGGGCACCAATCCGGATCTCGCCCTCATCACCACGCAGCACTGCTCCGGGCCACACCGAGCTCTCCGAACCGATCGTGACCGAACCGATCACCACGGCATCAGGATGGATGTAGGCATCGGCGGCAATCGTCGGGATCTGCGATCCGAGGGCGTAAATCGGCACGCCGGCGACGGTACTCGCCAACATCGTCGCAACATCAATGGTGTTGACTGCACTCCAGGCGATACCGTTCAGCTTCATGTCTCGACGGATCGACATCGAACTCACCAGCGCGCTCGGTGACGGCACTTGGACCTGGCGTGCGGCCGGCGCGCGTCAGCCCAAGGGCGTGGTCGACGGGTCGGTTCTGCCGTCCGGCGCCAAGGTCGGCGACGAGTTCAAGGTCGAGGTCGAGCAGGAGATCGACGGCATCACCGTGCTGAGTGTCGTGCACGGGCGCGAGAAGGCTGCCCCGTCGCTGATCGAGATGCTTCCCGTCGAGAAGAACTTCCAGCCCGTCGTCGAGACCCGCGCCAAGCGCGACCGCAACGACAGAGGTGGGCGCGGTGGCCGCGACGACGATCGCCGACCACGTCGCGATCGTGACGGTCGGGGTGGGCGTGGCGACGGTCGCGGACGTGACGGTGGTCGCGGACGTGACGGTGGCGGCGGACGTGACGGTGGCGGCGGACGTGACGGTGGTGGTGGCGGCGGACGTGACGGTGGCGGTGGACGCGGTGACGGGCGTCGACGTGACGGTGGCCGGCGCGGTCCGTCGTTCACTCCCCCACCCGAGGTTCCACAGCGTCCCAAGCCCAAGCGTCTACGGCCGGGCAAGGCACACCGCAACACGGTGCTGGCCGAGCTACCAGAAGAGCAGCGGGCGATCGCCGAGCTGGCACTGCAAGGCATGGGTGCGGTCCGTCAGCGAGTTCGCGAGGAGAACGAAAAGGCCGCTGCCGAAGGGCGCCCGCCGATGCCCGAGGAGGCGGTCATGAAGATCGCCGAAAAGGTGCTGCCCAAGCTGCGCCTCGCAGAGTGGCTCGACCGCGCCGAGGCGGCGCAGCGCCAGATGGAGCATCTCGACCTCCGCGACCTTCGCAGCGTCGTGGCCGCCTCCGGCGACCCGAGCATCGCCCGTGACGAAAACGCTGCCGCGCTCGCCGAGGCGTTGAAGGCGGCCCTCGTTGTCAAACAGGAACAGGAGCTGCTGCTGTGGTTTGGCGATGTCGACGCTGCGCTCGCCGTTGGCCGGGTGATTCGCGCCTTGCGGCTGTCTTCACAGCCCCCCAAGGCGGGTGTCCCGTTCCCGATCGACATCGCCAAACGCCTCGTCGAGAGTGTCAACGCATCCTTGGCCCCGATGGACAGCCCAGAGCGTTGGGCAGCGATGCTCGAGGCGGCCGCGTTCTCGCCCGTACGTTCGTTGGTCAAGCCGCATCGCAAGCCCGACGTCGTGAACGACGAGTTGCTGGCGACTGTCAAGCGCCTGGCGCCGGCACTCCCGCAGATCGCCGCGCTGTTCGAGATCGAGGTCGATCCGAAAGCATCCATGCCCAAGCCGCTGCGTCCCAACTATCGCAAAGACGGTGAGTCGGGGGGCAAGGACTCGCGCCGCAAGGACGGTGGTCGAGGCGGCAGCGAGCGCCCGCCCAAGCGCTCTCGGCCACCCGCCGCCAAGACGCCACCGTCAGCGGCCAAGGCTGCTCCCGCACCTGCCGAGGCGACACACCCCGCAGACGCGACAGAACCTGCCGAGACCGTGGCCGCACCGCCACACGACCCGGCCACGGCGACACCCGCCGACGCTGCACCGGCACCCGCACCCGCCGACACGGCACCCGCCGACACGGCACCCGCCGACACGGCACCCGCACCCGCCGACACGGCACCCGCCGACACGGCACCCGCTGACGCTGCACCGGCACCCGCACCCGCCGACATGGCACCCGCCCCGATGCTGCACCCGACGCCACCACAGCGACACCTGAGGTTACGGCGCCGGTACCAGCTGACGTGGCACCTGCCGAGACCGAGAATCCGCCGGCGATCGCTGACGCAGCGCTTGCGGAGACCGAATCGGCTCCACCATCCGCTGTGAACGAAGCGCCACCGGCAGCTGCGGTCGAAGCAACGCCACCGCAGGCTCAAGCCACCGACGACGGCACCGCCCGCACCGACTGACGCTCGCTCTCGTCCGCACTTGCGGATGTTCAATACGCCCGCGGCATGTCCGCAATCGTTCAGTACGAAACCCGCCGACGCGCTGCAGTCTATCACGCTCGACCGCCCCGAGGCCCGCAACGCCGTCAATGGCGGCGTTCATCGAGCAGCGGACGCCGAACTGGACCGGCCACTGACCGGTCGCGCAGACCCACTCAGAGCTCGGTCGACACCGTGATCAGGCGCGCCTTGATGCCTGCTCGCTCGAAGAGATTCTTGGTGTCACGGTCGCCTGGTAACGCCTCGCCCTCCAAGAGGCGAAGTCGAGCGACTGCGGCCGGAGGCGATCGCCGCTGCCAACAGCTCGTCTCCGAAACCCAACTCACGCGCCTCGCGCAGCACGAACACGTCGTCGATACGCAGCACCTCGCCCTGTTCGCTGGCGACGAGATAGCCGACGATCACGGCGTCGATGTGGGCGACGAACACATGCGCTGCCTCGATGTCCCTCTCCCATGCGTCCCCGCGCTGGGGGTGGGTGGCGAGCCATCGCTGCCCACCGCGTTGATCGATCAACGCTGCCCGGGCCACTGATTCGAGCCAGCGCAGCTGCTCGGCGTCCGACGCACGCGCGGCGCGCACGTGGGGATCGATCACTGCAACCGCATCGCACAGACGACGCTGAATTCGGCGCTCACCGTGGTCGCTCAGCCGAAGATCGGACAGGCGTCGTCTTCGACGGGGCAGCCGGGTGCGTTGGGACGGACCAACAGGAAACAGCTCGTGCACAAGATCTCGTCAGCTCGTTTGGGTTGGATCCCGTCCGGGCCCTCGCTGCGATTGGAGACCGAGACGACGACATCTTCTTCTTCGTCGTCGTCGTCTTCGGTGACGGTGACCATCCGGTCCTTCAGGATCTTGTCGAGGTCGGCTTCCACGTCGTCGGGCGCCAGCATCTCGTCGTCATCGTCGTCGTCGTCTTCGCCCGCCTTGCGCTTTCGAACCCGGGCGGCCGAATCGTCGTCATCATCATCATCATCGTCATCATCATCATCGTCGTCGTCAACGTCGTCGTCGTCGTCGTCATCGACAACGAGGTCATCGGCGTCGAGAACGTCGTCAACGTCCGGCTCCTTGTCTGAGGCGTCGTCCTGCTCCTCGTCCTCTGCGTCGATTTCGATCTCGTCTGCCATCGTCATTCCTCACTCGGCGTCGCGCCGGATACTAGGCCGGTCCAGGCGAGACTCCCGCGCCCACCTATGTGACACCCGTCACACACCGTGTCGCGACTCCGCCCGGCGCTCGGATGCCAGCCGTTCCAGCTCCGGCGCTTCGGTGGTCATATGGCTCATCGCTGATGCGATGGCGTGGTGCCCGGCCGTGTCTGCGATCAGGCGATGCATCTCGAGCGCCACCCTGCGATACGACGGATGACCTTGCGGAGCAGAACGTAGCTCCAGCATGTGGATCGCCTCGCGTGCGTTGAATTGCATCATGTATCGAAGTCGGTATGCCATCGAAACTGCGTACGAAGCCTGCTCGGGGAACTCGATCTTGAGCGCATCGAACAGACCGGCCGACCTCTCCATCGTGTCGTCGAACAACGGCCCCAGGCCTGCCGCCTCGACCACATCAGGACGGTGTAGCCGTGATTCGGAGTCAGCCGCTGCCACTCGATGGTGAGCATCCGGTGACGTTGCAGATCTCGAAAAGCTCCGTAGTCGGAGAGCACGTCGAATCGGTAGCCAATCCGCTCGAACGCCCGACCGGGCTTGTGCCGCCGGTTCTCACGCTCACCGACGTAGGCGCGGATGAGAGCGACCTTCTCTTCGCTGCCGAGCCGCGCCACCCGATCGAGCAGTGTGGCCTCCGGCAGGTGCGAGTGGCTGTAGCAGATTGCCGCCAGCAGCTTGTGTTCGGCATCCGGATCGAAGTCGACCAACGTGACCTCCGGTGCCGGTTCCGCAGGCACCTCGCCGAACAGCTGACCGACGAGCTCGGACGTGTCGACCCGGGTGGTTTCGAGGTACTCGCTCCAGCGACCCCCTCGATCCGCCAGATCGACCCGCCGCAGGAAACTCGGGATCACCTTGCGGAGCTCGTGCAGCATCAGGTCGGAGTAATGGCGCGCTTCCGGCAGCGGGTGCGCCCGCATCCGCAACAGCAAGGCCTCGAACGCCTGACCGGTACCGTAGATGCCGAGGTTCGACAGCGAGGCGGCCGGCAACATACCCCGCGTCGCATCGAGCGCCTTGGCCCGAGTTGCCTGTCGGTATACGAATTCGCTGTCGTCGGGGTCGCGGGCGACGTGTCGCGAACATGATTGGTGACCGAGTTGACGGCGGAGCTGTACGCGTCGAACATGCGGTCCATGTCGCCGACGTAGCGGGTGCCGAGCGAGCTGGCCAGGACCTGCGGATCACGGAAGAACCGGTAGCGACCACCCAGTCGAGAGTCGTAGGCGATGTACCGCGTACTCTGTTCGAGGTAGCTCATCAAGCGACCCCACTCGAGGATCTTCGTCAGGACGTTCGACGACTGTTCACATGCCAGGTGCACGCCACCGAGTTGAGCGACCGAGTCGTCGCCGTACTCGAGGAACACCCGCTCGTACAGCTCCTCGGCACGTTCGAGTCCGATCGTGGCGTCGATGCTCTCATCACCCTCGATGTCGAGGTCGTTGACGAATTCGTCGAGGAACAGGCGCCGCAAGCTCTTCGGGCTGCGGCTGTAGCGGGCGAACAGGGCGCCCTTGACAACTTCCGGCAGGTTGACCAAGGCGAACACCGGACCGTCAAGGTTGGTGAAGTAGCGCCGCAGCACATCTGCTTCGTCGGTGCTGAAGTCCTCGGGTACGTAGACCGTCACGGGTGGCATCGTAGGAGCCAGGCGCCAGCTACGGAGGGACCTTCGCCGCGATTGCCGATCAGACGTGAACGGCGAAGGCGTCGGGAAGGATCGACACCGTCATCTCCTGCACCGCCCCGACCTGCTCCCCGTCGATCCACAGGCGATGTGGGCGATCGAAACGCCACGTCGCTCGCGTACTCGTGCTCGTGGTGATCCTGGGGTGGGGAACGTGTGTGCCCTGCACCAGCCGGCCGCGAGCCTGCAGGCGCTGGCGCACGGTCATCGCCGGATCGACCTCGACGATGTCGAAGCGACCGTCGTTGGGATGCGCCCGGGGAGCTGCGTTCCACTCCCCGAGATGGTCGACGTTCATCGCCCCGACGATCCGCCCCCGCCACCACGAACGACGCGCCACGACGTGGGCGACCGCAACGTGTCGAACGCCGTCTGCCTCGATCTGCAAGAGATCCATCGCCAACCGGAACAGCGCATCTCGCTCACGCGGAGCGCCGACGGTGAGAAACACGTCGCCACCCGACACCCCCACGGCCTGACTCGGATTCTCTGCGACCGTGGCCGCCAGCTCCCGATCCGAACGTGCAACCGCCAGGTGCTCGGGACGCTCGACGATGACGCCCCATTCCTCACCTTTGCGTATCGTCACGCCGACTCGATCACGGATGCATCCGCCACCACGCCACGGAAAGCGGCGTCCGAGGCGCGACGAGCGGTGGCCCTCGTCTCAGGGTCCGGCGCTACCACGGCGATCTGACCGAGAACGTCGATCAACTGCTTGATCGTGCGCACGAAGTCGCCGCCGGTCAGGTCCTCTTCGGCCACGACCTCGGCAAAACCCTCGCCGGCGACCCAGGCGTACGCGATCGCGAAAAGGGTGGGTTCGGGCGGGCGGTGTTCGCTCAGCCCGTTCTGTGACTCGAGCACCCGTAGTTCGATGCTCAGCCGCTCGATCTGCTTCCACCGATCGGTGGCTTCCCGGTCCGAGAACCACGGTGCCGGCGGGTCGTCGGGCGAGCGATGCTCGTACACGAATGTCGACACGAGGCCCGCCAGTGTCGGGGCATCGACACCATCGAGCAGGCCGAACCGGATCGCCTCGGCGACGAGCAGGTCACATTCGTGGAATACCCGCGCCAGCATGTCACCATGTTGCGTGAGGTGCCAGGTGTCGAGTTGCACGTAGCCACGTTCGGACAGGACGGTCAGCACGGCGTCGAATTCCTTGGTGAGCGTGGCGTTTCGGTGCAACACCTTGCGTTCCAGCTCTGCGATGTCCCGGCTGACCCGACCGGCCTGATCGGCGGCCCGCAGCCGAGCGCGCAGGTCAGGATCGAGCTCGACGGGATGCAAACCGGTGCCGGGTCGCGGGCGCCCTCGAGCAGCATCGACGTCGCGTTCGTGCGGTGCCAGCTTGGCGGACCGCACCCGGCGACCGACCTCGGCGCGGTAGTCCCTGCGATTGGGTGAATAGGTGCCCGGCAGGACCACGCTGCCGATCTGGCGGGGCGGTACGGCGAAGTCGTCTGCCACGAGATGCAGGGCATGCCCGCTCGGTGTGATCGTCGTCAGTTTCAATCCGCCCTTGCGGTGGGCCGTCGCCACGACTGCGACGGGGCCGTGGTGCTTGCCCTTCGAGACGTGGATCACAGATCCGGGCCGCATTTCCATCATCGCCAGCTCGGTCGGATCATCCCGGCCCCTCGGGCCACGCCCACCGGCGATCTCAGACCGATACTCGTCGATGTCGCCGAACGGACTGGTGGCTTCGGTGCGCAGGCCCTCCAGACGCTCGCGCTGGCGTTGCAGGCGACGCTCGATCCGCACGACGTCGCGGTCCGCCTGGAACTGGGCGAAGGACAACGACAGCAGCTGGTGGGCGGTTTGGGCGTCGTAGGTTCGAACCAGGTTGGCCGCCATGTTGTACGTCGGCCGGAATGCCGATCTGAGGTGGAAACTTCGACTGATCGCCAGCTCGGCGACCTGGTCGAATCGCACGAACGGGCTCCACAGCACCACAGCGCTCCCCAGCGTGTCGATCCCGCGTCGCCCTGCCCGACCGGTCAATTGGGTGTATTGGCCGGGAGAGAGCGCCTCGTGGTGGTCTCCCGTGAACTTCGTGAGCTTCTCGATCACGACACTGCGGGCCGGCATGTTGACACCGACGGCGAGCGTCTCCGTGGCGAACACGACTTTGATCAGCCCTTCGATGAAGCAGGCCTCGACGACCTCCTTGAACGGCGGCACCATCCCGGCGTGGTGGGCTGCCACCCCGGCCTCGAGCTGGACCATGAACTGTGGGTAGCCGAGCACATCGAGATCTGCGTCGCTCAAGCCATCGAGCCGACGGTCGGCGATGTCGCGAATCCGATCACGCTCGCCCTCGTCGGTGAGGCGAATCCCCGCCGCGACGTGTGCGCGGGCGGCTTCGTCGCACTGCGCCCGACTGAAGATGAAGAAGATCGCCGGGAGCAGATCACGCCCGCGGAGTACCTCGACCACCTCGACCCGACCGGGCGTCGCCAGCTTGCGCTGCCCGCTGCCGTGCAGGCCGCGGTCGTGCCGTCTGCCCTGGCGGAACCTGACACCGCTGGCATCCAGTCGCACCGCTTCCGGGTTGGGGCTGCCGTCGACGATGGTCGGCAGCATCCTGAGTCGATCGTTGGTGCGGTCGGCGACGAAATACAGGTTGTCGAGCCGCACCGGGCGGCGAGACTCGACCACGGCCCGCGTCGGACCACGGACCGTTTCGATCCAGTCCGCCAGTTCCTGGGCATTGCTGACCGTCGCCGACAAGCACACCAGCTGCACGTGTTGCGGGAGGTGAATGATGACTTCTTCCCACACCGGGCCCCGGTACGTGTCCTGCAGGAAGTGCACTTCGTCGAGCACGACGATCGCCAGATCGGTGAGATCACGTCCGCCGTAGATCATGTTGCGCAGAACTTCGGTGGTCATGACCACGATCGCAGCATCACCGTTGATCGAGTTGTCGCCGGTCAGGAGTCCGACCCGTTCGTCTCCGTGGACGGCGACGAGATCACGGTACTTCTGGTTCGAAAGGGCCTTGATGGGCGCCGTGTAGAAGGCTCGCTTGCCATCGCGAAGCGCTGTTTCGACGCCGTACTCGGCAACGACGGTCTTGCCGCTGCCGGTCGGTGCTGCGACGATCACATGCTGTCCGTCGTCGAGGGCATCGATCGAAGCCAGCTGGAATGCATCGAGCGCGAACGAATAGCGCGCCAGGATGTCGTCGCGGTCAGGTCGCACGTGATCAGTCTCGCAGCTCGCCGCCGCAGAGGCGGGCCACTGCGACCGGCTCGGTCAGGCCTCGGCTCGCTGCCGGCGTCGCTGCACGATTCGCCCGATCAGGATCGCAACGAAGTACAGCACGACCATCGGTACCGACAGCGCCATCAACGAGATCGGGTCGCCCGACGGCGTGATCGCAGCGGCCACGAAGAATGTGCCGACGATCGCGTACCGCCACGCCCCCAGCAACACCTGAGGGGTGAGCACGCCGATCAGTTGCAGGAACACCAGCAGCACCGGAATCGTGAAACCGACGCCGAATGCGACCACCATCAAGGTCACCAGCCGTACGTAGGACTGCACCTGGAAGAGCGGATCGACGTCATCGCCGGCCCAGCTGATCAGGAACTCGAGCGCCCGTTCGACCGTCGTGAAGGCGATGAAGCCACCCGCCAGGAAGAGGGTGATCGACGACCCGACGAACCCGACTGCGTAACCGCGCTCGGTCTTGTGCAGCGCCGGCACGATGAACTTCCAGAGTTGCCAGAGCAACACCGGAAGCGCAAGCACGATCCCGCCGTAGAAACCGATCCGGAGCCGCGTCGACAACCCCTCGACCGGGTCGGAGTTGAAGAGCAGTACCTTGCCTGTTTCGGGGTCGAATGATCGGCCGCAATACTCGGGCGGCTTGCGCTGGCACAAGCTTTCGTAGGGCTCGAGCAGCCATCCCATCACGGTGTTGTAGAAGGCGATCACCAGGATTGCGCCGAGCACGACCGCCAGCCCGCTGCGGATGATCCGCATCCTGAGCTCGGAAAGATGCTCGATCAGGCTCATCTGACCGTTCGGTCTCGGCCTGCTTGTTCCGTCTGAACGAGAACCGGCTCACCGCTCGGTCTCCCCCGACGATTCAGCTGAGTGCTGGCCATCGGCATCGGGGGGCCGGTCAGCTCGAGGGTCGGCGTCGGGGACGTTCGCCACGGCGTCGTCGATCGACTCGGCAACCTCAGCTGGTGGTCGCGGTGAAGTGCTGAGCATCTGCGACGACGAAAACGGCTGGGGCCGTGGTGGCGGCGGCGTGTCGTCGGAGTCGGGTGACGGACCGGTGGCGCCGAGATCGGACTCGGCTGAGCCTGCGTCGAGCGGCGCCACATCGGAACCGACTTCGTCGGCGAGCGGCTGGTCGCCCGCTGCGCCGGTCGGTTCGGGGGTCGAAGGCGGTGATGAGCTGAGCATCTGCGACGACGAGAACGGCTTGGGTGGTGGCGGGATCGGTGCCGTCTGCAGGGGAACGGATGCGGTCTGCTCGTCTGCGCCATCCCCTGCGTCGCCGACGAATGCGTCCGGCTCGTCTGCGCCATCCCCTGCGTCGCCGACGACTCGTCCGACTCGTCGAGCGACTGCTCGGGATCGCTCGAGTCGGGTCCGAACGGAAGATCGTCGACCGGTACGTCGCTCGGGTCGGCGGCCGCCACCATCTCGGCCGACTTCGGCTTCTCAGCTCGCTCGCCGGTCTGCAACTTGGTGAAGTCGGCGGAATCGCGAAGTGTGTTGGCGGTGTTCTTGAGTTCGTTCAACGGTTCCTCGACGGCGGCCCGGAACTCACTTTGGAACCCCGACGACATCTTCTTCAGCTCGGCGTAGATCTGGCCGGCCTTGCGCATCGCATCCGGCAGCTTCTCGGGGCCGAGCACAACCAGCGCCAGCAGCAGAATGATGATCAGCTCGCTGCCCTGAAGGTTGAACACGAGGGCAGTCTAGGAGTTACGTTCCGTTCGTCACCGTGGTCGCCAACCGGGTGGGGCGGTGCCGCCGGTCGGCTTCGATCGGCCCAGCTGGCATGATGCGAAGCGTGCAACAGAGATTGCCGTCGCTGCTGAAGTCCCCGATCATGTTCGCTCATCGTGGCGCTCGCGCCCACGCCCCCGAGAACACGACGGAAGCGTTCGAGCTGGCCCTACGGCTCGGGGCGACCGGGCTGGAGAGCGATGTCTGGGTCACCGCCGACGACGAGGTGGTGCTCGACCACGACGGTGAGGTCCGCACCGGACGGTTCCGCAAGGTGCCGATCGGGCAGCTTCGTCGCGACCAGTTGCCGGATCACATCCCGACGTTGGCCGAGCTGATCGAGACCTGCGGTACCGTCGTATCAGTTGTCGCTCGACCTGAAAGACCACGCGTCTGGTCCAGCCGTGCTCGAACTGGTCCGCAATCTGGCGCCCGACCTGATTCATCGGCTCTGGCTGTGCCACCACGACATCGACGAGTTGACCGATCTGCGCCCGCTCGACGATCAGGTCAAGCTGGTCGACTCGACCCGTCTGACACGGATCGAGGAGGGCCCCGAGCGTCGCGCCGCCAGGCTGGCGTCGACCGGCATCGACGGCATCAACTTGCGCAATCAGGACTGGAACGGAGGATTGGTGGCGCTGTTCCACCGGTTCGAGCGCACGGCGTTTGCGTGGGATCTCCAGTTCGAGCACCAACTGCGGGCGGCATATCGGATGGGCATCGATGCCGTGTACAGCGACCACGTCGATCGAATGGTCGACGTGTTCACCGACGAGTTCGAGCCACCACCGCTCTGACGAACGCTGTCGACGTCAGAGCCACTGCCAATCGCTCTTCGGCCAGAACACCACGAACGCACGACCGACGAGATCCTCGAACGGGATCGTGCCGAGCGCCCGGCTGTCGTGGGAACCGGGCCGGTTGTCACCCATCACGAACACATGGTCGTCGGGCACGACCGTCGACGCGATGCCCTGACCACATCGACCTGGGGTGACCACGGTGGGGTCGAGGTACGGCTCTTGCAGCAGCTGACCGTCGATCCGAACGATGCAGTTCTCCATCTCGATCTCTTCGCCGGGAAGGGCGACAACCCGCTTGATGAGATCCCGTTCGCTGGCCCCGGTGATCTCGTGCAGGACCACCACATCGCCACGGTTCGGGTCGTGGAGTCGATACGACATCTTGTTGACGAACACGCGGTCACCGGGCTCGAGCGTGGAGTGCATCGACTCACCCTCGACGATGAAGTGAGCAAGCAGGAACGAGCGAACCAGCAGCGCGACGAGCAGCGCAACCCCGACCACGACCACCCAGTCGAAGAATGCGCGTGCCCCCGGCGACAAACCCGTCCTCGGGGGCTCGACGGGAGCTATGACCGTTGATTCGGACGAGTCGGCGTCGCGGTCCGGGTCGGCGCCGACGTCGAGCTGATCGTCAGTGGGGGGCTGGAAGAGGTTGGTCACGCCGGTTCAACGGTACCTGACAGCAGATGGATCTCGACGTCATGCATTGCTCGAATCGCTCACAGCGATTCGATCAGTTTCTCGACGCGCTCGTCACGACTCTTGAACGGGTCCTTGCACAACACCGTGCGTTGGGCCTGGTCGTTGAGCTTGAGGTGGACCCAGTCGACGGTGTAATCACGGCGGCGTTCCTTGGCGCGCTTCACGAACTCGCCGCGCAGCCGGGCGCGTGTCGTCTGGGGAGGCGTGTCGATCGCAGTGTCGATGTCGTCGTCGACGCACACCCGCTCGACGAGCCCGCGTTCCTGCAACTTGAAGAACGGGCTGCGCGTCCGCGATACGTCGTGGTACTGCAGATCGAGGAGTTGCACACGAGCATGTCCGAGCGGGAGATCGTGGCGCTCGCGAAAGGCTTCCAGCAGCTTGTACTTGATCACCCAGTCGACCTCGCGGTCGAGCTTGAGTGGGTCGTTCTCGAGCTGCGTCATGCAGTGTTCCCACATCTCCAATGCTCGTTGCTCGAGTGGTGGGAACCCTTGGCTGTCGGCGTACCGCAGCGCCCGGTCGAGATACTCGCGCTGAATGTCGAGGGCGCTCGACCTCCCGGCCGTTGGCGAGTCGCACGATCCGCCGGCAGGTGATGTCGTGACTGATCTCGCGGATCGCCCTGATCGGGTTCTCGAGCGTCATGTCACGCAACACGACGTTGTTGTCCTCGAGCATCCGCAACATGCAGGCCGCCGCGCCGACCTTGAGGAACGTGGCGTACTCGCTCATGTTCGAGTCGCCGACGATGACGTGCAGGCGTCGATACTTCTCGGCATCGGCGTGGGGCTCATCGCGGGTATTGATGATCGGCCGGCTGCGGGTGGTCGCCGAGCTGACACCTTCCCAGATGTGCTCGGCCCGCTGAGCGATCGAGAACGTCGCACCTCGTGCCGTCTGCAGTACCTTGCCGGCGCCGGCATAGATCTGGCGGCTGACGAAGAACGGGATCAGCACCTCGGCGTAATGCCCGATGTCGTCGCTACGACGCGTCAGATAGTTCTCGTGGCATCCGTAGCTGTTCCCGGCGGAATCGGTGTTGTTCTTGAACAGGTAGATCGTGCCGCGGATCGATTCCTCGGCGAGGCGCTCCTCGGCAGATTCCACCAGGGACTCGAGGATCCGCTCGCCTGCCTTGTCGTGGACGACCAGGTCGTACAGCGAGTCGCATTCGGGCGTGGCGTACTCGGGATGCGAACCCACATCGAGGTACAGGCGAGCGCCGTTCTGCAGGAACACGTTCGACGAACGTCCCCATGAGACGACCCTGCGAAACAGATAGCGGGCCACCTCGTCGGGGCTGAGGCGACGCTGACCACGCAAGGTACAGGTGACCCCGTACTCGCTCTCCAGCCCGAAGATCCGCCGCTCCATGGCCGCACCGTAACAGTGCGTTCCTACCCACGCTCGATCACGTCGTCGGCGGTCATCGGGGTGCCGAAGCCACCGCCGCCAGGCGTCTCGATCTCGAAGCGGTCCCCAGCATCGACGTCGACCTCGGCGTTGCCCGGCAACTCGATCACCGATCCGTCCGCTCGCAGGACACGGTTGTGTCCGATCGCGCCCGGGCGCCCACCGGCCACGCCGTAGGGTTCCACAACCCGCCGCGACGACAACACGTTGAGCTGCATGGGCTCACCGAAGCGAATCCGCCGCACCGCGCCATCGCCTCCTCGATGGGCACCGGCACCGCCCGAGCCGCGACGGATGTGGAATGCCTCGAGCAGAACGGGATACCGCCACTCGAGCACCTCGGGGTCGGTCAGTCGGGAGTTGGTCATGTGGGTGTGCACCGCGTCGCAGCCGTCGCGTTGGCTGGTGGCTCCTGCGCCACCACAGATCGTCTCGTAGTACTGATGGCGCTCGTTTCCCCAGGTGACGTTGTTCATCGTCCCCTGCGACGCGGCGACGACGCCCAGGGCACCGAAGAGCGTGTCGACGATCAGCTGCGAGGTCTCGACGTTGCCGGCGATCACGGCGGCCGGATGGCGCGGGTTCACCATGCTCGGATCGGGGAGCACCAGCTGGAGCGGCTTCATGGAGCCGGCATTGAGCGGGATCTCGTCGGCGACCAGGCATCGGAACACGTAGAGAACGGCGGCGTGTGCGATCGCCGCCGGCGCGTTGTAGTTGCCGGGATGGGTACCACTCGTGCCGCTGAAGTCGATCGTGGCCGAGCGGGTTTGGTGGTCGACGCGAATCGTGACGCTCACACGGAAACCGTCGTCGGTCTCCCCCGTGAAGTCGCTGTCGGCGAGTGCGTCGATGACCCGCCTGACCGATTCCTCGGCATTGTCCATGACGTGCCCCATGTATGCGTGGACGACGTCGAGCCCGTAGTGGTCGATCACCCGGAGCAGCTCGGCGGTGCCCTTCTCGCACGCCGCCACCTGGGCCTTCAGGTCCGCCACGTTCTGATCGGGATTGCGAGCCGGGTACGGACCCGATCCGAGCAGGGCACGCAGTTCGTCCTCGCGAAACCGATCTCGGGAGATCAGCAAGAAGTTGTCGATCAGCACGCCTTCCTGCTCCACCGATGTGCTGTTCGCCGGTGCCGACCCGGGAGTGATGCCGCCGATATCGGCATGATGACCGCGTGACGCGACGAAGAAGATCGGGGCCGACCCGTCACCGCCGAAGACCGGTTTGACCACGGTGATGTCGGGCAGATGCGTGCCGCCGTTGTACGGGGCGTTCATCACGAACACCTGACCGGGCTCCATGTCGCTGTTCTGGGCGATGATCGACTTGATCGACTCGCTCATCGAGCCGAGATGGACCGGGATGTGCGGAGCGTTGGCGATCAGATCACCGGTGGCGTCGAACACGGCGCACGAGAAGTCGAGCCGCTCCTTGATGTTCACCGAGCTCGCCGTGTTCCGCAGCACGACGCCCATCTGCTCGGCGATGTTCATGAACAAGTTGTTGAAGATCTCGAGTTGCACCGGGTCGACCTCGGTACCGATTGCAGTCGTCGCCTCGCGTGCCACGACGCGTTCCAGGATCAGGTCGCCGCCCACCATGACACGAGCGCTCCAACCGGGCTCGATCACCGTCGTCGCGCTCGACTCGACCAGCACGGCCGGACCGTCGATGACCGCCTCCGGCTGCAAGGCCGCCCGATCGACGAATGGAGTGTCGTGCCAGGCCCCCGCCATCAGCGTCGAGTACGAGCCGAGATGCGGATCGCCCGATCCGGTGATCACCTCGGTGGGCTCGAGGCGTGCCGCCCGCCCGATCGCCTCGACCTGGATCGACTCGACGACGAGTTCGCGTTCCCGCGTCGCAAACCCGAAGCGAGCATGATGGGTCGCTTCGAACCGATGCATCAGCTCGTCGAGGTCGCCGGCTGCGACGTGGAGCGAGGTGTCGGACCCGACGTAGCGGAGCGCGACACGGCGCACGAGCTCGATCGCCTCGCCGTCGACCGCCTGCTCCTCGAGCCCACCTCGTGCCTGGGCCTCGAGGGCTTCCCAGGTCGCTGTGATCGCGTCGAGGCACGTGTCGCTGAGCGTCTCCTCGACGGCATGATCGACGACCAGACGCACGTCGGCCAGCCCGATCCCGAGTGCGGACAGCACGCCGGCGAGGGGATGGATCTGCACTCGACCGATCCCGAGTCGATCTGCCACGAGGCACGCATGCTGCCCGCCGGCGCCGCCGAAGCAGACGAGCGTGTAGCCGGTGATGTCGTGTCCCCGCTGCACCGACACCTTCTTGATCGCGTTCGCCATGTTCTCGACGGCGATGTCGAGGAATCCGCTCGCCACTGCGGCCGTCTCGTGGTGGATGCCCGTTGCATCGGAGATCTCCGTGGCCAGGCGGCCGAAACCTTCCAGGGCTGCGGACACCTGGAGCGGCTGATCGCCATCGGGACCGAACGACCGCGGGAAGTACTCGGGTCGGAGCTTGCCGAGCGCAACGTTGCAGTCGGTGATCGCCAGTGGGCCACCTCGGCCGTAGCACGCGGGCCCCGGATCGGCGCCGGCGGAGCCCGGACCGACTCGCATCCGGGCGCCGTCGAAATGCAGCACCGAACCGCCACCGGCAGCGACCGTGTGGATGTGGATCATCGGTGCGCGGACTCGCACGCCCGCGACCTCGGTCTCGTAGGTGCGCTCGAGCTCTCCGCTGTAGTGCGAGACGTCGGTCGAGGTGCCACCCATGTCGAAACCGATCAGTTGCTCGAATCCGGCGGCGCGCCCGGCATGCACCATTCCCACGACGCCACCCGCAGGACCTGAGAGCAGCGCATCCTTGCCTCGGAAGTGGTGGGCGTCCACGAGACCGCCGTTGGACTGCATGAACATCAGCCTCGGACGGTGCCGCTCCGGTCGCAGACGTTCGTCCACCTGGCGCACGTACCGTCGCAGGATCGGAGACAGATAGGCATCGACGACGGTCGTGTCGCCGCGTGAGACCAGCTTCATGAGCGGGCTCACCTCGTGGCTGACCGACACCTGCTCGAAGCCGACCTCGCGCGCCAGAGCAGCCACCCGCTGCTCGTGGTCGGTGTGCCGGTAGCCGTGCATGAGCACGATGGCGACGGCGCCGAAGCCGTCATCCCGCGCTTGTCGGAGGGCGGCCCGCGCCCCGTCCGCGTCGAGGGGTTGGAGCACCTCACCATCGGCTGCGATCCGCTCGTCGACCTCGATCACCCGGCCGTACAACATGTCGGGCAAGACGATGTCGAGGGCGAAGATATCGGGGCGGGCCTGGTAGCCGATCCGCAACGCATCTCCGAAGCCCCGCGTCGTCACGTAGATCGTCGGCTCGCCGGCCCGTTCCAGGAGCGCGTTGGTGGCGACGGTCGTCCCCATCTTGACGGCATCGATCAGTTCGGACGGGATCGGGTCACCCTCGCCGACCTGGAGCAGCTCGCGGATCGCCTGAACGGCGGCGTCCTCGTAGCGCCGGGGATTCTCCGAGAGCAGCTTGTGTATCGCTGTCGAGCCGTCGGGGCGCCGGGCGACGACGTCGGTGAATGTGCCCCCGCGGTCGATCCAGAACTGCCAACCGGCGAGCCGTGTCACGATTCGACGTGCCTGCGGAGCGGTGCCCAGCTCTGGCTGAGCCGTACCGAGGCTCCACGGTCAGTGTCGGTCGGCATTCGCCTGCGGGACGAGATGTTCGGGCACGTCCGCCAACAGCATGAGCCGACCAGCATCGGCGACAGTCGATCGCTCACAACCCGAAGGCGTGGATGTTGACCGACGCGTCCTGGAGCCCGGCGCGTACCGCCCGCGCGATCGCGACCGCGCTGGGCGAGTCACCGTTGATGCAGATCGACCGAGCCTCGATCCGAACCGCAGAACCGTCGATCGCCGTCACCGTGCGTTCGATCGCGATCGACACGGCGCGGGCGGCAACCGTGGCCGGGTCAGTGATCACGGCGCCCGGCTCGGATCGCGCCACCAGGGTGCCGTCCGGAAGGTACGCCCGATCGGCGAATGCTTCAGCGACGGGTTCCATCCCCATCGCGTCGGTGAACGCCAGGAGCGGCGAGCCCGGCGCTCCGAGCACAGCCAGTGCCGGGTCGTATTCGTGGGCACCTTCGACGACCGCTTTCGCCTGTTCGGGGTGGGTGCTGCAGGCGTGGTAGAGCGCACCGTGCGGCTTGACGTAGGCGACACCGGTGCCGGCCACCTGAGCGAATCCGTCGAGGGCGCCCAACTGATACAGCACCGCATCGCGGAGTTCGCCCGGGTCGATGTCGATGAAGCGCCGTCCGAATCCGACCAGGTCGGGGTACGAGACGTGCGCCCCGATCGTGATGCTGCGATCGGCGGCGGCCTGGCACACCCGCCGCAGCGTGGAGGGATAGCCGGCGTGGAACCCGCACGCGATGTTGGCGCTGGTGACGAGATCGAGCATCGCCTCGTCATCGCCGACCTGCCACGTACCGTACGACTCGCCCAGGTCGCTGTTGAGATCGATCGCAGCCACGGCCCGAGCGTAGACGTGTGGTCGGCCCGCAGTGGGGCACACCAGATCCCGGCGACGGTCAGGACAGGATCTGGGCGACTCCGAGATCGTTGACCCGGTGGAAGCAGCGACGACCGTTGCCGCGTGACAAGGCTGCCACCTCGAGTTCGTTCGTCGGAAGTTCGCCGGTCGGGGCCGGCCAACGCCGAGACACCGAGCTTGATCGCGCTTTCCAGGTCGAGGTCTGGCTCGAAGCTGTCACGGAGGCGCTCGCCGATCGCGTCGGCATCGCCGCCGAGCACGGCAACGTCTCGGTGGTCGACCACTGTGCCGTCGTAGAGAATATGGAACATCTGGTCGTGTTCGGGCTCGAGACCAACCTCGGAGACGAGGATCTCGACCTCCATCGGCTTCATCTCGTGGGTGAAGATGTTGCCGAGGATCTGGGCGTACTGGTTGGCCAACGACCGGGCGTCGACGTCGTCGCGCGAGTACTGGAACCCCTTGAGGTCGGCAGCACGGATGCCCGCCACCCGAAGCTGATCGAACTCGTTGTACTTGCCGACGCCGGCGAATGCGATGCGGTCGTAGATCTCACTGACCTTGCGAAGCGTCTCAGACGGATTCTCGGCGACGATCGCGATGCCGTCCGTGTACCGGATTGCCACCAATGCCCTACCGCGGGCGATGCCCTTGCGGGCATAGTCGGCGCGATCCTTCATGACCTGTTCGGGAGCGACGTAGAACGGCTGACTCATCGTGCTCTGCAATTCCGAGGCGATCGTTTCGAAGCGGGGTTCGAGCTCGTCGTCACCGATCGGCGTCCAGCCGTCAGCGGTGACTGTCGCCACGATCGGGTAGATGCCGCGCAGAGCATCTGGGCCACCCGTTGCCGAATCGGCGTCGGCCGCCTCCCACAAGCTGCGCACCGCCAGATCGATCGCAGCGTCGCGGCTCATGTCGGTCTGGAAACCGACCTTGATCACGGTACCGGCGTGCAGGCTGCCCGAGCCGGTGGCGACGTACTCGCGCTCCTCGTAGCGACCACCCGTGAGGTCGTAGGCGAACAGACGCCCGACTTCGCGCCGCAGGTCCCATCCTGCGAACAAGGGCACCACGATCATGCCCTGCATCGCAGCGGGCAGATTGCCTCTGACCATCATCGACAACTGATTGGCCTTGCCCTCCAGGCTGAGGGTGGTGCCTTCGACCTTCTCGTAGTGCTCGAGCTGTAGCTGGAACAGGCGAATCATCTCCATCGCCGGGCCGGCCGCACCGGCGATCGCGACGCCGCTGTATCGGTCGGCCTGCACGACCTTCTCCATCGCCCGGTGGGAGATCAGGTTGCCGGACGTGGCACGCCGGTCGCCGGCCATCACGACCCCGTCGACGAAGCGCAGGGCGACACACGTGGTCGCATGTGGCACGTCGACGGTACCGCCCACCGTGCGATCGGCGCCGAGGCCGACGCGTCGAAGCAACTCGGGGAAGTTCGATCCGGGGTCGGCGGTCGGCTCGAAGAACGGCATCGACACGGGTTACTGACCGCCCTTTTGCACGTACGACTTCACGAAATCCTCAGCGTTCGTCTCGAGCACCTCGTCGATTTCGTCGAGCAGGTCGTCGAGTTCGGCCTTGAGCTTCTCGCCGGACTCGTTGGTGGCCGGACCAGACTCCTCGACGACCTCATCGGTACGTTCGGGCGACTGCTTGTGTTTCTGCGTTCGTTCCGCCATGTTGATCCTCCCCTGTCGGTTGTCGGCCGTCTCGGTTGGTCGGCCGTCTCAGTTCTCGGCGCCGAGTCGATCCAGTAGCTCCGAAGCGGTGGCGCTCTCGTCGATCAAGTTAGCCACGTGTTCGGCGGTACCGCGCAATGGTTCCATCATCGGCACACGCTTGAGCGGGTCGCTCCCGATGTCGAACACGAGCGAATCCCAGTTGGCTGCAACGATCTCATCGGGGTATTTCTCCAGGCAACGCCCTCGGAAATAGGCCCGGGTGGTTTCGGGTGGTTGCATCATCGCCGCGTCGGCATCGGCCTGGTCGACGATCGTGTCGAGCCCGACCCGAAGCGCCAGACATCTGTCGGTCCGCATGTCGTGATACTGCAGGTCGATCGCCTTCAGCCGAGGCGAGTCGTGTGACAGCCCGTGACGCTCTCGATACCCCTCGACCAGACGCCGCTTGGCAACCCAGTCGACCCAGTGGGCCATCGAATCGGGATCGGTTTCGAGGCCGGCCAGCACCTGTTCCCATCGTGTCAGCACGTCAGCGCCGACGTGTTCACCGACCACGTCGAGCCCATGTGTCTGCTCATATTTGCGGGCCTTTTCGAGCAGGCCCCACTGAATCTCGAGTGCAGTCGCCCGGCGGCCGTCGCGCATCAGGATCGCCCGCTGCAGCGACGGGTCGTGGCTGACCTGGCGGATCGCAGGAACGGGGTTGCCGAGCAGGAACTCGTCACTGAACTGGTCGTCCTCGATCATCGCCAGCACGATCGACGTGGTACCCACTTTGAGGTACGTGGCGACCTCGCTCATGTTGGCATCGCCGACGATCACGTGCAGGCGTCGGTACTTCTGCGGGTCGCAGTGTGGCTCGTCGCGGGTGTTGACGATCGGCCGCTTCAGGGTGGTCTCGAGCCCGACCTCCTCCTCGAAGAAGTCGGCGCGTTGGCTGAGTTGGTACGCGACATCTCCTGGCTGCCGACCGGGCTGTTCACAACCCACCTTTCCGGATCCGCAGAAGATCTGCCTGGTGACGAAGTGGGGCGTGATGTGACTGACGATCCGCCCGAACGGTGTTTCGCGACTGAGCAGGTAGTTCTCGTGGCAGCCGTAGCTGTTGCCCTTGCCGTCGGAGTTGTTCTTGTAGACGACCAACTCGGCGCCTGATTCGAGGATCTCGCCGGCGTAACGCATCGACGCCCGCACGATCTCGTCGGCGGCGTCGATCCCAGCGCACGGCTTCGGCGGCGGTGGTGACCTCGGGAGTCGAGATCTCTGGGTGGGCGTGGTCGACGTAGTAGCGGGCACCGTTGGGAAGCACGGCGTTGACCAGCGACGTCTCGATCTCTGGTGGAAACACGTCGTCGAGGTTGAAGCCGCGGGCATCATTGGCGGGCGTCTCGTCCTCGAAATCCCAACCAACCTTGCGCGACGTGGCGTTCACGTAGGCGTTGATCAGCAACGACGACGCCGACACGGGGTTGTTGTCTCCCCCGCGCACGACGATGCCGTACTCGGTCTCGATGCCGCAGACCTTCGGGATCGCCATGCGCGAAACCCTAACCCTGAATCCTCATCGCTCCCCGTCAACGTCGGGTCCGACCGCCTCAATCGGCGAGCAGCGACCTGGCGATCGCGCGGATCTGGATCTCGTCGGTGCCGGCGTAGATCTGCAGCACCTTGGCGTCGCGAGCGAGCTGCTCGACGTGGTACTCGGCCATGTAGCCGTTGCCGCCGTACACCTGCACCGCCTCCATCGCGCACCTCCGTCGCCGGCCTGCGCGCGCGTAGAGCTTCATCGCCGACGCCTCGGCGAAGGTCATCGTCTTGCCGGCATTCGACAGCTCGATCGTGCGGAACACGAGGTTCTGGATGTTCATGCGCGCGACCTCCATCCTCGCGAGCTTCTGCTGGATCAGCTGGAACTCGCCGATCGGCTGGCCGAACTGGACGCGCTGCTTCGCGTATGCGACCGAGAGCTCGAGGCACTGCTCGACGATGCCGAGCGCCATCGCCGGCGACGCCGGAACGCTCGGTCTGGAAGGTCGCCTTGGCGCCGTCGCGACCGCCCTTCGGCGGTCTTCGTCCTCGCCGAGCAGGCGGTCCATGCCGACCCGCACGTCCTCGAGGAAGAGCTCGCCGGTCGGTGACGAGTGCATGCCCATCTTGCGCAGCGGCTTGCTCTGCGTGAGCCCGGGCATGCCCGCTGTCGAGCACGAAGTTGAGGATCTTGCGGTCCTTCGGGTCGTTGCCCTCGTCGAGCTTGCAGATGAAGACGATCGTGTCGGCGTACGGGCCGTTCGTGATGAACGTCTTGCTGCCGTTCAGCACGTACTCGTCGCCGTCGCGCCGGGCCGTCGACTTCATCGCCGCCGAAGGCGTCGGAGCCGGAGCCCGGCTCGGTGATCGCCCACGCGCCGATCTTGTCGCAGCGTCAGCAGGTCGAGCACCCAGCGTTCCTTCTGCGCGATCGTGCCCTTGCCGATGATCGCCGAGCGCGGTCAGGCCCGATGGAGACGCCGAGCGCCGTGACGAGCCCGGGACAGTGCCGGCACAGCTCGATGATCGGGATCAGTGTGAAGCCGGAATCGCCGCTGCCGTGGCGGCTCGGCTTGTCGGCCTCGGACGCTGTTCCGGCAGCGACCGCCTTTTCGTGTTCGATCCGCTTCCGAAACGACGCTTCTGCCTGTGTGCCGATCCCGAACGTGGCGTACATCTTGCGCAACACCTCGTATGGAGGCAGATCGCCGTGCTCGAGTTCCTCGCGGATCGGGATCACCTCTTTGGCGATGAAATCCTTCATCGCTGGCGCGGATCATGTCATGCTCTTCGGACCACTCGTGCATGGCCACGAGAGTAGGGTCCGAACTTGGCCGGCGCCCAGTCTCGGCGGACGGGGGTCGCGTCGTCGGTGCTCACAGGGTGTCGTGAGGGCCATTCCGAACAGAACGGCCGCAAGGAGCGACATGCAACGTGACCAGAGATTCACCCGCCCCAGTTCGATAGCGGCCACGATCACCGTCGCGGCGCTGCTGGCGGGTGCCTGCGGCGGCGATTCGGTCAGCCGCGCCTCGGCCGTTCCGACGACCACCTCGTCGACCACGTCGAGCTCGACGTCGTCGACCACGACCGCCCCTGAGGCGACCACATCGGTGGCGACGACGGCCGAGCCGACGACGACCGAGGCAGCGTCCACGACGATCGCATCGACCACCACGACGCCAGCCACCACGACGCCAGCCAGCCACGATTCCGCACCACCACGATTCCGACCACCACGACGACGCCCCCACCGCCGACGACGGCAGCGCCCGCTACGACCACCACGATTGCCACGCCGACAGGTACGGCGACCGATCCGACCTTGAGCCTGTGGATCGCAGGAGTCGAAGAAGGCGATCCGGAGGTCAACAGCGATGGTGTCAACTGTCTCGCCTTCTACGAGGCGATGAGCGCCGTCAGCGACCAAAGCTGCGGCGAGTGGAACGCCGTCGGGGGCAGACGGATCTGGGTCGTCACCAAGAGCGCGACAGGACGGTTCTTCGCCGTCGTGTGGCAGCAAACGAGCGGCTTCAACTGGGTGCCGCGCCTGCGCCTGCTGGAACCCGAAGCAGGCACGTGGGACTCGGTCGTCATGAAGGCCGCCGATATCGACAGCGGCCCCAACCAAGAACTCGTCGCCGGGATCCGGTACGCCGGGTCCGGTGGGTACCTCGACATCGACGTGATCGATGCGATCGGCGGCAATCCGAAGGTGGTGGCACATGTCGAGGGCGCCAACAAGGGCATCGCCTACACCGAATCCAAGCTCGGGGTCTGGATCTGGAATGCCGAGTTCGGCCCGACCGACCCATTCTGCTGCCCGAGCGCGTTCTCGCAGTTCTTGTTGAGCTCCGACGGTGGCACCTGGATCCTCGACCGAAGGTATTGCCGGCGCTCCCCCGGACGCGATCCCGTTCCCGAGCGAGTTCTGAGGCGCTCGTACCGGCTCCGCGACACTGCATGCGCCTTGCGTCAGCTCGACTCAGGACACACCAGGGGCAAGATCGTCATCACCCTCTAACTTGTGAACGGTGATTCCGCTGTCGGTGCTCGATCTGTCCGTTGTGCCGCGAAGGTGGTTCTTCGGCCGGCGCACTTGCCGACACCAGCCGGCTGGCGCAGCACGCCGATCTGCTCGGATTCGCCCGCTTCTGGGTCGCCGAGCACCACAACATGGCGACGGTCGCCAGCACCACCCCGAGTGTGCTGATCGCCCATCTGGCAGCCGTCACCGAACGGATCAGAGTCGGGTCGGGCGGCGTGATGTTGCCAAATCACGCACCCCTCGCGATCGCCGAGCAATTCGCTCTGCTCGAGGCGTTGCATCCCGGCCGCGTCGATCTCGGGATCGGTCGCGCTCCCGGCACCGACCCGATCACAGCGTCGGCGTTCGGCCGGCGCCCGAACGAGAGCGTCGAGAAGTTCCCGAGAGACCTGCTCGAGCTGATGGGGATGCTCGGGGATCGGCGCCGTGAGGACGGGTTGTGGACACGCATCCGGGCCACCCCGGTTGCCACGACATCGCCGCTGATCGCCCTGTTGGGTTCATCGGGATACAGCGCTCAGCTGGCCGGGATGCTCGGTCTACCGTTCGCGTACGCCCACCATTTCGACACCGGCGCGACCGACATCGCCTCCCAGCTGTATCTCGACACGTTCGAGCCGTCACCGGTGCTCGAGCAGCCGTACCTGATCGTCGGCGTCGGTGCACTCGCTGCCGAGACCGAACAGGAGGCGGCGCGGATCGGCCTGCCCAGCCGGATTCTGCGGCTGGGGATTCGCACCAATCGGCGTCACCCGCTGTTGGCCCCAGAGGCGGCGGCTGACCATCCCGACGCCGAAACGGCCCGCACCATGCCCAGCGAGCAACTGATCGGCAGCGTCGAGCGGGTCGTGGAGGGGCTCCGCCATCTCGTCCAACGCACGAAGGCGAACGAACTGATGCTCACCGCAGCGACCTACGACGTCGATGACAAGATTCGCAGTCTCGAGTTGATCGACACCGCCTGGCGGATGAGCTACCGGTAGGTGAACTACAGGTATTGGCCGGTTTGGGTGCGCTCGATGCTGCGACCACCCATCGGGCCCTCGTCCTTCGCCTCCGAGACGAGGGTACGAATGAACACGATCCGTTCGCCCTTCTTGCCGGCGATCTTGGCCCAGTCGTCAGGATTGGTGGTGTTGGGCAGGTCTTCGTGCTCTTTGTACTCCTGCTTGATCGATGCGATCAGGTCGGCGGTGCACACGCCGCGGGCGCCACCGCCGATCACACGTTTGATCGCCAGCTTCTTGGCTCGCCGGACGATGTTCTCGATCATCGCCCCCGACGCGAAGTCCTTGTAGTACAGGATCTCCTTGTCACCGTTCTGATAGGTGACTTCGAGGAATCGGTTGGCGTCGTCGTCGCGGTACATCTCGGCGACCGTCGCCTCGATCATGTCGGGCACCTCTTCGGACTCAGCGATCGGGATCTCGTCGGTCAGATACCTGGCGAAGATCTGGGTGGCGGCCTCGGCCTGTGGGCGCTCGATCTTGATCTTCACGTCGAGTCGGCCGGGCCGCAGGATCGCCGGGTCGATCAGGTCTTCACGATTGGTGGCACCGATCACGATCACGTTCTTGAGACCCTCGACCCCGTCGATCTCGGCCAGCAACTGAGGAACGATCGTGGACTCCATGTCGGAGCTGATGCCGGAGCCGCGAGTGCGGAACATCGAATCCATCTCGTCGAAGAACACGATCACCGGCCAGCCCTCCTCGCTCTTCTCGCGAGCCCGCTGGAACACGAGTCGGATCTGACGCTCGGTCTCGCCGACGTATTTGTTGAGCAGCTCCGGGCCCTTGATATTGATGAAATACGAGCTGCCCTTGCCCTCGCCGATCGTTTCGGCGACCTTCTTGGCCAGGCTGTTGGCAACCGCCTTGGCAATCAAGGTCTTGCCACAACCGGGAGGGCCGTACAGCAAGATGCCTTTCGGTGCGGGCAGGCGGTGCTCGGCGAACAGCTCCTGATGCAGGAACGGCAACTCGACGGCGTCGGCGATCGCTTCGATCTGCGTGTCGAGGCCACCGATGTCCTCGTAGGAGATGTCGGGAACCTCCTCCAGCAGCAGGTCTTCGACCTCAGGGCGCGGCAGCTGCTCGAGCAGCATGTTGGAGCGCGGATCGAGGCGCATCATGTCGCCGTTGCGCAAGCGGGTGCCCCGCAATGAGCTGGCGAGCTCGCACACGCGCTCTTCGTCAGCGCGCCCGATCACGATCGCCCGCACGCCGTCTTCCATGACGTCCTTGAGCGTGACGACCTCGCCGACCGTGTCCGGACGGCGAGCCGAGATCACGCTGAAGCTCTCGTTGAGCGCGACCTCGGCGCCCAGGTCGAGCAGTTCGAGGTCGATGTCGGGATGGATCTCGACCTTCATCTTGCGGCCGCTGGTGAGCACGTCGACGGTGCCGTCGTCATTCTTGCCGACCACGACGCCGTATGCGTTCGGTGGTTGGGTCAGCTTGTCGACCTCGTCGCGCAGCGACCCGATGTGCTCGCGCGCCTCGCGCAGGGTGTAACTGAGCTTCTCGTTCTGGGCCGTCGCCTGGGCGAGTTGGCCCTTGGTTTCGAGCAGACGTTCCTCGAGTGCACGCACACGGTTGGGCGTGTCGGCCAGTCGCGATCGCAGGTGAGCGTTCTCCTCGCCGAGCACGGCGACCTGTGCCTCGAGCGCGGCATAATCGTCGTTCGACACGTCGGCAGCACTGTGCGCACCGACTTCGCTGTCTCCAACTGATTCCGCCACCGGTACCTCCCACGGTCGAGCTGCGGTCGTTCGGAACTTACACCGTGACCTCTGTCCGCATCCATCATGTACGTTTCCACGAACCGCCCCGGGTAAAGTGCTGACGTACACGCACCCCTCCCAAGGAGACACGAATCACATGAAGGTCTGGATCGACCAGGATCTCTGCACCGGCGACGGTCTGTGCGAGGAGATCGCCCCCGACGTCTTCACCCTGCTCGACGACGGCCTTGCCTATGTCGTGGAGGGCGACAAGATCTTCGCCGCCGCCAAGGGCAATCCCGAAGGCGCCGAGGGGCTCGCCGAGTTCCCCGACAGCCAACTCGACGCCGTCATCGAGTCCGCCGAGGAATGCCCCGGCGAATGCATCTTCATCGAGCCCTGATCCGCTCGAACAACTGAACCTCGTCGACGGCCCGGCAACGCCTGTTGTCGGGCCGTTGCGCGTCCGATCACGGGTCCGGGATGACAACTGCAGGTCGAGGGGTTGCATCATCCGTGAGCAACGCCACTGCGGCAACGGCCGATCTGTTCGAGTTCGACAACACGTACGCGACCGAACTCGACGGCTTCTTCGCACCCTGGCAGCCCGTCGAGGTCGCCGAACCCCGTCTGCTCCGCTTCAACCATCAGCTTGCCGAGTCGCTCGGCCTGAACGCTGACGCGCTCGACGGTGAGCTGGGCGCCTCGATCTTCGCCGGCAACACGGTGCCCGCCGGTGCCACTCCGATTGCACAGGCCTACGCCGGCCACCAGTTCGGTGGCTTCAACCCGCAGCTCGGCGACGGTCGAGCGCTGCTCCTGGGTGAGGTCGTCGACCCGCTCGGCGATCGCTACGACATCGCCCTCAAGGGCTCCGGACGCACGCCGTTCTCGCGGGGCGGCGACGGCAGGTCTGCGCTCGGTCCGGTGCTTCGCGAGTACCTGATGGGCGAGGCGATGTTTGCCCTCGGCATCCCCACGACACGAGCGCTGGCGGCGGTGACCACGGGTGAGCAGGTGCTGCGCGACCGGGCTCTGCCCGGTGCTGTGCTGACTCGTGTGGCAGCAAGCCATCTGAGGGTCGGCACGTTCCAGTTCTTCGCTGCCCGCGGCGACAACGACAAGCTGCGCCAGGTCGCCGGTTACGCCCTGGCACGCCACGATCCAGAGCTGGCCGCCGCCCCCAACCAGGCGCTCGCTCTTCTGCACGTCGTGATCGAACGTCAAGCCGCTCTGATCGCAGTCGTGGATGAACGTCGGTTTCATCCATGGTGTGATGAACACCGACAATGTTGCCGTATCAGGCGAGACGATCGACTTCGGTCCGTGTGCATTCATGGAGGGCTTCGACCAAGGTGCCGTGTTCAGCTCGATCGACGAGGGCGGACGGTACGCCTACGGCAATCAGCCGTCGATCGGCAAGTGGAACATGGCTCGACTCGCCGAGGCGCTGTTGCCGTTGATCTCCGACGATCACGACCAGGCCGTGCGGCTGGCGACCGAGGCGCTCGATCGATTCGACGATCTCTATCTGAACCACTGGCTGGGCGGCGCCCGCCGCAAACTCGGGCTGGCCGTGCCCCACGACGACGACCTCGACCTGCTGACCGGCTGGCTCGATCTGCTCGCCGATCAGCACGTCGACTTCACGCTCGCCTGGCGACGACTCGCCGATGTTGCCGACGGCGACGAGAGCCCGTTGCGGGTGTTGTTCGACACCCACGAAGCACTCGATGCCTGGCTCGCCCGGTGGCGCGATCGGATCGCCGACGAGCCGGCTGAGCCGGCGATGCGCGGCCGCAGCGATGCGCACGGTCAACCCGATCTACATCGCCCGCAATCATCTCGTCGAGGAGGCGCTCGCCGCTGCGGTCGACGACGATGACCTCCAGCCGTTCGAACGCCTGCTGGAAGTGGTCGCCGATCCGTACACCGAGCGACTCGCCGACGTGCGCTTCGCCCACCCCGCGCCGCCCGAGTTCACAGCCGGCTACCGCACGTTCTGCGGCACCTGAGACTCACGACCTGCAAATGAGGCAGCCGGTGCACCGACGATACCACGTCATGCCGCGAGTGTCATGCAACGTCTGGCATCGGAGCGGGCCGTCGACCTGATGCGGTCAAGCACGGGCGGGTGACCGCTCAGCGGACGCGTTCGACCTTTCGATCGGTGCGCATCGCCCGGTTGCCCTGACCGAGGAACCGCGACACCGTCAGGAACGCCGTATGGGCCACCATCCGATGGTCGGGACGCACCGCTTGACCGTCGATGTGCCAGCCGCGGTGCAGCACCTCGATCGTGCGCGAGTCGATCCAGCGCCCCTTGCATTCCTCGCGAACCTGGGCCGCCTGCGTGATCGACGGGGTGTAGGCCACGCACACACCACCCGGGGCGAGCACCGACTCGAGGTGTGGGATCACCCTCCACGGCTCGGGCAGGTCGAGCACGGCACGATCGAACGGCCCATGGGCCGCATCGATCCCCTCGTAGCTGTCGGCGATGTGCACGTCGTAGCGATCCATGACCCCCTCACCGAGGAACTCGCGCACATTGGCCCGGGCGCGGTTGGCGAAGTCTTCCCTGATCTCGTAGCCGACGATCTGTGCACCCCACCTCAGCATCGTCATCGACAGCGCGGCCGAACCCACGCCGGTCTCGAACACCTTCATGCCGGGCCCGATGTCGGCCAGCATGCAGATCGGGGCGAGGTCCTTCGGGATAGATCACCTGGGCGCCTCGCGGCATCTCGAGCACATAGTCCTCGAGCGTCGGCCGCAGCACGGTGTACTCCGAGCCCTTGGTACTGGCGACCGTCACACCTTCCGATTGCCCGATGATGCCGGCATGCTCGACGAAGCCGGCATGCGTGTGGAACTCGCCGCCTTCCTCGAGCGTCAGCAGGTATCGCCGCTTTTTCGAGTCGAGCAACATCACGCGTTCGCCGGCTGCCAAATTGTTCACGATGACTCCCCTGTTGCCGCCTGGGCGGCCAGATATGCCTTGCGGGCCTTCTTGTTCAGCACCAGCTCGACCGGAACCGGGTCTCTGCCCGAGACCCGCTCCTGCAGTCGGCAGAACGCACACACCTCACCGGTGGTGGGCGCACCACACGTTTCGCACGATTGCAGCTGGCCGGCGGCCGCCTGGCTGCGGTCGACCAGCACCGGAGTCATCTTGTCGATGAAGTTGAGATAGAACGCCGACTTCGAACCGGGAGACTGGCGCTCGATCGAGTTCAGCGCGTCCTTGTAGGCGAGGTGCTTGTTGCCGAGCGCCATCGGGCACTCCTCGACCTGGTAGTCGATGCCGCGGACGATGCACCACGCCGCCATCTCGCGTTCGGTGAGGCGCATCAACGGCTTGACCTTCTTCGGGAAACCGTCGCGGGCGGGCAGCACCGGGAACTGGCGGGCGAGGTACTCGATGTCCCAGCGCAGCGTGTTGCCGAACAGCACGGCGGCCTCGTCGTCGAGGTTGTGTCCGGTGACCAGCACGTCGTAGCCGCCCTCGAGGGCGGCCTTGTCGAACAGATGACGCTTGGAGAGACCGCAGGCCGAACACGGCACTCGCTTCGTGACCTTGGCGGCGGTCGGCACGTCGTAGCCGTATTCGGCGCGCAGATCGACCGTGATCAGGTTCAATCCGCGCTCATCGGCGAACTGGCGCGTGTAGTCGAGGCTGACATCGCTGTACTCGCCGATCCCGAGCCCGATGTACAAGCCGTCGGCCTGATAGCCGAGCTCGAGCAGGATGTCCCACACGGCGAGCGAATCCTTGCCACCGCTGACGGCGACGAGGATCTTGTCGTCGGTCGACAACATCTCGTGATCGTGGATCGCCTTCTCGACCTGCCGCCGGCACAGCTGCAGCAGGTGCTCGGCACAGAAGTTGGCGTTGTGGCGCGGTAGATCGATGATCGCCGGCTGGCGGCAGACACGGCACTTTGAATACGTCATCGATCCTCCCTTCACCACTCATGGAACTGCTACTACCGGACCGGTCGATCGACCGAGCGGCGGCAACCGCCGCAGCGTCACCCTCCGGAGACGACCGGCCGGACCTCGATGGTGTCATCGGGTTCGAGGCGGCCATCGCCGGGCACCAGTGTGCCGTTGCGAATCACCAGGAACGACTCGCGGTTCATGTCGAGTTGATCGAGCAGCTGGTTCACGGTGTGTGCACCGTCGACGGCGATCTCGCGTGTGGGCTGCCGGAGCCGAACGATCACGAGGCGCGACGGGACTTCGACTCGACCCAGAGTCGGCCGAGCGCCTGATCGGCCTTGAGCGTGGGCGGGGTGACGCCCGACCGGATCATCTTCTTGCGCGAGCGGCGCGACAGAGGCTTGCTGGTGGCGATCTGCATCTCACGGCCCGAGCCGAGTCGGGAGACGTCGATCACCTCGACGTTCTTCCCGAAGAACTTCTTGATCGAGCTCTTGCCGAACACGAACACACCGACCAGCTTCCAGAAACCGCTGTTGCCGAGAAAGCCGTTGTACATCGCCTTGCGCCGGATCAGCACCGACGGCCGCAACGCGCGGGGAAGCAATGCCATCGGTCAGATACGCCTGATCTCGACCAGCGTGGTCTTCTTCTTGCCGCTCCGCTTGCCCATCAGGAAGAAGACGATCAGCAGCACGGTGACGCCGACGGCGCCCGCCGCCAGAAGCGTGTTCTTCTTGCTGGAGACCTTGTTCTGAACATCCCCTTGTAACGCGCGCAGCTTGCCCTCGAGGTCTTCAGGGGTGATCTTCGAGGGGGTTTCGGTCTTGCTCATTTCTGCTCCCTGTCGAGGTAGGTCTTGTTGATCCGCATGATCGTCAAGACGAGGAGGGTGATACAGGCGACCAGCACGATCAGATACGACAACCATGACAGACGACCGGTTGCCGAACGATCCCATTCGCTCTGCAGCAGGCGCAGCAGACCGAGCAGTAGCAGCGAGAGCCCGATGCCGAGCGAGATCGCCCCGGCAGCCCCGAAGGCGATCCAGCGGCCTGCGCCCTTGAGCGGGCCGACGGTCTCCTGCTTGGCGTAGGTCTTGACATAGTCGATCACCTCGCCGACTGAGGCTTGTTCGCTCCGCGAGGGCGTGTTCGGCTTGTCGTCAACCATGCCCTGTTTCTATCACGAACGACGGAATTCCAGCACAGCCATCGCATCGTCGAGAACATCGGACAGCACACGCACACGCTCTGCGACAGACGGCGCTGCCAGCAGACGATGCCGATCGGCGGCTCCCAACGGGGCGAGTGAGCCCAGGTGGTAGATCGCCATGCTCGGATCGTCGCTGATCTCGATGTCGGGAGGCGGGGCCTCGTCGCCGATCGATCGCACGATCTCGTTGAGTTCCCGGACCCTGTGATGAAGCGCCGAGATGTGCTCGGCGACCGCCTCGGGGGCACCCTCCTCGTCGGGCCACAGGTCGATATCGGCGAGCGGGTACGGATCGTCCGGGAGCCACGCGCCGACCCGGAACCGCTGTGTTCCGACGGCGACGATCGCATATCGACCGTCCGGCGACACCTGCATGTCGCCGATCCGAGCGACGGTCCCGATCGTCGCCCTGGTGTCGCCGCCACCGACCTCGTGGCCGCGTTCGATCATGGTGACACCGAACTCGGGAGGGTTGCTGTCGTCGGCCAGGATGTCGTGCACCATCTGGACATAGCGCGGCTCGAACACGTGCAACGGCAGGACGGCACCCGGCAGGAGGGGCATCCCCAACGGAAACATCGGCATCACCGCCATTCCGACGACCCTACCGACAGGAAGCCAACAGGTGCCCGCGCGCAGCGCTGCGAACACGACACATTCGTTGGGCGACGTCGAGTCAGCGCGGGGCGAAGATGTCGGGGTCGGGGTCGACCACGATCGGGTAGTCGTCGATCAGCGCCACGATCCGCTTCCAGATCGGCTCGTACACGGCGAGATCGTTGACACCTTCGCCGTTGAGCACCAGCGAGAAGTCGACCTGGACGCGGCTCGACGACGGTTGCGACCCAGTCAACGCCCTGACGTCGGTCAGCGTGCCGGTCTTTGCCTGCAGGCGACCCTCGGCCTCGGTCCCGATCAGCTGCCGGGCGAGCGTGCCATCGCGCCCGGCGACCGGGAGCAGATCGCGCAACTCGTCGGAAACCGGGGTGGTGGCCATGATCGCAGTGAGAGCAGCACAGGTGATTCGATTGTCGCGACTGAGCCCCGATCCGTCGTGCAGCTCGACTCCGTCGAGTGGAACACCCCAGCCGGCGAGCGTCGCCCGGATCGCGTCGAGGCCCGCCGGTCGGGTGCCCTGTCCGACCGCGACATAGCCGATCTCTTTGAGCAGCATCTCGGCGGTGTTGTTGTCACTCGTGTGCAGCATCTCGACCAGTACGTCGGTCAGCGGACGTGACTCGATCAACGCCAACGTGGTGAACCCTGCGTCGACCGGACGGGACTCGTTGGCCGGCGAGCCGGTGATCGTGATGCCCCTGGCGACCAACATGTCGTAGAAGATCCTGGCCGCCGAACGACTCGGGTTCGAGCCCGTAGTCACCGATCCGCGATCAACCCATCGTTGACGAGCAAGGCGTCGTACGGTCCCGCGTCGGCGTTGGTGATGTCGTCACCCCAACTCGGCGCCGTGAACTCGTCGTCGTAGCGACTGCCGTCTCCCACGATGTCACCCTCGATCCTGGTCACCCCCAGGATCCGGACCTGGTCGGCGAGCGGCTCGAGGGCGGTCGTGTTGAAGGCCGGATACACCAGCGGATCGGCCACGTCGGCAGTCCGCAGGACCGGGTCGCCTCCACCCACGAGGTAGACATCACCGGCGATCACTCCATCGAACGGTGGCGCAGACTGCAACTGCGTGCGGAAGCGATGGTCGGGCCCGAGCACCTCCAGCGCGACCGCAGCGACCAGTAGCTTCTGGTTGCTGGCAGGAATGACGGGCCGATCGGAGTTGAACTCGGCGATCACATCGGAGTCGTCCGCCAGGCGGACACAGCTCGTATCGCCGATGTCGTCGGCGAGTGCGTCGATTCGATCGCTGAATGCACGCTCGGATGCCCGAGCGGCGACACGTTCAGCGAGCGGCGCCGGGTGCCGCCGCAGCGACAACAACGCCGTGCTCAACTCGTCGACCGGAGGCGATGGCAGCGTGGTGGTCGTGGTCGTCGTCGGGGCCGGCACATTGGCCTCCGCGTACTGCCACAGCCCCGCCAGAGCGATCGCCGGAACGGCGGCGGCGAACGTCAGCATCGCGATCGGCAAGGCCCGCCGTGGCGGCCGTCCTCGACCGCTCATCGCGGTCCGAGCACTGCCGGACTGGCGACCGCTGGAAACGAGTTGAGGCCGTTGACGAGATCGGCCCACAACGAGCGGTACTCACTCTGATCGGAGATCGTCGGCCCGTTCAGGATCAGCGTGTACTCGATCGCTCCCCCACCGTCGACGGGCAGATACCCCGCCAGCGCCTTCACAGCCGGGGGGTCCTCGTTGAACGGGGGGTTGTTCAGCGTGCCGGTCTTGCCGCGCAGGCGACCTGCCACGGGCGTGTCCCCGAAGACGTCGACGAGGGTGCCGGTCTGCCCGGCGATCGGCAAGCCCTGCCCGACGGGGCTGTCGAACCCGGCGTGCTGCAACACGCCCAACAACGTGGCGCAGGTGACTCGATTGTCGAGGCTGAGGCCACTGCCGTCGCCCAGCTGCAGCCCGGTGGTGTCGATCCCCCACGATGCGATCGTGGCACTGATCGCATCGAGACCGGCCTGACGGGTGCCGCTGCCGGACGCCGCCAGCCCGACCTCCTTCACCATCAACTCAGCCGTGTTGTTGTCACTGTTGGTGAGCATCTCCTCGATCACCTCGGTGATCGGCAACGACTCGATCGATGCCAGTTCGGCGACGCCGGCGGGTGCCACCCCCGTGCCCGATCCGCCCGTGACCGTGATGCCCTGCTCGGTCAGGATCCGCACGAACTCGCGGGCTCCGGCCTCGCTCGGATCGGCGCCCCGCTGATCGTCGCCGAACACGCGAGAGTCGTTCACGAGCAGCGCGTCGTAGGGGCCCGCCTCGAGTCCGGCCACACCGCCGCCCCAGCCGGGCGCGTACAGCTCGTCGTCGTACCGGCTGCCATCGCCGCGAACGACGCCCTGGATCTGTGACACACCGGCATCTGCAAGGTCCCTGGCGAGCTGGTCGAGCGACGTGGTGTTGAAGGCCGCAAATCGATCCAGCCCGGAGTCTTCGTACCAGTCACCGGACAGCAACGGATCCCCTCCGCCGACGAGATACACGTCCCCGCTCACGACGCCACCGGTCGGCTCGGGCCCGACCACACGCGTCGTGTATCGGAACGAGTCTCCGAGGGTCTCCAGCGCTGCTGCGGCCACCAGGATCTTGAGGTTGCTGGCAGGGATCACGGCGAGGTCCGGATTGGCGGCACCGACGAGTCGCCCGTCGAGCGAGACGGCCGCGCACGAGAGATCGTTGACCGCGCCCAGCAGCGGCTGCATCGCCGTCTCGAACGAGGCGACGTTGAGCCGCCGCGACAGCTCACCCGCCGAGCGCCGAAACGACAGCAGCTCTGTGCTCAACGCCGGCTCTGGCGCCGGCGCCACGACCAGCGTTTCGGCCTGCTCGGGTACTGCGTCCCGGCCGACGTCTGCGCGCCCGTTCGCCCATCGCCACACACCCCACAACAGCACCGCTGGGATCAGGGCGAGAACGGTGACGACGACGATCGGTCCGACCTGTGGTTCGCGCCGGCCGGTCACGTCGAGTGCCGCTGACGATGCCGTGCGTATCTGTACAGGTGCCCGAGGGCGGCGACCGCCCGGTCACCGCTCGAATAGCACAGGCGGCCGGTGCCGCGCAGCGCTGCCGGACCTGGGTTGTCGGGATCGGCGATGGCGAGTTCGGTCGCCGCCAAGATCGGCTTTCCGGTCTGATCGCTCAGATCGGCTGCCGCCTCGGCGAAGCGACGGTCCTGGCGCTCGTGATACTCGACGATCCGTTCCAGGCCGTGGTCGGGGAAGAACTGACCCTCCCGCATCATCCGCGCCTGGTTCGATTGGATGCCCAGCCCGATGTACACGATCGCATCGACAGCCGGATGATTCGCGATCAGACCCATCACGGTCGGGATCGTGTCGCGCGTCTCGCCGCCGGCGCAATCGACAGGGTTGTTGCGACTCCAACGTGGCGGCAGATGGGCGTCGATCGCCTCGAGCAGGTCATCGGGTAGTTCGAGCAGCTCGAGGTCTGGGTCGCGAGTGATCGCATCGGCGGTGACCACACCCCACCCGCCTGCCGTCGTGAGCACGACGACGCTGGGCCCATTCGGCAGCGGCTGGGTGGCGAAGGTGGCCGCTGCTTCGAATGCAGCCTCGACCGACACCGCCCGGGTGATGCCGTTGGCGCGACAGGTGCCGTCGAAGACCTTGTCGTCTGCCGCCAGTGCTCCGGTGTGGCTGGCAGCGGCACGAGCACCGCCGGCCGTTGCGCCGCCCTTCAACAACACGAGCGGCTTGCGGGCCGCCGCCTGACCGAGTCGCCGCATCAGACCTTCGCCGTCGGTGATGCCCTCCACGTACGCCAGCCCGACCGATGTCTGCTCGTCGTCGGCGTAGAAGTCGAGGTAGTCGGCGACGCTGACGGCGGCGGCATTGCCCGCCGAGACAGCCCGGCTGATGCCGACACCCGACGAGCGCGCCAGATTGAGGAAGCTCGAGACGAAGTTGCCGGACTGGCTGGCCACGCCGATCCGCCCCGTCGGCGGAAATGGCGCCACGATCTGGGCGCACAGTTTGGCGGGCGTCGAGACGACGCCCTGGCCGTTCGGGCCGGCCAACAAGATGCCGAGCTCATCAGCCAGCGCGACCAACTCGCGTTCTGCGGTACGCCCGGCCTCGCCGGCCTCGCCGTAGCCGGCGGACGTCACGAACGCGGCGCCGATCCCCTTGGCGGCGCACGCTCGCAGGATCTCGGGGTTGGTCTTGGCCGGCGTGCACACGAACACGAGGTCGATCGCGTCGTCGGGCAACAGCGCAATGTCGTCGACGGTTTGCACGCCCAGTACCAGTTCGCTCTGCAGGTTGGTCGCGTAGACACCGCCCTGATAGCCGGAGACGAGCAGATTGTGGAGCGACACGAAACCGAATTTCCCGGGGTGCGTCGAAGCGCCCGTGATCACGACACCTTTGGGGTCGAAGAGCGCTCGGAACGCCTCGTCGGAGGGCCGCGGACGCACTGCTGCGTGGGCGCTGACCGCCGGCTCACCGAGTTCGACCAGTGCATCGACCGCCACGGGAGCACCTGCAGGCGTGATGATCAACGGGTTGACGTCGACCGAGGCGACATCGGGTCGGTCGAGCGCCAGCTGCCCGAGCCCGACCAGCAGTGCCGCGATCGCATCACGATCGACCGCAGCCTCGCCGCGGAACTCTCCCAACAATTTCTGTGTCGCCAACCCGTCGATCATTTCGTGGGCCGTCACGTCGTCGATCGGTGCGGGCCGGAACACCACGTCGGCCACCGCCTCGGCGAGGATGCCGCCCAGCCCGAGCATCACGGTCGGCCCGAACTGGGGATCGCGCAGCAGCCCCACGATCAGCTCGCGGTTGCCACGAATCATGGGGGCGACGAGCACGCGCACCACACCATCATCAGGTGTTGCTGCACCGAGCAGCTCGCTCGCTGCAGCCTCGACTGCGGCGGCGTCGCCGAGGCTGAGACGAACCAGACCACGTTCGGTCTTGTGGGCGATCGCATCACCCTCGAGCTTGGCCACGACCGGATAACCGATCTCGTCGGCCGCAGCCACAGCAGCTGCGGCGTCGGTGACGATCCGTTCGTCCGGCGTCGGAAGCGCGTAGGGCGCCAACAGCAGCTTGGACTCCGATTCTGAGAGCGTCGTGGCGGTACTCATGCGGTGACCACGGTAACCACCCGGCGGCCCCTGGGACCGGCAATCAGCGGCGAATTCGACCGACGGGACGGTTCACGGAAGCAGCGCCGCCCTGAAGAACGTGACGATGTGTTCCTCGCGGGCCGACAGCGCCGCATCGGACAATGGTGCGATGTCGAGCAGGCCTTCGAGGAAGGGCTCATCGGAGAAATAGCTGAGCAACGCCCCGTATCCGGTGATCAGCAACTGGCGTGCGTCCTGGCGGACGAAGTTGCCGGCCTCCATCTCGTTTTCGAAGTAGTCGGCGGCGAGGTCGAACATCGGCCGCAGCACGCTCGACAGGTCGATCGCCAGGTGTTGGCCGCCGTCGATCGCTTCGCGGCGCACCATCCGGACGTAGCTCGGGTTGTCGGCGAAGAACCGGAAGCCCGCCCGCAACACCAGCTCGACCTTGTCCCATCCACGCTCGGGCGAACCGATCGCGCTCGCCAAGTCGCTCGAACCAGTCGGACAGGAGGTGTTCGAAGACCTCCTGGTAGAGGGCCTCTTTCGACGCGAAATGGTGCAACAGGCTGGGCCGCCGAATGCCCACACCGGCGGCGATGTCGTTGAGCGATGTACCTTCGTAGCCGGCCTGGGCGAAGCACGCCAGGGCCTCGTCGAGAATCTGCTCGCGCTTCGATCGTTGGTCGGGGTCGCCGCCGTCGGTTTCCGAAGCTGGGGTTGAGGCGTGCATGCGAATTTCCAAGCTAACACCACAACGGGGAGATCCGCCTACCGACCGGTAGGTAGTCACTGCTATCCTCGGTCGGCAATGCGCACCCTTCTGCTCGCACTGATCATCGGAATCGGGGTCACGACGCTCGCCAACGTGTGTACCACGGTGTACCTGCACCGTGGTCTCTCGCACCGGGCTGTCACCTTCTCGAGGCCGACCCACGCTGCATTCAAGCTGCTGGTCTGGCTCAGCACCGGGATCAAGGTCCGCGAATGGGTCGCCGTGCACCGCAAACACCACGCCCACACCGACACCCCCGACGACCCCCACTCACCGGCGATCAGCGGCTGGAAGACCGTGCAGATGAAGAACCTGGTGATGTACCGCCGGGCAGCTCACGACCAGGCCAACGTCGACAAGTACGCCAAAGACCTGACACCCACCAGGTGGGACCGCTTCCTGTTCGACCGTTCGGCGCTCGGCCTGGTCTTCGGCGTCGTCATCCTGTGCCTCGGATTCGGCTGGCAGGTCGGCCTGCTGGCCTCGTTGATCCACCTCAACTACTACCTGGCTGGTTCGGCAGCGGTGAACGCGATCGGCCACCACTTCGGCAAGCGTCCGTACGCGAACTCGGCCACCAACCTGCAGTGGCTGGCGTTGATCACCGCCGGAGAGGGTCTCCACAACAACCATCACGCCGCACCCACGTCGGCCAAGTTGGCTCATCGCTGGTACGAGATCGACCCGGGTTGGCTCGTGATCAAGCCGTTGACGTGGCTACGCCTCGCCAAGGTGAGGCTGCACGAACTGCGGCTCGCCCCCTCGCAACAATCACCAACGCCGGCCAACGCCGCCTGATCTCGGTGTGAGACAGCGGCGCCTGCCGGCGCTCGTGGATTCGGATTCGGGCGTGATCAGCTGGGCGGGTAGACGCCCATCCCCTTCGCCTTCTCGGTCTGCCAGAACACGTCGGCGATGGCGTCGATCATGTCGACCAGCTTCTGACCGGCGGCCGGGTCGGTCGACTTCTTGACCTCACCGGCTTGGTGAATGGCATCCCAGAACATCTGGTGCAGATTCGGGAACTGGGCGAAGTGATCGGGGGCGAAGAAGTCGGCCCACAACACCATCAGGTGATGCTTGACCTCCTCGGCACGCTGCTCTTTGACCATGATGCAACGGGTACGGAAGTGCTCGTCGTCGGAGTCCTGGTACTTCTGAGCGGTCTTCAGACACGACAGCGCCTCGATCTTGGCCTGGGCGGGGTCGTAGACACCGCAGTACAGATCGCAGTGGGCGTGGGCCACGGTTGCATCGGCGAATAGGCGGTTCAACATCGGTGGTTCTCCTTCATGAGATCAATACGTCGAGGGGCGGAACAGACCGCGAACCTACACTGCCCATCGTGACAGGTGGGAAACCCCGGATAAAGCGGTTCGTGGTATCTGAAACATCGATGCTACCCACGCTGATGCCGGGCGACGGGCTGGTGGCGATCAGATCATCACGGCTTCGACGTGGACAGATCAGATGTTTCGAACACCCAGATCGTCCTGGTTTCTGGTTGGTCAAGCGGGTCGATGACGTTCGGGGCGACCGATTCGAGGCGCGATCCGACCACGATGCCGCCGGCGTCAACGATTCCCGCCACTTCGGGTATGTGCCGCGCGACGGCAGCTATCGGATGCTGTTCCGTGTGCCGCGTCGGCTGCTGGGCGGTGGGTCCGGCTCGGCCACTTGATCGGCGGTGCCGAGATCTACGCTGCGGCGATGGCGATCTATCTGTGTCATGACGAACCCGATCTGTACGTGCACGATGCGGTGGTGGTCGACAGCCGCCCCGGCGCGGTGGCCCTGTCACGTTCGGCGTTCCATCCCGGTGGTGGCGGCCAGGTCAGCGACTGCGGCGCGATCGAGTGGTCGGGTGGGCAGGTCGACGTGACCCACATCGAACCGGAGCACGACGTGTGGTGGCATGTGCTTGCCGACTCGACCGCACGACCGACGGGTGAGGTGTCCGTCAGCGTCGATGCGGACCATCGATTGCGGGTCGCTTCGCTGCACACCATGAGCCATGTCCTCAATGCATTCGTTTTCGACGAGTTCTCGGGTGCGTTGGTCACCGGAGCCGCCATCAGCGGAGACGGCAAGGGCCGGATGGACTTCGATCTGCCGGAGGTCGACAACGACCGCCTGCGGGCACTCGAAGTGCCGATCAACGACGTGATCTCGCGCGGGCTGGCCGTGTCACAGGTCTACATCGATGCCGTCGAGGCGCAACAGATCGACGGGCTGATCCGCAGCATGTCGGTCGCTCCCCCGCCGACACCGGACGGCCGCCTCAGACTGGTCGAGATCGACGGTCTCGACCGCCAGGCGTGCGGAGGCACACATCTCTCGAACACCGCCCAGTCGGGTCGGATCAAGATCACCAAGGTCGAGAACAAGGGTCGCCACAACCGTCGGGTCCGCTTCGCCTTCGCCGACTGAACGCACGTCAGGTCGAGTGCCGGCGAGCGACCAGCGTGGCTTCGCCATCGGCCTCGAGAGATCGCAGAATGTCGACGTCGAGCTCGCGGAAGGCGTCGATCAGCTCCCCCGGCGAAGCGTGGAAGCGTCCCGGCTCGCCCTCGCGGCCGACCTGCGACAGCACCGTGATCGCCAGCACACCATCCGGTTGCAGCATGTAGACGAGCTGTCCATACAACGCCGGGTCTCGAAACCGCTGGCAGACCACCATCGAACACGAGCCCGCCAGATCGGCCGGTAGGCCATCGTCGAGGTCGTGCACCCTCGTGTCGATCTGATCGCGCACACCGAGCGTGATCGCTGCCGAGTTGAGGGCGGTGATCGCCACCTCGGAGGCGTCGAGCGCCACCACGTCGAAGCCTTGCTGGGCTGCCCACAACGACTGTTCACCGAGCCCGCACGCCACATCGAGGAATCTGCCACCGCGTCGCAACTCGAGGCCCCCGAGCCCTTTCGGCATCGATGGCGCTCCCGTCAGGCGGCCGCTGAAGCGGTCATCCCATCGTTCGGCGTCGTCACGCATGGCCGGATCTTCGCAGGTACCCTCGCTGGGATGCAGATCGTGTCGGCCCTCTTCGTCGAGAACTTCGAGATGCGTCAGGCCCCTGGGCCGTCGACCCGCATCGATCTCACCGGCGCAATGTTCTCGATGGCTGCACCGTCACCGGTACCCGTCACCATTTCTCCCCACCTCGTCGGCTTGATCTTCTGCCCATCCGACGAGTCGGGCCAAGGCGTGTTCGAGGTCGTGTTTCGCACAGAGATGGGCGATCCCGAAGCACCCGACGCCGGCGAACACATGGCCCGCAACGTCAGCCCATTCAGCGTCGAGCCGGGCAAGTTCACCTACCGCCTCGTGCGTGGCGAGTTGGAGTTCACCGAGTACGCCCAGATCTTCGCCTATTGCCGGGTCGACAAGGGACCGTGGCACATCGTGCCGTTCACGCTGCTGCCACCTGCGGAGTAGCGGAAAGGCGTCGAACGGAAAGGCGTCAGACTCCTCTCCGTTGCGGAGTGACCGCTAGTCTCGCCGTCGATGCCGCTCTCCGCCGAACTCGACCACCAGGCCGTCAATCTGATCCGCGGGTTCGCGATGGACGGTCCGCTCAACGCCAAGAGCGGGCACCAGGGCACGGCGATGGCGCTGGCGCCACTCGCCCACGTGCTGTACAGCCGGGTCATGAAGTTCGATCCGGCCGAACCCCACTGGCCTGACCGTGATCGCTTCATCCTCTCGGCCGGTCACGCCTCGATGATGCAGTACTCGATGCTGTACCTCACCGGGCACGGACTCGAACTCGAGGATCTGAAGGCGTTCCGCCAGTGGGAATCTGCGACGCCCGGACATCCGGAGGCCGGTCACACCGCGGGGGTCGAGGTCACGACCGGTCCGCTCGGTCAGGGGTTCGCGAACGCGGTCGGCATGGCGGTCGCCGAACGGATCCTCGGCGATCGGTTCGGCGCCGACGCGATCGATCACCACACGTACGTGATCGCCGGCGACGGCTGCATGATGGAGGGCGTGTCGCACGAGGCCGCCTCGCTGGCCGGCCACCTCGGGCTCGGCAAGCTGATCGCCGTCTACGACGACAACCACATCACGATCGACGGCGAGACCGAGCTCGCCTACAGCGACGACGTCGCCGACCGCTTCCGGGCCTACGGCTGGCACGTGATCGAACTCGGCGAGATCGCCAACGACCTCGACGCCCTCGAGGCAGCGTTGCTGGCCGGCAAGGCCGAGACCGATCGACCGACGCTGCTGGTGCTGCGTTCCCACATCGGCTATCCGTCACCTGACCACACCGACGATCACGAGGCGCACGGCCTGGCGTTCGACGCCGACGACGTCGACCCGCACCAAGGCGGTGATGGGCATCCCCGACGAGCCGTTCTGGGCGCCGGCCGAAGTGGTCGACGCGTACCGCGCCCACGCCGCCGACCGCGGCTCGCAGACCCGTCAGGCGTGGGCTGCCCGGAACGCCGACGTGGTCGCATCGCCCGAGTGGGTGGCGTGCTGGGAGCGGCACCGGCATCGACGGCTGGGCCGACGATCTGCCGACCTACGAGCGGGGCGCCAAGGTGGCGACCCGCAAGGCGATCAACGCCGCCCTCGATGCCACCGTCGAGGCGATCCCCGGTCTGGTCGCCGGTTCGGCAGACCTGACCGGCAACACCGGCACCAAGCTGGCCGGTCAGTCGGCCCAGTCGGCAGCGACCCGGGCGGCCGGCAGGTCTACTACGGGGTGCGCGAACACGGCATGGCGTGCGTCGATGGTCGGCATGGCGCTGCACGGCGGCGTCGTGCCCGTCGGCGGCACGTTCTTCGTGTTCGTCGACTACATGCGGCCGGCGGTGCGGCTGGCGGCGCTCTCGAACGCCAAGGCGTGCTTCGTCTTCACGCACGACTCGGTCGGTGTCGGCGAGGACGGCCCGACCCACCAGCCCGTCGAGCAGCTGGCGACGATCAGGGCGATCCCCAACCTTCACGTCGTGCGCCCTGCCGATGCCAACGAAACCGTGGCCGCCTGGAAGGACGCCGTCGATCACGACGGACCGACGGCGCTGGTGCTCAGCCGCCAGGACATCCCGGTCGTCACCGACGGATCGGCGGTCGAGTTCGGCGCCGGGATCGTGCGTCGGCGACGGCGACCCCGACGTCGTGCTCGTGGCGACCGGCAGCGAAGTCGCCGCTGTGCGTCGCGGCCTCCGAACAGCTTGCTGTGGCCGGCATCTCGGCCCGAGTCGTCAGCATGCCTTCGTGGGACCGGTTCGATCAGCAGAACACTCGGTTTCCGACGCGGGATCTTCCCACCCGAACGTGCCGGTGCTCTCGGTCGAGGCCGCCGTACCACTCGGGTGGCACAAGTACGCCGACGACGTGATCGGCATCGACCGGTTCGGTGCCAGCGCACCCGGCGCCGTCGCCCTCGACAATCTCGGCATCAACGTCGACCACGTGATCGAGCGGGCGACCGCCTTGGTCGCCCGCTGACCTCTGCCCAAGGAGCACCCATGAATCGTCTCACCGCCCTTTCCCAACAGTTCGGACAAAGCCCGTGGCTCGACAATCTCAAGCGCAGCTATCTCACATCGGGTGAGCTGGCGACGATTCGAGATCGAGGCGTGCGCGGCCTCACGTCGAATCCGTCGATCTTCCAGAAGGCGATCCAGGGTTCGCCCGACTACGACGAGCAGTTCCGCGTGTTGGCCGCCGACCAGCATCCGGTCATCGACGATTATTGGGCGATGGTGCTGGCCGACATCCACGGCGCCTGCGACGTGTTCTCGCGGGTCTACGACGAGACCGACGGGCTCGACGGCTACGTGTCGGTCGAGGTCGATCCAGGTCTCGCCCACGACGGCCCCGGCACCGAGGCAGCCGCCCGCCAACTGCACGAGCGGCTACGACGCCGCAACCTGATGGTCAAGATTCCCGCCACCGAGGCAGGGCTGGATCCGATCCAACGCATGATCGCCGAGGGTCGCAACATCAACGTCACCTTGATCTTCTCGCTCGAGCGTTACCAGGCCGTGATGAACGCCTACATCGACGGGCTCGAAGAGCTGGCGATCGATCCCGCAGCAGACCTGTCGCGTGTGTCCAGCGTCGCCAGCTTCTTCATCAGCCGAGTCGACGTCGAGGTCGACCGACGGCTCGAGGCGATCGGCACCCCCGAGGCGTTGGCGCTGCGTGGCAAAGCGGCACTCACGCAGGGCCGGCTGGCGTACCAGCAGTTCACCGACACCTTCAGCGGTCACCGCTGGAACGTGCTCGCCGCCCGCGGCGCCCGGATGCAGCGCCCGCTGTGGGCGAGCACGGGCACCAAGAACCCCGAGTACTCCGACGTGCTGTACGTCGACGGGCTGATCGGCCCGCACACGGTCAACACGCTGCCCGAGCCGACCCTCGAGGCATTCGCCGACCACGGTGTGCTCGACCGGACCGTCGATGCCGACATGGATGCCGCACGAGCAGTCTGGAGTGGCCTCGCCGACGTCGGGGTCGACATGGACGAGGTCGCCGACCAGCTCGAACGCGAAGGTGTCGACGCCTTCATCAAGAGCTTCGACGAGTTGATCGACGCGCTCGAAATCGAAAGCAGCCGAACTGCGCGCCGGCTGACGGCCGGCGCTCAGCGTCAGCGATCGGCGGCCCGACGCGGCGTAGGCGTCGAGCAGTCGCGCCCCGTCGAGGTCACGCACGTACGGCAGCGGATCGATGCCCTCGGCGATGATGTAGTCGGTGACCGCGGCGACCGTGACCGACGATCAGGTCGCTCGGGTTCCACGGCTTGGCGATGTAGTGATCGAGACCGGCGTCGTTGACGGCCCGAATCGTGTCGGCGTGATCGGCCTGACCGGTCACCAACACCTTGCGGGTCGCCTGCGTGGCGTGCTCGGCGCTGAGTTCGACCAGGAAGTCGACGCCGGTCGTGCCCGGCAGCCGGTGATCGGCAAGCACGAAGGCCAGCCGGTCACCGTCGGCGGCGATGTCGGAGAGCGCGGCCCGCGCATCGGGAACGTCGTCGGCCGTCTCGATCCGCAACGTGTCGGCGAGTGGTTCGAGATCACGGACGAGGGCGTCGCGCACCTCGGGTTCGTCCTCGACGATCAGGACGGCGAGTCGGTTCATGGTGTGTCCTCCCGGGTTGGGACGGTACCGCCGGTCGGCAGGATGACGGTCGCCACGGTGCGACCATCGGCGGAGCCGAGGTGGATCGTGCCGCCGTGGGCCTCGACGATCTGGCGGCAGATCGACAGGCCGAGCCCCGCTCCGAAACTGACCCGTCCGTGCTTGGTGGTGAAATGTGGCGTGAACAACCGGTCGACGATCTCGGGATCGATGCCAGGGCCGTCGTCGCAGACGCGCACCCGCACCATCGTCGGATCCGGGCTGTCGACGAACACGCCGAGGTGAGCGCCCGGCCCGCCGGCATCGAGGGCATTGGACAGCAAGTTCGTCCACAGCTGCTGGAGCTGCCCGGGACGCGCCCGGGCCAGTGGAACCGATTCGTACTCGCGCTCGACGGTGACACCGGTCAGGCGATGCCGAGCAGCCGCAGCGCGTCCTCGACCGTCTCTGTGACGTCGATGTCGTCGATCTCCGGACTGTCCGCGCCTCCCCGTAGATACGCACCTCAGGCTCTCGACCAGATCGGAGATGCGGGCCGAAGCGGTGGTGATGTTGCGCAGCTCGGTGCCCAGTTGATGAGCCGTCGTGAGACGGTCGATCGCCGCCGGGTCATCTCGCCAGGTGGGCAGCCTGATCGGGGTCGGTGATGCCTGCCGCCACCAGTCGTTCGGCGAGCGACCGGTCGCCGACACGATCGGTGATCGTGCGCCTGGCCGCTCGCAGGTCGGCTGACGGCACCGGCGTGGCGCGACGAGCCCGTTCGATGTGACCGCTCGCTGGATCGCCACCGAGCAGATCATCGACGTCGACAACCAGGTGTTCGGCCGCCCGCGTCAGGCCGGCGACCGGATTGTTGAGCTCGTGGGCGATGCCGGCTGCCAGCTCGCCGAGCGTCGCCATGCGGGCCTGCTGGATCAGGCGCGCCTGCGCCTGCTCGAGCGCCTCGAGCGCGACGGTCAGTTGATCGCGCTCTTCGGCGAGAGATGCGTTGAGCACGTCGATCCGGACCTGGAGGTCGTCGGCGTCGCGGAGCCGATTGGCGAGGGCGTTCACGAGCGTCCGGGTGAGCAGCGGGCCGACGTCGGACTCGGCGGCGATCGCCCGGTTGAGCTGACCCAGCGTGACCGGCAGGGCACGTACCTCGGTCACGGCGCGGACCTCGAGAAAGGCGCGTCGCTGACTGGCCAGGGACAGCAGCCCGACGATCGGACCGGTGCCTTCACGGTGGACCGTGCGTTCGCCCGCCTCGGTACGGCGCCGGAGTTCGACCTCGCCATCGAGGATCACGTAGATGCCGCCGACGTCGGCGCCCTGTTCGAGCAGGATCGATCCGGGGCTGACGCGCAGGCGGGGTGGATGCCCGAGCACCTGGTCGAGCGCCGTGACCAACAGGGACACCACCTCGTCGTCGTCGATCTGTGGTTCGAGCAGAACATGGCGCCCCTCGTCGACAGCAAGCCCCGGAGCGTCTCGGCGCTGGTCGATCCGGAGTTGGGCCCGCGAGCGGTCGCCTGCTTCGATCAGATCGCCGTAGGCGTCGAGACCGTCGGGGTCGTGTTCGACGTGGTAGTTGGAGAGCTGGGCGCGCAGCTGCTCTCGAAGCGCGAATCGAGACCACGGTCGCGTGAGCATGCCGTGCACGGCGCCCCGCGACAGTGCAGCATCGACATTGCTGAGCGAGGTCGCCTGGGTCACGAGCACACGCCGCGTCGGTTCGAGCGTCGGGTCGTCGTGCATCGCCAGCGCCAGCTCGGCTCCACTCAGTTCTGGAAGCGTGCGCTCGATGAAGGCGACCGGGAGGTGGTTCCCGGCGGCCACGATCTCGCGGGCGGCGACCACGCCGTGTTCGCCCGGTGCGCACCGCCACGATCACGGCCGAGTCACCCACCAGTTCGACCAGGTCGTCGATCATCGTCGCACGCAGCTGGTCGTCACCCTCGACGACGAGCAGTCGATTGCGTCGATCGGCGGCTTCTGCGACCGTCATGGCAGCAGCCCGAGCGCATCCCAGACGGGCGGCGCGATAAACGCCACGATCACCGTGCCGAGCGCTCCGAGCACGATGCCCGTGCGGGCCAGGTCGCGGGTCGTGACGGCACCGGTCGCGAACGCGATCGCGTTGGGTGGCGTACTGACCGGCAGCGCCATCGCCAACGAGCAGGCGACGGCGATCACCACGGCGGCCATGGCTGGGTCGAGATCGATCGCCTCGGCCGTCGCCAGGCTGACCCCGATCGGGATCAAGAGGTTGGCGGTGGCCGAGTTGGAGATCACCGTGCTCATCACCAGACGCGAACACGACCAGCCCGAACACCAGTCCGAGCCGCGGCAGGTCGGACCAGTCGACGAGGCCGACCAGCCAGACGTCGAGCCCTGCAGCCGCGACACCCGAGCCGAGTGCGATTCCGCCGCCGACCAGCCACAACACGTGCCAGTTGACACGGCGCAGGTCGTCCGAATCCATCACGCCGGCGGCCAGCAAGACCACGACGGGTACGAACCCGACGATCGTGGCGGGTACACCGTGGAGCGGCTCTGACAGCCACAAGGCCACCGTGACGGCAAACGTGGCATACAGCACCACGGCCGGCCGCGACCGGTCGAACTCGCCACCGATTCGAACGTCGACGCTGTCGGCTTCGGCGGGATATCTGCGAACGATCAACACCCAGGCGGCCAGCAGCGTCACGATCACGATCGGAACGGCGAGTGCCATCCAGGTCAGGAAATCGATCCGGATGCCCTCGTCCGCCAGGCGGCCGAGAGCGATCGCGTTGGGAGGGGTGCCGACCGGGGTGCCGAGCCCGCCGAGATTGGCTGCAACGGGAATCGACAGAGCCAGCCCGGTTCGGAGCGGATCGGAGGGCCCGAGGGTGGCTGCGACGGGGAGCACCACGGCCATCATCGCTGCCGTGGTGGCGGTGTTCGACATGAACATCGAGAGCAGGGCCGTGATCGCCATCAGGCCACCGATCAACGCCGTCGGTGACCGACCGAACGGCTTGAGCATCACCCCGGCCAGGTTGCGGTCGAGTCGGTACTTGGCTGCCGCGTCAGCGAGGAAGAATCCGCCGAGGAACAACATCAGCACGGGATGGGCAAGTGCGCCGTAGAACGAGGAGAACGGCGGGGCGTCGAACCCTTCGGAAACGCCGAAGATCGCCTCGTCGGAGATCAGGACGATCTCGGCCAGGATGATCGACCGCCGCCGTGGCGTACAGCGGGATCGCCTCGGTGACCCACAACACCACCGCGGCGCCGAAGATCGCCAGCATTCGGCGTCCTTCGATCGAGAGATCGCCGATCGGGAACACGAGCGGGATGATCGCCCACAGGATCGCCAGCGACACACTGATCGCCGTCTTGTAACGGAGCCACATGCGCTCGCCCAGGTGACCGGGTGTTGGTCCGGGTCGACATTCACCGGAGGGTACCGCGAGCCGCAGCCGACGAACGCCGGATCCCGATGATGTGACCGAAGCCTCCGGGTCGACGGCCAAACGGCCCGCCCATCGGGCGGCGACCCGTTGACGCCGAGATGGGAAGTGCACCGTAATGTCTGCGCATGGCTGAGATTCGATTCGACCGGGCGCCACGCTTCGCCGAACTGACCGAGTGGTTGCAGCAGCTCGCTGCCGAGTATCCCGAGCTGATGACACTTGGAGGTGCTCGGCAACTCGTATGAGGGCCGCCAGCTGTGGATCGCGACCGTCACCAACTCGGCGACCGGACCACACGACGAGAAGCCGGCGGTGTGGCTGGACGGCAACATCCACGCCACCGAGACCACAGCGTCGGTGGCGCTGATCCACCTCCTGCACCGCCTCTGCACCGGCTACGGCAACGACGACCAGGTCACCCGCGCCCTCGACACACGCACGTTCTACATCGTGCCTCGGGTCAATCCTGACGGTGCCGAGCTGGCGCTCGGCGAGGTGCCGTTCATGGTCCGCTCGACGGTGCGCGAATGGCCCCGCACCGATCAGGCCGACGGGCTGATCATCAGCGATATCGACCACGACGGGCGGATTCTGCAGATGCGCCAGGTCGACTCGAACGGTACGTGGAAGGTGTCGACGGCCGATCCCCGTCTGCTGGTGCCGCGCCAGCCCGACGAGGACGGCCCGGGGCCGTACTACCGGGTCTTCCGTGAAGGGCGGGTGCAGAACTTCGACGGCGTCAACGTGCCGGTCGCTCCACCGATTGCCGGCGTCGACTCGAACCGCAACTTCCCGTACGACTGGGAGCGCTACCCCGGCAAGGCGCCCACCGGTGCCGGCGACCACCCGATGAGCGAACCCGAGGTGCGTGCCGTCGTGGAGGGGGTCACGGCGCGCCCCAACATCACCGCCTACTTCGCCTACCACACGTTCTCGGGAGTCCACCTGCGGCCGTACGGCAACAAGGCACAGGACGCCTACCCCAGCGTCGACCTCTGGACCTTCCAAGACCTCGGCGAGCGCTACACCGCGCTCACCGGTTACCCGGCGATCTCGATCCTCGAGGACTTCCGGTACGACCCGAAATCGACGATCGGCGGCAGCGGCAGCGACTGGGCCTACGATCAGGTCGGCGTGATCGCGTGGACGACCGAGTTCTGGAATCCGATGAAAGCGGCGGGGATCGAGGAATCACATCCGATCGAATGGTTCCGCAAGCACCCACTCGACGATGAGCTGAAGCTGCTGTCGTGGGTCGACGAGAACGTCACCGACGGCTTCGTCGACTGGTACGAGTACGAGCACCCCGAACTCGGCCCGGTCGAGCTCGGCGGCTGGAACAGCTCGGCGGTGTTTCGCAATCCCCCCGGGCATCTGCTCGAGGCCGAGGTCGCGCCACACACCGAACTCGCCATCTTTCAGGCCCTCACGGCACCCGAGCTGCGCCTGAGGGAGACCCTCGTCGAACCGGCAGGTGACGGCGCATGGCGCGTGCGTGTCGTCGTCGAGAACGCCGGCTGGTTGCCCACCAACATCACCCAGCTCGCGATCGAACGGCGGTCGGTACTACCGCTGCGGGCCGACATCGAGTTGCCGGAGGGCGCTTCGCTGGTCACCGGCACCGGCAAGCAAGACCTCGGCCAGCTGGCCGGTCGGGCGCTCAAGACCAGCGGGATCGGTATGTTCGCGTTCGGCACCGACGACACCAGCGACCGCGCCGTAGCCGAATGGATCATCGAGGCCCCCGCCGGCGGCGACTGTGACGTGACGATCCGCCACGACCGCGCCGGGATCGTGCGAACCACCGTCGCCCTCGCCTGATGCTGCTCACCTGGAAGCGCCCGCCGTCGAACGACGGCAAACGTTCTGTGGTCGGGGCGGGCTAGACGCCCTCGACCTGGAACTCGACCCGGTGGTAGCCCTGGGCTCCGTCGGGGGCGACGTCCGCTGGCTCTTCGGGCTGCGGAACCCCATCTCCGTCATAGGCACGGGCCCGCACGTTGTGCCGACCAGGGGTTGCCTTGTCCCATTGGTAGCGCCACTGCCGCCATGTGTCGTCGCTCGGCACGCCTGCAAGTTCGCACTCACGCCACTCGCCATCGTCGATCGATACCTCGACTTTCGAGACGCCACGATGCACCGCCCAGGCCAGCCCGGCGATGTCGATCACGCCGTTGGCATCGTTGCCGTACCCGCGACCTCGCTTGGGCCGGTCGATACGGGCCATCGTCTTGACCGGGCCCTTCTTCGACCATCCCCGGCTGATCCAGTAGCCGTCGAAGTCCTCCCAGCGTGTCAGCTCGATGTCGGTCACCCATTTGGTCGCCGACACGTACCCGTACAGGCCGGGCACGACCAGACGCACCGGGTAGCCGTGTTCGGCCGGCAACGGCTCACCGTTCATGGCGACCGCCAGAATCGCGTCACGTCCGTCCATGATCGCCGAGGTGGGTGAACCGCAGTTCCAGCCGTCGATCGACCGGCTGACCACCTGGGTCGCCTCCGGGTGCACACCCGCCTCGTCGAGCACGTCCTTCAGGCGCACGCCCTGCCACTTGGCGTTGCCGACCAGGTCGCCACCGATCCGGTTCGACACACACGACAGCGTGATGTACCGCTCGATCATCTCGCGTTCGAGGAGGTCGGCGAACGTGATCTCGAGCTCTCGATCGACCATGCCGTGAACACGCAGCTTCCACGAGTCCTTCGGTACCTGGGGCACCACGAGCGCCGTGTCGATGCGGTAGAAGTCGCCGTTGGGGACGACCCACGGCTCGACCTCGTCGATCCCGAAGTCCATCATCGCTGCCGAGACCGGCTCGGCGGCTGCGCCGGCCGCCGCGTCGGGCACGGTCACCACCGGAGGCAGCGTGTCGACCGGCGCAGGCAACTCGAGCGCCGCCCGCTCTCCGCCGACCTCGAAGCGGCCCTTCAGAATCCGACCGATACCGCCGGCCACCACCGACAGCAGCCCGACGGTGCTCGCACCCTGGAGGAAGTTGCGACGCTGCACAGTGGTGGTGAACAACGAGTCGACCGGTGCTACCGCTGCGAGCTCATCGGGAACCATGGCGACCTCGTCAGACCGATCGTCGACGACGGCCGGTGCCCCGACGCCGACGTCGCGAGGCGACAACCACCAGATCACGACGATCGAGATCAGCGTGCCGACGATCGGCGGGAGCATCTTGCCGAACGTGGGCGCAGGACGCATCGACACGGCGAACACCCCGATCAACCCCACGACGGCTGTCACCGCGTATGCCGATGAACGATTGCCCTTGACGGCGAGGTTGCCGACGATCGAACCGACCACGGCGAGCGAGAACAGCGTGCCGATGATCAGCACGGCCTTGTCGGCGGTGCCGAACCACTCGATCGCCCAGTCCTTGACCGCAGGCGGAACGATGTCGATCACTTCCTGACCGACCGGCACGACCGGCGAGTGGGCACCCCGCACGAGGCCGACGATCAGTTCGGCCACCGCGAGTCCGGCGAACGTCGACAGCAGGCCGATCGCGACGCCGTGCCAACGTGAGCCGTAGAGTTTGTGCGTCATGGAAACAAGTCTGCCGAACGGCGGAGACGAACGCATCGCAAAGACTGCTCCGAGAGCTCGGAGTTTCGAAGGACTTTCGAATCTCGGAAGCATTCGTTTCGGAAGTGCTCGGTCTGATCGCCGACGACCCCCACCCGCTCGACCTCAAGATCGCCAGTGCGGCGATCACGGAAATGCGTGATGCCTTCAACATGTTCGCTCCCTACAAGGGAATTCCGAAGGTGTCGATCTTCGGTTCGGCCCGCACCAAGCCCGACGATCCGCTGTACGCGCAGACTCGCCAGGTGGCCAGGCAACTCGCCGACGCAGGCTGGATGGTGGTCACCGGAGCAGGCCCCGGGATCATGAAGGCGGGCATGGAGGGGGCTGGGGTCGAACGCAGCATCGGCGTGTCGATCCGGCTGCCGTTCGAGGCGGGTGCCAACTCGATCATCGCCGACGACGACAAGCACGTCAGCATGAAGTACTTCTTCACCCGCAAGCTGATGCTGGTCAAGGAGAGCGCCGCGTTCATCTGCCTACCGGGAGGGTTCGGCACCTTGGACGAGACGTTCGAGCTGCTGACGCTGACCCAGACCGGCAAGGGCATCCCGGTACCGATCGTCTTCCTCGACACCCCGGGCGACACCTATTGGGAAGGTGTGCACGATTTTGTTCAACACCATCTGGTGCGACCGCGGGCTCGTCTCCGCAACCGACACCGCGCTGTACCACATCACCGCATCGTGCGATGACGCTGTCGATGAGATCACGCGCTTCTATGCCAACTATCACAGCGTCCGCAGCGTCGGCAGCGACCTGATCATCCGCATGCGCCAGGCGCCGACCGACGAACAACTGGCAACTCTCAATGTCCAGTTCGCTCACCTCGTGAAGTCCGGTGACATCCACCGCAGCGAGCCGTACTCGATCGAGCGACGCCACGACGATCAGCTCGACCTGGCCCGGATCGCGTTCAAGTTCGACCGGCACGGCTACGCCGAGCTACGCGCCATGATCGACGTCGTCAACACCTACGTATAGACCACGTCGTGTCAGGCGAGGTCAGGGCTGGTCGAGGGCGCGCAGGATGTGAGCGGCCTTCTCGGCGGCCCGACGCGCCTTGGTCAGCTCTTTGTCGCTCAGGGGGCGTTGGGTGGCACCGTCGGCGACCGCCTCGACGCAATCGATCGAACGCCAACTCATCGAGTTCCTCGATGATCGATTCGAGCCGGTCGGCCAACGATCCGAAATCGCTCACGGCAGCGCCTCGGCGAGTAGATCGATCGGGTGCCGCACCGCGACACCACGCTCGGCGAGGGCTTGTTGGAGGTGCATGCTGCAACCCGGGTTGGCGCTCGCCACGGTGGCCGCACCGCTGCGCTCGATCGCCCGATCGATCGACGCCATCTTGCGATCGCGAATCTGACCCGCCAACTCGGGTTCGAGCGCCGAGTAGGCACCGCCGGCACCGCAACACAGACCCTCGTCGTCGAGCTCGACGACCCCGGCGAATCGATCGATCACGGCACGAACCGGTAGGTGTGCACGCTGCACGTGGCGCAGATGGCACGGGTCCTGCACGATCACCGAGTCGGACCGCCTGCGCAACTCGGGGAGATCGTCGAGGCGTTCGACAATCCACTCGTGTACGTCGAACACCCGCTCAGAGAAGCGTCGTGCCTCGTCAGTACCGATCAGCCGGCCGTACTCCTTGAGCGTTGCCCCACATCCGGCAGAGTTGACCAGGATCGGCGCGTCGCCCGGCATCGACGCCATCGTCGAGGCGGCGAGCCGGGCGGTCTTGTCGCTCAAGCCGGCGTGCTCGTGCAGGGCTCCGCAGCAACCACCGCCGGCACCGGGAACCGAATACGTGACGCCCATCGCGTCGAGCACCTTGGCGGTCGAACGGTGCGTCTCGCGCAGCCAGGCGTCCATCACGCAGCCCGTGAAGATCCAGGCGTCGGTCCCCGTCGATCCGACCCCTGCGCCGCGGCGCAACGGCAACCGGCCGAGACCGAGCCGCCTCGGCACCACGCCCACACGTTGGGCGATCGCCAGCATGGTCGAGCCTGCCAACAGCAGGCGATGGTGCGGCAACAACGACAAGCCGATCCGCTGCCGCCGAGACGTGATCCGGCGCTCGCCTGCCAGGTGATTTCGAGTGCCCTCGATCAGATGCCCGTACGGAACACCACTCGGACAGGCCGGCTCGCAGCCACGACACTGGACACACGTCGCCATGAACGAAACGAAGTCGTCATCGATCGGCGCGCCCCGCACCTGGACAGCCCGCATCGCGTCGATCCGACCCCGGGGCGAGAGTGCCTCTTCGCCGGTCACACGGTAGGTCGGGCAGTGGGGAAGGCAGAGACCGCACGCCACGCACGTGTTCAGTTCTTCAGCGTCGAGGTGAAGTGTCATGTGGTCCCTCATGGTAGAGCTTCGACCGATCAACCGAGGCACGCCGTCGCCGCCCTCCATCGACACGTCCCGTTCGGTGAGTGGGTGCGACCTGCGCGGCGGTCGTAGGCTGCCCGCATGAGCACCTCCGTCGCGACATCACCGTCCAACGACACCTCTGACAAGCTCGAACGGGTGCAGGGCCGGGTTCAAGTCCGGCGTGCTCCGCGACGTCAACGATCGCATCACCCAGCTGCGCCAGCTGCGCCGATTTCTCGTCGAAGAAGAGACCGTCATTCTCGAGGCACTCCGCAGCGACCTCGGAAAATCTCCGACAGAGGCCTACATCAGCGAAGTCGGCTTCGTGATCGGCGAGATCGATCACACGTTGAGCGAACATCGAGAAGTGGACCCGGCCTCGCAAGGTCAGCCTCCCGATCCATCAGCGGCCCGGTTCGGGTCGCGTCGTGCCCGAACCACTCGGCACGGTGCTGATCATCTCGCCGTGGAACTACCCGGTACAACTGGTGCTCGCACCGCTCGTCGCCGCGATCACGGCCGGCAACACGGCGATTCTGAAGCCCTCCGAGATCGCCCCCGCCACAGCGGCACTCATCGAACAACGACTGCTCAGCTATCTCGACAGCCGAGTCGTGCAGGTCGTCAACGGCGGCGTCGAGAGCCACGACCGAACTGCTCGACGAGCGGTTCGATCACATCTTCTACACCGGCAACGGCCCCGTCGGGAAGATCGTCATGCGGGCCGCCGCCGAACACCTCACACCGGTCACACTCGAACTCGGCGGCAAGAGTCCGGCGATCGTCACGGCCTCCGCCGACGTCACCGTCAGCGCCCGTCGAATCGCCTGGGGCAAGTGCATCAATGCCGGACAGACCTGCGTCGCCCCCGACTACGTGCTCGTTGACGAGGCGGTCGCCGACCAGTTCGTGGCCGATCTCGGCGCTGCGATCACCGATTTCTACGGCGACGATCTCGCCGCCTCTCCCGACTACGGGCGGATCGTCTCGACCCGGCACTTCGACCGGATCAGTGCCCTCGCTCGACGCCGGCGGGTATCGCGAAGTGGCCTACGGTGGCACACCCGACCGCGACACGCTGTTCTTCCCCCCGACGGTACTGACCGGGGTCGACAGCGAGGCGGCGATCATGAGCGAGGAGATCTTCGGCCCGATCCTGCCGATCCTCACGTACAGCGACCTCGGCGAGGCGATCGACTTCGTCAACGAACGCGACAAGCCACTCGCCCTCTACGTCTTCGCCGGCAACGACCGCGAGTCCAATCGCGTGATCTCCCACACCTCATCGGGAGGTGTCACCGTCAACCACACGCTGCTGCATCTGACCGTGCCCGACTTCCCGTTCGGCGGCGTCGGCCCGAGCGGCATGGGCAGCTACCACGGAGAGGCCGGGTTCAATGTGTTCTCCCACCACAAGCCGGTGCTGCGGCGCGGAACAAAGCCCGACCCGAAGATCGCCTATCCCCCGTACACCGACTTCAAGCAGAAGCTGATCCGCAAGCTGCTCTGATCGACCGGCGCTCTCGGCGGTCGACGCGAGCTACTGGGCTCGCCAGACCGGAGGGTCGGGCTCGCCACGCCAGTAACGCAACCGTCGCTCGGCCTCGTCTCGGGCGCCAGGGCTCGTGCGTCCGGCCCGTACCCGCATCAGCGTTGCGGCGACATTGCGCAGCTCGGCCAGCACCACGGTCAACTCGTCGTCGGCCAGGTCCGCTCCGTAACCCTCCGCGAACGCCGGGTACACCGACGGGTCACCACCCCACCTCCCGGCATACGAGGTGAGCATGGCGTGATCCCACGCAGGGCCTGCACTGCACAGGAGATCCCAGTCGATCAGCAAGGGGCCCGTCGGCGAGGCCAGCACGTTGCCCGGGTGGACATCGCCATGGCAGATCACCGGATTCGCACGGATCGCCGTGCGCCAGGTCGTGTCGCGCCGGATGGCTGCCTGGAGGCCACGCCGGGCCCGATCATCGAGCAGATCTGACACGTCGGCCAACAGCTGCTCGAAATTCCACCACGGGAAGTCGGTCGGCGACGGGACGGGATAACCGGGGGTATCTCGACCGGGTCGACCTCATGCACACGTCGAACCGCTGCGCCGACGCCGACCCAATCGATCGGCGCGTCGACTGGCGGTGACCCGTCGCCACGCCGTGACCGCAACGCCCTCCACGTCGGCCGCAAGTCCGTCGACCGGGTCCACCGTCGGCACTCCATGGGCAGCCATCACCGCAACCAGATCGTGGGCCAAGTGAGCCGGTGCCGTCGCGTGCCCGACCCGCAGTACCACCTCACCGCAGGCGTAGAGCGCGTTCATTCCAGTGCGCATCAGGGTCGCCGCCGGCAACCCCCACGCCTCCGCCGCGCAAGCAGCGGCGCGATCGGCCACGACGCTGTCGGCCATCGGCCGATCGACGAAAGGCCGGTCGACGGGCATCGGGATCACACCATCGAGAGCACGTCGACACCCGGGTTCAGACGTCCCTCGGGATCGAACTCCTGCTTGAGCCGCCGATGCAGCTCAATGATCGGAGGCGCAACATCACGACCAGGCTGGGGGTGCTCGTGGTGCACGATCCCGACCCCGATTTCGGCGATGAAACGCCCCGTACCGATCAGGCTCTCGAGCTCACACGGAGCGACCGACCAGCGGCCACCACTCGGAATCTCAGCGGGAGGGTCTGCCCGGTTGAGCCGGGCCCGGCCGGCTTGTGCCTCGACGTCGTCACGGTTGCCCTCGAGCAGCACCCAGGTCGATCTGCCGTCCCAGAGCACCGAGGTCGGTCGATACAGCTGGGAAACGACCGAAGCCGGCTCGGCTGTGGTGACGAACCACTGCTCGTGGTCGAGCTCTCGGGCGGGTCCGCAGGATCACATCGCCGACGAACCCGAGCGTTCCGTGTGAACCGACCAACAGCCTGCACAGATCGAAGCCGCTGACGTTCTTGACCGTCGGCCCGCCGGCTTTCACCACCTCGCCCCGCCCATTTACGTAGTGTGCCTGCAGCAACGTGTCGCGAATCGGGCCGTACCCCAGCCGCCGCAGCCCGCTCTGGCCGACGGCCAGCGCACCACCCACGGTGCCCGACGGTGGGATCGCGACCGACTGGCCGTGAACGGACAAGATGCGCGTCCACCTCTTCGACCGGGGTGCCGGCGCCGCAGCAGATGGTCATCTCATCGGGTTGCACCCATTCGATGCCGACCGGTGCCATCACCGGGCGCACGCCATCGACCGGCCCGCCGCGCGTCGCCAGGCCGGCGATCGTGACCGGCCCTGACGGCCCGATCTCCTCGGCGAATTTCGGCTAGATCCATGCACCCTCCGGAACGGCGTGGATGTCTCCGCAGGTGGCCGGGCTCGGCAACACCTTGCCTGGGTTCGCCATGCCGGCCGGGTCGAACGCGTCCCGCAATGATCGTTGGGCGGCCAGATCGATCTCCGAGAACATCAACGGCATGTAGTCGCGCTTCTCGAGCCCGATCCCGTGTTCGCCGCTGAGCACACCGCCTGCCTCGACCGACACGCGAACGATCTCCTGCCCGGCGAGGTGGACACGTTCGGTGGCCCCCGGTTCGCGTGCGTCGTACACCAGCAGCGGGTGCAGGTTGCCGTCACCGGCATGGAACACGTTGAGGACCTGAAGTTCGTAGCGCTCGGCGATCTCATAGACCTTGGCCAGCACCTCGGGCAGCTTGGACCGCGGCACCACGGTGTCGTGGAGGTAGTAGTTGGGTTTGATGCGGGCGATCGCCCCGAACGCCGATTTGCGTCCCTTCCACAGCAATGCCCGTTCCTCGTCGTCGGCCGCGATCCGAACCGTCTTCGACCCCGTGGGCGTGGGCGATCGCGACGATCCGGTCGACATCGTCCGCGAGGCCGTGCGGCAGGCCGACCACCTCGACCAGCAGAGCAGCCGCCGAATCGACCGGCAGATCGGCATGGATGTATGCCTCGACGGCCTGGAGACACAACTGGTCCATCATCTCGACGGCTGCCGGAACCATGCCGGCGGCGATGATGCCGCTCACCGTGGCGGCACCCTGCTCGACGGTTGCGAAGTCCATCAGCATCGTCTTCACGCCAGGAGGATTCTGGGTGAGCCGAACACATACCTCGGTGGCGATGCCGAGCATCCCTTCGCTTCCGACGAAGACGCCCCGCAGGTCGTAACCGGCCGGTTCGGGTTGTTCGCCCCCCAACGTGGTCAGCGTGCCATCCGGCAACACGACCTGGACCGCCAGGATGTGCGAGGCGGTGACACCCTCGGCGAGGCAATGCGGCCCGCCCGCGTTGTTGGCGACGTTGCCGCCGATCGAGCACGTCTGCTGGCTGCTCGGATCGGGAGCGAAGTGCAGGCCGAGATGGTCGAGCTGGTTCGACAGGTCGAGGTTCAACAGGCCGGGCTGCACCCATGCCAGGCGATTCAGCTCGTCGACACGAACGATCCGGTCCATCTTGGTCGTTGCGATCACCACCGCGCCATCGAGCGGCACCGCTCCGCCGGACAGGCCGGTGCCCGAACCGCGGGGCACGAACGGCACCCCGTGGCGGTTGGCGACACGAACGCAGGCCTGAACCTCGGCGGTGGTCTCGGGCAGACAGACGACCCCCGCAGAACCCTCCATGTTCGAGGCGTCTCGGCGATACAGCGACAGCTCGCTCGGACCGGTGCGAACACGCCGCGCGCCGAGTTCGGCGCGGAGGTCGTCGACGAGCGAGTGCATCTACCGCTTCTGCTTGAGCACGATGATGCGACCCGAATCGACCGGTTGCCCGTCCACCAGCAGTTGATCCCCCGGCTCGAGGTGATCGTCGAGGGTCTCGACGCGCGCATCGCGACGCGCCTTGAGCTCGTCTTCGCGGGCGCGCATCGCAAGACGACCCTCCTTGACGGCATCGACGACCTTGCGACCGCCTTGTCTGGCACGACCTGCGGCCCCCTTGGCGACGTTGACAGGCGTCAGTTGCGACGCGGTGTGCTTGATCTTCTTCGTGGCGTAGCCGGCACTCGTGGCACCTGCCGCGACGCCGGTGATGAACCACGTGATGCGTTTCATGCTCGCCTCCGTTTCTCGTGGTTGCTGACGTGCACCAGTTCGGCACCGTTGTCACGTCCACGCATCCGTCGCACTGCCCGGCTGGTGCCCGTCGCCAGGCCCGCAAGCTTGATGACCGGTGCCGAGAACGCTGTTCGGGCGACCCTGCCACCACCGTCGACAGCATCACTGATCGCCTCCGCCGAACCGAGCACACGGTCGAACCGTTCGAGATCGGAGCGGGCTGTGTCCATCGCCGAACGCGCCTCGGCCGCACTGTCACGCAACTCGGCCAACAGCGGCCGGGTCTCCTGCCGGAGTGACTCGACCTCGTTGCGCAACGACTTGAGCGAATCGAGGACTCGGATCAACACCACGATCAACGCTGCGAACCCGATCGAACACAACAGCGCAGCAAGCGTGACCGCCAGGTCGCCGGCAGTCACCTCGACCCGCCATCGTCGGGGTCGTCGTTGGTTGTGTGTCGCTGGCGCATGCGGGTGGCGACCTCCTGTTCGAATCCGTGCTCGCTCGGTTGATACCAGCGGCGGTCGGTCAGGCCATCAGGCTGATACTGCTGCTCGACCCAGCCACCTTCGTGAGCATGAGGGTACTCGTAGCCGACACCGTGGCCCAGTGCCGAGGCACCCTGGTAGTGGCCATCACGAAGATGGGCAGGCACTTCGCCGACGACTCCGTCCCGGACCGCCGCTCGTGCATCCCAGATCGCCACTGCCGAGCGGTTGCTCTTCGGGGAGGTCGCCATGTGGACGACAGCCTGTGACAGGTTGAGTTGCGCCTCGGGCAAGCCGACGTGTTCGACGGCGTGGGCAGCAGCGACGGCGACCAAGAGTGCCTGCGGGTCGGCCATGCCGATGTCCTCACTGGCGAAGATCACGATCCGGCGGGCGATGAAGCGGGCGTCCTCACCCGCTTCGAGCATGCGCGCCAACCAGTACACCGAGGCATCCGGATCGGACCCTCGCATCGACTTGATGAACGCACTGACCACGTCGTAGTGATCGTCCCGGCCGTAACGCAAGGCACTGGTACCCAGCGCCGCCTCGACGTGCTCCAACTCGACAGGAGTCGGATGGGCCAGCGCACAGGCCACCTCCAGTGACGTCAACACCTGGCGGCCGTCCCCGCCGGCGCGATCGACGAGCAAGGCGATCGCATCGTTCGACGCCGTTGTTCCCTCGGCCTCGAGCCCGCGTTCGATCAGCACACGCATCGCATCGGAGTCGAGCGGATCCAGTCGGAACAGAGTGGATCGGCTGCGCAACGGTGGATTGACCTCGAAGAAGGGGTTCTCCGTCGTTGCTCCGATCAGGGTCAGCGTGCCGTCTTCGACCGCCGGCAACAGCGCGTCCTGTTGGGCCTTGCTGAAGCGATGGATCTCGTCGAGGAACAAGATCGTCCCTTGTCCGCGCTCGCCCAGCCGGTGGCGCGCCCGCTCGATCACTTCGCGGACGTCCTTGACCCCGGCTGTAACCGCTGACATCTGCTCGAACGCCCGTCGCCGTCGATCCGGCCACAGCCAGCGCCAGCGTCGTCTTGCCGGTGCCGGGCGGCCCCCAGAAGATCGCCGATGTCAGCCGGTCTTGTTCGACGAGACGCCGCAACGGCTTGCCGACCCCGACCAGCTGCTCCTGGCCGACCACGTCGGCGAGGTTGCGGGGACGCAGGCGGGCAGCCAACGGTGCCGTCGCCCGGAGTCGTTCCTCGACGGCCGCGCTGAACAGGTCAACCACCGAGAACCTGCCGATACGGCCCGCGCCTGAAGTCGACGACCTGCTCGATCAGATCGTCGGTGTGCATCCACCGCCAGGCCGCGAACTCGTCACCATCCGGACTCGGCTCGACGTCGAGTCCGCGCCATTCGAAGAAGAACCACCGGTGGGCCTGCCCGAGACGATCATCGGGGCGCATGTCCTGGGGCCAGGTGTACACGGTCCATTCGTCGAACTCGTCGATCAGGCGCACGTGCCGGTCGTCGAGCCCGGTCTCCTCGCCGAGCTCGCGCCAGGCAGCCTCGGTGGGCGTTTCGCCGCGCTCGATACCACCCTGTGGGAGTTGCCACTGATCTGGTACGTCCGTGCGTTCGAACGCCAGCACCTTGCCGTCGTCGCGCTTCACGACGGCGACGACGCCGGCCCGAAAATGTGGTTTCGCCATCGGTACGGATCGTACCCAGCGTTGAACGGTCAGCGCCCCAGAGTGCGCAGACGGTCCCGAACGTCGGAAAACGCAGGATCACGATGCGCGATCTCGCGGAACCAACGCGACGCGGCCACGGTGTCACCGGCTCGGTCGTACAGGTCGGCAAGCACGTACCACTGCCTGAGGTGATGGTCGCGTACCCGCTTGGGCGGTTTCGCCGCGGTGCTCATCAGCTCGATCGCCTGCTTCAACTCGCCACGGTCGGCAAGCGAGCCGGCGACCACGATCCGGGCCTCGGCCATCACGTCGTGCGGAGGCGACGCCTTGCGGACGTCGGCCCACACGGTGTCGACATCCTTCCAGCGCTTCAGAGCCCGATAGCAGTCGGCCAACACCGGCAACAGCGATGGATCAGGACGCAGCTGACGCGCCAGTTCGAGCGACTGTGCTGCCTGCTGCCAGCGTCCGGTTCGGTAGGAAGCGAGCCCATTGACCTCGTGCACCGCAGCTACCTGAGGCAGTTCACGGACCAGAGGCGTCACCATCCGGCGTGCCTCGTCGAACCGCTCGCGATCGAGCGCCGCTGCTGCCGAGGCGAGCCGTTCGCTGAGGCGCTCGGCTCGACGGGCGTCGACGGCACCATGGATCTCTGCGACCACCTCGGGATCGACCTCGGGCGCAGACCGTTCACGGCCCGTGCCACTGGCTCGGCTGGTCGCCGCCTCGGCCTCGGCACGAATCGAACCCTCGTCGACCCACTGCTCGGTCTGGCGCGATTCGATCTTGGCCTGTTCGCCCTCCGGTGTGATCGGAGTTCGGCGTGGACCACGTCGCGCCCGCACCTCGGCCGCGCGGCGTTCCGCCTCGGTACGCGGTTCGGGCCGCCCGTAGGTGGGCCGCTCGCCACGATCGGAACCACGACCCCTCGCCCCACGACTCCCGCCGTCGCTACGCGAGCGCCCTCCACCGGCACCACTGCGCCGCTCACCGCCGCGCCCGTCGGAGTCCCGACTCGAGCCCGGGCGTCCGCCGGCACGGCCACCTGGCCGCCCACCAGCACGGCCCGGCCGGCCACCTCCCGAACGATTTCCCGATGAGGACCCACCGGGGCGTTGGCGTCGGGAACGGTCGTCGGACATGGGCGCCCATGCTACGCCCAAGCACGCCACGAACGGTCCCGAAAACGACGAAGAGCGCCACCCTGGTGGGTGGCGCTCTTCGAGCGTACAAATCCGGCGGCGTCCTACTCTCCCAGGGGATCTCTCCCCAAGTACCATCGGCGCTGAGAGGCTTAACTTCCGTGTTCGGGATGGGAACGGGTGTGACCCTCTCGCCATGGCCACCGGAAACTTGTTGTCAATTGGGATGCACCCAAAGGACTCCAGAGCAAGCACGAGCGATCGTATAGATCCAAGCCCTCGGCCGATTAGTACCGGTCGGCTGAATGTGTTACCACACTTACACCTCCGGCCTATCAACGTGGTGGTCTTGCCACGGGCCTTACTACCTTAACGGTATGGGAACACTCATCTTCGAACGGGTTTCCCACTTAGATGCTTTCAGCGGTTATCCCTTCCGGAGGTGGCTAATCTGCCATGCCCTTGGCAGGACAACAGACACACCAGAGCTCCGTCCATCCCGGTCCTCTCGTACTAGGGATAGCCTTCGTCAATGTTCCTTCGGCTGCGGAGGATAGGGACCGAACTGTCTCACGACGTTCTGAACCCAGCTCGCGTACCGCTTTAATGGGCGAACAGCCCAACCCTTGGGACCTGCTTCAGCCCCAGGATGCGATGAGCCGACATCGAGGTGCCAAACCTTTCCGTCGATATGGACTCTTGGGAAAGATTAGCCTGTTATCCCCGGAGTACCTTTTATCCGTTGAGCGACCACGCTTCCACAAGCAATGGCCGGGTCACTATGCCCTACTTTCGTACCTGCTCGACTTGTTGGTCTCGCAGTCAAGCTCCCTTGTGTCATTGCACTCGACGGCTGATTGCCAACCAGCCTGAGGGAACCTTTGGGCGCCTCCGTTACATTTTAGGAGGCGACCGCCCCAGTCAAACTACCCGCCTGGCGCTGTTCCTGATCCAGTTAATGGACCAAAGTTAGAGCCCCAAAATACGCAGGGTGGTATTTCAACGACGACTCCACACTGGCTAGCGCCAATGCTTCCAAGTCTCCCACCTATCCTACACAGCGCAGTTCAAGACTCAACACCAAGTTATAGTAAAGGTTCACGGGGTCTTTCCGTCCTTCCGCAGCTAACGAGCATCTTTACTCGTACTTCAATTTCGCCGGGTCTATGGTTGAGACAGTGGGGAAGTCGTTACGCCATTCGTGCAGGTCGGAACTTACCCGACAAGGAATTTCGCTACCTTAGGACCGTTATAGTTACGGCCGCCATTCACTTGGGCTTAGGTTCACAGCTTCGCTCCTAAGAACTAACCGTTCCCCGTGACCTTCAAGCATTGGGCAGGCGTCACAGCGTATACAGCGCCTTTCGGCTTCGCACGCTGCTGTGTTTTTGGTAAACAGTCGCTACCCCCTGGTTTGTGCCACCTTCGCCAGCTCGGAGAGTAAATCTCGTCACCGGAAAAGGTCATCCTTCTCCCGAAGTTACGGATGCAATTTGCCGAGTTCCTTAACCATAGTTCTCCCGATCGCCTTGGTATTCTCTACCCGCCCACCTGTGTCGGTTTGGGGTACGGGCACCGTGTCAACTCACTGCTGGGATTTTCTTGGCAGCATGGGATCAGTGACTTCGACTTGTGTCTCGGCATCACGTCTC
>CAVRNX010000040.1:0-85233 GCA_963722635.1 uncultured Acidimicrobiaceae bacterium
GTCGAGGATCGCTTCGAGGTCGACGTCGTTCGATGCCAGCACGAAGGCGACCGGGGTCGCCGTCTCGATGGTCGACAACATGCCGGCCAGCCGCTCGGGGAACTCGTCCGGGTGGGCACACGGGTCGGGCAGCCCGATCAGCGTCAAGTCGGCCGAGCCCGAGCGTTCGCCGATCACCTCCGTCGCCGGCCTCGTATCGACGATCACGTCGACATCGACGACCAACCGGGCCGTTGCGAACAGCGACCGGAGATTGGCGGCGATCTCGGCCGCCGCCTCGTCCTTGGCGGCGACCATCCGCACCGTGATCGTGCTCTTGCGCCACGGTTTCGACCCACGCAGTGTGTTGGCGAGCATGATCATCAGGGCGCCGTTGTCACGCACTGAGCGCAGCCACACGTCGATCTGCCGACGGCCCCCGAACGTCGTGTCGTCCGGAGCCCGTACCACCACGACATTACGTCCGGCGTCGTGCATCCGGCGCAGCATGGTGGCGTACTCATCGGCGTCCGACGTGGTTTCACCGTCTCCCAACAGCACCGGTGTTGGGCACCAGCCCGCCCAACCCGTACGCCTCGACCAGCACCGAGGCGCCGACGTAGGGCGTCGGCGCCGACACCACTCGAACGAGGGCGTCGACTTTGCGTTCGGCGAGGTGCTCGCGGACGGTCTCGGCGAGCTGGCGTTTGCGCTGCGACGGAGCGGGCTCGGGCAGGATCGTGGCGATCGTGAGCAATCCCCGATCGTGCGATAGGTCGTTGGCCAGATCGATCAGGTACCAGCGCTTGGTCGGGCTGCCCGGCCGAGCACGAGGATGTTCGGTCGCCAGCTCTTGGCATGCGTCGAGGGTCGGATGTGGGCCGCCGCCCACCGGATCAGGTTGATCCACAGACCCTGACGGATGTCGCCCCACTGGGCCCGCGCCCGGCGCCGGTTGAGCAGGCCCCAGATGGCGATCACGACCGCCATCGCGACGATCGTCGCCACCGGATTGATCAGGAACATCACCGCTGCGCAGGCGAGGGCGCCGACGAACGAGATGCTCCAGTGGACGCGGAACGTCGGTCGGAACGACGGGTTGCGCAGGAACCGTTCGCCGGCCGAGACGAAGTTGACGACGGCGTACGACGCCAGGAAGAACATCGTGAGCACGGGAGCGACGGCGTTGAGATCACCGACGGCGACGACTCCGAGCGCCAATGCCAGCGAGAGTAAGTGCCGAGCCGGCGGCTCGTCGTCAGGTCCGGACCGCGCCCGAACCTCCGCATCGGGCCGGGTAGCACACCGTCCCTGGCCAGCGCCTGCAGGATCCGTGGAGCGCCGAGGATGCTGCCCAATGCGCTCGACAGCGTCGCCCCCCAGACCCCGAGCAGGATCGCCGGACCCCAGAACGAGAGCTGCCGCATGATCAACGGATCGTCGACGAGCGACGCCGAGTCGGCCCGCCGGTCGAGCACGACCGGGATGATCATGTAGAGGACGTAGCTGACACCGATCGCCGCCAGCGTGCCGCGCGGGATCGACTTGCGGGGTTCGGCCAGGTCGCCGCTCATGTTGACGCCCGCCATGATCCCGGTCACCGCCGGGAAGAACACGGCGAACACCACCCAGAACGGCTCCGGGTCGAACGAAGCTGCTCCGCCGAAGCGACCCGGGATCGTCGGAGCCGTGACGACGCCGGTACCGAGGAAGAACGACACCAGCGACAGGACGATCACCGCCATGATGATGTACTGCGCTCGAATCGCAGTGCGGGCCGAGACGAGTGCCAGCACCGTGACGACCACCGTCGTCGCGAGCGCCAGCGGCCGGATCGGCACCGACGGGGCGACGGCGTGCACGCTCTCGGCGAAACCGAGCGTGTACAGGGAGACCGACAATGCCGAGGCGAGATAGAGCGGGATCCCGATCGCTCCCCCGATCTCGGATCCCAACGACCGACTCACCATGTAGTACGCACCGCCGGTGCGGATCTCCTGATCGGTGGAGATCTGGGCGATCGACAGCCCGGTCAGCAAGGTGATCCCGGTGGCGATCGTGACGATGATCATCGTGTTGCGCAACCCGGCGTTGCCGACCACCCAGCCGAACCGGAGGTACATGATGACGCCGAGGATCGTCAGGATCGACGGCGTGAACACGCCGCCGAACGTCCCGAGCCCGCGCCGCGCCGGTTCGGTCTTGCTCGCCGCCGTCGTGGTCATTCAGTTCGCCTTGGGGCGATCGCTGGGTCGCTCGCCCGTCGGCCGCATGTGACCCGGCCGAGTGCTGATCGGATCACCCGGTTCGCCCACGCTGACGACGCGTCGACAGCGAACTCACCAGCGCCCCGAGCACGAAGGCGACGACCAGCGCGATCACCGAGCGGTGCCTCGCGTTCGCCGACGACGTATCCGAGTGTCACCTCCTGGCGGTTGTCGATCGCCAGCGCCGCTGCGGCGGCGACGATCACAGCGATCGTGGCCAGTCGGAACGTCTGTCGGCGGCGGATCGACGCCTCTTGCGCTGCTGTCAGTTCCTCACCCATGACGCACTCCTTGTCGGTCGGTCATCGAATCACCCGTCATCGACATCACGCGACGGTCGCAGCAACATAGTGCACGCCGATCCGGTCGGCGAAGTCTTCGTGGTCGGGCAAGTAGGGCTCGGCATCGCTGATCCAAATCGGCTGCCACAGGGAAGCTCACGGTGGAGTGAGGCCGTCGAGGGGTTTCCAGTTGGGGCTTGCCGGCGTCGATCAGTGAGCGAGATCGCGAAGGCGCCCGTCTCGCACGACGATCGGCTTGGCGACGGACCTCATCGCGGCCGATGATGGGGGCATGACAAGCTCGTCCGGCGGGTTCGGCCGCATGCTCGGACGACTGAACGACGCCGACTGGCGCGGCCGACGGCGGCGCGACCGGGTCGCCCTCCTGTTGGCGGCACTGCTGGTCGGCACCGCCGTCACCGTCGCCGCACTGTGGGGTGACACCGAGCGGATCGGCAACTACTGGACCTCCGCCGAGCTCGACGCCGACGGGCGGGCCGAGATCGTCGAGGTGATCGACTACGACTTCGGCTCGTGGCCACGCCAGCGCCACGGCATGCTCCGCGACATCCCGGGCGCCGACCCCGGCGCCGACTTCCTCGTGTCGTCGCCGACCGCCCCCGACGGCGTCCGCGTGACCGGTGGCGTCTTCGAGGTCAACCTGAGGATCGGCGATCCCGACATCACGATCAACAACCGCCACCGCTACCGCATCGAGTACCCGCTCGACACCCTGGTGCGCGACGACACGGTCTCGTGGAACGGCGTCGGCGTCGGCTGGGTGGTCCCGATCGACGATGTCGAGATCCACCTCCTGGCGCCCTACGAGCTCGAGGACCCGTTCTGCGATCGCGGCCGCCAGTCCGCTGTCGGTGGGTGCGAGGCGATCGAGGTCGAGCCCGGACACCTGCGGGTGGTCACGTCGGGCCTCTCGGACTATGAGGGCGTCACGGTCACGGCAACCCAGGGTGCCGCGCTCACCGCTCCACCGACCGCTCCCGAACCGCCGACCGGCCCCGCCGATGACCCCGGTCACGGTTGGTTGCTCCCGGCGCTGATCGTCTTCGCCGCGGCACTCGTGGGCACGGCGCTCACGTGGCCGCTCGTGCGGCGGCTCGGCCGCGAGCAGGTGTGGTCCGGTGGGGCCGTGACGGCGGCGCTCGGTCCGGCCGGCGACCCCGGCGAGCCGCTGCTGCTCGACCACCGTCATCTCTCGGAGCTGGCGACCATCGAGTTCGAGCCCCCCAGAGAACTCAGTCCGTCCAAGGGCGGCGTGATCTACGACGAGCAGGTCAGGTCACAGCACAAGGTCGCCTGGCTGGTCGAGCGGGCGAACCGAGCCGAGGTCGAGCTCGACGTCGGCGACGCCACATCGAAGCTGACCCGTGGAGACAAGTGGCCCGATCCGGAGACGGCGGCCACGCTCGACGCCATGTTCGGCGGCCGCTCGACCGTGACGCTCGGCACCTACGACGCCAAGTTCGCGAGCGCCTGGCAGGGCCTCGGACGACGACTCGAGGCATGGCGTCTCGAGAGCGGGCTGTGGGATCCCGCCGGCCGTTCACGGCGCACGAACGCGAGAGCGTTGGGCTCGGTGTTCGGCGTCGTCGGGCTCGCCATTGCGGCGCTCGGTGGAGCGGTGGCGAACCGTGGTGCCGACATCGGCCTGCTCTTCGCCGGAATCGGCGGCATCGTCGCCGGGATGGCGCTGACCGCTCTGATCACCGCCTGGGAGCTCCCGATCCGGACCCCCGAAGGCTCGGCTCTGTGGCTGCAGCTCGAGTCGTTCCGGCGCTTCATCGCCGCCTCGGAGGCCCGCCACGCCGAAGCCGCGGCCAAGATGGGGCTGCTGCTGCACTACACGGCCTGGGCGGTGGCGCTGGGTGAGGTCGATCACTGGGAGCAGGCCGTCAAGGCAGCCGCCGCCGGCGGCGCCCTGGGCGCTGTCAGCCAAAGCGACCTGATCGTCCTCGGACACGCCGGGCGGCTCTCCTCCGAAGCGAACAGCACGACCGTCGTGCCGTCGTCGAGCGGAAGTGGTGGCGGTGGCTTCGGTGGCGGTGGCTCCGGTGGCGGCGGTGGTGGTGGCGGTGGCGGCTCCTGGTGAACAACTGACCGGCGGACGTACCGGAAGCGGCGGCGACGTCGACAGGTGCAGCACCGAACTGGCTGCCATGATGACGTACCCGAACCCGGCCATGACCGTGCCGAACAGCGCTGCCGCCTCGTGGGCCGGCCTGAGCACGCGGTGGAGGACGAACACGTGGAGGGCGAACAGCATCAGCGCGCCGAGATAGAAGAAGTGCTCGGCGATGCGACCCGCCTCGATGTCAGCGAAGTCGGTGAGCGTCTCCGGGTCCGCTGCATCCGGTAGCCCGAGCGCGACCACCACTGCAACGGCACCGATCATGCTGACCACACCGGCGAGACCGGCGAGGCCACCCCATCGGATCAGCTGGCGATCCGATTCCGAAGTCGACGACTGGCTGCGCCGGGCAGCGAGCACTTGCTCCTCCGACGGGTCAGGCTGTGATGAGATCGTCACGACTGCCTCCTCCACGAAATTGGCCTGATGTCGGATCTCCCCCAGGGAACGCGGGCTCCCCGAGCGCCTCCGCACCGGCACTGGCCGACTCGGTGACCGCGGCGCTCGACGAGTCGGGATGTGTCGTCGTCGCGGGTGTCGCACCCGCCACCACGATGGATGCGATCGCCGCCGAGTTGGCCGAGTTCGCCGACGTCGCGATGATCGGTGCCAGCGACTTCGAGGGGCACTCGACGCGGCGCACCGGGGCACCGCTCCCCCGTTCGGCGACGTTCCGCACGATCGCCACCCATCCGTTGGTGATGGCAGCCGGGGCCCACGTGCTCGGGCACGCCACGAGCTGGCGGTTCTCCGCCGCCGAGTACATCGAGATCGGTCCCGGCGAATCGGCCCAGCGGCTGCACCGCGACCAGTGGAAGTACGACATGGTCGACTTCGGGTTCGAGGTCGAACTGAACGGGATGTGGGCGATCACCGACTTCACCGAGGCGAACGGCGCCACGCGGGTCGTGCCGGGCAGCCACCGGCTCGGCAACCGCGAGCAGCTCTCGATCGACGACACCGTGGCGGCCGAGATGCCGAAGGGATCACTGCTGCTCTACACCGGGTCGCTCTACCACGGCGGCGGACCCAACACCTCCGACGACTGGCGGCGCGGGCTGTCGCTGCAGCACGCCGTCGGCTGGCTGACCCAGTCGACAAACCAGTTCCTCGAGTGCCCACCCGCCGAGGTGACGGACTGGCCCGACGATCTGCTGCGCTTCATCGGCTACGCCAAGACCGGCAACGGGCTCGGCTACTGGCGAGACAGCGAAGACCCGATCACCGCCGTCCATCCCGACCGCGACCTCCCACGCGGCTGGGCCACCGTCCGCCCCGACTGACCTGTCTGCCAACTCACTCGGCGAGCGAACCGACGTCGATCTGCCAGACCCCGTGGCCCACCAGACCGAGCAGCAGTGTGTGGCGGTCGGCGCTGAGCGTCAGGTTGTCCGCCACGTTGTCGCGCACCTCGTTCCTGGTGGTCGGCGAGCCCGTTGTCCATCGGCCACCACGATTCGCCGGCGTCGAGGCTCACGAAGACGCCGTTGCTCGAACTCAGGAAGAGAATGTCGTGGTCCTGCGGGTGGATCAGCACGACGTAGAACTCGCTCTTGTCCGGAAGGCCGTCCATGATCCGCTGCCACGACCGCCCTCCGTCGACCGACTTCATCACGACGCCGCACACCTCGTTGCGGTGGCAGAACCCCTTGTTCTCGCCGTTCTTCGTCGCCGTGTACATCACGTCCGGGTTCTCGTCGTCGATGGCGACGATGTACGGCCACTGCTCGGGCGGCATCCCGGCGCTCGTGTCGGCCCAGGTCGCGCCGCCGTCGGTCGAGGTGACGATGCCGTTGTAGGTCCCGGCCAAGAGCACGTTCGGGTCGCTCGGGTGCTGCGTGACCGAGAACATCCCGTCGTTGCCGAGTCCGACACTGGAGCCGCGCCAGCTGGAACCGCCGTCGTCGCTGACGAAGAACCCGCTCGGGAAATGGCCGAGGTAGAGGCGACCCTCGACCTCGCGGTCGAACACGATCGAGCTGAACTGGTACATGCGGCGCTCCCATGGCGCCCACCACGCGACCCCGAAGGTCGGCCCGGCGCTCGCCCATGAGCTGGTGGCGGGGTCGGACTCGTAGAGCCCGTACCCGCCGGTGCCGGCGAACATCCGCTCCGACCCGGCGGCGTGCTCCACTCGGAGGCTGTCGATGGCGACGACCGAATCGTCGAGCGACTCGAAGGCGATCGCCCCGCCCGGGAGTGGGTCGGGGTCGGTGTGGTCCAGGTGCAACCGACCGTCGAGATACACGCGAATTCGCCCGCCCTCGAGTTCGATCCGGAGCAGGTGCCGGCGACCCGGCATCACGTCGGCCGGCGCCGCCGCCAGGTCGGCGAACTCCTCCCACTCGTTGAACTGCTTGACGAGGTGCAGCGACCCCTCGGCGAGGGCCACGAAGTACCTGCCCTCGGGCGAGGTCCTGGCGTTGACGTGGACCATCCCGGCCGACAGCCGGAGCTCGGACTCGAACGAGTAGTCGCCCCACGACTCCGAGCCGGCGCGGGCCCAGGCGTGGCCCTCGCCGACGAGCGCACCGTCGACGACACCCCACCCGGGCTCCAGGGCGAAGTCGCCGGGCCCGTCCTCGAAGTCGGCCTCGAAGGGCGACAACGACGTCGCGGCGGCGAACTGCACGGTCCGGATGTCGGTCGTGTCGAGCCCGTCCTGCTGTTGCCACGTCCGCCCGGCGTCGGTCGACAGATACAGTCCCTCCTCCGCCCCGACGAGAATCCGCGACGAGTCCTGCGGGTCGATCGCCACCGACGTGATGTGCTTGCCGCGCAGCACCGGGTCGGTGCCGTTCGCCGCCGTGGCGAAGTCACGACCGTCGTGCGAGACGATCAGCCCCTTGCCGTACACCCCGAGCCACACGGTCTCCGGGTCGGACGGGTCGATCGCGAGCGCGTAGTAGCCCTGCAGGACCGGGTCGGTCACCCTGATCGATGGCGTGAGGAAGTTCTTGGCGCTCCAGGTCAGCCCGCCGTCGTCACTGCGGAGCACCCCACCGGGGTAGGCGGAGGCGTACAGGCGTTGCGAATCCGTCGGATCGACCTCGACCTGCAGTCGGTGCACGTACGCCCGCGGGCTGTCGCCGCCGCGCCACGTGATCGCGCCGGAGTCATCGAGCGACCCGACGAACACCCCGGAGCCGTGTGTGGTGGCGTAGACCCGGTCGTCGGCGACGGCGACCCCGCTGACACTCGGGGTCGCGAGACCGCCGTTCTCCTGTCGCCAGGTCGCTCCCTGATCGGGGCTGAACCAGACACCACCGGCCGAATCGGCCACGAACAGTCGATCCGGGTTGCTGCGCGAGATGGCGATCGCCTTGGCCTCGCCGATCGTCTCGAGGACGAAACCCCACGTCTCGCCCCGGTCGCCGCTGCGGTAGAGACCGCACGGTGCGTCGGGGTCGATGTTGCGGAACGGCTCCGTCGTGGCGAGCAGGTCCTCGACCGGATCGGTGACGTAGGCGGGGAGCTCGCCGCAGAGGCTGGTGGCATAGAGCGCCTGCGGGTCGACCGGGTCGACGGCGATGTCGAGATAGCCGGTCCGCGGCAGCCCGGTGTCGCGGTCGTCGAGCCGCTGCCAGTTCGCCCCGGCGTCGTCGCTGCGGAACAGGCCATGGAGGTGGGTGGCGGCGAACAGCGTCGACGGGTCGTGCTCGTCGATCTCCAGCTCGATCACGGCACGCGGCAACTGGCCCCCGATGTCGTCGACGAGCTCGCCACCACGGATCCGGTACAGCGAGCCGAGCATCGCGGCTGGTGGACGGAAGGCGGCGGCGTAGATCAGGTCGGGGTCGGTCGGATCGACGGCGATCGCCGTCGTCGTCAGGTGGTCGGGCCCGAAATCGAAGTACTCGCTCCAGGTCGCTCCGCCGTCGGTCGAGCGGTGGATCTTCGGGGCCGTCCGGTCGCAGGCGTACACGGTGTCGGGGTCGGATGGTGCGGCGACCAGGCAGGTCGGCGAGAACGTGTGGGCACTGTCGAGTTCCGACCAGGTCGTTCCGCCATCGGTGGTCCGGAAGCTCCCGGCCCCCCAGGTGCCGACGAGCAGCTTGTCGGCGTCGTCCGGATCCACGAGCAGCTGCGACTGCCCCTGCACCGTCGTGAACGTCAGATCGGTGTTGAGCACCGCCCAGCTGTCGCCTCGATCGCGACTGACCCAGACCGTGCCGTCATCGCCGGTCACGCCGGCGTAGATCGTTTCGGTGTCGGAGGCGTCGAACGCCAACGAGGTGATCCCGGCCGCACCGTCGACGCGCAGGATCTCGCTCCATCCGAACGCTTCCGCCTGGGCGGGGTCGTACCGCCAGACCGATGCGTGGGTCTCGAACTTCTTCGGCGAGTTGGTGGCGTAGACGATCGTCGGGTCGTCCGGGTCGATCTCGATGTCGTACGCGTAGTCGGGCGAGTTGCTCATGTGGACCGGGCCGTCGGGACCGAGCCATGAGATCCCGATCCCGAGGTTCGAGACGTAGACGGTGCCCAGTTCGTCGGGTGCGATCTCGACGTCGAGCAGCGTCGCCGCCGTGAAGTTGCCTCCGAGCGGTGTGAACGTCGCTCCGCCGTCCAGCGATTCGAAGAGGCCGCTGCTCTCGTCGACGATCACGATGTGGTTCGGGTCGTGAGGATCGATGCGCAGCTCGTCATCGCGATTGGTCGGCGACAGCGGCTGCCAGGTGGCTCCGCCATCGGTCGTCGCGAACGACTCCTGGATCACATTGCCGCTCGTGAACACGATCGATGGATCGTTCGGGTGACCGATCACGATCGTCGGTGACGTGCCGACGATCGTGGTGTCCATCTTGTGCCAGGTCTGCATCCCGTCGGTCGACCTCACCAGGCCGAGCTCCCACGCGAGATGGGTCGACCCGTATGCGATATCGGGGTCCACGGGGTCGAACAGGAGCCGTTGCAGGCGGTAGTCGAACTGTGGGAACTCCGCCAGCACCGGCATCGGGATCGACTCCCAACGGCCGTCCTCGATCCGGAGCACGTAGCCGTCACCGGGGTTCAGGACATAGGTGACCGGGCCCGACCGGACGACGTCGGACGGCCCGAGCGATTCCAGGCTCGAGTCGGTCAGGGACGCCCAGGTCGCACCACCGTCGACCGACTCGAACGCCAGCTCGGACAGGGGCGATCGCTGTTCCGTCGCGGTGGAGCGCTGGAAGAGGACGATCACACGGCTCGAGTCGTCGGGGTCCACGACGAGCCGCGCCACGACCGCATCGGACGGTGTCGGCAGGTCGAGACGCATCCAGCGTCCTTCGCTGCGACGGTAGAGGCTTCCATTCGTGTGTTCACCGGACCCCTCGACGAGGACCGTGAACCCGGCGAGCACGGTGTCGTCCACCGCCGCCAGCGCTCCGATCTGGACACTGAACTGGAGGCCGTCGGGTGGAAGTACCAGGTCGTCGATCTCCCCCGTCGGGGAAAGTTCCTCCCACGCCCCCGAGTCATCGGTTGCCCGCCAGACCCGGATCTCATCTGGTCGCTGCGCCGCCGCAGCGGCGATGACGACCTCGTCGGAGGCGACGACGGTGTTACAGCTCAGATCCGACAGCTGGACCAGGCCCGATCCGTCGAGGGCGTGGACACCATCGCCACAGGCGATCAACTGGCCGCCTCGGGTCGCCAGATCGATGATCCGGACCCCATCCAGCTCGGACACCCGCTCCCAACGCTCGCCCTGGTCGGTCGACGTGTAGATCGCATGTTCCGTGAGCGCGAACAGCGCATGCCGTGGCGAGGCCGTCTGCACGAGGGTGAGGACACGCCCTGCACCGGGGGGACCACCGAGCGGCTCCCACTCCAGTTCCGCCAGAACCGCCGGAGCTGCCGGCTCGACGGGCTCGACGGGCCCGGACGGGCCCTGGCGACGGCCCGGTCGACTCGCTGGGCACGACCGTGGCCGAGGAGTCCGCTTCGGGGTCTGAGCCACCGTCGCAAGCAGAGATCAAGAGTGCCAGGACGACAGCACATCGCGTGACGAACGGGCGCCGGTGAACGACGCCGCACCCGATTCGGGCATGCGCGTTCATACCATCGATGATGAACCAGCCACCCCGAAATCGCAAGTGCCACGGAGGTCACATCGAGGTCTCGGTCGCGGAGTCGTCAGCGGGGCGCGTGATCGGCGATCGTCGTCGGGTGTCACCGCGTCGGGCAACGACTCGAGCCGGAGCGTCAGCAGCCAGGTGACGAGCACGAACGTGGCGGAGCCCCACATCGCCGCATCGAGGCCACCCCACAGGTAGAGCACGCCCGACAGCAGCGTTCCGACCAGCCGCCCGGTCGCATTGGCCGAGTAGTAGAACCCGACGTCGAGCGAGACGTGGTCGTGCTCGGAGTAGGCGAGGATCAGGTACGAGTGCAGCGAGGAGTTGATCGCGAACACGATCCCGAACACGAGCAGCCCGGCCACGATGACGAACGTCGTGCCGACGTCAACTGACACCCCGACCGCGATCGACGCCGACACGAGCGCCAGCACGAGCGCCCAGGTTCTGGCGGCGCCGATCTCGGCGTCGACGCTGGCCATCGAACGGCGCAGCAGGCGCGGGGCGAACGACTGCACGATGCCGTAGCCGATCACCCAGGCGGCGAGGAACGCACCGATCCCCTCGAACGACCAGCCGAGCACCTCGTCGAGGAAGATCGGCAGGGCCACGACGAACCAGATGTCGCGCGAACCGAACAGGAAGAAGCGGGCCGCCGAGAGCCGGTTGATCGCCGTCGACTTCGACAGGATCGAGCGCAACGGCGGCTTCGTACTGGCGCGGCCGATGTCCTCGTCGAGCAGCAGCAGCACGGCCACCAGCGCCACGGCCACCAGCGCCGCCAGTGTCCACAGAGCGGCGTCGTAGCCGATCCACGCCAGCAGCGCCGCCCCGACGAAGAACCCGACACCCTTGAGGGCGTTCTTCGAGCCGGTCAGGATCGCCACCAGCCGGAACAGCGCCCCGTCGCCGCTGCCGGCGACGAACTTGACGGCGCTCTTGGAACTCATCTTGGTGAGGTCCTTGGCGACGCCCGACAGCGCCTGAGCGGCCATCACGAACCCGACCGAGACCCATTCGCGCCAGCTCGGCTGATGGAACGACAACGCGATCAGGGCGACGACCTGCAGTGCCAGTCCGGCGGTGAGCGTGCGGCTGAGCCCGCTGCGGGCGCCCACCCACCCGCCGATCAGGTTGGTCACGATCCCCATGAATTCGTACAGCAGGAACAGGAAGGCGATCGCCACCGGCGAGTAGCCGAGGTCGTGGAAGTACAGCAGCACCAGCATCCGGAGGGCGCCGTCGGTCAGGGTGAACGCCCAATAGCCGCCGGTCACGAGGGCGTAGTTGCGAAGCTTCACGCGGCGGCGATCTTGGCGGCCAGATCCGCCATCCGGAAGGCGTAGCCGTACTCGTTGTCGTACCAGATCAGCACCTTCACCATGCGGCCGTCGACGACCATCGTCGAGGGGCCGTCGACGATCCCCGACCGGGTGTCGTTGGTGTAGTCGGCGGACACGAGCGGCCGCTCCTCGTAGCCGAGGATCCCCGCCAGCTCACCTTCGGCCGCCGCACGCAGGTGCCCGTTGACCTCCTCGACGGTGATGTCGCGCGACACCGTGAACACGGCGTCGGTCAACGAAGCGTTGAGCAGCGGCACACGCACGGCGACGCCGTTGAGGCGTCCCGTCAGCTCGGGATAGATCATCGTGATCGCAGTCGCCGACCCGGTCGACGTGGGGATCAGGGAGTTGAGCGCCGAGCGGGCCCGCCGCAGATCCTGGTGCGGGGCATCGACCACGACCTGGGTGTTGGTGACGTCGTGGATCGTGGTGATCAGCCCGCGCTCGATACCGATCTGCTCGTGCAGCACCTTCACGACCGGGGCGAGGCAATTGGTGGTGCACGATGCGGCGGTCACGATGTGGTGCACGTCGGGGTCGTAGAGGTGGTCGTTGCAGCCCATCACGATGTTGAGCACGCCCTCGCTCTTGACCGGCGCCGCCACGATCACCTTGCGAACCCCGCCGTCGAGGTACGGCGTCAGCAGCTCGCTGGTGCGGAACGCGCCGGAACACTCGAGCACGATGTCGACGCCGTGATCGCTCCACGGCACCGCCGCCGGCGTGTCGAACGAGGAGTGCGAGACCCGCTGGTCGGCGATCAGCATGGCGTCGTCGTCGACGCCGACGCGGCCGTCGAACCGCCCGTGCACCGTGTCGAACTCGAGCAGGTGGGCGGACGTGGCGACGTCGGCGAACGGCTCGTTGACGTGCACGAGCTCGAGTTCGGGATGCGTCGCCAGGGCGCGCACGACGAGCCGCCCGATCCGGCCGAACCCGTTGATGCCGATTCGCGTGGTCGAGTTGTGGGTCATCATGCCGGGACACCTCCGGTGTCGAGCTGTCGGATCCGCTGATCGAGTTCGGTGACGATCGCGTCGAACGCTTCGTCGGTGCCGGTTTCGACCGGGTCCGGTAGCGACCAGTGCCACCAGTCGTCGCCGATCCGGAGCTCTTCGTGGGCCCGGTCGCAGACCGTCACCACGATGTCGGACGACTCGGTCGGGGCCAGCAGGCGGGGTCGCGCCCGACCGAGGTCGAGGCCGGCACGTCGGGCGGCGGCGACGGCACCCGGGTGGACCCGCTCGACGGGTTGTGTGCCGGCCGAGCTCGACCGTCGCCCCGGTGCGCTCCGCCCACAGAGCGGCTGCGAGCTGTGACCGGGCCGAGTTGTGGGTGCACACGAACAGCGCTGCACCGGAGCCGGCGGCGACCCGCCACGGCGAGCCCGGTGGCGACGCCGGGCACCAACCGGACGTAGCGGCGGCGACGGTCACCGCAGGACACGAACCGCTCGATCAGGCCGACCGATTCGAGCGTGTCGAGGTGATGGGCGAGCAGGCTGCTGGAGAGGTCGAACCGCTCGATCAACTCCTTCGGCGAACGATCGGTGACGGCGAGGTCGTCGACGATCGCCAGCCGAATCGGCTCACCGAGGGCGGCATGCACCGCTGCACGACGTGCGAGGGAGTGCTCCATCCTCCGCACACTATTGACTCAACATCCATTGAGACAATCGCGATCCGATCAAGTTCAGCCGATGTTCGCCGGCGCCGTCGGCTGATGCCGTTGGGAACACCGTCGGCCTCCAGCCGGTGGTGCACGTCCACTGCTCCGACGTGATCCCGATCGCCCGATCGGCGCTGGAGGCGCCACCGTTCGACGACGACGCCGAGCAGCGCGATCAGGCCACCCAACACGACGTCGAGCACGTAGTGGTTGGCCGTTGCCACCACCGCCCATGCCATCGCCGCAGGCATCAACACGGCAGCGGGCCGCCACCAACGGGATCGACCGACCGCGGAACCAGGCGATCCCGACCAGCAGGTTCCACCCGAAGTGCAGGCTGGGAACGGCGGCGTAGGCGTTCGTGAACGCCGGCGGCTGCAACACGCGATACGCATGCGACCGCTCGGTCACGGTGTCGACGAACTCGATGCCGTAGAGCCGCGGTGGTGCCACGGGGAACGTGGCGAAGATCACGATCCCGATCAGGCCCGAGATGATCATCGCGTTGCGAAGTTCGATGTACTCGCCACGGTTGACGGCGATCAACCAGATCAACGTGGCGACGAGCACCGGCCAGTGCATCCAGATGTAGACCCAGTTCGCCAGTGTCACCACGAGGTCGGAGGCGATCAGGGCCCGCTGCAACTCGTGCTCGAACGGCGATCCCGACGGACCGTTCGAGATCGAGCACCCAACCGGCGTTACGCTCGGCGGTCGCCACCTCACCCTCTGTCAGACCGCGCACGCCGAAGTACACGACCACCGCCCCGACCACGATGGCGATCTGGCGCAGAACGAACGCCGCCGTCCCCGATGGCCTCATGTGCATCTCGTTCTCCTGAGTCCATCGTGTCCGAAATCGGCCGGAAACTCCAGGGTCTTCCGATCCGATGTGCCGATCGTCGGGCGATCGGGCGTGAACCGTCAGCGACCGGAGCGGGCGGCGACGTAGTACACGCCGATCTCGCTGCCGAAGTCCTCGTTGTCCGGGAGGTAGGGCTCGGCCTCGCTGACCCAGAACGGCTCCCAGGTGCCGTCCTCGTGCAGCCGCTCGACGACCGATCGACATTGGCGCGGCTCCCACAGGTCCTCGCGCTGGGTCACCACGATCACGCCACCCGGTCGGACGACCCGGCAGAACTCACGCCAGCACGCCTCGACCTCTGGCACGTAGGTCATCACGCCGACGCACGTCAGGGCATCGAACGAGTCGTCGGCGAACGCCAACGGCTGCTGCAGATCGCCCGGCTGCCACCGACGTGTACGCCTCGGACTGCTCGGCGATCGCCAGCGAGTCCTCCGAGACGTCGATGCCGTGCAGCTCGCGGCGATAGCCGGCGCTGCGCAGCGCCCGGCCCGACCGGCCCGTTCCACAGCCGGCGTCGAGCACGCTGTGCGCCTGCGGGGCGTGCTCCATGACGACGCCGGCGACGACCGCCGGGGCCCGGTACGCCCAACCGTCGAGATCGGCGTCGTAGCGCTGCGCCCACTCGTCGTAGTAGGCGGCGACATCGGCCGGGTCGGCACTGCCCTGCAACAACCAGCCATCGTCCGACGCGTCCATGCGCCAGTTGTATCAGACCGTGGTGGCCGTTCGATCCGTGGCCTGATCGGTGTCGACGGTGACCGTACGGCGCCTGAACGTCTGCCAGGCGACGGCACCGCCGATCATGATCGCGGCACTCAGCACGAACCACCCGTAGTTCTTGGTGGTCGGCATCTTGTTGACCAGCCAGGTCTGGATGTCTTCGCCGAACCCGATGATCGGATCATCGACCGGGCCGTCGAAGAAGAACAACCGCACCTCGTAGTAGCCGTAGTAGGCGACGTAGGCGCCGGCGATCAGCAGGAACACCCCGGCGAACATGTTCATCTTCGGCAGCAGCGAGCGGAACTTGTTGACCAGACCGTCCTTGGCGAGCGCCACGGCCAGGGTCAGCACGCTGACGACGAGACCCATCCCCAATCCGTACAGCACGAACACCATCACGCCGGACAGGTAACTCTCGTTGCGGAACGTGGTGGAGGTCACGGCGAGGAACGGACCGAGCGTGCACGACAGCGAGGCGATCGCATACGACACGCCGAACAGGAACATCGACAGCAACGTGCCGTCGGCACCGCCCTTCTGCAGCTTGGGGATGTTGACGACGAGTTGGCGACCCGTCAGGAGATAGATGCCGAGCCCGACGAGACCGATGCCGATCACGATCGTCGCCCACGGCAGGTACTCCTGGATGCCGCTGATGAACTTGGTGATCACGATGCCGATCACGCCGAACACGGCGACGAACCCGAGCGTCAGCACCGCCGACACCTTGAGACCGCGACCGACGGCGCTCGACTTGCTGCTGCCGTCGTCGAGCCCGACGAAGGCGGACAGGTAGGCGGGCAGCAGGGCGAAGCCGCACGGGTTGACGGTCGCCGCCATACCGGCGGTGAGAGCGAGAGCGAACGGTCCGTTCAGCACCACGTTGAAACACGGTAGAGCGAGATCGGCATTCCGCAACGGATCTGGTGAGAAACAACTGCGGAACAACCGGTCGATCGTGATCGGGTTCCCCCTCCATGCAACGGCCGAACCACCCTCGGCAGGGGTCCTGGGCGTGCTGCGGTGCTGCGCGGCGTGCGTGTGGTGCTGGCCGACCCGCGGCGATCCGAGCCCGACGCGATGCGTGCGACACCGACCCGCCGTCCGAATCAGCCGGCCAACCCGCAGTCGACCGACACCGACGCGGCACCCGGGCACGCCGGCACCGCCGCTCGGCGCCGGCGAACCGTTCGCCGTCGAACAGATCGCCTCGTCGCCGCCCAACGTCACCCACAGCGGCATCGACGCCTGGCAGAACCAGATCGATGCCCGACCGACCTGCCGGCACCGCTGATCGACCTCGACGAGATCCGCAGCGGCGGGCCGCCACCCGACGGAATCCCACCGGTCGACGAGCCGCGGTTCCTGAACACCGCCGACGTCGACTTCCTCGCCGACAACGAACCCGTGCTGGCACTCGAGATCGACGGCGACGCCCGCGCCTACCCGGTCCAGATCCTGACCTGGCACGAGATCGTCAACGACACCGTCGGCGGCATCCCGGTCAGCGTGACCTACTGCCCGCTGTGCAACTCGGCGCTCGCCTACGACCGCCGGGTCGACGGTCGACGGCGCCGACATGATCCTCGACTTCGGCACCTCGGGGCTGCTGTGGAACTCGTCGCTCGGTGATGTACGACCGCCAGACCGAGACGCTGTGGAGCCACTTCACCGGCCAGGGCGATCCTGGGCGAGCTGACCGGCATCGAGCTCGACGACTTGGGCGGTGTCGACGGTGGCATGGAGCGTGTGGCGCGACGCCAACCCCGACGGCCTCGTACTGAGCACGGAGACCGGCTTCGACCGGTCGTACGGCCGCAACCCGTATCCCGGGCTACGACGATGTCGACGGCATTCCGTTCCTGTTCCAGGGCGACGTCGACGGCCGCTACACCGCGCTGACCCGGATCCTCGGGATCGAGCGCGACGGCGAGGCGGTCGGCAGTACCGCTGGTCGATCTCCAGGAGCCGCCGGCGTGCTCACCGGTGAGCTCGACGACGACATCCGTTCGTGGCGTGGTGGACCGGCGGGAACCAGTTCGGCACTCGACCGCGTCGAACATCGCCGACGGCTACGACGTCGGGGCGACCGGGGTGTTCGTCGCCGAGGCCGACGGCACCGCAGCTCACGTTCACGCCGGCCGACGACGGCCAGTTCGTCGACGACCAGACCGGTTCGACATGGAACGTGCTCGGCCAGGCGGTGAGCGGCGAACTCGAAGGCACCCGGCTCGAAGCGCTCCCCCACGTCGACACGTTCTGGTTCGCCTGGTCGACCTTCCAGCCGGACACGGCGCTCGTCACCGCCGCAGGATGATCGCCAGCGACACGCCGATCCGCGACATCCTGCTGCCGCACTCCGACCGGACCGCACTGATCCAGGTGCTCGTCGTGGTGACGATCGTGGCGATCGCCACATCGGTCGTGCGGCGCGAACGAGCGTTGGTGCAGCTGGTACTCGGGGTCGGGGCCGTCGTGCTCGGCCTGATGGCGATGCGCACCCTGCACTGAGTCAGTGGGCACGGCGTGCCACGGCCTCGTCGCGATCGATCAGCGCCACCGATGCGGCTGACGCGGACGTCGACACCGTTCACCGGGCAGACTGCAGGCGCCGACATGACGTCCACCGACCTGCCCCCGATCCTCCGGCGCTTGCCGCCCGCACCCGACGAGGGTGCGTTGCTCGACGGTTTCACGGCCTACACGGCCGACGAGGGCGTCGAGATGTATCCGGCCCAGGAGGAGGCGCTGCTCGACTTGATCGCCGGCAGCAACGTGATCCTGAACACGCCGACCGGCTCCGGCAAGTCACTCGTCGCGGTGGCGGCACACTTCATCGGCCTGGCCCGCGACGAGCGCAGCGTCTACACGGCTCCCATCAAGGCGCTCGTGTCGGAGAAGTTCTTCCAGTTGTGCGCCACGTTCGGGTCCGACCTGGTCGGCATGATCACGGGCGACGGCAGCGTCAATCCGGACGCTCCGATCATCTGCTGCACCGCCGAGATCCTGGCGAACTGGGCGCTCCGCGACGGTGCCGACACCGATGTCGACATCGTGATCGCCGACGAGTTCCACTTCTACGCCGACCCCCAGCGGGGATGGGCGTGGCAGCTCCCCCTGCTCGAACTGCCGGGATGTCAGTTCCTGCTGATGTCGGCGACGCTCGGTTCGACGACGTTCTTCGAGACCGAACTCACGAAACGAACCGGCCGCGAGACGTCCCTCGTGCGTTCAGCGCAACGGCCGGTGCCGCTCGACTTCGAGTACCGCACGACGACACTGCACCGCTCGATCGAGCAGCTGCTCGACGAGGGCAAGGCGCCGATCTACCTGGTCCACTTCACCCAGCGCGAGGCCACCGAGGCAGCCCAGGGGTATCTCAGTCTCGACCCGTTGACCAAGGACGAGAAGCAGCAGGTCAAACAGCTGATCGGCGGCTTCCGGTTCGATTCGCCGTTCGGGAGGACGTTTCGTCGATTCCTGGTGGCCGGGATCGGGGTGCACCACGCCGGTCTCCTGCCGAAGTACCGGCTGCTCGTCGAACGGCTCGCCCAGGCGGGGCTGCTCAAGATCATCTGCGGCACCGACACGCTCGGTGTCGGTGTCAACGTACCGATTCGCACGGTGCTGTTCACACAGCTCTGCAAGTACGACGGCAGTGGTGTCCGGATCCTCAGCGTGCGCGAGTTCCAGCAGATCGCCGGGCGCGCCGGCAGGCGCGGCTTCGACGACCGCGGTGACGTCTGGGTCCAGGCCCCCGAGCACGTGGTCGACAACCAGCGCCTCACCGAACAGGCTGCGACCGATGCCAAGAAGCGCAAGAAGCTGGTCAGGAAGAAGCCGCCCGAGCGCGGCTATGCGCACTGGGACGAAGCCACGTTCGAGCGGCTCGTGAACGGCGATCCGGAGCCGCTCACGTCGAGCTTCGACGTGAACCACCAGATGGTGATGAGCATGCTCGATCGGCCGGGCGACGGTTGCGCCGCCGTGCGGCGGCTGATGGTCGAGAACCACGAGCCGCGGCGACGTCAGCGCCACCACATCCGACGGGCGGTCTCGATCTATCGCTCCTTGGCCGATGCCAACCTGCTCGAGTTCCCGGACCCACCCGACGAGCACGGCCGGCGGGTCCGGGTCAACTTCGATCTCCAGGACGAGTTCGCGCTGCACCAACCGTTGTCGCTCTGGGCGATCGACGCGATCACCCACCTCGACCGCGAATTGCAGGTGGAGGTTCGCCGACCGCACCGCCAGGCGCATCGGTCCGGGCGGCGCCCGGAGCCCGAGCGCACCGACTCGGGCGGGGCGTTCGCCGGGCTGGCCGAGATGCTCGACATGGCCGAGGTCGAGCCGCCGGCCGAGCCGGAACGTGGCGACGGGGGTCGAGGTGGAAGTGGAGGTGGAGGTGGCGAGGTCGAGGTCGAGGTCGAGCCGGATCCTGACGATGTCGAGCACACAACCGTCGCCGTCGGCGCCACCGGCGACATCGATCGGGCGCTGGCGATCGTCACGATCGTCGAGGCCGTTCAAGAGAGCCCGGCGGTGGTGATCGCCGCCCAACTCCGCCGGGCGAAGGACGAGTTGATGAGCGAGATGAAGTCCTCGGGGGTCGAGTACGAAGAGCGCATGGAGCGGCTCGCCAAGGTCGAGCCGCCGCGCCCGATGAAGGACTGGATGTACGCCGACTTCAACGAGTTCCGGCGCCACCATCCCTGGGTCGGTGGTGACACGGTCAAGCCGAAGTCCGTCGTTCGTGATCTGTTCGAGCGGGCGATGACATTCGGCGAGTACATCGACATGTACGGCCTCAAGAACTCCGAGGGCGCCGTGCTGCGGTACCTCTCCGACGTCTACAAGGGTTTGATCCAGAACGTGCCGGTCGAGGCGGGCAGCGACGAGTTGGACGAGATCGTCCACTGGCTCGGAGCGCTGGTCCGCCAGGTCGACTCGAGTCTGCTGGACGAGTGGGAGCGCCTGCAGCATCCCGAGGGCCCCGACCCGACCGCGATCAGGCCGGGTGATCCGGTGGATCGGTCGCCGACGACGATCACCAGCGACGCCCGGGCATTCCGCACGATGGTGCGCAACGAGGCGTTCCGCTGGGTCGAGCACCTGGCACGTCGGCGCCGCCCGGCCAACGCCGACGCCGAACTGGACGTCGCAGCGAGCATGTCGGCGTACTGGGACGAATACGACGGCATCGACATCGGCGGTGACGCCCGCCATGCGTCGCGGTTCGACTTCGATCCCGTCACCGGGCGGATCGAGCAGACGCTGCACGACCCGGACGGCAACGACGACTGGCGCCTGATCGGACGCGTCGACCTCGACGCCTCACGGGCCGAGGACCGCCTGGTCGCTGCTCTGGTCGAGATCGTGCGGTTGGGGTGATGCTTCCCGTCACCGAAGCGGGCCCAGCTCTCGGTCAGCCGGCCATGGCGACGATGATCGCCTCGAGCACCGCCGGACTGGTGGCGATGTTGAGGCGGGCATGCCCCTCACCCTGCGGCCCGAACTGAGGGCCGGGGCTGAGCACCACGCCACGATCTGCGAACACGTCCGACGGATCGCGATCGAACCCGAGCAACCTGCAGTCGAGCCACGCCAGATAGGTCGCCTCGGGCGGCGAGTAGACGACACCGGGCAGATGCGTTCGGAGCAGGTTCGTCAGAGCTTGCCGGTTCTCGTCGACGATCTCGATCACGGCGGCGAGCCACTCGTCGCCGTGTGTCCACGCCGCCACCGTGGCGGTGACCGCCATCAGGTTCGGTGCGCCGAGGTAGTGACCCGGCATGGCGTCGAGCACGGCCTGCATCCGGTCGCTGCCGGTGTGCATCACGGCCCACCGCAGGCCCGCCAGGTTGAACGGCTTCGAGGCCGAGTTCAGCGTGACGGCCCGAGCCGACACCTCCGGGCCGAGCGATTCGAACGGCACGTGCACGTAGCCGGGCATCGTGAGGTCGGCGTGGATCTCGTCGGAGATCACGGTCAGGTCGAACCGTTCGGCGATCTCGGCGACCCGTTCCAGCTCTGCCCGCTCGAACACGTGCCCGAGCGGGTTGTGCGGATTGCAGAGGATCCACACCGATGCCCGCGACCGAGCCAGCTCGAGCTCGAGTTCGTCGTAGTCGAACGCCCCATCGCGCCGGACGACGGGCACGAGCCGCCGATCCATCTGGTCGATGGTGTCGAGGAACGGGTGATAGGCCGGCATGTGCAACACGACCCCGTCGCCCGGTTCCGACAGATGCAGGACGGTCGCCCTGACGCCCTGCAGGACGTCGATCATGTCGCGCACACGGTCGGGGCGGATCTCCCAGCCGTATCGGTCGGCCATCCGCGGGCCGAACAGCTTGGCGGCCGGCGACAGGGCGTACGGGCCACCCCAGTTGGGGTACCCGAAGGCGTTCTGGTCGATCACCTCTCGCAGCGCATCGGCGATCACCGGAGCGACCGGGAAGTCCATGTCGGCGACCCAGGCCGAGAACGGCGACGGGCGGGCCTGCCATTTGGCGCCGTCCCTGGCCCGCAGCTCCGCGATGTCGAGCGATCGCAGACCGAATCGATCGCTCATGGCACGACGATCAGCTTGCCGGACGCCCGCCGCTCGGCGAGATCACGCAGCGCATCGACCGTGCGGGTGCCGGGCGACACCTCGGGCGGCGGCACGTCGTCGAGCACCAGGTTGTCGATCGGTCCGTACTGCCGACACACAATCGCACGCATCGGTTGATTCTGGCACTCGGCTACCGTTCGGCTCGTGCCCGAACCGCTCGCGCACGTGACCCTCGAGGGCCTCCACGTGCGACTCGAACCGCTCGACCCGACCCATGCCGAGCCGCTGGCGGCAGCGGCAGCGATCGATCGCAGCACGTTCATCCATACCTGGGTGCCCGACGGCGTCGACGCCATGCGAGATCACATCGACACCCTGCTCGCGGCGCGTGATCGGGCGGAGGTGCTGCCGTTCGCTCAACGTTCGATCGAGACCGGCCAGCTCGTCGGTTGCACGCGATTTCTCGATCCGCAGTGGGTGCGCGGCCGCCAAGAGCCCGACGAGATCGAGATCGGCGGCACGTGGTTGAGCATCGACGCACAGCGCACAGGCATCAACACCGAAGCGAAGCTGCTGTTGCTCACCCACGCATTCGAGACGCTCGGGGTGTGGCGGGTCGCGATCTGCACCGATGCCGACAACGAACGCAGCCGCCAGGCGATCCTGCGGATCGGGGCCTCATTCGAAGGGGTACTCCGCAACCATCGGGCACTGGCCAACACCGAGCGGCCGATGCCGCGTCAGACCGCTGTCTACTCGGTGGTCAGCGACGAATGGCCGGCGGTCAAGAGCGGACTGACAGACCGGCTTGCCGCAACACCTTGACCGTGGCGCGACGGCGCTCGAGCAGTTCACGCCGCGAGCGTCGGTGCTGCTCGACCCAGCCCCAGCCGAGCAGCAAGCCGCCGAGCGAGGCGAGCGGCAGTCCGACCCACCATTGCGATGCCGTCGCCGCCCCACCCAGAGCAAACGCCGCACCTGGCACGGCTCGCGACGCACGCTGCTGTTCCCCAGCTGCGACGGTGGTCGTGGTCGTGGTCGTCGTGGTGGTCGTGGTGGCGACCGACGAATCGACCTCATCGGTGGGCCGCGTACCGGTGGTGACGATCTCCTCCGGCGCCGGCAGGTCGGCGGTCCCACAGTCCGGCAGCAGCGGAGCCTCGATCGCCCCGTGTTCGAACCGGGTGGTGGACAGTTCGATGGCACCCAAAGAGAGCAGCGTGCCGACCAGACGATCACCGCTGACGCGAGTCTGCGAGTCGGCCGCGGCGACCAACGTGTTGACACGAGCACCACTGCCGGTATCGAGCTCGACATCGAATGCCGAAACGACATTGACCAACGTGCTGGCAGCGATCTTCGACCAGTCGGCGCCGTACGGTGCGACCTCGACACTGTGTCCGACGAGGTTCACGATCACCGACGCATCGGCCGGTATCCGACTCACACCGATCTCGCCGACGAATGCCCGATCGACCGTGAAGACCTGCAACCCGCTGACCCCATCGCCGGTCAGCATCAATCCGTCGGGCGTGACCCGCACGACACCGGTGCTGGGCGTCTGGTCGAAGCACTGCGAACTCGACGCCAACGCCGGCGCCATCTCGGCGTATTTGGCGACCGCTTCGGGATCGCGCAACACGGTGTCGCTGCCGCCGACCGCTCCGGATCGGATCGTGCCGTACTTGAGGGCGCCCGATTCGGGGAACACGATGGCGGCCATCTCGTCGACGTCGACACCACCGCCGACCGCGAAGATCCGGATCGCATCACGCTCGACACGTAACGAACCGGCCTCGATCACCAGATCACCGAGGGCGACCGTCGTGCCGGCGAGTTCGGCGTGACCCGAAACCGTGAGGTCGCGAGCGGCGTAGAGATCGACGAGTTCCCCACCCAGCAGCACCTCGCGGCCGGAGGCGACGACCTGATCGGCGCGCCGGACGGCGGTAGCGGTCACGAACACACCCAGCACCACGATCGCAGCGCCGATCAGACGCAGGATCGCGCGTCGGATTCTGGTGTCCATATCGGTGTCATCGGCACTTTGTACGGACCACTTGAGGAGTTCGTCCTTGAGGAGTTCGTCGAGACGGATCGCTTACGCTCCCATCGATGCAGGCCTTGGTGGTGCTCGCCCACCCGTGCGACGACAGCTTCAACCACAACATCGCCGATTCGGCCGTGCGCGGGCTCGAGCGGGCGGGTCACAGCGTCGACAGGATCGACTTGTACGCGGATCGATTCGGGGCGGCGATGTCGATCGATGAACGGTTGGCGTACCACTCCGGTCGCGCGATCCTCGACCCGCAGGTCGCCGACCACGCAGAGCGTCTCCAGCGTGCTGAAATCCTGGTCTTCGTGTACCCGACCTGGTGGAGCGGGCTACCGGCGATCCTCAAGGGCTGGCTGGAACGCGTCATGGTTCCTGGAGTGGCGTTCAACTTCCACGAGCGTTCCGGCAAGGTCAGACCTGGCCTGCGACAGGTGCGCCGGATCGTCGGCATCAGCACGTACGGCTCGCCACGGACATACGTCAAGCTGATCAACGACAACGGCCGCCGGACCCTGACCCGTGCGCTGCGGATGTCGTGCGGACTGCAAGCACGCACGAAGTGGTACGCCCTGTACGCGATGGACACCACCACCGATCACCAGCGCGCCAGGTTCCTCGATCGGGTCGAGCAACGAATGAGATCGATCTGATGCGGGTACTCGTGGTGTACTGCCATCCGGATCCCGAGTCGCTGGTCGCCGCCGCCCGCGATCGAGCCCTCGCCGGACTGGCCGCCGCCGGTCACGAGGTCACCGTCACCGACCTGTACGCCGACGGTTTCGAACCGGCCATGCCTGCCCACGAGCGGTCGACACACGCCGATCCGGGCGTCGCGCCCGCCCTGCAGCGGTATGCCGACGACCTCAACCGGGCCGAAGCCCTGGTGCTCGTGTACCCCACCTGGTGGAGCGGGCAACCGGCGATGCTGAAGGGCTGGATCGACCGTGTCTGGGTGGCCGGCGTGGCATGGGAACTGCCGCAGGGCTCGAACGTGGTGCGGCCACTCTTGAAGAACATCCGCCGGATCGTGGTGGTCACCACGCACGGCTCATCGAAACTGATCAACGCCCTACAGGGCGAGGCGGGCAAGCGCACCGTCACGCGGTCGATCCGTACGATGTGCAGCAAGCGGGCCCGAACCACCTGGTGCGCCCTCTACGGCCTCGACACGATCGACGCCTCGAAACGAACCGCGTTCCTCGCCCGCGTCGAACGAACGCTGTCGAAGCTGTAGCGAGCGACGTCAGCGGCCTGCCACGGCACAGGCGATCGCAGCGGCGACCCGGGCGTTGTTCTCGGCGAGCGCCAGGTTGGCAGGAATGCTGCGGCCGTCGGTGACCTGGGCGATACGGCCCAGCACGAATGGCGTGATCGCGGCACCGGTGATCCCTGCCGACCGGCAATCGGCGAGCGCCTGCTCGAGGATCGAATCGAGTTCGGCCGGGTCGAGTTCGGCCGCCGGCGGAATCGGAACGCCGACCAGCACGCCACACCGCTGACGGGTGCGGTTCGACAGCACCTCGGCAACCTCGCCGGCCGAGTCGACCCGGTGCGGCACAGGTAGCCCAGACGATCTCGTGTAGAAGGCCGGGAAGTCGTCGTGCTGCCAGCCCAGCACCGGTACCCCCGCCGTCTCGAGGAACTCCAGTGTGCGTGCCAGGTCGAGAAACGCTTTTGCCCCGGCACACACCGTGATCACGGGATGGTTGGCGAGCGCATCGAGATCGGCGCTGACGTCACCGGTCAGCTCGGCCCCGCGATGGACCCCGCCGATGCCACCGGTGGCGAACACCGACACGCCCGCTGCCGCAGCCAGTGCGACCGACGCCGACACGGTGGTCGCCCCGAAGGCCCACCGCTGGGCAATCGCGACCGGCAGGTCACGCTCGGCCGCCTTGCGGGCCGCCCCGAGGATGCGGTCGTACTCGTGGGCAGCCAGGCCCACTCGGGCGACACCGTCGAGAACGGCGGTGACGGCGGGCACCGCTCCGCCGTCGGCGATCGCGCTGAGGCATCGCTCCAACGCCTCGGCGTTGGCGGGTGATGGCAGCCCGAGATTGGAGAAGATCGTCGATTCGAGGGCGACGACCGGCTGACCGCCGGCGATGGCACCGGCGACGCTGTCGGACAGCACTGTTTGGATCACCGCAACAGTCTGCCAGCGATCACGTGCGCACGAACCTGGTGACGCATTCGACATGGTGCGTGTGCGGAAACAGGTCGAGCACCTCGCTGGCCTCGTGGCGGTAGCCCTGGCGGGCCAGCAGGGCCGCGTCGGGCGAGCGCCACCGGATCGCAACTGACCAGCACGAGCAGTGGGGTCTCGGTCGCCGCCAGAGCCCCGACACCGGGACGCCCGAGGCCGGACCGGGCGGGATCGGCGATCGCCACATCGATCTCGACACCTCGAGCCGAACGCCACGAGCCGAACTCACCGCGTTCGATGAGCGCATGACGCCCGGCCAGGTTGACCCGGCAGTCCCCCACGGCCGACTTCGAGGTCTCGACGGTCAGCAGGCTCGCCGATGGCGATGTGGCGGCCAGTGCGAACAGCCCGACCCCTGCATAGGCATCGAGCACGGTGGATGCCTGTTCCAGTTCGGGGGCGGCCCGCTTCACCGCGTCGACCAGCAGTTCGGCGCCCTCGGGGCCACTCTGGAAGAACGAGCCTGCCGACACGCGGAAGCGGTGCCCGGCGACGTCCTCGTGGAGCTTCGCAGACGGGCCGACGGCGACAGTGCCGGGGAGCCCGGTGACATCGCCGTGCACCCCGTCCCAGCGAGCTGTGATCTCGCCGGTCGCCACAGACGTGCGAATCGTGACGTCGAGGTCGGGGGTGAGTCGGATCGAATCGAGCAGCGGCAGCAATGCCGGATGGGCGATCATGCAGTCGGCGGCCAACGCCGTGTCGTGCGATCGTTCGAGCCGAAACGCAGCCCGGCCGTTCGCATCACCGACCACCCGGATCGTTGTGCGATAGCCGCTGTCGTGCACCGATCGTCCCGTCCGCAACTCGGCGTCGGGGAGCTTGCCGGTGCGGCGCATCGCCTCGCGCACGATCTCGACCTTGGCGGGGAGCTGACGGGAGACCGCGATGTGCTGCCAGTCGCAACCACCGCAACCCTCGCGTCGGCGCGGGCAGGGTGGTTCGACCCGGTCTGGCGAGGCGGTGTGCACCTCGTCGATCAGGACGCGTGCCCAATCACCCTTGTCCTCGATGGTGACGATCGACAACTCGTCGCCAGGCACACCTCCACGGACGAACAGGACCCTCCCATCGGCGTCGCGGGCGAGTGCCTCGCCTCCGGCGATCAGGCGTTCGGGTCGCACCATTCGAACAGCGCTGTCATCGGTCATCGTCGGCACCCTAACGACCGTGCGAACCTGTACCCATGAGCGAATCCACGACGGAGTGGTACTGGGACCTCCAGAAGGGCATCCCCGTGCCGGCCGACCAACGCGGGGCGGGCGATCACATGCTCGGGCCGTACCGCACCAGGGGCGAGTGCGAGAACTGGAAGGCGCAGGTCGACGCCCGCAACGAGACATGGGACGACGAGGACGAACGCTGGGACGAACTGGGACGGCAGGATCCGACGGAGGAGCGGCACTAGGTTCTCCAGTCGTGGCCCGACCGATCCAGATCGTCCCTTCCGTCCTGCCCGCCGACTTCTCCCGCCTCGGCGAGGAGGTTGCGGCGCTCGAGGCTGCCGGCGTCGACCTGATCCAGTGGGACGTGATGGACGGCCAGTTCGTCCCCAACCTCACGTTCGGGCCCGACGTCATCAAGTCGGCTCGAGCCCACTGCAGCGTGCCGTTCGAGGCACACCTGATGGTGTACACACCCGACGTGATGGCGCAGCAGTACGTCGACGCAGGGTGCTCGCGACTGATCGTGCACGCCGAGGCGTGTACCCACCTGCATCGCACGCTTGCCAACATCAACTCGATCGGCGCCCGCGCCGCCGTTGCCCTCAACCCGGCGACTCCCGCATCAGCGGTCGAACACGTCCTCGATCTGGTCGATCTCGTGTTGGTGATGACGGTCAATCCCGGTTTCGGTGGGCAGTCCTACATCGCCTCGATGGAGCCCAAGATCGCCGAAGTCCGAGCCATGCTCGAGAACGCCGGCCTGTCCGACACGGTCGACCTCGAGGTCGACGGTGGGATCGGGCCGGCCACGATCGGTGGCGCCGCGTCGGCGGGTGCCAACGTGCTGATTGCAGGGAGCGCGCCTGTACCGCGACCCGCAGGGACTCGAACACGCCGTCACCGAGCTCCGGTCGCTCGCCGAAGCCGCTCGTACATGACCGGCCCTGCGACCGGCTGCCACACCCCCTGTCTACGATCGCCACCGTGACGATCCGCTCGCAATTCGTGCGCCCGGTCGAGGCACTGGCGGCACTCGGCGTTGCCGTCCGAGCTGCCAAGGGTGGGTCGCCGCTGACCCCCGTCACGGTGATCGTGCCGACCAATGCGGCTGGGGTCATGGTGCGCCGATCGCTCGGTCGCAACGGGGGCATCGCCGCCGTCAACATGGTCACGCCGTATCGATTGGCCGAGTTGGTCGCCGGCCCGGCCCTCCACGATCAGCACCGCAATCCGGTCTCGACGCCGGTCGTCGACATCACGATCCGAAGCGTGCTCGCCGACGATCCCGGCTCGTTCGCCGAGGTGGCGTCACACCCATCCACGATCACAGCGCTGCGCGATCTCCACCGAGAGCTGCGACAGGCCGGGCCGGTGGCGCTGCAGGCGCTGGCAGCCGCCGGCGAACGTGGGCGCGAAGCAGCACGCGTCTCGGCTGCCACCGCCTCGCGGCCGTCAGGCGAATGGTACGACGAGGGCGATCTGCTGCGAGGCACGATCGATCGGCTGCAGGCCGGCCCGATCGCAGGGCTCGAACGGGTGATCATCTTCCTGCCACATCCAGCGGGCGGACTCGATCTCGACCTGCTCACGGCGATCGGCGGAGCGGCAGACCTTCAGGTGCTCCTCACACACACCGGTGTCGCAGCCGTCGACGCCGAGATGGTCGCGTTCGCCGAACGGCTCGGCACGGTGCCGACTCGCCCGATGCCGTCGCATCAACGCGCCCGGGTTCCTGTCGTGATCTCCACTACCGATGCCGACGACGAGGTCCGCCATGCGGTGCGTGTCGTGCTCGAACATGCCCGGGCCGGCACACCATTCGCGAGTATGGCGATCGTGTGGCCGTCGGATCGGCCCTACGCCCGCCTCGTCGAGCATCATCTCGACACTGCCGGGCTGCCGTGGAACGGGCGACCGGGCACGCTGGTCTCCGAGCGCCTGGTGCCGCGCTTCCTGCTCGACCTGCTCGACGTCGATCGGCGTCAGTTGCGCCGCAGCGACCTGTTCGACCTGCTCGCCGACATCCCGACGCGCGGCGAGGACGGACAGGTCATCCGATTGGCCCGATGGGAACGCGTCGCTCGCGAAGCAGGCGTCAATCGGGCCGAGCACTGGCGGCCGCGGCTCACCAGGTTCGCAGCTGCGGCCCGGGCAAGGGCACAGCAATCCAACGCTTCGGCGGCAGCGACGGCGACGGCAGAACGCCACGCCGAGGCCGCCGACGAGCTGTGCGATTTCGTCGAGCGCCTCCAACGCGATCTGGGCCACCCGCGGGCCACCCGCTCGTGGAGCGAGTGGGCAGACTGGTGCGAACACCAGATCTCGTGGCGACTCGGAAACCGGCTGCTGGGCCGCCTCGACGAGGCAGAGCGCCTGGCTCACGAACACACCGCTCGCGTGCTCGACAGGATGCGTCACCTCGATGCGATCGGTCCAGCGGTGCGGCGCGGCGAGTTCCGGGCCGTCTTCGCCGCCGAGTTCGACGTGGCACCCGGCCGCCTCGGCCGGATCGGCACGGGCGTCACGATCGGTTCGCTGACCGGCGCCGTCGCACTCGATGCGGATCTCGTGATCGTGCTCGGTGCAGCAGATGGGCTGCTTCCACCGGCGCCCACCGCCGACCCGCTGATCACCGACTCCGACCGACGCGCCGCCGGGTTGCCCACGTCTGCGGCGCGTGCCACGCGCGCCCACCGCAACTTCATGTCGGTGCTCGACACAGCGGACCACCTCGTGATCGGCGTACCGCGCGGCGACCTCCGATCGACCACCGAGCGAACACCGTCGCGCTGGCTGGCCGGCCACGCAGCCGATGCCGACTGGCAGGTCGTCAGCAGCCATCACGCCGGCTTGGTGCAGGCGGAGTTCCCGGCCGCCGAACACGAGCACCGGCTGCGACGGCGCGCTGCGGAGGCGGTCGGTGGTGCCGCACCCCTCGGCCAGGCCTGCGTCGGCGACACGATCGCCAGTCGTGCGCTCACGATGCGAGCCGCCCGCCGGCGCCCCGAGCTGACCGAGTTCGACGGCGACCTCAGCTCGCGCCGGATCGAGCACTTCGTTCGACCGGTTTCACCGTCGCAACTCGAGGCGTGGGCGAAGTGCCCGCACGGCTACTTCGTGCAGTACCTGCTGGGCGTCAGGCGGCTCGACGACTCGGCCGAAGAACTCGCCCTCTCCCCGATCGAACGCGGCAATGTGGTGCACACCACGCTCGACCGGTTCAACCGCGAGGTGCTCGACGGCTCGCTCCCACAACCTGGGTTCGAGGGATGGCTTCCCGACCATACGCGGCGCCTGCTGGCGCTGTACGACGAGGTAGCCGACGAGTTCGAGCGCACCGGCCGCACCGGGCGAGCGGCCCACTGGCAGCTCGACCGCCGATCGGTGCGGGCCGAGCTGCTCAACTGGTTCGTGCGCGATGGCCACGAGGCAGCTGCCCGCGGCGCGGCAGATCATCAGCTCCGAGTCACGGTTCGGTGCCGACGGATCGGTCACGCTGCCGCTGTCCGACGATCGCAGGCTGGCCGTGCGCGGTTCGGTCGACCGGATCGACCGGCGACGCAGCGGGGATTTGATCGTGATGGATCACAAGACCGGCCGGGACACCGACTTCCGCCACATCGATGCGGCCGAACCCACCGAAGCCGGCACCAAGTTCCAGCTCCCCACCTATGCCGCAGCGGCATTGGCGCTGTTCGGTGCGACCGAAGGTGTCGTACCGCATGTGCGGGCCGAGTACGACTTCTTCGACAAGGGTGGTTACCGGCGCTACGGCTACTCCTTCGACGCCGACGTCTGGGCCCGCGTGGCCGATGACCTCGGGCATCTCGTGAACGGCATCGAGACGGGCCTGTTCCCTGCCACGCCCGACGTACCGAAGTGGGAGTTCCGGATCGGCTGCCATTACTGCCAACCCGACGGCCTCGGCGTCGCCGAGCGATTTGCTGAATGGCAGCTCAAGCAGGGTGACCCGCGGTTCGCGCCGTGGGCCAACATCGACGATGCCGACCAGGGCGAAGCGCCATGACCGATCCGACCGTGCTACCCGATCAGAGCGATCGCGACCGGATCGTCACCGACCTCGGCACCAACCTGTTCGTCGAGGCCGGCGCCGGATCGGGCAAGACCCGCAGCCTGGTCGGCCGGATCGTCGCGTTGGTGGCAGGCGGCGTCGAGATCGGCACGATCGCCGCCATCACCTTCACGGAGAAGGCCGCCGCCGAGCTTCGACACCGGTTGCGGACCGAGCTCGAGCGCGCCGAGGCCGACGCTCGCGATCCCCTGCTTGCTGAACGGATGCGGGCTGCTCTCGACACCCTCGACCACGCCCCGATCGGAACGCTGCATGCGTTCGCTCGACGAATCCTCAACGACTATCCGGTACAGGCAGGGCTCCCGCCCGGGTTCCGGGTACTCGACGAGCTCGAGAGTCACCTCGCCTTCGAGGAACGCTGGAGCACGCTGCTCGACCAGATCCTCGACGATCCCGAGCCACCGGGGGGCATCGTCGACGGCGGCAGCACCTTGATCGAACTGTGCGGCCTCGACAACTTCGGCCTGCTCTCGGGCGCCAGGCGCGTTGCGATCGGCTTCCACGACAACTGGGACCTCGTCGAGACGCGCGTCGACCGATCCGACCCGCCACCGTGGCAGCTCGACCCGATCCCGTTCTCCGACGCGGTGCTGGCCGTGTGCGACACGCCGTGCCCCAATGATGACGCCCAATCCGAGCGGCTGGCCGAACTACGGGCTCTGGCGCTCCGACTCGGCGAGGCCGATCGACTCGGCGACCAGATCGTTCTGATCGAACGACTCGAAGATCGATGTCGCAAGGTCAAGCGCACCGGCGCACAGGCGACGTGGAAGAAGGCCGGGCACGATCCGGCCGACCTCACGGCCCTTCGCCAGCAGCAGGCCGATCTGGCTGATCAGGCACTGGCATTGCTGCAGGCGGTGCGGCAGTACCGCGTCCGGGTGCTCGGGGCACTGTTGGGACGCTGGGTGCTCGCCGCAGCGCGTGCACGCGCCGCCGAGGGCACCGTCGAGTTCCACGATCTGCTCGTGCTGGCTCGCCAGCTGATCGCCCACCATCCCGCCGTCCGAACCGACCTGCACCGTCGCTATCAGCGGATCCTGCTCGACGAGTTCCAGGACACCGACCCGATCCAGCTCGAGATCGCAGTCCGGCTCGCCTCTGACCCGCTCGATCCGCACCAGGACACCACCCCGGGCTGCGATTGGACCCGACTCCAGCCCCTTCCTGGCCGTCTGTTCATCGTGGGCGACCCGAAACAGTCGATCTACCGATTCCGGCGGGCCGATATCGCTCAGTACATGCGCGCCGCCGATCAGATCGGTGCGGCTACCGCCGGCCTCTCGGCCAACTTCCGCTCCTCCCGTGCTGTGCTCGACTGGGTCAACCAGGTGTTCGCCAACCTGATCGAACGCGATCCCGGGGTGCAGCCCGCTTACCAGCCGCTCGAAGCGCGTCGGCAGCACTTCCGCGACCACGGCTCGGTCACCGTGCTCGGCGTCGACGAACACACCGACCTCACGTCCGGGCAGCGAGCCGACACGCTGCGCTGGCGCGAAGCCTCCGATGCGGCCGACGCAGTCGCCACTGCGCTCCACGACGGATGGCTGGTAGGCGATCAGAACACCGACGGCAGCGCCGTCATGCGCCCGTGCCGACCGGGCGACATCACGGTGCTGCTGCCCGCCCGAACCTCGCTGCCTGCGCTCGAGGCGGCGATGCGCGAACGTGATCTGCCCTACCGCGCCGAGAACAGCTCGGTGGTGTACACGACCGTCGAGATCCGGCACCTGATGCTGGCACTGCGGGCCGCCGACGACGCCACCGATCAGCTCGCCCTCGTGGCGGCGTTGCGCACACCGCTGTACGGGTGCAGCGACGTCGAACTGTACGACTGGAAGGTCGGCGGGGGCGCCTGGTCGATCTGGGTCGATCCCCCTCCGGGTCTGGTCGACCATCCTGTCGCCGAGGCGCTCGCCCATCTGCGCACGCTCGGCGAGCGCAGCACGTGGCTCACTCCGGCCGACCTCCTTGCAGCGCTGATCGATGAGCGGCGCCTGCTCGACGTAGCGCTCGACAGCCCCGACGCCCGCGATGTCTGGCGGCGGGTCCGGTACGTCGTCGACCAGGCCCGCGCCTGGAGCGACGCCGGCGGGCACGGGCTTCGTCGCTACCTGGGCTGGGTCGGCCTGATGGCCAGCGAGAGCCGCAACGCCGACACGATTCTTCCCGAACACGACGACGACGCCGTACGGATCATGACCATCCATGCCGCCAAGGGGCTCGAGTTCCCGATCACCGTCGTCTCCGGCCTCACCACCAAGCCCTCCCCGACATACTCGAACTCGGTCGTCTGGCACCGCGACACCTGGACCATCTCCAACAAGAACGCCGACGAGATCTTCCAGGATTTCAAACCGCTCGACGAGCAGATGAGCGACGCCGAGCGACGCCGCCTGCTGTACGTGGCGTGCACTCGGGCCGTCGACCACCTCGTCGTGTCCGTACATCGTCTACCGGGCCCCACGACGATCGGGACCAACTCAACCAACGCCGCGCTGCTGCATGCCGCCGGGGCTGCTGAATCGGGGGCCGATCCGCTACGGATCGCGCCCGGTAGGTTCTCCGTCCCGCACACCGACGCAGCATCGCTGACCTGGGCCGACCGGTCCGAGTGGGCGGCCGAACGCGATCGAGCGGTCGCTGCCGCCAGTTGGCGCCCCACCGTCAGCGCCACCCGCCTCGCCGAGGAACTCGCCCCAGCAGCCGCTGCCGCCCCCGAGCAGGCGGTCGATTCCGGGCTCGCCAAGGATCCGATCGACCTCGATCTGCCGCCCTGGCAGCGCGGCCGCTACGGCACGGCAATCGGGCGGGCGGTGCACGGTGTCCTGCAGTTTGCCGATCTCCGTACCGGGCACGACGTCGACAACCTGGCGGCCGCCCAGTGCGCAGCGGAGGGCGTCAACGGTGTCGAATCGTTGGTGGCGTCGCTGGCACGCTCGGCGCTCGCCGCACCGATCGTGCAGGCCGCGCTCGACTGCGAGCACCATCGCGAGCTGTTCGTGGCCGCTCCGGTCGGTGCACGACTGCTCGAAGGCTACGTCGACCTCCTGGTTCGCACCGACGACGGCTACGTCATCGTCGACTACAAGACCGACGACTGGAGTGACCAGGCCCGACGCAGCCAACGGATCGCCCGTTACCGCCGTCAGCTGGCGGCCTATGGCGTCGCGCTCGAGCAGGTCACGGGCGAACCGGTGGTCGCCGGGCTGCTCGTACGGTGCATCGACGGTGCTCCCGCCGAGCAGATCAGCCTCGCCGATTTCGACATCGCGCAGGCCGAAGTGCGGGCGGCGCTCAACTGAACCGGCGTCGGCCCCCGTCGACGACGCTGTGATACAACGCTGCCAGGCTGAGCCGGAACATGGCCAGCAGGAAGACCACACCCAGTGCAACGCCGAAGGGGATCAGCAAGGCACCGAGGATCCGCACCTTGGCGTCGAGGAACGGGCGCAGCATGTTGACCTCGATCGGCGTGCCATCGATGTGGAGAGTGCGCAACGGGTTCTCGTAGACGGGGCAGTCGACGTCGGTCTCGGACACGCCGATCACCTCGTCGCCACCGAAGTGCTCGATCGGCTCGGAGGCTCGCGACACGAGCAGCCCGAGATCGGGATCGACCACAGCTGACACCAGGTAGCGCTCGTCATCGTCGACGTATTGGGCGTCGAGCCCGTACCGGACGTCGATCAGGTTGCCCGACGCGAACGGGGCCCCACGGCCGTTGCGAATCTGTTCGATCTCGAATCGGATCGTGCGATAGTCGCGATCGACGACGCTGCCGATGAACACGATGTGGGGCATCCGTGGCGCCTCACATCCGACCGGAACAGGGATCAGCGGCAGTGTGACCGGCGTCGCGTCGACTTCGTTGCCACCGGTGACCGTGCCCGATTCGTCCGACGGTGGTTCGGTGTCGGGCGGGACAGCGAGCGCGTGCGGAGCAGCACTTGCGACCCCGATCAGCAGGGTCAGCGCACCACCGACCAGCACTCTGATCGTCAGGGCGCGTCGCATGGATGCGAGGGTAACCCACGGCGGGCGACGATACTGAGAGCCATGGGTTTCAACCCGCACGAGAAATTCAAGGCCCGCCCGATCGACTACGTACTGATGGGTACTGCGGCATTCGCCGCGTTCGGGCTGGTGCTCTGGGCGGTACTCGCCTGATGTGACGGCGATCGGCAGCCGGCGGCCGTCAGAATGCCGCCGGATGATGCGTGAGCACGACACCATCGATTGCGATCACGTCGAAACGAACGCCGACGTCGCCCGGTTGGCGCTGTCGCAGCCAGCTCGCTGCGAGCCGCCGAACCCGATCCTGTTTGCGCGGATCGACTGCGGCAGCAGCACCACCGAAACGGCCGCTCCGGCGCGCCTTGACCTCGCAGAAAACGATCAGCTCGCGGCGCCGGGCGACCACGTCGAGATCGCCGCGAAGTTGGCGTTCGGGCGGGCGCCAGTTGCGGTCGAGGATCACGAACCCGAGCGAACGCAGGTGGGCGGCAGCCCGCGCCTCGCCCCAGTGTCCGCGTGCACTATTCGACAGGTCTTGCACAGGCGCGCCTCCCGCGTTGCGATGAACAGCGGGGCGATCGAACGCCCGAGGTGAGTCAGCGACTCAGAATTCGCGCTTTTCGCGCACCTTGGCGGCCTTGCCGATGCGGTCGCGCAGGTAGTACAGCTTGGCGCGACGCACGTCGCCCCGCTTGGTGACCTCGATCTTCTGCACCGTGGGGGCGTGGATCGGGAAGGTGCGCTCGACACCGACGCCGTAGCTCAGCTTGCGGACCGTGTAGGTCTCGTGCAGGCCGCTGCCCTGGCGCTTGATGACGTTGCCCTGGAACACCTGGACGCGCTCTTTGCCGCCCTCGACCACGCGCACGTGCACCTTGAGTTCGTCACCCGGGAAGAACTCGGGGATGTCGTCGCGGAGCGAGTCCTGGTCGATGAGGTCGGTCGTCTTCATGGCGTGTCTCTCAGATCTTCGGGCTCGGGCACGATTGCCGTGGCTTCGATGGCCCCGTGGTCGATAGTACGGGGGCGGATCAAGGATACGGGACGGGTGGGAACTCTTCCAACAAGCTGCGCTCATCATCTGAGATTCCCCCGCGGGCCTCGATCAGGTCGGGGCGTGCCGCGATCGTGCGATGCAGTGCTTGGGCACGACGCCAGCGGTCGACTCTGGCGTGATCACCGCTGCGCAACACCTCGGGCACCTCCCAACCGCGAAAGTTGGCCGGCCGCGTGAAATGGGGCTCTTCCAGAAGCCCGCCGGCGCCGAAACTCTCGTCGACGGGGCTGGCGGCGTTGCCCATCGCCCCCGGCAGCAATCGGGTGACGGCCTCGATCACCAGGCAGGCGGCAACCTCTCCCCCATTCAGCACGACGTCACCGACGCTGAGTTCGTCGTCGACGAGGTGCTGACGGACACGGTGGTCGACCCCCTCGTATCGGCCGCACAGCAGGCTGAAGCCCCCGGTCTCGGCCAGCTGGCGTGCCATCGGTTGGTCGAATCGACGGCCGCCGGGGCCGAGCAGGAACAGCGGGCGGGGTGGATCGCGCGGCTTCGACCGAGTCGAACAACGGCTCGGGGCGCATCAGCATGCCCGCCCCTCCGCCGAACGGCGAGTCGTCGACCGTGCGGTGCACGTCGCTGGTGTGCTGTCGCGGATCGTGCAGGCGCAGATCGACCAACCCGGTTCCACGCGCCTTGCCGAGCAGGCTCTCCGAGCAGAACCCGTCGACCAGCGCCGGGAACAGTGTGAACACGTCGATCCGCATACGGCCCTCAGTCGTTCAGCTCGAACAGACCCTCGGGAGGGTCGATCGTGATCAACGTGCCCGACGATGTGTGCTCGACCGACGTGACGAATGTGACCGGCACGAGAGCGCCGGATTCGAGTTCGAGCAGGTCGGAGGCCGGATTGGAGACAACCGAGACGCATCGCCCGCGATCGATCCCGTTGACCTCGATGACGGTGGCGCCGATCAACTCGTGGACCCACAGACGCGTCGGGATCGTCGATCGGCTCGGCTGATACGGCCACCCCGGTCCACGCTTCGGCAGCGTTCCGATTGTCGACCCCGTCGAAATGTACGCGCCACCGTTTGTTCGAAGCACTGGACTGGGTGATCGTCAACCAACGATCACGACCCCACAGCCGACTGCCGACCTGGGCCCGCTCGGTGTGGTCGGTGACGAGATCGAGAAACACGTCGCCCTTGATGCCGTGAGGCCGCCCGATCCGCCCGACTTCCAACAACCCCTCAGGTGCATCCATGAGTGATCAACGTACCCGGGCAAGTGCGCAGGCCGTCGCTCCGACCCGCTTTCGGACACATGCCGTCCGATCATCCCTCCGCGTCGGTGATCGCCGAGCGCAGGTCGAGGCCGGCGAGTGCAGCGTCGGCGTCTGACGATCCCCGGTACGCAGCCCGGAGAAGTGAGCGCAGCACACGGGCGGGGTGATCCGACACCCGGGCCTCGAGTGCGTGTGCCGCCGCGTCGTGGCGGTCGTCATCGACGGCAAGCACATACGCAGATCGAATCAACGGCTGCACGAGCGGCAGCAGCTCGTCGAGGAACTGGAGGATATTGTCCGGCGACTGCCGCCCGCCGTGCACGATCTCGTTCCTGAACGTGCGCAAGTGTTGTTCGACTTCGTCGCCCACGGCCGCTCGATCGTCACCGTCGACGTGCAGCGTTGCAAGCAGATGCCCGAGCCCGGGTCGATCCCCCACTCGCCCGAACTCGCCGAGCAAGAACTCGATTGCGGTGAACAGCGCCACAAAACGCACTCGCGGGGTCAGCAGGAACGACCGGGCTTGTGCGTAGTTGTGCCCAGCCGCGAGCACCGACGCCACCTTTGGTTCGGTCTCGGCCCGCAACTCGACGTGCTGAACCGTGGCAAACATTTCCTCGATCACTGCGACCCGCTCCGCTGTCAGCACATAGAGCTCGCCGCCCAACCCGGACAGTTCTCGACCGGTGTCGAACACCGGCAGATCTTCACCGAATGTGACGGCCAGGAAGCGAGACGTGTTTCGGTCCGGGGGCCGACGCAGATTCATACCGCCACTGCTGCGGGCGACGATCGTCGTGTGGTAGGGCGCGATCAGATCACCTCGACCACACAGCAGCATCGAGAAGACCAGCGTCGAGGCTGCCGCCGTGACTCGATTCCATTCGTCGCCATCGTTGAAATCTGTGATCGGTTCTGCCACGAAGTACCGAGGCAGCACTTGGTACTCGTCGCCGTACATGTCCTTGGTGCGGTTGTTCTCGATCGACCACCAGTCGCGGACGTCGAGACGTTCGACGACCAGACCGGCGATCTGGAATCCTTCCGCCTCGCCGACCAAACCGGGCAACGGCACGTACAGGGTCGCATCCATCTCGGCCGGTTCGTTCATGGTACGAACCTGACCGAATCGAGCATCTCGATGGCCGCCTTGCGGAGTTCACCCTCGTCGCTCAACCCGGCAAACGTCCCCTGCAGACGATCGCTCGGCGAGCAACCCGGGTCATCGAGGGCGAAGCCGACCAACACCCGAGCGACATCGACAAGGATGGCCAGCACGACTCGCAGCGCGTCTCCGGGCTCGGAGAGTCGACCTTCGAGATCACGCAGAATCGTCGCTGCGTCACCCCCATGCAGGACTCGATTGCGCAGCCGGTAGTACTCGCCGAACAACCCACGTCGCTGCTCGGACCCGTCGCGTGCACCCAAGGACAGCTGATCCAGCCGAGAGGCGAAGACATCACCGAGAGGGCGCTCGCCGTCCGGGTTGATCACGTCCTCGAGCGCCATCACCGCGTGAGTGATCAGCTCGGCGTGTGCGAGCTGATCATCGAAGACCAAGGAATGGACGTCGAACAAGCGGGCCACTTCGCTGCCGTGGCCAGACGCGTCGAGCCGCTCGAGCGTCGACTCGACCTGCGCCAGTGGCATCGAACCGTCGATGACAAGCGGGTTGTCGGTCGCCGGGTACACCATCCATTCGATGTCGCGCGGCCCAGGCACTCGAAATCGCCGATGCTCCTCGGGCAACAGGATGTAACCGGTCGACTGGTTCGGATCAGGCAAGGGCCACCCACTGATCAGCATCAGGGCGAGCTGAAGCCGGGATGAAAGCTCCGTCAACGCAACCTGATCGATGTCGTATACCCCATCCTCGCTCGGCTCGAGCATGAAGGAGTCCGCATAGAACACCGGGGCGACCCTGGTGTAGCGCGACTCGGACATCGATACATCGCGTCCGACGAACGTCGCCCACTCATCGAAGGGAACAGTCCTCAACACGCCCGAGGCGACCTCGATCGATTCGTCCCCGGCGAGGGCGACAGCCGGGACATGTGCGTATCGAAGGACTTCGAGTGCTGTCATCGATGTACCCAGCCGAAGAGAATGGTGACCCCCGACCCAGCACCGTAAAGTGCTGCGAGGCAAAACTGCCCGGGACATATCTCAGTCAGCCGGAGGTCACTCCAAACGGTACTTCGGCATGACTGTCATGTCCAGGGGCGGCTCACGTCAGTCGATATTCGAGTACCAAACCGCCGTCGAGCACGGTGACGACATCGGACTCGTCTGGAGGATTCATCGTCGTATGCACACGACCTGGCGAGGTCTCTTCGAGGCGCTCGAGTAGTTCGAGCTTCGGGATCTCGTTCCACTGCGAATACGGCGTCACCGAGGCAACCGCCCAAGTGCCACGCGGAAGACACTCGACGAGGTCGACAGGACTCGCATTATGCGAGCCATGGTGGCCGATCTTCAGGAATGTGGTGCGACGCAACAGTGCCGCAGACCAGTTCTCGTCGAGTGATTGTTTCCATGGCCCCCACTGGGCGTCGCCCGGGAACAACAAGAAGTGATGTCCGATCTCGACGCTCAACATCAGACTGGTGTTGTTCAGCGAGTTGTCGAGACCGGCTGCTGACTGCACGACCTCTTCGCCCAGCAACGCCTTGAGTCGGCCGATGACATCACCCGAGGGGACAGAACGTTGGATGCTTCGATTCCACTCGGGCGAGCCGTACTCGCGCCAATCGAGGGTGACGACGCGGGAAACGGATTGTCGTCGACATCACCCGGCGTCGAGCCATCACCGCGCGCGACGGCACCCAGCCCGAGAGCAGCCAGATACGTCTGGTCGCTCGGCGGGTTCATCTGCTTGATGATGTCGATGTCGCGCGACGGCCCGAGGACTCGGATGGTGGCCGACCCGATCAGGTCACAGTCGACGGGCTCGGCGCTGCGTTCGAGATAGCGGCGTTTCGGTTTCGAGGCAAACCCGAACTTCAACGTCTGCATCGAGTCATCGTTGGTGAGCGCATTGAAGCCCATGGTCTCGACCAGCTCGCACTGATCGTCACGAATGCGTGTGTCTGCTCTCAGGGCCGCCACGTTTTCGGTGAGCGCCCTGGCGAGCGCCTGCTGCGCCTCGACAAGGCGCAGCCCGAGTTCGTCATCGAGCGATTCGGGCCAGGGCAGCCACACCTCACCGACCTCGACGTCGGCCCACTCCGGCCGACCGAAACCCAGGATGTGGTCACGATGGCGGTGCGTCGCGACGACGACATCGATGCGGGCGACTCCATCGGGATCGGTGACGTCATCGATGATGCGCGCAACCAGCGATTTCGTGTCGAATCCTGAGTCGCCGAAGCTGATCGATCCGCAGTCGATCAGCATCCGACGAGGTCGCGTCGCTTGCACCCCGTCGTCGGCGACATCGGGAAGCAACACCAAGAAGCAGTCACCGAACCCGACGTTGTAGACACGAATTCTCAGGTCGTCACTCATAGTCGACGACTCCTGGGGAGCGATGCAAGGCCGAGAACCCGAAACGATTGGCCATCCGAGAGGCACGGCGCTTCTTGTCCGACCAGTAGTCGTCGGAGAGTCTGGCGTCGGTGTCGCTGACGAAATCGACCATGCGCTTGGCGCGCCACTCGGCCAACGCCGCTGCCTCGCCATCCAAGCCATCGTGTGGCCACGGTTTGGCGATCATGTAGCGCGCCCTCCCGTCGGCCGAATACACGACGGTCGTAGCGCCGGCCGGCTGCAAACCACCGAGGTCGGCTCGCTTCTTGTACGTATCGATGTATTGAACGACGATCTCGGTACGCAACTTGCCGTCTTCGCCGACGCGAAAGACCGGATTGAAGCCCGCGATACCTGGTTGTTTTCCCCGCAGCAGCAACGCCGACGCATGCTCGAGCGCGTACGCACGCAACTCTCGATGAACAAGCGTTTTGACACTGTCGGTGCTGTGGTCCTTTGGGTCCTCACTCCAGTCACTCGTCTTTGCCGTGCTCCGGCGGTCGACCTGTACCAGCTCGGAACTGATCATCTGTTGGCTCGACGCCGGTAGCTCGGGAATCGCATCCACCCGGGCGCTGCCGTAGGTGTCCCACAACAACGCTTCTTCACCGAGCGAGGTGACGCCATGCGGGAAGATGCCTCGGGCACGAAACGCCTCGATGAGGTGGGCCCGCTTGCCATCGAGATCGTTCGGATTCAGCTCGAAGTCGGCGGTGACCAGGGCCCGCAGGTAGTCACCGAAGTCGGCGTCGAGAACCGGCATGTAATCGAAGGCCCGCAGGCACACCTGCAAGATGTCGTCGGCAGTTCGAGCCGCCTCGCCGGCAACCCGATCGACGAGGTCCCCCGGTGCCCGCCCTTCGGGAAGTATGCCAGTGCCACCGCTCGCAAGCCGCAACAGGTCGGAGACGCGGTGCTGATGCAGCTTGAAGAACGCATCGAACACTGCGGCGACGAGGATGGCGCCACGGGTATGAGGTTCGAACTCACGCGAATAGGCGGTGGCGTCGGGCACCTCGCCGTCGAGCGCGTGCCGCAACGCTCCGTTCTTGCCGGTGCCGTGTCCAAACTGAACTGCGAGCTCGATCAGCTTGTCGGCTCTGCGCAGGTCGGCGTTCGACTCCTCGATCGCATCTCGGAGCACGCTCGGAAACGTGAAGTGCTGGAAGATCGCAACGATGTCGGCGACACCCTCGTGCAGGGCCAACATGTCGGGATTGGTGGGGCTGCGGTAGTTGTAGCGAAGCTTGTCGACGATGGCATGCGTGACCTCGTGGGCGACGATGTCCTGGGACAGGCACGTGAAGACCCACTGCTTCGGGATGTTCAACCCCGGCCGTTCCTGATCGGCTCGGAAGTAGCCGAACAGCAGGGCTCGGGTTTCATGGTCGTAGAACCCGTTCGGCCCACGAAAGGCATGGGGGAAGATACGGAGTGGCTTGTTGTGCCGGAAGCGGATCTCTCGCCCGAGCGCTCGCTCGAAACTCTCGATCGTCTTCATCGCCACCGCGTAGACCATCTGCTGATGGAAATAGTGATCGCCCTCTGCGGGATTGAGCCCGGACATCATCAAGATGTTGGGGTCCTCCAGATCGATCGGAGGCAGGAAGACCCCTCGGGTCGAGTCGTAGTCGACGATCTCGACCTTGGAGCCGACCGGACCAGGTCGCAGCGGCTCGTTGGCGACATCGACAATGACCCGATTGCCTGCAACCCGACCGCGAACCGGGTCATAGGCGTAGATCTGCAGCTGGCGTCGGGTCGGAGCCGAGGTGTGCAGGATTCGATTCGCTGCGCCACTCATCTGCGGCCCGAAGTCGCGTCGTCCATCCACCAATGTTAGAACCACCCGTTGGATCGTGCCGACCAGAGCGTTCTCGAGGGCATCCACCGCTCAGCTGCGACGCAACCCGCCCGCAACCACGTCGCTGATCGACCGTCCGAGATATGGACTGTTCAGCAGCACCACTCGGGCACGTTGGCCCGATCGGTCAGTCGAGGAATTCGATGTCGAGCTCTACGCCGTCTTTGGAGGCGGCGGCTCGGGTGACCATCCGGATGCTGGCGGCGGTACGGCCACGACGGCCGATCACGCGGCCGAGATCGCCGTCTCCGACGCGGACGTCGAGGCGGTGCTTGCCCTCGCCGGCGACCTCGTCGACGGTCACCGCTTCAGGGTCGTCGACGATCGACTTGACGATGTGCGTCAACACGGCCACTGCCGTGGGAGCTGACTGGACGTCGCTCACTTGGCGGCCTTGAACTGGTCCATGGCGCCCGACACCTGGAGCAGCTTGGCCACCCGCTCGGTCGGCTGCGCACCCTGACTCAACCACTTGACGGCCTTGTCGTTGTCGACCGTGAGCGCCGAAGGATCCTGCCGGGGGTCGTAGTGACCGAGGATCTCGATGAAACGGCCGTCTCGCGGCGAACGACCGTCAGCCGCGACGATGCGATACTGAGGCTGCTTCTTCTTGCCGACTCGGGTGAGGCGCAGCTTGACTGCCATGTGAAGTGACTCCTGGATGCGATGTGAGAACCACGAAAGGTTATCCGGGATGGCCACGATTCCGACCGCCTCGCCGACATCGCCCACCTGCTACACCGGAGCTGGCATGGATCTGTTCCGCTTCGACCCACCGACGCTGAGCATCGACCGGGTGGTGTCGATCGCCGCTGAGCGATACGGAATGCATGGTTCAGCCGTGCAGCTGCGCGGCGAGAGGTCGCACAATACGCTGTTCACCACGGCCGGCGGTGCCCGGTTCGTGCTCAAGATCGCCAGCCCCGCAGAGCTGCCCACGACGATCGATTTCCACGCCAGGGCGTTGCTGCACCTGGAACAGCGGGCGCCACACCTGCCGATCGCCCGCATGGTACCCAGCATCGACGGAGAGCTGGTGCCGGTACTGGAACACGATGGCCGCCCCCACTCGATGCGGCTCGTCACGTACCTCCCGGGCATCACGTTCGACGACAACCAGGCGATTTCCACAACGGGACTGAGCGCGATCGGCAAGCTGGTGGGAGCGCTGTCGTGTGCCCTGGCCGACTTCGATCATGCCGCCGGCGATCACTTCATGCCGTGGGACATCGCCAACGGGCTGATCCTCGATGACGGGCTGTGGTCGGGGCTCGGGGCTGACGCCCTCGCAGTGTTGACCCCTCGCGCGGTCGCGCTTGCACGCAGCCGTTGCTGCGATGGCCGCCCTGCCACGCCAGATCATCCACAACGATGGCCATGCCGGCAACCTGCTGCGATCAGATGCCTCCTCCGACATCGTCACAGGCGTGATCGACTTCGGTGACCTGGTGCGCACGGTGACCGTTGCCGACCTGGGCGTCTCCGGCGCCAACCTGGTTCCGCACCAGGTCGATCCGGTCGCAGCGCTTGCCGCGCTGGCAGCCGGGTTCCATACCCAGCGGCCGCTGAGCGACGCCGAGATCGCTGCGCTGCCCGATCTGGTGTTGGCCAGGCTCGCTCTGAGTACGTTGCTGGTGGAGTACCAGATCGCCCAGGCCGCCCACATCGCCGACTCGGTCGCAGCCGAGCGGCCCGGATTGCTGGCCGGTGTCGAACGATGGCTGGCGATCGAGTCGACCGAAGCCAGCGAGCGCGTCCAGGAGGCGCTGTGACGACCAATGACGCCCCTTTGCGACGGCGCCGGGCGGACAGCCTGGCCCCCAGCTACCAGCTGTTCTACGACGAACCGGTCCACCTCGTGCGGGGTGAGGGCGTCTGGGTGTACGACGCCGACGGGAACCGCTACCTCGACTGCTACAACAACGTGCCGTCGGTCGGTCACGCACATCCGCGCGTGGTGGCTGCGCTCACCGAGCCAGGCGGCGCTGATCAACACCCACACGCGGTATCTGCACGAGAACGTGGTCGAGTTGGCCGAGCGACTGCAAGGCATCGCTGCCGGGCGATCTCGGCACGTGCTACTTCGTCTGCACCGGCACCGAGGCCAACGACCTCGCGGTACAGATCGCCCGCACGGTGACGGGCAACCATGGCGTGATCGTGACGGAGAGTTCGTACCACGGCAACTCCGACCTGGTCGGCAAGCTGTCGACCGACACCTATCCCGAATCGGACCGCCCCGATTGGCTGGGTGTCGTCGAACCGCCCAACATGTACCGAGGCCCGATCGATCTCCACCAGGCGCGACGTCGATCCCAGCGAGAGCTACGCCGAGTTCGTGGCAGAGGCAGCCGATCGACTCGATGACGGGGGCCATGGGTTGGCGACGATGCTGGTCGACTCCGAGCTGGGACTCGAACGGCGTGTTGATCGCTCCCGGGAGTACCTCGCACGTTCGTCCGAGATCGTTCGATCGACATGGCGGGCTCGTGATCGCCGACGAGGTGCAATCGGGCTACTGCCGCATGGGGCAGCACTTCTGGGGCCACACCCACTACGGCATCGTCCCGGACATCGTCACGATCGGCAAGCCGATGGGCGCCGGCCACCCGGTCGCGGCGGTGGTCACCACGCCCGAGATCGCGGCCGCCTTCGCCGAGCGCCACAACTACTTCAACACGTTCGGCGGCAACCCGGTGTCGGCGGCCGTGGCGCTCGCCGTGCTCGACGTGATCGACGACGAGCAGCTGCTCGACAACTCGACGACGACCGGAGCCGCGTTGGGGATCGGGTTGGTCGACATCGCCAACCGTCACGAGATCGTCGGCGCCGTGCAGGGTCGCGGGCTGTTCTGGGGGCTCGACCTCGTCACCGACCGGGCGACCAGGCAGCCGATCGCCTACGCCGACGCCAAACGAATCGCCACCGAGCTGCGCCAACGTGGCATCCTCGCCGGGATCACCGGGCGCTACTCGAACGTGCTCAAGATCCGCCCACCGCTGGTGTTCCGGCCGGAGCACGTCGAGCTGCTGATCGAGCAACTCGATCAGCTGTTCGGCGGCTTCCAACTACTCGGAGGCGATGACACCAAGGCGCCCGGCGCCGAATGGTGACAACCCGAATGGTGACAACCCGGATGGTGACCGTTACGCCGTGGGTCAGCGCGGTAGGCCGGGCATGCCGCCCTGCCCGCCCATCATCTGCTCGATTTCGCTCATGTCGGGCATGCCGCCGCGCAATCCACCAAGGCCGGGTAGGCCACCGCGCTTGCCCTTCTTACCGCCGCCCATGCCCATCTTCTTCATCATCTTCTGCATCTCACTGAACTGCTTGACGAGCCGGCTGACCTCGCCGGGCTCGCGGCCGGCACCCTTGGCGATACGGGCACGCCGGCTGCCGCTGATGATCTGAGGGCGAGCGCGCTCTTCGGCCGTCATCGAATGGATGATCGCCTCGATCGGCTTGAGATCGTCGTCGTCGATCTTGGCGTTCTTGATCTCCTTCGGCATGCCCGGCATCATGCCGAGCACCCCCGACAGGGGGCCCATCTTCTTGAGCGCCTGCATCTGCTCGAGGAAGTCGTCGAGCGTGAACTCGCCCTCCATCAAACGCGCCGCTGCCTGCTCGGCCTGATCCGCCTCGAAGGCCTGCTCGGCCTGCTCGATCAGGGTCAGCATGTCGCCCATCCCGAGAATTCGACCGGCCATCCGGTCGGGGTGGAACTGCTCGAAGGCGTCGAGCTTCTCACCGGTGGAGGCGAACGCGATCGGGCGACCGATGACCTCCTTGACGGACAAGGCCGCTCCGCCGCGGGCGTCACCATCGAGCTTCGACAAGATGACGCCGTCGATCTGGAGCGTCTGGTGGAACGCCTCAGCCGTCTGCACGGCGTCCTGACCGGTCATCGCGTCGATCACGAGGAACGTGTAGTCCGGCGATACGGCCCCGGAGATCAGGCGCACCTGCTCCATCATCTCGACGTCGATCGAGAGCCGACCGGCAGTGTCGACGATCACCACGTCGCGGCCGAGCCGCTTGGCCTCCTCGACACCCTGAAAGGCGGTCAGCACCGGATCTTCGGGATCGGAGTAGACGGGAACACCGACCTGGGCACCGAGTGTTCGGAGCTGCTCGACCGCCGCCGGGCGCTGCAGGTCGGCACCGACCAGCAGCGGTTGGCGACCGTGCGACTTGAACCACTGGGCGAGCTTGCCGGTGGCGGTGGTCTTGCCCGAGCCCTGCAGGCCGGCCATCAGGATCACGGTCGGCGGCTTGGAGGCGTACGTGATCGCCAGCGTCTCGCCACCGAGGATCCGGGTCAGCTCGTCGTTGACGGCTTTGACGACCTGCTGGCCCGGATCGAGCGCCTGGGTTCGGGTTGCACCGATGGCGTGCTCACGGATGCGGTTGCACACCGAACGGACGACGGTGACGTTGACGTCGGCTTCGAGCAGCGCCGAACGGATCTCCTTCATGATCTCGTCGACGTCTGCCTCGGTGAGGCGGCCCTTGCCGCGCAGCCGCTTGACGATCCCGTCGAGTCGATTGGAAAGATTGTCGAACATGAGAAGACCCAGGCTACCGGCACCGATTCGGTGGGGCAGCCTGGGTCGGCTCGATGATTGGGATGCCGTCAGCCGAGGTTGAGAATCGACGTGACGATGCCGCTGTCGACGGCGACATTCAGACGCGTCTCGCTGAAGTCTGCCGTCAAGTCCAGGCCTTCGCCATCCTGCTCGGCGATCCGAACGTTGTATCCCAACGGCTCGACTTGATCGATGAAGTCGTCGATCGGCAGTCCGACGAACCGCTCGAGTTCAAGCAGAGTCGCGTCGAGCGGAGGCGTCGGGTCCGGCTCGGGTGCCGGTTCGACCGGCATCGGCTGAGGGCCGGCAGCGGCCCGTCGACGATCGGGGCTCGACCTGGATCATGAACTCGTCGGTCACGGCGGGCACCACGTGCCACCCGCCATCGGTGTCGATCAAGCGGTACGCAGGGAGCAACCAGACCGATCCGTCGGCGTCCCACGCCCACCACACGTCCGGCTGCACGTCGACGAGTGTGACGGTGACCGGTTCGGGAGCGGGGATCTCGTCGACCGGGATCTCGTCGCCGGGCGGCGGTTCGGCGGCGTCGCCCACGGCGCTCTCGGCGATGTCGACTGCTACGTCGGCGGCGGGCATGTCGATCCGCGATGCCACCTCCGAAGCCCCCGTACCACATCGAGTTCTGATCGTTCAGCCGGGCGATCGCCTGGTCGAGACCGATCAGCGGGTAGGGGCCGACTCGCTGCGGTTCGGCGAGTTGGCCGTTGGCGTACTGCATCAATCCCTCGGCACCGAAACCGAAGTCGAAGCGGTTGGCATCGAACAGACCGTCGACTCGGCGGACGGCGGACACGTTGGCGAACCACTCGTCGGCGTACGTCTCGAACTGGTAGGCCGCCGGATCGGCTCCGACGGCGGCGATCATGTCACGTGCCCGCTGTTCGGCGACCTCCTCGGTCGGCACACCCTCCGGTGGTGCCGGCTCCTCACAACCGACCGCATCGGGGTCGACGACCACCGTTTCGGGCACGGCGATGTCGCCACCCTCGGGCGGGTCGACCTGGACGGGTTCGGTCTGGGCCGGCTCGGCGACAGCGCAGCCCACCGCTCCCCGCTGATCCGCCCACGCGCTGTTGTAGCTCCACGACAACTGGGCGTCTTCGTACACCGACAGGGCGGGAGCGGTTCCGTCGTCGGGTCCGACCCGCCAGAAGTACCCGTCGTCGCTGCGAACCGGCTCGCCCGACACACCGAGTGCAGCCGCCAGGGCGGCGACCCGCTCGGCGGTCACGACAGTGCCGGCCGGGAACACGTAGCCGATGTCGTTGGTGGGCAGTCCTGGCATTCCGTCGCCGACGACGTAGTTGGCGATGTAGTACGGCATCGCCATGTCGGACACGCGCGAATCGGAGGCAACTTCGGCGGTCGCCGCGAGGCCGCCACCGCCGCCACCGCTCGTGATCTCGATCGGTCGCGGTGGGATCAAGCCGTTGTCGGTGACCGCCGGAAGTGATTCGTCGGTGTCGCCGCCACAGGCGGCAAGTACGAGAACGGCGACCAGCGCCGCAGGGAGAATTCGGGATGAGTGACGCTTCATGCCGATGTGACGTCCGAGCTGACCCCGCGGTTCCCGTACGATCGAGAATTTCTTCAGTCGCGATCGAACAGCGCGGAAACGAACTCTTCGGGGTCGAACGGCACGAGGTCGCCGATCTGTTCACCGATGCCCACCAGCTTGATCGGAATTCCGAGTTCGGTCTCGATCGCGAACACGATGCCACCCTTCGCCGAGCCGTCGAGCTTGGTCAGCACCACTCCGGTGACGTCGGTCGCCTCACGGAACTGGCGGGCCTGGGTGAGCCCGTTCTGACCGGTGGTGGCGTCGATCACCAGCAATGTCTCGGTTACCGTGCCGGCGCCCTTCTCCGCCACCCGACGGACCTTCTTCAGCTCTTCCATCAGGTTGGTCTTCGTGTGCAGACGGCCGGCGGTGTCGGCCAGCACGAGCTCGATCTGCTTGGCGGCGGCGCGTTCGACTCCATCGAAGATCACCGATGACGGATCGCTGCCGTCGGCACCCCGCACGAATTCGACGCCCGAGCGTTCGGCCCACGTGCCCAGTTGTTCGGCAGCAGCAGCGCGGAACGTGTCACCGGCAGCCATCAGCACCGTTCGACCTTGGTCGACCTGTTGGCGGGCGATCTTTCCGATCGTGGTGGTCTTGCCGACACCGTTGACCCCGACGAACATCCACACGTTGGGATTGCCCGGATCGAAGGAATCATCGAAGTTGACGGAGCGATCCGAGCCGACGAGCCGAGCGACCATCTCGGCCTGCAACGCGTCGAGCAGTTCGCTCGGTTCGGTGATCTGCTTCTGTGCGACGCGCTCTTTGAGGTCGTCCAGCAATGCGTCGGTGACGCCCAGCCCGACGTCGGCGCGCAACAGCGCTTCTTCGAGGTCGTCCCACGTCTCGTCGGTGATCGCCGATCGACCGAGCACTCCGGCGAACGCTCCGGTCAACGCTGAGCGTGCCTTGGTGAGGCGTTCCCTCAGTGAAACGGGTGGGGCCGCAACTTCGACTGGTGGCTCCGGCTCGGCGACCAGGGTGCCGGGCCTGACGGCGTCGGCGGGTTCGACCGGCTTGGGAGGCGGAGCTACCGGACGCGGCGCGGGACGGGTCGGCGCCTCCACTCCACCTGCTCGGCGTCGGTTGACGAGCACGACCCCGAGACCGAACACCATCACGGCGACGGCCAGAATCAGGAAAATCCAATACCACTCCATCGCCCCGGACGCTACCGCCGCGAGTGCGACGGCGGGCCGTTCAGCCTCAGTCGACGACGACGGAGGGGCCGATGTAGACGCCCTGGGCGAAGTCGGCACCCAGCGCCCGCACACGTTCGTACACGGCCGCGTCGGTGACGAAGGGCACCGCAACTTCGACGCCCATCTCCTGGGCGGCACGGATCGTCGAACGCAACCAGGCGTCATCGGTGCTGCCAGAACCGGTCTGATGCAGTGCGTCAGACGCCAGTTTCACGCGCCGAGCGCCGACCGATTCCAGCAGACGCAACCCCTGGGCGGAGAGGCCGTAGTCGTCGACACAGAAGCGGAAACCGGCACCCGCCAGGGCCTCGGTGAACTCGAGCACCTCGCTGAGGGACCCGGTGATGAGGCGCTCGCTGATCGCCAGCAGCATGCGCGGAGCGACGGTGCTGTCCTGCCCGGCCAGTTCGAGCAACAGTGCGATCGTGGACGGATTGGTCACCGACGCCAGGCTGAGATTGACTTCCAGCTCGGTGTTGGCGTCGGCCCTCAGCACTTGGGCGGCCCGTCGAAGCACCCAGGCATCGACCGCCGCAGCCAGTCCGAGTCGCTGAGCATGGCGCTCGAAACGCGGCATGCTGACCCGAACCCCGCCCGGCAGCACCAGCCTGACGAGCAGCTCGCGACGCTGCACGGTGTCGATGCCCTTCAGACGGGCGAGCGACTCGCCGACGACGAGGAACCGTTGCTCATGGAGCGCATCCTCGATCTCCTGGTACCACGACTTCTCAGGACCGAACGACGCTGCCGTCCTCGACATCATCTGCGAGCGATTGCACCACGTAGCGTTCAGTATTTCGACGCGACTCGTGTGCGAGCTGTTCGACACGGGTGATGATGTCGTCGGGTGCCACGTCGGAAGCCTCGACCAAGAGGGCACCCACCCGCGTCTTGATCGGGTCGGTCTCGCCTGCCGGTCGCAGGTGCGAGAGGGTCCGGAGGATGCCCTCGGCGGTGCGGCGGGCGTCGCGAAACCCAATTGGTGGGCGATACCGACGAAGACGTCGCCGTGGGCCCGGCCGACGACCGAGCCGAGCGGCATCGCCGCCTGCATCGAGACGCCGACGTGCTCGAGCAGCTGGTCACCGGCTCTCACGCCAGTGCGATCGGTGATGCCGCGGAAGTCGTCGATGTCGACGCAGAACACGGTGAACGGCTCGAGCGATTGACGGCCGGCGAGGATCCTCTCCTCGAGCATGCTCACGATCCCGTTGCGGCTCAGCAGGCCGGTTGTCTGATCGATCGAGGAGAGCACGACGTCGGTTCGGCGCTGCACGGTGTGATCGACGGTCTGGATCAAGAGCGCCGGTGCATCGGCAGTTTCGACCCGAGTGATCTGTGTGTGGAGCCAGCGGATCTCTCCACCGCGCTTGCACAACCGGTGATCGACGGTGGCCGGCCGGCCCTCCATCGCACGTTCGGCGAAACGCGGACGAGGTCGATGTCATCAGGGTGGATGTAGTCGACGACCTGCGCCCCGATGATGGCGGCGACAGGCTCACCGAGCAGCCGTCCGACAGCGGGGTTGGCGCGCAGCCACACCCCGTCGCTCGACACGAGGCCGGTCCCGACCGGTGAGTTCTCGAAGACCAGAGCGAGCTGGTCTGCCAGCAATTCGGCCTGACGGGTCGACTCGACACGGTCGGTCACATCGACGATCTGCACCATTGCCGCTGCATCGGCACCCGGCCAGCGGATTGCGCAGACCTGGGTCAGCCCGTGCCTGATCCGCCCGTCGGCGTGGTGGTATTCGAGCACGTCCGGCTCGGTCTCCCTGACGAACGGCGGGAGCAGCAGACGGGACAGCTGGTCGGACATCCCACGTTCGGACAACGTGATCCAATCCAGCCCGGTGATCGCCGCCAAGGAGATCCCGAACAGCTCGCACAAGGCCCGATTGGCGTCCAGGAACCGGCCCTTGTCGTCGACGACCAGCAGCGCGACCGGTGAGCGCTCGAACGCCGTGCGGAACCGCTCGGCGTCAGTGTCGGAGCTGGTGGCACTGACGACATCGTCGGTGTGGTCGCAGAAGTCGCTCAGCACACCGATCACAACGCCGTCGCCATCGCGCAGGGGTCGGCTGTTGACCCTCAGCCACCGCCGCTCACCGTTCGGCCGATGCACGCCCATGTCGAAGCCGTCGACGGCCTCCCCCGATTGCAGTGCCAGCATCGCAGGGTGAAGATCACCCGGCAGGTCGGAACCGTCGAGCCGAATGGATCCCCAGCGCGGGTCGACCCAGTTACGTCCAGCGATCTCCTCGGCGGTCAGACCGAAGGTCTGAAGTGCCCGGTCGTTCCATCGAACGATTCGCCCCTCTTCGTCCTGCAACACGACGGCATCGTTGGATGCCTCCAAGACAGCGGTGAGAACTGCGGCGTCGATGCTCGTGATGCACGAGTCGATCTGTGTCATGACACGGCCCCTGCTGTGACGTTGACCGGTGTCAGCTGCACGATCAGACTCGAATCCCCGTCGGCGACGGAAGCGATTCGCAGGCAGACGTCGCGGATCCCATGGTCGGTGTGCAGCACGGCATCGGGAAACGTCATCGATTCGCCGTCGAGCAGGATGCGGTCGCACGTGTCTTCGAGCCTGCCGGACCTCAGATCGACGAAGCTCGGCAGCGAGCTACCGGTGAGATCTGCGAGCTGTCGGCCCAGCAGCCGGGCTGCGGCAGCGTTACCTTCGACGACGATCCGGGCGGAGTTGGTCACCAGCGTGGCGACCATGCTGTCGTCGAACGCCTTGCGATACCAGGCGTCGTGGTGGCGGGCGGTCGAGGCTTCGGGCGCCTCGGTGACGACTTGAACGAGCGCGCAATCAGAGTGATTCGGCCATTCGATGAGTTGAATCCTGGCGTCGACGTGACGCTCTTCGTCATCTCGCCGGATGAGGTTGGTCGCCCCCTCCACGAAGTCGCGGGTGGCACCCTCATCGAGCAGCATCGCGACCACTTCGTCGAGGTCGAGCACCGCCAGATCGGCCAAGTTGAGATCGAACATCTCCCCGTCGGTGCGGCCGACCAGCTCTGAGAACCGGGAGTTCCAGGCCACGATCCGCCCGTTGAACTCGACCACCAGGTTGCCGGCGATGTCGTTCTCGAATGCCTTGCCGAATCGGTACTCGGACGCTTGCAGGCGTGACTGGGAGGCGATCACGTCGGTGACGTCGTGCTGGGTACTGAGGACCCCACGCACCGATGAGTCGGGACCGAAGATCGGGAGCGCGCTCGACCTGCAGCCACACCCGCTGCCGGTCGCACCGCCGCAGGCCGATCACAACGTCGCGAATCGAGTCGCGTTCCTTCAGCGAACGAATCACCGGGTGCTCTTCACGAGGTAGCGCAGAACCGTCGGGGCGAATCAGATCCCACCGTTCATCACAGCAGTCCGAGCCCATCATCACCTCGTCGGAACATGCGAACACGAGGTGGGCTCGTGGATTCCAGGCCGTGACCTTGCCCTCGACGTCGTGGACGAGGACTCCGGCATTGAGCGACTCGAGCATGTACTCGGCCAGCCAGGGCCCACTCAAGCCGAACTCTGTGGTCAAGTATGCATTCTCGATCATCTACGCTCCTCGGAGGGGCCGGACTGGGCTTGTTTCGTGCGGTCAATTGCCTGTCGGCCGGTTTCACACGCGGGTTGAGCGAGAACAGCGCTATACCAGTCGATGTTGACGAGTTGTATAACTTTGCAGCCAGTTTTCATGCAATTCACACGACTCAGCGGTGTCGCGCGGGGTGTTACGATGCCCTGCTGTCGCACGCTCTGCTGTCGCACAGGAGGTTCCATCATGTCCATCCGCCTCGGAGACGAAGCACCCGACTTCACCGCCGTCACGACCGACGGGGAGATCGAATTCCACGCCTGGAAAGCCGATTCGTGGGCGATCCTGTTCAGCCATCCGGCGGACTTCACCCCCGTGTGCACGACAGAGCTCGGTCGCACGGCTGCCCTGAAGGACGAGTTCGCCAAGCGCAACACCAAGGCGATCGCAGTCTCGGTCGACCCGATCGCCGATCATCACGGTTGGGCACCCGACATCGGCGAGGTAGGGGGCGTCGCGCTCAACTTCCCGATCATCGCCGATCCGGACCGCGCCGTGTCCGAGGCCTACGACATGATCCACCCCGGCGAGGGCGACACCTCGACCGTTCGTTCGGTCTTCGTGATCGATCCGAGCAACAAGGTCCGCCTCACGTTGACCTATCCCAAGTCGATCGGGCGCAACTTCGACGAACTCGTCCGCGTCGTCGACGCGCTGCAGGCGACCGACGCCGCTCCGATCGCGACACCCGCAGACTGGCGGCCCGGTGACCGCGTCATCGTGTCGCCCGGTTTGTCGACCGACGACGCCCGCCAACGGCTCGCCAACGTCGAAGAAGTCAAGCCCTACCTACGCTGGGCCGACCAACCCCGCTGAGGCGAGCCGGCTGCGGCGCTCGCTGCGTTGCGCTTCGCCGCTCGTTGCCCACAGGCAACTCGGGCGCCATCGCGCCTTGCGCTCACCACACCCGATCTCGCCTCAGCCCTCCACAGAAATCCTGACCCCGCACAACTCACCACCTGCGACACCCCGGGCTCCGGGTGTCGCCGCTAGCGGCTGGTTGCCGTACTGGCGCGTTCGGTGACCACCTTCGATGAACCACCCGGTTGCATCGACACACCGAGCAGGCTGTCGCCGGCCTCCATCGTGCGCTTCTGGTGCGACACGATCAGCAGCTGGGCGTCCTTGCGGAACTCGGCGATCAAGCCGAGGAAGCGGTGCAGGTTGACGTCATCGAGTGCAGCCTCGACCTCGTCCATCACGTAGAACGGCGATGGGCGACTGCGGAACACGGCAAACAGAAAGGCGAGCGCGGTGAGGCTGCGTTCGCCACCCGAGAGCAACGACAGCTTCTTGACGTTCTTGCCGCTCGGCTTGGCCTCGACCTCGATGCCGGTATTGAGCAGATCGTCGGGAGCCGTGAGCTTGAGGTGACCGGTGCCGCCCGGAAAGAGCGTGCTGAACAGCTGCGTGAAGTTCAAGCTGACATCGGCAAACGCCCCGGCGAAGACGTTCTGGATCTCCTGGTCGACCGCCTTGATGACACGGCTGAGATCGCGACGCGTCGAACGCACATCCTCGAGCTGCTCTTCGAGGAACGTGTGGCGCTGCTGCAGCTCGTTGAACTCCTCCAGCGCGAGCGGGTTGATCGGGCCCAGCAGACGCAACTCACGATCCAACTCCCGCACTCGCCCCGCCGCCGATGCGCCCTCGGGCAGTTCGGGCGGCTCGGCGGCCTCGGCGATCTGTGGCTCGATGTCGAGATCGCGCCGCAACGTCTCGACCGACGTCTCGAGACGCAGTTTCGCCTCCGCCTCTTCGATCTCCGATCGATGCGACTTCTGGCGAACCTCTTCGAGCCGGTGTTCGGCCTCGGTTCGCGACTTGCGAGCTGCATCGAGCGCCGTGGACAACCCGCGCACCTCTTCGCTCTGGCGGCGGCGGCGCTCGATCAGGTCATCGTGCTCGATCTCGACGACAGCTCTGTGCGCCTGCACCAGATTGGCCAGCCGATCGATGGCGGCGAGCGAACGCTCGATCTGGACGCGACGCCCCGCGGCGAGTGCCCGGGCCTCGTGGTCCGCCTCGAGTCGGCGGTCCGTCTCAGCGATGCGCGACTCGAGGAACTGCTGGCGCTCGTGCAGGCCGGCGTTACGCACCTCCAGCTCACGACGACGCGACGCCAACACTGCTGCACGAGCCTCGAGGTCGGCGCGCGCCTCGCCGCGTGCACGCGCAGCGTCGGCTTCGGCCTGTTCGTTGGCATCGAGCGCCGGCAGCACCGCCTCGAGGTCGGTGATCCGTACCTGCTCGTGTTCGAGGTGCTCGGCCAACTCGACCGCACTCCGATCGAGTCGCTCGAGTTCGGCCTGGAACTCGCGACGCCGATCGAGCGCCCGGGCGAGCCCCTCGGATGCGGCCGTGAAACGGGCATCGCTGTGATCGAGCTGGCGCGTGAGGGACGTCTCCACCTGACGGGCCTCGGTCTGTTGTCGGCGCGCCATTTCGAGCGCCGACTCGGCAGCGACCAACGCCGCCTCGGCGCGTTCCGCCCGATGGCGTGCCTCGGTGAGTGCCGCTGCGGTTGCCCCACCAGCTGCTGCACCGACCCTCCAGCCGGTCGGCGCGAAGCGGTCGCCGGTGGGCGTCACGATGATCGCATCGGGGTGTGCGAGGGCCGCCTCGATCGCCTCGTCGAGGCCATCGACTCGTACGGCGGCACCCACCAGAGCGTCGAGCAGGCCGGACATGCCGGGCCGCCCGGAGCGCACATGTGGGAGGACCGGTTCGCCGACCGAGGGAATGCGACCGTGATTCGGCGTGACCCCGGCAGCGAGCACAGCGCCGCTGGTCTCGGACTCACGCAGAGCGGCCAGCGCTCGCTGTGCCGATTGCGGACCGTCGACCACGACGGCGGTGAGCGCCTCGCCAAGTGCTGCCTCGACGGCCTCCTGCCACCCCGCATCGATCTCGACAAGGTCGAGCAACGTGCCGAGCACACCGTCGACATCAGCCAGACGCTCGGCCCCGGCTCGGGCGTGAGCCGCATCGAGAGCCAGCTGCAACGCCTCGACACGAGCACCGGCACGCGACGCAGCCTCGGAGGCCTCGTGGCGTTCGGCCGTGCACCGCTCGATCGACTCGTCGGCTGCCGAGCGGGCCCGCTCGGCAGCCCCGATCTGATCGACCAACGGACCCTCGACCGACTCGGCCTGGGCGCAGTCTTCCCGCAGCCGTTCGGCCTCGCTCGCCAACTGCTCGAGTTTGCCGCGCAGCTCGTCGGCGCGGGTGGTGGCGCGGCGCAGCTCACTCTCGCTGCGCTCGGCAGCGGTTCGGATCGAGCGCAGCTCACCGCGCACCTCGGCGGCCGCGCTGGCTGCTTTGGCGCCCCCATCGTCGGTCGTGAGCGCCTCGGTGACCCGTTCGCGTTCAGAACGGAACGAGGCCTCCTCGGCAGCCAGCGCCTCGCCGTCGGGCGCAACTTGCTCGAGCGCAACCACGACCTCGTCGAGTTCTACCCTGAATCGGGCGACGTCGGCTTCGAGGTTGGCGACCACGCCCTCTCCCAGCAGCTGACCGTGGTCACGTTCGAGCGACCGCTTGCGTTCGGCCAGGATGCCCGCCAGGCCACGAGCACGCTCACGGAGCTGCTCGACCTGCATCAGCCGGTCGCTGACATCGTGCTCGCCGCGCGCCGACAACTGGGCCTCGATCGACATGATCTCGGTGTCGAGTTTGGCGAGCTGCGACTTCAACTCGGCTTCCAGGCGAACCGCGTCGACCCGATCGGTGGCGATCGCCTCGCAGCTTCGCCCTCAGGCCACTGATCTCACGACCAGCGACAAACACTCGAAGCGTGGTCAGTTCAGCGACCAACGACTCGTGACGACGAGCTGCTTCGGCCTGACGTTCGAGCGGTCGCAACTGTCGGCGCACCTCGCGCAGGAGATCCTGGAGGCGCAGCAGGTTGGCCTCGGTGGCGTCGAGCCGCCGCTCGGCCTTCTCTTTCCGCTTGCGATACTTGAGGACTCCGGCCGCCTCCTCGATGATGCCGCGCCGCTCCTCGGGCCGAGCGTTGAGGACTGCGTCGATCTGACCCTGGCTGACGATCACGTGCTGCTGGCGGCCGACACCGGCATCGGAGAGCAGCTCCTGAATGTCGAGCAGGCGGCACGGCACCCCGTTGATCGCGTACTCGCTGTCGCCCGTGCGGAACAGGATCCGGGTCAGGGTGACCTCGTTGAACTCGATCGGCAACAACCCCGACGAGTTGTCGAGCGTGAGGCCGACCTCGGCACGGCCGAGCGCCGAGCGCTTCTCGGTGCCGGCGAAGATCACGTCGTCCATCTTCTGGGAACGCACCGACTTCGGCGCTTGGGCACCGAGCACCCAGGCGATCGCATCGACGACGTTCGACTTACCCGAACCGTTCGGGCCGACGACCACGGTGACCCCCGGTTCGAGGTTCATGACGGTCGAGTCGGCGAACGACTTGAAGCCTTTGAGGGTGAGACTCTTGAGGAACACGGTGGGTCCAAATCTACTCAGCGTTGACAGCGGGGGCAGTAATGCGTCGAACGCTGGGCAGACACGGTACGGCGGATCCAACCGATGCCACACGTGACACAGCGTTCACCGGTTCGGCCATACACGACGTGAGCATGCTGATAGTTGCCCCAGTCACCGAACAGATCGACGTACTGGGCGTCGCCGAGTGTCGAGCCGCCATGCACGATCGCCTCCTGGAGGATGCGGTTCATGGCAACGTGCAGCTTGCGCTCCGATGCGGTTGACAGCCCGTCGGACATGCGGTCCGGGCGCAGCCGGGCCTCGTGCAGGATCTCGTCGGCATAGATGTTGCCGATCCCGGCGATCACGTGCTGGTCGAGCAACAACGGCTTCATCTGCCGGTGGCGGCTGCGCAGGATCTTCCTGAACTCGAACAGTGTGATCCCTTCGGCGACCGGGTCGGGGCCGAGATTCGCCAGATCGGGGATCTCGACAGCGACATTGTGCGGGTCGAACACGACGACCTCACCGAACGTCCGCGGATCGATGAACCACATCTCGTTTCCGTCGTCGAGGTGCATCACGACGTGCGTGTGACGAGGGCGCTGCGCACCCGCCTTGGCGACCAGCACCTGACCACTCATTCGGAGATGGATCATCACTTCGTCGCCGCTGTCGAGCGGCAGGAGCAGGTACTTGCCGCGTCGATTGGCCGCCAGGATCGTGGTGCCGGTCAGTCCGTGGACGACCGCCTCGCGGGACGTGCGCCGCACGGTGCGTTCGCGGCCGACCTCGACGCCATTCGACGCGCCGTCCGACGGCGAAGCGCTCCAGTCCGCGACGAACGGTTTCGACCTCGGGAAGCTCAGGCATCTTCCCGGTCGTCGGTGAGCGCACTGAACGCAGCGCTCGCTGCGGCCTGTTCGGCGGCCTTCTTCGACCGCCCCTCACCCTGTCCGAGCAGACTGCGGGCGACCAGCACCTTGGCGAAGAAGGTCTTGTCGTGGTCGGGGCCGGTGGATCGCACCACGTAATCGGGTGTCGGCTTGCCCTGCTGGGCGAGCACCTCCTGCAGCGCCGACTTGTAGTCGAGACGGTCGAGCATGCTGATCGCACTCTCCAGACGGTGCACGAACAGCCGCTCGATCACGCCGAACGCTGCGGTCGTGCCACCGTCGATGTACACGGCGCCGAGCACAGCCTCCATCGCATCGGACAGGATCGACACCTTTTCGCGTCCGCTGGCGGCATCTTCACCTCGGCCGAGCAGCAGGTGCTCGCCGATGTGCAGTCTCGGCCGCCACCTCTGCGAGTGCGTTGGCGTTGACCACGCTCTTGCGCAGATCGGTGAGCGCCCCCTCGGCCATGTCGGCGTAGCGCATGAAGACGAGGTCGGCGATCACCCAACCCAGCACGGCATCGCCCAGGAACTCGAGGCGCTCATTGCTGCGGATGTCGTCGGACTCGGCCACCCACGAGCGGTGGCACATGGCGCGTCGCAGCAACTCCCGGTCAGCGAACGTGTGACCCAGGCGCTTCTCGAGCGCGCCGAGGCTCACCTGTCAGCTACCAGTGCGCTCGTGTACGTAGTCGACGGCGTCGCGGACGGTCTTGAGATCCTCGAGATCCTCGTCCTCGATCCGGAAGCCGACCGTACGGTCGCTGAGTTCTTCTTCGAGCGACTCGACGAGTTCGATCAACGCCAACGAATCGGCTTCGAGGTCGTCGGCGAACGACTGACCTTCGCTGATCGTCGACGGATCGATCTCCAAGATGTCGGCCAGACGATCACGAACGATCTCGAAGATCTCGTCGCGCTCGATCGGGCCCTGGTTCACATGAGTCTCTGCAGGCACGCCTCCGATGCTACCGGACCATGCCATGGGGGTGATCCACGTCGTACGCTGGCAGCAGAGGAGCGATCACCATGAAACGACAGATACCGATCACCAAGGTGATGACGACAGAGATCGTGTCGGTCGACGTCGGACAGCCGCTCAGCGAGGTGTACCACGCCCTCAACCGAGCAGCATTCGACCACGTCCCCGTACTCGACGGTGAGCTTCCGGTCGGCGTCATCTCGTCCACCGACGTGCTCAGGCTCGTGTACGACGTCAACGGCGCCGACGACCGGATGTTGACCACGATGCTCGACCATCAATTCAACCTCGAAGACATCATGAGCACCGAACTCGTCACGTTGCCCGACTCGGCAACCGTCCAGGACGCAGCCGAGGAGCTGGCGAAAGGCGGACTCCACTCGGTACTCGTCCTCGACGTCATCGGAGCATTGGCCGGCATCGTCACCACCACCGACCTGGTGCGCTACCTGCGCGACCTGTGAGCAGGCCGCCGCAGCCCACGATCCTCTGGGCGGTACGCGTCGCGCTCGTGCTCGCCGTCGCGTTCAGCGTGGCGTTCCCCAACCTGCCCCAGTTCGAGGGCAAGGGGATGGCCTTCCGGGCACCGTTCTATTTGATGCCCCTGGCGGTCGTACCCTCGATCTGGCGTGTCCGTGGTCGGCCCGAGCCATACCCGTACCTCGTGGACGCGCTCCTCGTTGCACCGTTCCTGTTGGACACGCTGGGCAACGCCTTCAACTTCTACAACTCGTTCGACGTCACCGACGATGTGTTGCACGCCGTCAACTGGGTGTTGCTCACGGCCGGCATCACGCTCGCATTGCTGCGCACCCAGCTCAACCGGCTGAGCATCTGGACGATGGCGTACGGGATCGGAGCGCTCGCCATCATCTGGTGGGAAGCCGCCGAATGGCTGGTGCAAGAGCTCGGTACGGCAGGGCTCGGGCTCACGTACGGCGACACGATCGGCGATCTGGTCCTGTCGAGCACGGGCGGCGCGATCGGCTCGGCGCTGGTGCTGTGGCTCACCCGGCCGGCGACACGGTGACCGCGCCTGCGCTGTTCAGGCGTCGGCGGGTGGGCGAATGGCTGCCGTGATCTCGCCGACCACGTTCGCCTCGACCATCTCGCGGGCGACGGTGATGGCGTTCACGATCGCCCGCTCGCTCGACGAGCCGTGCGAGATGATGCAGACGCCGTCGACACCGAGCAGCATCGCGCCGCCGTACGTCTCGGGGTCGAGCATCTCGTAGAGCGGCAGCAGCGCCGGCATCAGGGCATCGGCGTGTTCCTTGTACTCGGGCGTGGAACCGAACGCCCCGAGCAAAGCGCCGATCACGACCTTGAGGCCGCCCTCGAGCGTCTTGAGAACGACGTTGCCGGTGAAACCATCGGCGACGATGACGTCGGCCGTATTGGTCATCACGTCACGACCCTCGACATTTCCGACGAAGTTCAGATCGCCCGATTCGGCAGCCTCGACGAGCAAGGGGTAGGTCTCCTTGCGAAGTTCGTCACCTTTGCCCGGTTCTTCGCCGATCGAGAGCAGACCGACCTTCGGTGAGTCGACCCCGAAACGGTGGCGGGAGAAGATCGAGCCCATCTGGGCGAACTGCACCATCCACTCGGCTTGCACCTCGGCGTTGGCCCCGGCATCGAGCAACACCGTCGGTTCGCCATTGGGAACCGGGATGATCGTGGCGATCGCAGGACGTTTGACGCCCGTGATGCGGCCCATCCGCAGCAGCGCCGACGCCATCGTGGCCCCGGTGTTGCCAGCCGAGATCATCGCCGACGCTTGCCCATCGCGGACCGCCTCGGCGGCGCGGACCAGGGTCGAATCCTTCTTGCGACGGATCGCCTTGCCGCCGTCCTCGTCCATCTCGATGACCTCGCTCGCCTCGATCAGGGGGAGGTCACCGATGTCGACACGGTCGGCCAGGTCGGCAGGCCCGACGAGCACGATCGGGGTACCTGCGGCAGCGGCGGACCTGGCGCCGGCGACAATCGCGCCAGGTGCGTGGTCGCCGCCCATTGCGTCGATCGCAATGGGCAACATGTTCGGTCAGCAGCCCCGGTCAGCCGACGTCGATGACGACGCGGTCCTTGTACCAACCACACGACGGACACACCGTGTGCGGAGTCTTGGCATTGCCGCAGCGCGGGCAGAGGCTGCGGCTGGGTGCGCCGAGCTTCCATGCTGCGGCACGCGTGCTGCGGCTCTTCGACTTCGACTTCTTCTTCTTCGGAACAGCCACCGTGGGTCTCCAGCGATCGAGATCTGATGATCAGAGTATGTGCCCGTGCAATTGCACGAACGGCTGCGCCAGGCTATCGGCACGATCAGCAAGAACGAACGTGCCCACTCCGGAACGAAACTCAGTCGTCGTCGAGTCGGAGATCGTCGAGCGCCGCCCAGCGATCATCGCGTACCGTGGTGACGCACTCGCAGCTGTGCTGGTTGCGATCGATGCCGCACACCGGGCAGATGCCGGCACATTCGTCCCGGCACAGGGGCCCATCCGGCAGGCCGAGCAGAACATATTCGCGCACGGCCGGTGCCATATCGATCTGGTCGCCCTCGATCTGGTAGGCATCGTCATCGCTGACGTCGTCCTGGTACAGCTCGTCGACAGAGATCTCGGCAATGCCACTGACATCGATCAGGCAGCGCCGGCACGGCGCCTGCCACGCCGTCGAGATCGAACCCGTGACGACGATTCCGTCGATACTGGACACGGCGTCGAGGACGACGGCCACCGTTCCGGCGATGCGGTCGTCATCGACACCGAGGTCGTCGGCCTCGAGCTCGGTCTCGATCTGGCGCAGGGTGCCCGGCTGACGCAACAGCTCACGGGCGTTCAGACGCAGCACATGAAGTGGGTTCGATGGCACGTGCGGCCCCGACTCAGCGATCCTGGTCGAAGAAACCGTTCGTCAGGTCGTCCTCGTCCTCAACATGGGTGGTCGGCAGGTGCTCGCCGGCATTGCCGATCGACAGCTTCTGGCGTCCGGCGCCAACGGTTTTGCCGAGCTTGTCGAGCAGGATCTCGAAGCTGGCGAGGCGCTGATCGAGAAAGTCCTCGGTTTCGAGCTTGAGCCGGCGCGAGTCACTCTCGGCGGTCTCGACGACCTGGCGGGCACGCGACTCTGCGGCTCGCACCACCTCGGTGCGCTGCACCATGCGCTCGGCCTGCACGCGAGCTGCCTCGAGCATCTCGTTGGCCTCGCGGCGTGTCTTGTTGACGAACTCCTGGCGTTCCTTCAGCATCCATCGCGCCTGGCGCAGTTCGTCGGGCATGCTGGCGAGGGCACGGTCGAGCAGCTCGATCACCTCGTCACGGTCGATACGCGGCGACGACGACAGCGGCATCGTCGGCGCGTTGGCGACGATGTCGATCGCCCGCCGCAGCCACGTCTCGGCATCGCCGACGTAACCGGTGCCCTGGTTCGGGTCCGGGTAGTCGTCGTCGATCTCCGGGTACTCGTCGTCGACGGCGTGCGTCGCCGTAGTGGTCGTCGTATCGATCGTCGTAGGTCATGGGAATCAATGCCTCACTCGTGGGAGGGTCAAGCGAATCTACCGGCGAGGGCGGCCGCGACGGGCGCTGCAACAAGATGGTCGATCGCTTCGCCGTGGGCGGCGATCTCGCGGATGAACCGGCTGGAGATGAATCCGAGGTCGGAACGGCACGGCAGAAACACGGTGCGGATACCGGTCACGGAATGATTCATGTGAGCCATCTGCTGTTCGATGTCGAAATCGTTCGGGGTGCGGAGCCCCTTGACGATGAAGTCGGCGCCGACCTCGGAGGCGGCTTGCACCGCCAGCCCACCAAATGCTCGGACGGAGACGGTCGGACGCCGGTCAAGGCTTGCTCGGGCGAGCTCGACCCGGTCGTCAGGGCTGAACATGCCGGAGGGTTTCTCGAAGTTGACGAGCACGCCGATCACGACATCGCCGAACAGCTCCACCGCCTGATCGACGACGTCGATGTGGCCGAGGTGGAGCGGGTCGAAACTGCCGGGAATCAGCACCTTTGTCATGGGTGGTACCACGGTAGTGCTGTTATTCGTGTTCGGCGATGATGCCGTCGCCCAGATCACCAGCGCCAGCTGGATCGTCGCCATCGTCGAGACGCTCGAAGAAGGTCACCCATGTGCGGCCGTAGCGTTTGGTGCGGGTCGCCGTCCATCCGGCAATCGACGCCGGATCGAGCCGATCGAGCGGACGTCCCGCCTCGGCGACGACGAATGACGCCTTTGTGGCGGCGAGCAGGTCGGGCCATCTGTCGAAGTCGTAGGGCGGGTCGGCCAACACGATGTCGACGTCGAGCGACCCGACCAGCACCAGCGCGTCGCCCGGCACGACCTTGCTGCGATCGTCGACCCCGAGCTCGGCGACGTTGTCGCGGAGCGTCCGAAGGGCCGTTCGATCGCGCTCGACGAACGTGCAACGGGCGGCCCCACGCGACAACGCCTCGATGCCGAGCGCACCGCTTCCGGCGTAGAGGTCGGCAACGGTGGCGTCACGGATCAGGTCGAGGCTGTTGAGGGCGTTGAATACGGCCTCGCGCACCTTGTCGGTGGTCGGCCGTGTGTCGAGCCCGGGGGGAGCCTCGATCCGTCGGCCCCGCAGTTCGCCTGCAACAACGCGCATCCTTCAAGGCTAGGGGTGCGAGGTGCCGGGGCATACTGGGCGGATGCTGGAACCCGACCCACGGATCACCTGTATCGACTGTGGTGGACGGTGTTTCCTGCTGACTCCGCCCCGCGAGGACGGCATCTGGCTGGATGGCGACATCGTCGCCTACCGGTGCGAGGACTGCCTCGACCGCTGGGACATCGTGCTCGAGCACGACGAGTCCGGCGGCGACCAGCCCGACGTCTGAGTCAGCGCGCTGATTCCGCTCGGATCCGTTTCTTGGTGGCCGCCCAGCCGCAGATCGGGCACGTCGACAGGTCGTGTCGAAGCGCCGGGCAGTACTCGCGCCCGAAGAAGATGATCTGGAGGTGACGGTGATTCCAGGTGTGCTCGGGGAACACCGCTTTCAGATCGCGCTCGGTGCGCTCGACCGTTGTGCCGTTCGACAATCCCCATCGAGCGGCGAGGCGATGGATGTGGGTGTCGACCGCGAAGGCGGGTACCCCGAATGCCTGGGACATCACGACGCTTGCGGTCTTGTGACCGACCCCGGCCAGCGACTCGAGGAACTCCCAATCGGCGATCACCTCTCCCCCGGCGTCGATGATCTGATTGGCAGCGGTCCAGAGGTTGCGGGCCTTGGTCGGGGCCAGCCCGATCTCGCGAATCAGTTCGAGGATCTGATCGGGATCGAGCGCCGCCATCTTCTCCGGGGTGCTTGCGACAGCGAACAGAGCGGGGGTGACCTGGTTGACCTTCTTGTCGGTCGTCTGCGCAGACAGCGCCACCGCCACGAGCAACGTGTACGGATCGACATGATCGAGCGGCACGGGTGGCTCGGGATACAGCTCGTCGAGGATCTCGCCGATCCGATCGGCCTTCTCCTGTCGCTTCATCGGGCGGACCCTACCGAGTCGGATCGCCCCCGCGAGTTGAAACGATTCGTCGATCGCCGACGCGGCAGTGGCCCGAAGGTTCCGAGGCGACTCAGGCCGTTGACTCGCACAGCGACCAAAGATGTCAAGGGAAAGAGACCGACCTCGCTCTCGCCGCCTTCAGCCCCCACCGTTGATCGCGAATCTGCGTTGCGTGCCATAGTGACGGGATGATCGAACTGGTGTTGACCATCATCGGGCGCGACCGGGCAGGTGTCGTTGCTTCACTGGCCGACGTGGTTCGCTTTCACGAGGGCAACTGGAAGCGCAGCGAGTTGGCCGAGATCGCTGGAACGTTCGCCGGCGTCGTGGTGGTCGAGGTCGGCGACGACCGGGTCGACGAACTGCTCACCAACCTGCTGGTACTGCGCGACCAGGGTCTGCACGTGACGGCCCAGCAGGTCGAGGAACCCACCGTTGCGCCCGATGCCGATGAGGTGCGCCTGCGACTCACCGGTGATGACCGACCGGGCGTCGTGCATGAGATCTCCACAGCGATCAGCGAACTCGGAATCAGCATCTCGCGTCTGGGCACGGTCACCGACTTGCCAGGCAAGAACGGTGGCACGCGGTTCGAGATCACCGCCCGGTTGACCGTGCCGGTCGGGGCCGACCTCGATGCCGTGCTCGATTCGATCGGGGAGCTCGCCGTCAGCTTGGGCATCACCCTGAACGTGGAAGACCTGACGGGCGACGACGCGAGCGAATAGCCGACACCGGCGACACGTCGCCGAGAGGTGCAGCCGGCGGGAATCGCATCCTTCGCGATCGAGCGGCTGAACTCACCTTGCGGGCACGTACCAGCGAGAGATCCGGCATGATGCGCACGGCGGACAGCCCCTGAACGTTCGGCCCCGTCGACGACCACGGGCATCGCCGACGTACCGGTTCGGTACACCCCGAACGTTGCCTGACGAGGCACTAACTCTTCGTGAGGAAGCCCTCATCTTCTTCGGTGAACAGGAGGTCGAGCTCGTCGAGCAGCACGGGGTGGTTCGCCAGTTCCGGGTCGGCATCGACGATCTCGAACGCCGCTGCTCGTGCGAGCGCCACGAGTTCGCGGTCGCGACGGAGCGACGCCAGTTTGAGGTCGCTGCGACCCTTCTGACTGGTCGACATGAGGGTGCCTTCGCCACGCAGGTCGAGGTCGACCTCGGCCAGTTCGAAACCATCGGTCGACGCCACCAGCGCTTCGACACGCGGGTTGCCGCCGTCCTGCTCCTGGGTGACCAGCCAACAGGTCGACGCATGCTCGCCGCGCCCGACCCGGCCGCGCAGCTGATGCAACTGGGCGATGCCGAACCGATCGGCGTCGAGCACGACCATGATCGTTGCGTTCGGCACATCGACGCCGACCTCGATCACGGTGGTCGCCACGAGCACATCGATCTGACCGGCCCGAAACAGGTCCATCGTCATCTCCTTCTCGGCCGACGACAGACGCCCGTGCAGCAACCCGATCCGGAGACCCTTCAGCTCATCGTGCAGCAGACGCTGGAACGTCTCTTCTGCCGACGCCACCTCGAGCTTCTCGCTCTCGTCGATCAGCGGACACACGACGTACGCCTGTCGACCCTCGGTGATCTCGTGGCGCACGTCGGCCCACACCTCGACCTCCAGCAGCGGACCATTGGCCCACTTGGTGAGGATCGGTGTGCGCCCGGGAGGCATCTCGTCGAGCACGCTGACATCGAGGTCGCCGTAGACGGTCATCGCTGCGGTGCGCGGAATCGGCGTGGCCGTCATCACGAGCAGATCGGGCAACATGGCCTGACGACTTTCTCACGCAGGGCGGCACGCTGCTCGACCCCGAACCGGTGCTGCTCGTCGACGACGACGGCGCCGAGGCTGGCGAACTCGACGCCTTCCTGGATCAGGGCGTGCGTACCGATCGCGATATCGACGGTTCCGTCGGCCAAGCCTGCCAGCGGTGTCTCGCCGATCCGACCCTGCTATCCGGTTGGTCAGCAACTCGACCCGCAACGGACGGTCTCCGAACAGGTTGCCCGGATCGGGCACCTTCAGGTCGCCGAGCAACGCCCGCACACCGGTGACGTGTTGCTCGGCGAGCACCTCGGTCGGCGCCATCAGAGCTCCCTGGTGTCCGCCCTGCACGGCGGACAACAGCGTCGACACGGCGACCACGGTTTTACCCGAACCGACATCGCCCTGCAGCAGGCGGTGCATCGGGTTCGAGCTTGCGAGATCGTGATCGATCTCGGCGATCACCCTTGTCTGCGCCCCGGTCAGCGGATACGGCAGCGCCTCGTGAAAACGCCTCACCAGCTCACCGCCGATCGTGTGGGTCAGGCCCTGCGAGGAACGCTCGAGCTGGCGCTTGCGCAGCACCAGCACGAGTTGCACGCGCAGTAGTTCGTCGAATGCCAGGCGCCGTCGCGCCGCCTCCTTCTCCCGGATCGAGTCGGGCCCGTGAATCGACCAGAGGGCATCGGAGCGTGCAATCATCTCGAGCCGGGCCACGATCTCGGGAGGTACCGGATCGGCAATGCCCCGATCGCGACAGCGCCGCAACGCCTCCTCGATCCAGCCCGCCAGCTCCCAGGTGGCGAGCTGGGCCTTGTCGCTCTGCGGATAGATCGGCACGATCTTGCCGGTGCGGTCACCGATCAGATCGACGATCGGGTTCGACATCTGCAATCCGCCGCGGTAGGTGTCGGCCTTGCCGAACAGTGCGATCTGGAGGCCTTCCTTGAGCTGGCGCTCGCGCCATGGCTGGTTGAAGAAGACCACCTCCATCCGACCCGAGCCATCACCGACGTTGGCGGTCACCATCGAGCGTCGGCTGCGGGTCGTGCGCTTGGTGACCGACCTGACGGTGACCAGGACGAGTGCCTCCTCGCCGGGGACCAGGTCGGCGATACGGGCCTCGTTGGTGCGGTCGACCCATCGGCGCGGGTAGGTCGTGACGAGGTCGAGCACGGTATCGATGTCGAACGCCGCCAGCGAAGCCCGCTTCTTGTCACCGATCCCCTTGAGCTGTGCGACGTCGATTGCATCCAGGTCGCGCAGCGTGATCGGCGGACGAAGGTTCACGCTGGCGGTTCTACTCGACGCCGAAGAGGTACGGGTAGAGCGGTTGACCGCCCTGGTGCAACTCGATCTGCACGTCGGCGTGTTCGTCGGCCATCCAGCCTTCGATTTCGGCCGTGGTCGCGTGATCGGCGTCGGAGCCGGTGATGATGGTCAGCAGTTCGCAGTCGTCGCCGAGCAGCTTGTCGAGCAGCTGTGTCGTGGCTGCGAACACGCTGTCCGCAACTGCCGCGATGCCGTCACCCTTGACGATGCCCATCCAATCGCCGGCCACGATCGGGCCGACGTCGCTGTTCGACGCACGCACGGCCTGGGTGACTTCCCCCGTGGCGACCGTCGCGATCGACTCGATCATCTCCTCGGCGTTCTCGTCGGCATTCGCCTCTGGGTCGTACACGATCAACGCTGCCAGCGCCTCGGGCATGGTGCGTGTGGGCACCACGACGACGGTCTTGGACGTGAGCGAGTTGACCTGCTCGGCGACCGGGATGATGTTCTTGTTGTTCGGCAAGATCACGACCTGATCGGCGTTGACGTGCTCGACCGTATCGAGCAGTTCGGCCGTCGATGGGTTGAGCGTCTGACCGCCGGTGACGATGCCCTGCACCTTGAGGTTCGAGAACAGCTCGGCCAGCCCGTCGCCGCTGCAGACGGCCACGACGGCGGTCGTGACAGGCGACAAGCCGGCGCCTGCCCGGCTGGGCACGCCGCCCATCGCCGCCTCGCGATGTGCGTGTTCCTCGGCAACCTCCTCGAACAGGTCGGTCACCCGGATCTGGCGTGGCCGACCGCCGAGATCGAGCGCCACTTCGATCGTCGCACCAATGTCGTTCGAATGCACGTGGCAGTTCCAGATGCCGTCGCCGCCGACCACCACGATCGAGTCACCGACCTCGCCCCAACCCTGCTTGAACGGCTCGATCAGGCCGTCGTCGAGGTCGAGGAAGTACATCACCTCGTAGCGCTGTTCGCTGACGTCGAGCTGACCGTCGACTCCGGAACTGCGATGGGCGACCGCATCGAATTGCTCTTCGCTGAGACCGTGTGCGTAGTCGTCGACCGAGTCGGGCTCGGGGATCGGCGAACCGTCGACCACATGGAGCGCGGCATCGAGGAACAGCAGGTAGCCGGCGCCACCGGCGTCGACCACACCGGCATCTTTCAGAACCGGCAGCAATTCGGGGGTGTTGTCGAGCGCCCGCTTGCCTGCCTCGCGAGCCGCCCGGAGCGTGTCGACCAGGGAAGCGTCGCCGGCCGACGCAGACTTGGCCGCTTCGGCGCTCTCGCGAACGACCGTCAGGATCGTGCCTTCGATCGGCTTCAGCACGGCCTGGTAGGCGCCGGCCGAAGCAGCCACCAGCGCGTCGGCGACCTTCTGCCCGGTGCCCTCGGCTTGCTGTTTGAGGGTGGATGCAAGCCCACGCAGGATCTGACTGAGTATCACCCCGCTGTTGCCGCGCGCACCCATCAGCGAGCCGTGACTGATCGCATCACAGGTGGCACCCAAGTCGGTGGCGTCGGCGCCGTCCATCTCGGCCACGACGGCGTCGAGGGTGCGCGCCATGTTGGTGCCGGTGTCGCCGTCGGGCACCGGATAGACGTTGAGCAGGTTCAGACCGCCGGCGTGATCGCGTACAGTGTCGCGAAATGTCCTGATGACATCACGCAGCGCATGGACGTCGAGCCGTTCGAGCGTGGGCACCGACCCATCGTAACGGTGAGGGCGCTCGACTTGGGCCTTCATCGCCAAGGTGACGGATCGCGCCGCTCGAACGTGAGCAGCACGGCGAACTGCGGCCGATCGTCATCGGTTCACGGAATCGGGAGGGACGAGCGACCTGTCCGTCGAGCCCCTAGGGTGTGGCGTTCCCTTTGACGAGAGCTGAGCCAGCATGGACACCACCGAAACGACGCCGGACGAGGGCGAAGCGGCATCGACGCCGCACGACGCATCGATGGCCGAACCAGCATCGAGCGAACCAGCCAGCAAACCGACGTCGAGCGAACCGACCAGCGACGCTGCGTCGAGCGAACCGACCGGTTTTGCCGCCCTCGATCTGCGTCCCGAGTTGCTGGCCGCCCTCGATGAACTCGGCTACGAGGAGCCGACGCCGATCCAGCGCGAGACGATCCCGCCGCTGCTCGCCGGGCAATGACCTGCTCGGCCAGGCTGCGACCGGCACCGGCAAGACCGCGGCGTTCGCGCTGCCGATCCTGCAGCCTGCTCGACACCCACTCGGGGCGCAGCCATCGCCAAGGCGCTCGTGCTGGTGCCCGACCCGCGAGCTCGCGGTGCAGGTCAGCGAGGCGATGTTCAACTACGGGCGCCATCTCGGCGTCAAGGTCGTGCCGGTCTATCGGCGGCCAGCCGATCGACCGGCAGCTCCAGCAGCTCGACCGCGGCGTCCACGTCGTGGTCGCCACGCCGGGCCGAGCGATCGATCACATCGGCGCGGGTCGCTGCGACTCGACGCATGCGCAGACCGTGGTGCTCGACGAGGCCGACGAGATGCTCGACATGGGCTTCACCGACGACATCGAGGCGATCCTCGAGCGCACACCGGACGATCGCCAGACGGTGCTGTTCTCGGCGACGATGCCACCGCGCATCAACTCGATCGCCAAGCGCTACCAGCGCGACCCGGTCCGGATCCAGATCGGCAAGGGCGAGCACCAATCCGGCGAAGCAGCTCATCCGCCAGATCGTGCCTACTTCGTGCAGCGCGCCGCACAAGGCCGCCGCGCTCGGCCGGATCCTCGACATCGAGTCGCCGCACGTCGGCGATCGTGTTCTGCCGCACCCGCGACGAGGTCGACGAGCTCACCGTGACGATGAACGGCCGCGGCTACCGCGCCGAGGCGCTCCACGGCGGCATGGACCAGCAGCAGCGCGACCGGGTGATGGCCCGCCTGCGCGACGGCACCGCCGAGCTGCTGGTCGCCACCGACGTCGCCGCCCGCGGTCTCGACATCGACACGCTGACCCACGTCGTGAACTACGACGTGCCATCGGCGGCGGAGAGCTACGTCCACCGCATCGGACGTGTCGGGCGTGCCGGGCGCGAAGGTGTCGCGATCACGCTCGCCGAGCCGCGCGAGCAACGCCTGCTCGGCAACATCGAGCGGCTGACCAAGCAGCAGATCAGTCTCGAAACGGTTCCGACCGTGGCCGACCTGAAGGCGCAGCGCCTCAGCCAGACCGTGGGGTCGATCCGCGAGGTGCTCGAATCAGGTGAGCTCGACGATGTGCAACAGATCATCGATGAGCTGGCGGCCGACCACGACATCACCCGGATCGCGCTGGCTGCGACCAAGCTGGCCCACGACGCCGAGGGGGCCGCCGACGACGACACCCTCGAGATCCCCGATGCCCGCCGTTACATCAAGGGCAACCAGGGCGGTAAGCAGCACGGCAAGCAGCGCGATCGCGGCAAGCCGCAGCGCGGCTCACTCGACGACCGTGGTCGCGACAACAGCGAACCGACCGGTTTCCTGTACGTGTCGATGGGCCGCCACGCCGGCCTGCGCCCCGGCGACCTGGTCGGGGCGATCGCCAACGAGGTCGGCCTCGAGGGTCGCCAGATCGGTCCGATCCGGATCGCCGACAAGTACAGCGTGGTCGGCATCCCCGAACGTGCGGTCGACAACGCGATCACCGTGCTGAACGGCACCACGATCCGCGGCAAACCCACCAAGGTCCGTCGCTACAAGGACTGACATCGCTCCGACGGCCGCTCGGAGGTTGTTCGGGCTTGCGCCGCTAGCATGCTGAAGCCGTGTGGGCAGGATTCTTCCGCCCACGAGCGAAGTCGCAGGAGTAGTAGACAAATGGCATCGGTTTGTGAAGTGTGTGGCAAGGGCCCCTCGTGGGGCATGTCGGTGTCGCACTCGCACCGTCGCACGAAGCGGCGCTGGAACCCGAATATCCAGCGGGTGCGTGCAATGGTGAAGGGCGCCCCCAAGCGTGTCAACGTCTGCACCAGCTGTATCAAAGCCGGCAAAATCGTCAAAGCCGGCTGAGCGGCGCCAGGCTGCACGGCTGCTGCGTTGCGGATCGGGCTCGTTGTCGAAAACAAGACAACTTCGCCCTCCCGCGCCTTGCTGCCGCACAACCTGATCACCGCTCAGGCAACTACTTCTGATCTTCCGGTGCTCCCGTGTCACCGGTCGAGGCTTCAACGCCGCCATGCCGTGCGGCCTGTCTTCGTTCGGGGCACGCTTTTCTGGTACGACCTGTCTCTTGGGATTCAGGACTCCGAACCTGCTCTGCCGGCTAGCCTGCACCGTCATGCAGGGCGTCATCAAGGCTTACGATCCCGTCTCGACGCTCGGCGTCGTCATGTGCGATACCGACCTCGCCGATTACGACCTCGCAGCCGATGCGCTCGAAGGCTCCATCTTCCGGATGCTTCGCCAGGGCCAACGGGTCGTGTTCGATCTCGACGATGCCGGCCGGGCAACACATCTGCGGCTCGGCTCCGAGATCGACATGGGCACGCCCGGCTCGCACTGATCAGCCAGACCGCCGGCTCGGCGCTTGCGGACCGATGCGCCCGGCGCTGGATGGTGACCGGGTATCTGTTTTGTAGATAGCCGCATCTGCACAAATGCCCCACCCTCGGAGCCATTCGACCCCAGCGCTGCCACTGGACATGGACCACACTGTGAGACAGGATCGCTAGCAGCAACGTCCACAGGAGGACAGAAACATGGCTGGAACAACGTCGAACGCGCAGCTGCGCGGCATGGGTGGACGACTGGGCGGCAATCATGCAACCCGACCAGGTGTATTGGTGCGACGGGTCGGCCGACGAATACGAACAGCTGTGTGGCGAGCTCGTCGCATCAGGGACGTTCACCAAGCTCGACGAGGCCAAGCGCCCCAACAGCTACTGGGCCCACTCCGATCCGGGCGACGTCGCCCGTGTCGAGGACCGCACGTTCATCTGCTCGGCAACCGAAGACGAGGCCGGCCCCAACAACAACTGGCGCGACCCCGACGAGATGAAGGCCGAGATGATCCGGCTCTACACCGGCGCGATGAAGGGCCGCACGATGTACGTCGTGCCGTTCTCGATGGGCCCGCTCGGGTCGCCGATCGCCCACATCGGCGTCGAGCTCACCGACTCTGCCTATGTCGCCACCAACATGCGGATCATGACCCGGATGGGCCAGGGTGCGCTCGACGTGCTCGGTGCCGACGGCGAGTTCGTGCCCTGCGTGCACTCGGTCGGTGCACCGCTGGCCGAGGGCGAGGCCGATGTGCCCTGGCCGTGCAACCCCGACAACAAGTACATCGTGCACTTCCCGCAGACCCGTCAGATCTGGTCGTACGGCTCGGGCTACGGCGGCAACGCCCTGCTCGGCAAGAAGTGCTTCGCCCTGCGGATCGCCTCGGTGATGGCCCGCGACGACGGCTGGCTGGCCGAGCACATGCTGATCCTCAAGCTCACCAACCCCGAGGGCGAATCGAAGTACATCGCCGGCGCCTTCCCCTCCGCCTGTGGCAAGACCAACCTGGCGATGCTGGTACCGACCCTGCCGGGCTGGAAGGCCGAGACGATCGGCGACGACATCTGCTGGATGAAGTTCGGCGACGACGGACGCCTGTACGCGATCAACCCCGAGGCCGGCTTCTTCGGTGTCGCTCCTGGCACCAGCCACGAGACCAACCACAACGCGATGGAGAGCCTCGTCGCCAACTCGATCTACACCAACACGGCCCTCACCGAAGACGGCGACGTGTGGTGGGAGGAGATGAACGACACCCCGCCGGCCAACGCCACCGACTGGAAGGGCAACCCGTGGACCCCCGACGTCGAAACGCCGGCCGCTCACCCCAACGCCCGCTTCACGGCGCCTGCCTCGCAATGCCCGTCGATCGCCGACGAGTGGGAAGATCCGGCTGGCGTGCCGATCTCGGCAATCCTGTTCGGTGGCCGCCGCCGCACGACGGTTCCGTTGGTCAGCGAAGCCTACGACTGGGAGCACGGCGTGTTCATGGGCTCGATCATGGCGTCGGAGACCACCGCCGCTCAGCAGGGTGCTGTCGGCAAACTGCGTTTCGACCCGATGGCGATGCTGCCGTTCTGTGGCTACAACTACGCCGACTACTTCGCCCACTGGCTCACCGTCGGCAAGCAGACCGACCCGAACAACCTGCCGAAGATCTTCTTCGTCAACTGGTTCCGGCGCGGTGACGACGGTCGCTTCCTGTGGCCGGGCTTCGGTGAGAACAGCCGAGTGCTGAAGTGGGTGTTCGAGCGGGTCGACGGCGGATCGGAGGCGATCGATACCCCGATCGGCCGGCTGCCCACCAAGGCAGCGCTCGACACCGACGGTCTCGACATCGACGAGGCCGACCTCGACGCGATCCTCGCCGTCGACTCCGACGGCTGGCGCTCCGCGATCCCACAGATCCGCGAGCACTACGACCGGTTCGGCGACAAGCTCCCGGCCCAACTGCAGATCGCGGTCGACACGCTCGAAGCGCAACTCGGCCTGATGGCCCGTCTGCGCGTCGAACCGGACGAGGTGCGGCGAGGCCCATGCACTGACTGCGCACCATCCGCGACTCTCGCGACATAGGCAACGACGCGAGGCCGACCAGCACGGCCACGAGTCGTGCGCCCATGCGTGCAGCACCGTCTGCATCAACGTGACGGTGGAGACGAGGAAGGCGAACAGGCCGATCCCCACCAACGGCCACGACCGGTCGTGGAGCGCATAGGCGACGATCAGGGCCGCCGACAGCACGGCCGCGATGCAGAGAATCGCTCGTTCTCCGGGGCGATGAGGATCGAACCGATCATCAGCCCAGCGGCGGCGACGACCAGCGCAGTGAGATGCGGCCTGACAACGTCGCGAGCGGCCAACAGGCCGAACGCGAGCGAGGCAGCCCACAACGTCGACGCCGCAACCCACGGCGACAAGCCGGTGAGCTCTTGAGGCCGGCACCGCCACGAGCACCAATCCGAATCCGGCGGCACCCGTCAGGAACTGGAGCGGCCGGTCGAGGTTGCGCCACAGCGCCAGACGATCACCACGCAGCGGGAGACCGATCGCACCGGGTACCCAGCTCGTCACGGGGTTCGATCGTGTTCGTGATGACGCACGCCGCGATCATCGCGAGCGGTGCGGTAGGGCCGAAAGTCATGGCCCGGCGAGCGAGACAGCTCACCAGATACGAGACAGCTCACCCCAGATAGAGGTTGCGAAGGCCGAGGCCCATGATGAACAAGCTGCCGAACCCGTACAGCACCAGCTCTTTGCCCTTCATGAAGGGGCTCGTGCGATAGCTGTACATGATCCCGACGGCGACGATCGCCGAGAAGCCGTAGAGGGCATGCATGTCGTCGAGCTCGACACCTTCACGGTTCGCCAGCAACGCACCGATCGACGCCTGCACGAATGTGGTGAGTTGGGCGACGATCACGGCGACCCACATCGGGCGTCCACGCATCACCGAGAACTGGTAGGCGAGCAGGCACCAGGCCCCTGCCGCTGCATTGCTGCCGATCAGCACCCAGGCGTTGATCTCGTGGAGGTCGTGCACGGCGAGCAGTCCGGCCTATTCGGCGCAGCCGTATCCGCCGAAGATCACCGTGACGAAGTCGCCGGCATCGGTGCCGGTCAGTAGGCCGCGGAAGTTGTCGCTGACGTAGAAGTTGGGCGGGATGTTGAGATCACTTTCTCCCTCGTTCACACCGGCTTCCGGGAAGTCGGCCAACAGGTCGACGACGCGGCTCCCGAGCGTGGTCCCGCCGGGGGTGCGGAGTCCGACCGGTTCGTCACCGATCTCACCGACCCGCCCGTACTCCCAACCGAGGAAATGCCGGCGGCCGCTGGCCACATCGGAGAGATCTCCGAACAGCAGCGACAGCACGCCCCAGTCGACGCGCCGCGCCAGCGTGCCGTCGCAGGCAGCAAACGTGAACGGGTCGACCCAACCGGTGTCGCCGGTGTTGCCGCCGAGAATCGACGTGACGTAGTCGATGACGCCTTCGGGCGCTGCACCGAAACGCGCCGATCCGATACCGTCGCCGCGCAACAACAACTCCTGGATCGCCAACGGCTCCGTCGTGGTGGTGACCTGTGGCTCGGTGCTGACGGGTGCGGTCTCGACCGGAACCGTGGGTGCCGTGACCGTCGGCTGGGTGCTGAGCGCTGCGGGCTCGGTCGTGGGCGCGCTCGACTCGACCGTCGGCACCACGAAGACCGGAGCCGTGATGGGAGGTGTGCTGTCTTCGCCGCTGGCACATGCGGCAACGACAAGCAGTGGTGCCGTGACGAGCGTCGCCAGCCACGCACGTCGACCGGGTCGGGGGGACCGGAACATGTCAGTCATTGTGGTAGACGATTCCAGGTTTTGCGCGGATTCGCCGGTCGCCCCGGAGAATCGATCGCTGACATCGTCAGCGAATTCGTCAACGGATCAGCGTGTCGGCCTCGTTGCCGCCCGTGACCAGGCGGAACTGTCCCGATTCGATCGCGACGGTGGTGACCGAGCAGTTGTCGAGGCGACGAATCACGAGTCGGTCATCGCCCAGACAAGCTCCGATCACGGCATTGATGGCGACGAAGTGCGAGAAGATCACGGTGTCGTCCGCACACCCACGCACGCAATCGACAATGCCGTCGCGATACATGGTGTACCGCTGACCGAGCTCGGTCCACGTGCCTTGCATGGCGCCCTGCAACCAGTCGCCGCGATCGGCCATGTCGACCCCCTCGGGCGAGGGGATCTCGGCCACCGCCGGCTCGACGACTGCTGCGACTCCCGCCCGCTCCGTGTAGTACCGGGCGGTCGATCGGCATCGCAGCAGAGGGCTCGTGACGACGCTCAACCTGCCGAACGCCATCAGGTCGTGGGCAACCTGCGCCGCCTGCGTGCGTCCGAGCTCGTCGAGATCCGGATCGGGGTCGACGTTCCATCCCGCCGCAGCCTTGCCGTGACGGACCAAGCGCACCATCCGGTCCACCGGCCTGATCGACGGACTCACTCGAACAACCAGCCCATCTGGAGCCCCGGCGGCTCTGCCGTGCTCGATGAACCACTCGCGCCCGAACGCCTCGGCGAACATCTCGGGTGGCATCTGCAGGAAGAAGCTCGAATCGGACACCTGGCTGCGATGGGCGGCGATCGCCGCTCGCTTGTGATCGACGAACGCCCGCACGTCCACGCCCAAGGTCAGTTCCGCCTCGGGCGTGCCCATCGGATTGCCGTCGTCCATCGGCCCATCCGGGTCGAACACCTCACCGTCATCGCCCTCGGCGTCGGCATCGCTGAAACCCATTTCGCCGGCCAACACGATCATGCGCCGCATGGCGTCCCTGTTCATCGTCGACTCCAGGACCCTCAGCCCGGGGAAGATCAGCCCGAACGAGTTGCTCCGCCCGACAGCCGACGCGGTGCACTTGAACATGATCAGGGTGGCCGTAGCCGCCGTGCCAGTCATAGATCGTGAAGATGTCAGACTGCTCCTCACGCAACAGATCGGCCAGTGTTGCCGCAACCGTGTCGAGGTCGGCCTGACAAAAGGCTTGGTGGTGGTTGTTCTGGTCCCAACCCGTCATGCCGGAATCCGTGTATTCGAGGAACACGACGCGATCTATGCCGAGCGCAGCCGCCGAGGCCATGCGTCTCGACCCGCCGTCGCTGCTCGAGCGTCTCGCCCGTGGCGAGATCATCGGGCATCTCGCCGTGCGCTCCATCGGTGGCGACGACCAGAACAACACGATGCCCTTCGGCGTGAGCGCGAGCCATCGAACCACCGGTGGCGATCGCCTCATCGTCGGGATGGGCGTGTAGACAGACGAGCGTCCCCATCGTCGGTTGCGGCAGCCTCAGGCCTGCCTGGCAGCGCCGGACTCGACGACCGCCTCGATCCGCTCTTGTGGGATACCCCAATCCGTCAAGACCTCGACCGTGTGCTGACCGTCGTGAGCCGGCAATCCATCGATCGTGGGAACGGTACCGCTGAACCGAGGAGCGGGTGCTGGCTGGGTGATGCCTTCGATATCGATGAAGGTCGACCGCTCGGTGTTGTGGGGATGATGCGGTGCTTCGCTCCAGTTCAGAACCGGTGCGAAGCAGATGTCGGTGTGTTCCATGATCTCGCACCATTCGTCGCGAGTCTTGGTCTTGAAGATCGACGCAACCTTGCCTTGAGGGCTGGCCATTGGTCGCGATCATGCTGGCGAGGTAGGTCAGCCGGGTCGAGTCCGAAGCTTGTCAAGCAGATCGGAATAGAACTGCGGCTCGATCGATCCGATGGAAACGTATTCGCCGTCGGAACACTCGTAGACGTCGTAGAAGTGCGAGCCGGTATCGAGCATGTTCGAACCACGCTCTTCTTTCCACATACCCGTTGCCGTCATCGACGAGAACATCGTCATCAAGAACTGCGGCCCCGTCGACCATTGCCGCGTCGACAACCTGCCCTTGACCGGTTGCGTTGCGCTTACCAGAGCGCTACCACGCCGAATGCCAGGAACATGCCGCCACCACCGAAGTCGCCGACCAGGTTCAGTGGTGGCACGGGCCCTCGCCCTTGCGGCCCGAAGTGGACAACACACCGGACAAGGCGATGTAGTTGATGTCGTGGCCAGCGGTCGATGCGTAGGGCCCTTCCTGGCCCCATCCGGTCATGCGGCCATAAGACCAGTGCGGGGTTGCGTGCCAGGCACACGTCGGGACCGAGGCCCATTCGCTCCGGTTACACCAGGACGGAAGCCCTCGATCAGCACTCGTCAGCCTTCGATGAGCCGCAGCACCGTCTCGACACCGTCGGGCTCTTGCAGGTCGAGCGCGATCGAGCGCCGGCCGCGTTGCGAGATCGGCGGGCTGTGGGGTCGTCGGGGGCGGGCCGACGCACGGCACCGGCGCGTTCGACACGAATCACGTCGGCGCCCATGTCGCCAGCATCATCGCGCAGAACGGGCCCGGCCCGATCCCGGCGATCTCGATCACCCGGTAGCCGGTGAGCGGGCCGCTCACAAGGCCACCTGCACCGCACCGTTGGCAGCGGCGACATCGGCATGGGCGAGCATCGCGCCCACGATGATCGGCCACAGCTGCTGAGGCAGGTCGTGACCCATGTCGGCAACCTCGAGCAGGTGCGAGCCGGGCACGCTCGGCGGTTCGGCGCCCTCCGACGGGTCGATCAGGGCGTCGTCGAGGCCGTGGATGACGAGCAAGGGCACCGTGATGTTCGGCGACAGCTTTGAACGATCGCCGCTGGCGTAGATCGCCGCGATCTGAACGCGAGGCTCCCTCCGGATATGACGACCGGTCATAGGCGGCCGCCGCAAGCTCGTAGGCCCGATCCACATCGAAGTAGCGCTTCGAGCCCCACACCCCGTAGTCGGCGGCCCTCGCGATGGCGTCGGCCCGATCGATGGGCGGCGGCGCGAGGATCACCTTGAGCGCCTCCGGCGTGGCCTGGCCGTATGTCCAGGTCGCCGGTCGTCGACATGATCGACGTGACGCTGAGCAGGCGTTCAGGGTGCTCGGTCGCGGATCGTCTGGGCGATCATGCCACCCATCGATGCGCCCGCCACGTCGGCCTGTGGCGACGCCGAGTTGGTCGAGGAGTCCGATCGCATCGGCGGCCATGTCGGACAACGTGTAGGGCACCGAGGGCACCTTCGGTGCCCGCCATCACCGCACCCATCACCGCCATCGGGTCGACGAGTTGACCGTCGAGTTTGGTCGACAGACCACAATCCCTGTTGTCGAATCTGATCACGAACCGATGGTGGTCGGCGAGCTGCTGGGCAGAACTCGACGTCCACGCGGTCATCTGGGCTGTGAACCCCATCACGAGCAACAGGGCAGGATCGTCGGGGGAACCGAACGTGTCGTACTCCAACTCGATGCCGGAGCTCAATACAGCAATCGTCATGCGAAAGAGTGTGACACGCGCGCAGCGGTGAATATCAACGGGCGGCACGCCGGCCGACGAGTGAGATGTCGAGCTCAGTCGCCGAGCAACTTGTGCTTCTGATCCTCGAACTCGTCGCTGGAAATCGTGCCGCGCTCGAGCAAACCCTCCAGCTTTTCCAGCTTGGGAGGCAGCATCGCCGCCGGCTACAGGTGCACTGAACCGGCGCGACTCGTTGACCTCCATCTGGGCGTGGATCAGGTTCGGAACCCGTCGGGGCGACGGATGTCACTGAATCGCTGTTGCCGTCCTCGCCTCGGACTCGATCAACAGGTCGCCTGCGCCGAGCATACGTTCGAAGATCGACTGGTTGAACACACGTTGTTGACGCGCTCGAGCGGAATATCGATGCCGCTCTTGCCAACACGCCATGCGGAGATGTCACCGGTCGCTGGTGATCACGAAGTTCGTGGTCGCCGATTTCATGTAGCGAAGGACGAGCCAGAACGCACACAGCACGATCAGGATGATCGCCACGCAGGTCAGCGCCCTCTCGGCATCGCGATCGAGGAAGACCGGGCGAGGATGCCGAGCACGATGGACGCGACGAGCGACATCACCGGTCGGGCGAAGTACCACCAGTGCGGATGCAGGTCAAGCGCGACTGTCTCGTAGTCGTTAGCAGTACTTCGGATACGGCAGTGCTACGAACAGTACCGTTGCGGCGGTGGCAGACGAGTTGTTGTCCAGATCTGCTGTTGGCCGATCTCGACGCCGACGAACGGCGCGCGGTCACGACGAGTCACGTGTCGTCGCGGTGGTGGCCGGCGCAGGCTCGGGCAACCCGCGCTCTTGACGCGCCGGGTCGCATACCGGATCGGCAAGGGCTCAGCGGACGGAACACACACCGTGGTGTTGAACTTCACCCGCCAGGCAGCGGAGAGTTGCGTCGTCGACTTCGCGGCTTCGGGCTGACCGAACGCATCGCGGCCGGGACGTTCACTCGATCGCCCAACAACTGCTGCGCCAACGATGAGTGACCTCGACCAGCAGCCGAAGACGATCATCAGCGACCGCGCGCGCCTGGTCGGCCAGCTGATGGGCCGGGACAACCTGGCACCGTGAACGAGATGGACTGGGCAACCGCCGAGGCATCGACGCCGACCGGTACGAGGCGGATCCGCCACTTTGGCCGACGCTCATCGGTCGCTGCCGGCCGCTCGCCGAGGCGCTTGCCACGGAAGGAGAAGCACAAGCGCGGCGTGCTCGATCTCGACGATCTGCTGGGCATGACGATCGAGGCGATCGAGTCGAATGCCGAGTTAGCTGCCAGCGTGCAGTGGCGAATCCGCCACGTGCTCGTCGACGAGGCGCAGGACCTCAACCCGCTCCAGCACCGGCTCGTCGAGCTGTTCAGCGCAGGACACGACGAACTGTTCCTGGTCGGCGATCCGGCCAGGCGATCTACGGGTTCAACGGGTCCGACTCGACCCCCTGCTGATCGACGTGGCCGATCGATTCTCGGCATCGAGATTGTGCGGTTGCCGTCGATCACCGCTGCACACCGCAGATCGTCGACGCTGCCGCTCATTCGCTGCGAGCCGACGGGCAGTCGACGAAGGTCGTTGTCGGCGCGTCCCGATGCGCCGTGGTCAACATGGTCACGCACGATGATGCGCAGGCTCAAGCGCAGTGGGTGGCGGACAGATATCACGGCTCGATCCGACGCTCGTCCGATCGGCGCAGGTGGCCGTGCTGGCGCGAACCCACGCCGTGCTCGCCGCGAGCCGTGCCGCCCTCGATGAGGCCGGGGTCGCCGTGCGGCGATTGGTCGATGGTCCCGGGTCGCCGTTCACGCCGATCCTGGCCGAGGCCTACCGGATACGCCAGCCGAACCGGATGCGTCAGTGGTCGCGCGATGAGGTCGATCTGATCGAGGGAGAGGGCGACCGACGCGCCGAGGTCGCAGAGGCGGCAATGGAAACCCTTCCCGGCCGGAACAGCCGACGGGTGATGGCACTTCGTTCCGCACTTGGTCACGACGACCGACGCGTTCGGCCGTGACCTACCCGGAGTCGATGTGCTCACTTTTAACTCGGCCGAGGGTCCGAATGGCACATCGTGCATCTGGTCGGTTGGGAGACCAGCCTCGTACCACATCGGTCGGCCACGACAATGCCGCCCACGCCGAGGAAGCTCGCCTGTTGTACGTGGCACTCACCCGCGCTACCGACGACCTCACCATCAACTGGGCCGAGCGACGGGGCGGGTACGAACGAAAGCTCACTCCCCTTTCTGGGACGGTTCGTCAGCGAGAAGCGCCGCCCCCGACGTCGTCGCCCACCACACCCACTGATCACGTCAAACGCGACGGCGGCAGGTCACCTTGGAACGGCTGCGCGAATGGCGCTCAGGGGTGGCCGGCGCAGGCGGCATACTGCCGAATGCGGTCGTCACCGATCACGCGTTGAAAGTGATCGCCGAGCAGCGCCCCGAACGGCCCGAGGGAACCGACCGGGCGACGGAGTGGCGCGTCACGGCTCGGCGACTGTTCGACGGGGTCTCGGCGGCATTGGCCGACCCTGACCGACACAGGCAAGTCACGTTGTGAGGTCGACGATCACCGGGGCGTGATCACTGGGCGACTTGCCCTTGCGTGCGTTGCGATCGACGGTGCTCCACTGACACCGCTCGGCGATCGAGGCAGACCGAGTACGAATCGATCCGCAGCCCGCCCTTGATGGAGTCTCCCACGATAGTCCCACCACGAGTAGACCGAATCTGCGAGCGGATGCTGTTGTCGGAACAGATCGATCAGGCCCAGCGCTCGACCGCCGCCAGTCGCGCTGGCCGACGTGACGTGGGTGGCGGGGAACTTGCGCATGTCGTAGACGTCGCGGTCTTCAGGGGCGATGTTGAAATCGCCGGTGACGATCACATCGGCGCCGGGTGAGGTGTCGCGTTTGAGATGCTCTACGAGCCGGTCAGCCAGTTGAGTTTGTACGTGTAGTGGTCGTCAGTCGAGGCTGCGACCGTTCGGCACGTAGCAGCACGAGATGCGGACACCGCCGCACGTGGCGGTGATCATGCGAGCGTCAGAGTATCGGGTTCGATGCCGTCCGCAAAGTTGACGACGACATCATCGATCCCCACCTTCGACATGATCGCCACCCCGTTCCACTGCCCCTGGCCGTAATGGGCACTCTCGTACCCGAGCGCTTCGAACGAGAGTGCCGGGAAAGCGTCGTCGGCGAGCTTGGTCTCCTGGATACACAACACCTCAGGCTGCACCTCGGTGATCCACTGCTCGACACGCTCCAAGCGGGCCCGCAGTGAGTTGACGTTCCAGGTGACGACCCGCATCAGCCACCAGCCTTCTTGGCAGGGGGTGCCTTCTTGGCAGGTGCCTTCTTGGCTACGGGGCCTTCTTGGCTGGAGCCCTTCTTCGCAGGTGCCCTCTTCGCAGGCGCCTTCTTCGCTGGTGCCTTCCGCAGGTGCCTTCTTGGCAGTCGCCTTCTTTCGCGGGAGCCGTCTTCGCTGGAGACTACTTGGCGGGCGTCTTCTTGGCAGGCGCCTTCTTGCGCGGGCGCCTTTTGGGCAGGTGCCTTTTTGGCAGGGGCCTTCTTTGGCGGAGCCTTCTTGGCGGGCGCCTTCTTGGCAGGTGCCTTCTTCACTGGCGCCTTCTTGGCAGGTGCCTTTCTCTTGGCAGGCGCCTTCTTGGCAGGCGCCCCGGCTCGGGGCCGTCTCGGATGCAGAGCCGGCGCCGCTTGCGCAGCAGCGGATTTGACCAGGGCGGCGTTCGGCCATGTGCGGTAGGGCCGCATCGATGGATCGGCGATCGGGCACATACCCCACGATGACTGCGGTGACCGCCTCGCCGGCCGCCAACACGGACCGGGCGCTGCGGGGTGCCGGGCTCTCCATCAGACGCAACGGGATGTAGATCAGAATGTCGTCGACCCTGGCGTATGCACCGTGAGAGGCGTAGCTCTCGACGACTCCCGTGCAGCTCGTACCGACAGGATGACGCTCGACGAACTCGAGGAACGGCATCAGCTCGTTGATGTGGCCTCGGGCTGGAGGCGCTGGACGGGCGGCCTCGGAGGAATCGCCCTGGGCAGCGCCAGCTGGTCGGCCGGCTTGGCGCCGCACGAGCGACCACCACGGCCACGCCCTGACCTGCCGCCGCTCGATGGTTCACTCGCCGCCTGCTCGTCGCCGACCGGCTCGACCGATTTCGATGCCGGCTTGGCACGCACCCGACTGTTGGCGCGTTCTTTGGCATCGGTTCGAACGGCACCCTTGAC
>CAVRNX010000041.1:0-13412 GCA_963722635.1 uncultured Acidimicrobiaceae bacterium
CGCCGAACCTCGAGAAAGGTAAGCACGACATGACGTCACGAACACAACTACCCGCAGCCCTCACGGTTGCGATAGCGCTACTCGCCGGGGCATGCGGCTCCGACGACGCCGCTTCCACCACAACGCAAGCCGGCACCGAAACATCAGCAGCGACCTCGACCAGTACCTCGACGGCGATGTCGGGATCCGACGATGTTGTGTCGTATCCGCTGGTCGACACCGGCCAGACCGCCTTCTACGACACGGAAGGCGAGATCGATCAGCCGGCCGAAGGCGAGGCCTTCGATGGCCAGGACGCCGCCTACGAAGGGAACCAGCCGAGCTACACCGACAACGGTGACGGCACCGTCACCGACAACGTCACCGGGTTGGTGTGGGAGCAGGACCCGAGCGACACCGCCACGGTGTGGGACGACGCCGTCGGCTACTGCGAAGACCTGTCGCTGGGCGGGTCGGACGATTGGCGGATCCCCAGCCTGAAGGAACTGTTCTCGATCAGCGACTTCGGCAGCGGATGGCCGTACCTCGACACCGAGTACTTCTTTCTCGTCGAGGCCCGCCAGGACAAGGACCAGCAGTTCTGGGCGAACCACTACGAAGTCGACACAGAGCTCGCGGTTCCGAACTCGGCGTTTGGGGTCAACCACATGACCGGACACATCAAGGCCTATCCAGACGGATCGGACGGCAACGAGCGAGCGGCCAAGTATGTCCGTTGCGTCGAAGGCGACGACTACGGCGTCAACGACTTGGCCGACAACGGTGACAGCACCATCACCGACGCTGCCACCGGTCTGATGTGGGCGCAGGACGACAGTGGAGAAGGCATCGACTGGGAGACGGCTCTCGACCTGGCAGTTGAAGCCAACGCACAGAATTATCTGGGCTACAGCGACTGGCGCGTGCCGGATGTCAAGGAATTGCAGAGCATCGTCGACTACTCCGGCGTTTATCCGGCGATCGACACCAGCCTGTTCAATATCACCGACGAGGACTCGTACTTCTGGACGAGTACATCGGCCTACTTCAGTACCCAGGAACCCGGTTTCTACTACGCCTGGTACGTCGCCTTCGGCTACGCCGTCGACGGAGGCGGCAATGACACCCACGGCGCCGGAGCGGTTCGGTTCGATACGAAGCAAGAAGGCGGACCGGCCGGAGAAGAGCCAGAGCGCATCTACAACTACGTCCGACTGGTTCGCGACGTGTAGCCCTTCCTGTCCGGAGGTTTGAGGTAACGGTCCACCGTGGGGTGGACCCGGTGGTCGTAGCTGTGGTTCCTTCCACCGACCCACGAGGGAAGCGCCAACGTAATCTCGGATCAGGCCTCGGATCGCTGTTCGTCGTCGGACATGGCGCCGTGAGGTGTGTCTCGATTGCCTAAAGGGTGATGTCATCGTCTCCGATAGCCTAGGCATGAGGCGCCGCCAGGGATCTGACCGTGGCGTCGGGGGGGGATCGACTCTGCCGCCCGGAATCTCAGCTCGTATGGCGACGTGGGGCTTGGTCGCAGTGTTGCTGGTGACGACCGGATTCGCGTTGTGGACGTCGCAGTACACGGCGCGAGTGTCGCGTGACGCGACGGATTCGAGTCGGTTGTCGAACGACTTCGCCGATGCAGCCGATGCTGTTGCGGCGCAGGAGTCGCTGGAGCGCAAGTACCGGCTCGAACCGGGCCCAGAAGTTCGGGAGCGGTACGACGCGGCCGCCGACGCGCTCGTCGAGGCACTACAGCGCGTCCGGAACGACGGCGACGGTAGCGACCTGGCGATCGCTCACGAGGTCACTGCGTTGCATGGTCCCTACCTGGATGCGATCGATCGGTTGTTTGCGGCTGTGGATCGGGGCGACACCGAGTTGGTATTGGCGATCGACGGTGGCGAGGTCGACCCGTTGTTCGAGCAGATCGAACTGCTCGTCGACGCTGCCGCCAGTGAGCGACATGATCGGTCGATCGAGGCGTTGCGGCATCTTGGGTCGGTCGAACGGTTCACGGCTCGGACGACACCTGTCGTCTTCGTCATCGGGCTGATGTTCATCGCCGTGTTCGCGTCGGTGTTGCGCCGGGTACGGCGTCAACTGGACCGACATCGCGATCAGGCCCTGCACGACTCGATGCACGACACGTTGACGGGGCTCCCGAACCGGGTCCTGTTGGCTGACCAGTTCGCCCAAGTGCTGCGAGCCGACCACCGCTCTGGTCGAACGACCGGGCTGTTGCTCATCGATCTCGACCGTTTCAAGGAGGTCAACGACACGCTCGGCCACCACTACGGTGACGAACTCCTCACCCAGATCGGGCCACGCATCAGCTCGGCGATACGCGAGTTCGACACGGTGGCCCGACTCGGCGGCGACGAGTTCGCCGTGCTGCTTCCCGATTCGACCGACATCAACGCGGCATGTGCTGTCGCCGAACGAGTGCGTGACAGCCTGACGGAGCGTTTCGTCGTCAAGGACATCGAGTTGAACATCGACGGCAGCATCGGCGTCGTGGTGTCCGACGATCACGGCGACGACCCCGCCGTTCTGCTCCAACGCGCCGACGTCGCGATGTACGTCGCGAAGGATCAAGGCATCGGTATTTGCGCCTACGATCAGACGTTCGATGGCAACTCCCGAGAACGCCTGTCGCTGCTCGGCGAGTTGCGACAGGCGATCGACAACGACGAGTTCTTCCTCGACTATCAACCAAAGGTCTCGTTGACGACCGGCGCACTGAGCGGCGCCGAAGCGCTGATCCGCTGGCAACACCCGACCCGTGGACTGATCCGGCCCGATGAGTTCATTCCGCTCGCCGAGCACACCGCCCTGATCGGACCGCTCACCCTGCACGTCATCGATCTCGCACTCGCACAGGTTCGCTCCTGGCTGGACCTCGGCCACCGCATCCCCGTCGCGGTCAACCTGTCGGCACGCAACATGGTCGACCCGCGCTTGATCGACCAGATCCTCGCCAGCCTCACCCGCCACGCCGTCGACACCGAACTGCTCGAATTCGAGATCACCGAATCGGCGATGATGACCGAACCCGTTCGTGCGACGGAAATGCTGAACCGGCTCCGAGACCACGGCCTACGAGTCGCGATCGACGACTTCGGCGTCGGGTACACCAGCCTCGCTCAACTCAAGACACTCCCCGTCACCGAACTCAAGATCGACCGATCGTTCGTGATGACGATGGACACCGACAAGGCCAACGACGTCATCGTGCGCAGCATCATCGACCTCAGCCACCACCTGGGCCTGACCGCCGTCGCCGAAGGCGTCGAAACCCGCACTGCACTCGACACCCTGACCGGCTACGGCTGCGACCTCGCCCAGGGCTACTACCTCGCCAGACCCGGCTCGCCCGACAAGGTACTCATGTGGAACGCGACACAACTTCTCGCGAGCCCGGCCCGACTCGAGACCGTCTGAGCACCAGACACCAGGCCACATCCGCCACAATCACAGGCCGGAACGCTCGCACAGGCACTCGACCGCCGACGATGCAGCGGCCTTGATCGCCCAGAGCCCGCTGCATGGATGTCGCTCGACGGATGCCCGTGGGCATGCGATCCGACTATCAGACCTGGTCAAACGTGGTGGAGACGATGGGACTCGAACCCACGACTTCCTGCTTGCAAAGCAGGTGCTCTAGCCAACTGAGCTACGTCCCCCTGTGTTTCGGGTGAGATCAGGATATCGGGATGGGCGGCCGGCCCGACCCCCATCTACGTGCATCTCACCGAGTCCCGACGGTCCTGAATCGGCGCAAAGTCGATTTACGACCAGCGGTGGTCGCTGAACGGCTTTGCGTCGGTTCAGAACCGGTCGAGGGTCGGGAGGGTTGCGACTCAGTCGTCTTTGAGGGCGACCGCGTTGGGGGTGACGTTGATCTTCGGCTCGTACTCGGCGAGCTCGATCACGCGACCCTCGCTGCGGAACTGGTCGCGCAGCTGGGTGCGGCACGATTCGCAGGGTCCGTAGAACCGGGATTCGACGGTCGACTGGCAGCGCGGGCAGGTGAACTCCACAGCCATCGACTGTAACCGGGCCCGCCGAGCCGACGAGGTGACACACATCACTCGGCGATCTGCCTACAGTCATCGACGATGACCGACGCGCCGAAACCTTCGCGAACAGCTGGTGCAGCGCGCTCATACCCGAACTACGCGGCGAGGCGGATGCTGGTCACGACGATCGCCATCACGGTGATCGTCGCCGTCGGTCTGCTCGGTTGGCGAGCGGTGAATGGCGACTCCGACTCGTCGAACTCGTCCGTGGCGACATGGGACGAGATCGCACTCGTCGACCGCACGACGGGGGCGGTGACCACGGTCGACGACTCCGGCGAGGTGATCGCCGAATTCGTCGGGTTCGGGCGCATCACAGATGTCCACACATTCGGTGATCGGCTCGCCCTGGAGGGCACCGAGCAGGTCGTGATCGTGGACACCGGCGAATCGTCGATCGAGCCGATCGTGATCGGCTTCGAACGTGGCAACACGGTGACACCGGTGCGCACATCGGAGTCACTGCATCTGGTGATCGGTCGACCATCGGGTGGCAACGTGGTGATCGTCGATGTCGCGGACGGCACCGCCTTCGACGTCGCCGCAGCTGCCGATCAGACCACCCCGCTGATGTTCGCCGAGACGGTCCGGTGGGCAGGCGACGGCTCGTCGTTCGCAGTCGCCGATGCAGCGCACTTCCAGACGATCATCGTGCGGCCCGGCACACCCGGCGCCGTCTTCCTCCCCGATCAGCCGGTCGCCGTCGGCGATCAACTGGTGGCGACCAGTCAAACCGTCGGGTTGCAGGCCGACATCGCACTCGTCGACCTGCAGCGACGAACTCAGGCGATCGTGCCATCCGAGATTCCGGCCGGCGGGGTGATGATCGGCGACCGACTGGTGATGGTGTCGGTCGAGGGCAGAGTGTTTCGAGTCGAACCCGGCGACGAGGCTGCGACACAGCTCGGCACGATCGCAGTACCCGCCGGAAATCGAGTTCGTTGGGTTCTCCCGACGCTCGATCGAACTCGGCTCGTGGTCGGCGGGGACGCGTTCCAAGCAGTTATCGACCTCGACGGCGACACGGTGTTCACGACCTCGTTCGCCTCCCAGGTCGACATCGATCTGCCGGAGCCCGATTGGTCGTGCCTGGCGATCGGCGGCGACGACGCCTACCACTCACTCATCGCGCTCGAGTCCGGGGAGCAACTCACCGATCTGACCGGGCTGATCGTCACCGGTGCATCGAGCGACGGATGCACCGTGATCGGCGAGCGGGCCGGGGTCACCGAGGTCGTCAACGCCGAGGGCACCGTGCGACTCGGCCAGGTTCGGGGCGCGTCGCTGGGCCCCGAGGGACGAACCGTGGTGAGCACCAACTCGACCGGCGGCACCGAACTGCTGACGATCGACGACGACCTGCAGATCGGCGACACGATCGACCTCGCCCACGCCGCCGCCGCCAACCTCGCCGTGGCGTTCGTCGAGAGCTGACCGAGCTTCGTCAGGGTTGCGGCTCGATCAGCACCTCGCTGCCGATCGGCGCGAAGCCGCACGCGAGGAACATCCGAACCGACGCCGCATTGCCGGGGGCGACCTGGGCGAAGACGAGGTCACCGGGACGCCGGCCGGCCAACGCCGACGCCACCAGTTGTCGACCGGCGCCGGCGCCGTGCGTAGCGTCGGTCAGTTCGATCGATATCTCGAGGCGACCAACCAGACCGATACCCAGCATCACCAGACCGCGATCGTCACCCAGCACGACGACCTCCCGACGGTGACGCAGCGCCCGCTCGAGGCGCGGATGATCGATGTCGTCGAGTCGTGGCAGTGGCGCCGCCGTCGACCGCTCGACCCGGCGGACCAGCACCAGATCGAGTGAGCCGATCGAACCCGAACGACCGGCGAGTTGCGTCACGATGTGCGGCTGCATCGCCCCTCCATAGGCGTCGACGCCCGAGAAGATCGGATCGTCGGGGCTGCGGTCGGTGAGCACGTACGAATGGCCGGTCAACTCGACCACCGCATGCGCGCCGGCCGGGTCGGGTGGCATCACCTCGATGTGACCATCGACGGGTGGGAAACGACCCTCGGCTGCTGCCTGCAGGACCGCCGCAAGAGGATGGTCGAGCAACGGTGTCACGGCCACCAACAGTAGGTTCTAGGCCGTGACGACGGTGGTGAGGCGCGCTGTGCCCGACGATCTCCCGGTCCTGCTCGACCTGGTTGCCGAGTACTGCAAGGCGGATCACCACCGGTTCGAGGAGGCGGTGGTGCGCGACGGACTGACCCCGCTGTTGTCGGATGACACGCATGGCGCGATCTGGATGATCGACCCAGACGCCGCACCAGGGTCGGCGACCGCCGAGGGATACGTCGTGGTCACCTGGGGATGGTCGATCGAGATCGGCGGGCTCGACGTGGTACTCGACGAGTTCTACGTCCGATCGCAGGGCCGGGGTAAGGGCAGCGACGCCTTGAGAGTGGTCGAGGCCGACTGTCGCCGACGTGGCGTGAAACGGATCTTTCTCGAGACCGAACTGGCGAACGAACGTGCCCGACGGTTGTACGAGCGGCACGGCTATCGCGCCGACACGTCGATCTGGATGTCCAAGGAGCTGACCTGAGACGCGGCGACGGCGCTGCTCTTGGGGGCCACGGTGCTCGCCGTCGGGTGCGCACCCGACGGTCAGCCGTCGGCGGTCGTCGGGATCGTGATCACCGATTCCTGCGGACCTGGGGTCGAGACCGGCAGCGGAGCGCTCGTGGCGCCGGGTCTGGTGCTCACCTCGGCGCACGTCGTCGCCGGTGCCAGCGACGATCGACGTCGTTCGTGGCGGGCGGTCGGTGCCGGGGAGGATCGTCGGGTTCGACCCCGAGATGGATCTTGCGTACCTGGCGGTCGATGGGCTGCCGGGTCTGCCGTTCTCGGTGTCGAGCGACGGCGTCGAGTCCGGCGACGACGGTGTCGCCTACGTGGTTCGAGACGGCATCATCGTCGAGTTGCCGGTAACCGTGACGCGCCGCGTCAACATCCGCACGGAGGATGTCTACGCCGAGGGCGAAACGTTGCGGCCGGGATTCGAGCTCGACGCCCGGGTGCAACTCGGCGACTCGGGTGGTGCGATCGTGATCGACGGCAGGCTGGCCGCCGTGGTGTGGAGCCGTAGCCGCCGCACGAACGATCGCTCGTGGGCGATCGACCCCGCACGCGGCCGGCGACCGGATCGACGACCAGCTGCGAAGCGGTGTGATCGGCGCCGACATCGACCTCACCCGCTGCCCCTGAACTCGGGGACAGGTCATTCCTGCCGCGATCAGCCTGACGAGCCGCAACCCGCCGCGCCTACGCTCGCATGATGGCCCCAGACGAACTCGAACTCGCACCGGTGTCACTGGTGGTCCGGGTCGTGAAGCTGCTGGCGGTCGGCTCATCGATCGTGGTCGGTGTGGGATTGATCCTGATCGCGGCAACGCTCGGCAGCTGTGGTGCCTTCGGAGGTCGGTGCCCCGCCGACCGGCCGCCGCTGCTCGACGACGACGTGTTCGGAATGGCCGCCTTCGGTACGGCGCTGCTCGTGATCGTCCCCGGGTTCACACATCGGCCGTCGCTGCGTCGACTCGGTGTGGTCGTGGGGCTCGGCCTCGTCGCGGCATTGTTCGTCGGACTGCTCGTCCGCGAGGTCGCCCACGGCTGACAGGCAACCGCTCGGCGTCGGAAGCGATGCTCAGGTGAGGTCGGTCGGGTTCCAGAAGCCGGGCAGTTGCTCGGTGGTGCCGGCGGCGTACAGAGCAAGTCGCTCGAGCGCATCGTCGTCGTACACGTCGATCACGTCGAACAGCGCCTTCGGACCCGCCGAGCGGATGGCGAGGTCGAACTCGCTGCGTCGTTTCGGGAGATCCGAGGTGAGCACCAGCACGCGCTCGCCCAGACCACGCAGGGTGTGGGCTCGCCCGAGCGTTCGCCACACGGCATCGACCGACGTCAGCCCGCCGCGATGCCGCAGGAACGCCCCGCCCAGCTCGATCACCCAGCGCCCACGGTTCATATCGGTGGCGACCGTGTGCACCGTCATGCCGCTGCCCTTGAGGCGCACGTTCGGTCCCTCGGTCTCGAATCCCGCCGACTCGAGCACGTGCTCGAGCCGCTCCTTCGATCCGGCGAGGCGTTCCGGATCGTCGAGCGGTGGGTGTCCCTCGTCGTCGACGCGGGCGATCGACAGCTCGACGTAGCCGGGGTCGAGGTCGTAGCCGACATAGCGCCGATTCGTTCGCGAGGCGGCCACCAGCGTGGACCCACTTCCCATGAACGGGTCGAGTACGAGATCACCTGCGAAGGTGTACAACTCGATCAGCTTCTCGGGCAGCTCGACCGGGAACGGCGCCGGATGACCGACCCTGCGGGCGCTCTCGGACGGCGTCTGCCACACGTCGAGGGTGAGCGCCATGAAGTCCTCGGTGGCGATCGTTGCCTCGTGGGGCAAACCACGTTCGCGACGTTGATCGACGGAGAGAGCGCGTTGGAATCGGCCCTTGCTGGCGACGATCACACGCTCGGTCACATCGCGCAGCACCGGATTGGACGGGCTGCGGAACGACCCCCACGCGCACGATCCGCTGGCGCCGGCGCCCTTCTGCCAGACGATCTCGCCGCGCAGCAGCAGGCCCAGCCGGTCTTGCAGGATGTGGATCACGTCGGCACCCAGGCTGCGGTACGGCTTGCGGCCGAGGTTGGCCACGTTGACGGCGATTCGGCCACCCGGTTCCAGCACCCGAACGCACTCGGCGAACACGTCGTGCAGCAGGTCGAGGTACTCGAGGTACGAGCTGGGGACTCCATCTCGTTCGAGCTCTTCCTCGTACTGCTTGCCGGCGAAGTACGGAGGGGACGTCACCACCAGCGCCACGCTGCCATCGGCCACGGTGTGCATGTCGCGGGCATCTCCGCACACGAACGGTTCTGCCACGGGCGCCGGGGTCATCACCGTGTCGTCGTCATCGAGCACGGGGGGTTCGAACCGGTCGTAGAACCCGGTCGCATCGTGCGACTCACGGCGACCGACCCCGAAGTTGGACGTGGTGGTACGACGACGACCCGAGACGCGCGCGAACCGAGGACTCATCCGACATTGCGGGTCAGGCTACGCGACCCATGGGGCTCGGCGCGCGACCCCCGGCACCCTGGCTCGACTCAACGTTCGAGCCAGGAGAGGGCGCCGACGGCGGCGGCGACCCCGGTACTGAAACAGGCCTGCAGGAGATACCCACCGGTCGGGGCCTCCCAGTCGAGCATCTCGCCGGCGACGAACGTGCCGGGGCGACGTAGCAGCATCAGTGACTCGTCGAGTTCGTCGAACGCCACCCCACCGGCCGTCGAGATCGCTCGTTCGATCGGCATCGTGTCGACGACCCGCACGATCGCCTGCTTCACCAGCGACGCCATCTCGCCGGCATCGGCGGGCAGGTGGTTCGCAGTCGCTTCGCGCAACAAGGAGATCATCACGGGATGGAGGCCGATCGAGCGCCGCAACCAGTTCGACGTCGAGTCCTTCGGTCGTCGTCTGGCGAGCCGACCGGCCACCTGCTCGACCGACCGGTCCGGATGCAGATCGATGGCGAGCTCACAGACCCCGTTTCGGTCGAGCGCTTCGCGGATCGACACCGACAAGGCATAGATCGGCCCGCCCTCGACGCCGTCACGGGTGATGGTCGGGTCGCCCCGCACTGCTTCACCGCCGGTGTCGCCGTCGGACAAGACGCTGACGGCGACGTTCTTGAGCGGCTGGCCGTGATGACGCTCGACGAACTCGGGTGTCCAGGTCACCCGCACGCCGGCGTTGGCGGGACGCAGTCGGTTGACGGCGATCCCTGCCGCCTCGAACTCGACGACCCATCCGCCGTCGGAACCGACGCGGGGCCAACTGGCTCCGCCCAAGGCGAACACGGTGACGTCGCTGACGACCTCGAACGCTCCGCCCTCGGCTGCGACGAACCGATTCGAACCGTCCGACGCCCAACCCGACCAACGCGATCGCGTCACGAACCGCACATCGAGCTGATCGAGTCGTCGCAGCCAGGCCCGCAACAACGGGGTTGACTTGAACGACTTCGGGAACACTCGACCGCTCGATCCGACGAACGTCGGCTCACCCAGCTCGGCACACCACGCTCGCAGGTCGTCGGGCCCGAAGTCGGCGAGGGCGGTGGCCAGACGCGGGGCAGCTGCGCCGTATCGCTCGACGAACACCGACATCGGCTCGCTGTGTGTGATGTTCATCCCGCCTCGCCCTGCCAGCAGGAACTTGCGACCCACCGACGGCTTGTGGTCGTAGACGGTCACCGACAACCCGGCCCGGGCGAGCCGTTCGGCGGCGATCAATCCAGCCGGCCCACCTCCGATCACGGTCGCGGTCGAGGACGCGACCGATCGAGCGGTCACGTCGCTGCCCTCGCCGGTTCGACACCCTGAGCCATCGACCGACCGTAACCGCCCGAAGACCCGTGCCCGCGTTGACGTGTCAGCGGCCGATTCCCGCCTGACACCGGCTCGCGGGCATCGTACGATGAGGCGATGAGCGCTGCCGAGACCGTCAACGGGGTCTGCCACCACGACTGCCCCGATTCGTGCGGGTGGACCGTCACGGTCGAGCAGGGCGTGGCCGTCAAGCTGCGCGGCAACCCCGAGCACCCGTACAGCTACGGCGAGCTGTGCCCGAAGGTCAACCGCTTCCTCGATCGCGTGTACTCCCCCGATCGTGTGCTGCACCCGCTGCGCCGCACCGGGCCCAAGGGCAGCGGCGAGTTCGAGCAGATCACGTGGGACGAGGCACTCGACGAGATCGGCACCCGTCTCAACACGATCATCGCCGAACACGGCGGCGAGGCCGTGATGCCGTTCAGCGACGCCGGCAACCAGAGCGTGCTGGCCACGCAGGGCATCTCGACCCGCCTGTTCCACCACATCGGCGCGACACGCCTGCTGCGCAACATCTGCGGCCCGACGGTCGGTGCCGGTGTTCGGATGACCAACGGGTCGGGGCTGGGCGGCGACCCGATGCAACTCGAACACTCGAAGCTGATCCTGCTGTGGGCGACCAACACCAAACTCACCAACCGTCACCTGTGGCCGGTGATCGAGAAGGCCCGTGCGAACGGCGCCAAGGTCGTGGTGATCGACCCGATCCGCACGCTCACCGCCGACGACTGCGACCAGTTCGTGCAGCCGCTGCCCGGCACCGACATCGCGATGATGCTGGCGATGATGCACGTCATCATCCGCGACGACCTGATCGATCACGCCTGGGTCGAGTGAACACACGCTCGGGCTTCGACGAGCTCGGCGACAGCGGTCGCCGAGTGGACGCCCGTCAAGGCGGCCGAGGCGTGCGGTGTCGACGCCGACGTGATCGAGGCGCTCGCCCGCGAGTACGCCACGACGCGGCCGGCTGCGATCCGCACCCTGATCGGCGCCGAACACCACGAGAACGGTGCGATGTTCTACCGCACGCTGGCCTGCCTGCCGGCGCTGACCGGCGCGTGGAGCGATCTCGGCGGTGGCTTGTTCCGCAGCGTCGGCTCGTGGCAGGACGAGCTCGTCGACGAGCAGGCGCTCGGCCGACCCGATCTGTTGGCGGGTCGCGAGGTGCGCACATTCAACATGAGCCGGTTCGGCGAGATCCTGCTCGACGAGCAACCACCGGTGAAGGCGATGATCGTGTGGAACTCGAACCCGCTGGTGATCGTTCCCAACGCCGACGCCGCCCGCCGACGGCATGGCCCGCGACGACCTGTTCACGGTCGTGCACGAGCAGTTCCTGACCGACACCGCCGAGTACGCCGACATCGTGCTGCCCGCCACGACCCACATCGAGGCCGACGACATCACGCTCGCGTGGGGCCACCTGTGGATGGGCTGGAACGAGGCAGCGATCGAGCCGCTCGGCGAGGCCGTCAGCAACAGCGAGTGCTTCCGGCGGATCGCCGGCGGCGATGGGCCTGACCGAACCGTCGCTGTTCGACGACGACATGACGGTGCTGCGCGACTCGTTCCCGACCGTCGATCTCGACCGACTGCGCTCCGACGGCTGGATCAAGGTGCCGTTCCCCGAGGACAACCGCCCGTGGGCCGACGGCGGTTTCCCGACCGCAGTCGGGCAAGGTCGAGTTCGCCAGCACGGCGCTCGAGCAGATGGGTCAGCCGCGCCTGCCGACGTTCGTGCCACCTCGGGAAGGGCCGCAGGGGCCGAACGCCGATCGTTTCCCGCTGCAGCTGATGACACCCAAACACCACACCCGCTTCCTCAACTCCGGCTACTCGGACCTGCCGAAGCACGGGCCTGCCGAGGGTGGTCCGTTCGTCGAGCTCGACGCCGCCGACGCCGTCCGCACGCGGATTGACCGAGGGCGCCCGGGCGAGGTGTTCAACGACCGCGCCAGCCTCGAACTGCCGGTCAAGATCACCGAGCGTCTGCGGCCGGGATTGGCCTCTATCCCGTGGGGTTGGTGGCGCAAGCACCATCCCGACGGCAAGGTCGCCAACAGCCTCACCAACGACACGCTCACCGAGTGGGGTGGCGGCGTCGCCTACAGCGACACCCTGGTTCAGATCGAACCGGCCTGAATCCGAGCGGCCCTTCGACATGAAGGTCGACCCGGTCGAGCGCCTACGGTCTGGGCATGGCGCGACGGAAACTCATGGTCGGGTTGGTGGCCGCACTGGTGCTGGCCGCCTGTTCCGGAGGCGGTGACGACTCGTCGAGCACCACGGTCCCGACCTCGTCCACCGCCGAGCAACCGGCGCCGAGTACCACCGAGCCTCCTCCACAGACGACGCAACCGGCGGCGGCGGCCACGGATCCAGCAGCACCTGAGTTCATCTACCTGGCCGAGATCAGCCGCACCGGCAACAACGTGCCGCACATCACGGCCGACGACATGGGCAGCCTCGGCTTCGGATACGGCTACGCGATCGCCGAGGATCACCTCTGCTCGATCGCCGACATCGTGGTGCAGTCGCGTCGGCGAGGCATCCAGCTTCTTCGGACGCGGCAACAACGACAAATGGCTCGACCAGGACCTCGTGTACCGGGCGATGGAGCTGTACGACCGCGCCGCCGCCGACTTCGACACGGCCGCCACCGACATGCAGGCCACCGTGCGCGGCTATGCCGCCGGTTACAACCGCTATCTCGCCGACGTCGGGCCTCGCAACGTACCCGGCTACTGCGCCGGTCAACCTTGGGTGCGCCCGATCGACGAGTACGACCTGGCGGCCTACTACAAGGCCCTGTCGTGGCGAGCGAGCATCGACCCGTTGATGACCTACATCGCGACAGCCACCCCACCCGCCAATCCGGAGACGCAAGTCACCGAAGATGCAGCAGACGACGGCCAGGTCGACGAGTCGGCATTCGC
>CAVRNX010000042.1:0-69483 GCA_963722635.1 uncultured Acidimicrobiaceae bacterium
AGCCGCGATAGCGAAGGATGCCGGCGCCACCGTCGAGATAGGTGATCTCCGACTTGCACGACGCAGTCGACATGAAGGCCGGGTCGTACATGAACAGGGTGGGGTCGAGTTCACGAATTGCGCTCGACGGAAACACGCCGCCCTCGATCGGAACGGTGACCGTCTTGCCGGTGCGGTCGTCGGTGATGGTGATGGTGTCGGGCACGTGGCTTCCTTCGTGTCGCAGCGGGTGGGGCAGGGGCTTGCTCCCCTCCGGCCAATGTACCCCTCGGGCGCCGCCAGGCTTCAACGCGGACGACCGACGTGTCGGGCCAGGTGCGTGGCACGCGGACGGTAGTTCGGTGCGCAGCTCAGAGCGGCGTGTTGCCGTGCTTGCGATGGGGCATTCGCTCGCGCTTGTTCTCGAGCATCGTCAAGGCTGCTGCGACCTCGCGGCGGGTATCGGCCGGGTCGATGACCGCGTCGACGTAGCCACGTTCGGCGGCGACGTACGGGTTCAACAAGCGCTCGGCGTAGTCCGCCTCGAACGCCGGCGCGCTCTTCGTCGGTGGCACGTCGCTGCAGGATCGCCGCCGCCTGACCGGCACCCATCACCGCCAACTCGGCCCACGGCCAAGCCAGGCACACGTCGTTGCCCATCGTTTTGGAATCCATCACGATGAACGCGCCGCCGTAGCTCTTGCGCAGGATCACGCAGATCCGCGGCACGGTCGCCTGCCCGTAGGCGTAGACGAGCTGGGCGCCGTGGCGGATCATGCCGCGCCACTCGAGATCCTTGCCCGGGTAGAAGCCGGGTGTGTCGACGAGGGTCAGGATCGGAAGATTGAAAGCGTCGCAGAAGACGACGAACCGGGCGGCCTTCTGGGATCCTGGGATGTCGAGTGTGCCCGCCAGGTTCATCGGCTGGTTGGCGACGACGCCGACCGGACGACCGGCGATCGTGGCGAACGCGGTCACCACGTTGCCGGCCCAGCGGCCTCGCAGCTCGAGCAACGAGTCGGCGTCGACGATCGCCGCCGCAACGCTGCGGACGTCGTAGCTACCGGTCGACGATTCCGGGATCAGCTCGCCGGCCTCGGGGCACTGGCGGTCGACCGGGTCGGTCGAGGGCCAAACGGGCGGTGGTCCGTCGACGTGGTCGGGAAGGTAGCTCAACACTTCCTCGACGAGCTCTTCCCCGGCGGCCCGATCGGCCACGACGGCGATCGGCAGGCCGGCGTTGCGCTCGAGGCTGGCGGCATTGCCGAGCTCGTCCTTGCTGATGTCGATGCCGGTGAACTGGCGCACCATGACCGGGCCGTTGACGAACGCGTAGCCGTTCTCGGTCATGATCGTGAAGTCCATCAACCCGAGCAGGAGGGCCGGGCCGGAGACAGCTGGGCCGTCGACGATCGCGAAGGTCGGCACGGTACCCGAGCACCGGGTCAGGGCGCGAGCGACACGACCCCAGCCGTCGAGCGCTGCGATGCCCTCACCGATGTCGGCGCCGGCGCTGTTGATCACGAACACCAGCGGGATCCGCTCGTCGAGGGCGGTTCTGGCCGCCGTCTCCATCGTGAAGGTCATGAGCTGTGTCAGCGGTGCAGCCGGTTCGACGTTGTCGAACTCGAGCCATGACACACGACGGCCACCGAGGACGCGAACACGAGCGGAGATCGGCCCGGGCACCTGGGCAACGAGACCGAGTTCGTCGAGCGACATCGCAGCGGACACTAGTGCCGTGCCGTGGCGGGAGTGCGCGAATCGCCTCGGCGGTCACATTCGAGTCACCACGCCGGGGCGGCTATTGAGCGCTGCTGAGCGGGGAACCCTCCGACTCGAGATGCACGCCGGGCTGATGCTTGGCATGGAGGGCGACGACCTCGGTGAGAATTGCGGCGACCGCGGTGGTCGCTGCGCTCGGGGCCGGCCGACGGCGTCGAACCCAGGCGACGACCCGACGCGGGAGTTCGGGCACCAGAATCCGGCAGAAGTCGCCGTCGAGCTGTTTGGGTGCTGCCGTAGCGGGCACGATGGCGGCGCCGAAGTTGTCGAAAGCGAGTGATGCCAGCAACCGCACGCCGTCGATCTCGGCCTGGGCCCGGAGGGTGACATCGACGCTGCCGGCCGCACGATCGAGGACCCGCCGCAGCGCTGCTCCCTTGGGCGGGAGGAGGAGCGGCACATCGGCGAGCTCGGTCAATGACATCTGAGTTCGGTCGGCCAACGGATGGTCGCTGTGCACGAGGAGCAGCAGGTCCTCGGCGAACAGTGGCTCGACGACGAGCTCGGGATCGTCGATCGGGAGGTGGATGATGGCGGCGTTCAGCTGCCCGGACAACACCCCGGGCACGATCGTGGTGGTGCTGCCCTCGCTGACGATCGCGTGCACTCGTGGGTGCTGGCGGCCGACGGCGCTGAGCAGCTGGGGCATCAACCACCTGGCGGTCGTGCCGATCACACCGATCCGGGCGTCGCCCGACACGTCTTCGTCGAGCGAGGCGATGTCAGCGGCGATGTCGTCGATCTCGTGCAAGACACGTCGTGCCCGTTCGACGACCCGGACGCCCTCCTCGGTGAGCACTCCGTTGGACCGGTCGACGAGCACGACGCCGAGCTCGCGTTCAAGCTTGGCGACGTGGCCCGACACGTTGGATTGCACGGTGTAGAGCGCTCTCGCGGCCGCCGAGAACGTGCCGTGATCTGCGACGGCGACGATCGCTGCGAGCTGGCGGACATCCATCCAGACAACCTATCGCAAAAACCGATACGGCCTATCGAAGAGTTCTAGTTGCCAGATGTACGTACACACGTGCATACTTTCACAAACAGAACGACGCGAGAACACCCCCCATGTTCCGCTCGGTAGGAGATCCCACAACTCGGCCCCCACCGAAGGGATTTCTAGGTTGAGACGCCCCGATCCCCCATCGGGGCGTTTCCCGTTTTCGGGAGTGCTCCATGAACCTCGTCGCCCGCGCCGCGCCTAGGCTGCATCCGTGGGAAACAGCACTGAGTCATCACCGAACGGGCAGCCTGTCGGCGCCGCGTTCTTCGACCTCGACCGAACGTTGCTGCGTGGTGCCAGCGGTGAGGTGTTCTCCGAAGCGATGCGGGCTGCCGGGCTGGTGTCACGAACGATTCCCGGCGAGAAGTACATCTTCAACCTGTTCAACACCATCGGCGAAACGCTGCCGTCGATGGCGCTCGCCCGCCAGGCCGTCACGTTCGCCAAAGGGCGTTCGCAATCGGCCGTTCGAGCCGCCGCCGACGCAGTCGCCGATCAGCTGGTCGACATGGTGCAGCCGTTCGCCGACGGTGTGTTCGAGGGCCATCGCGTGGCCGGTCGGCCGATCGTGCTCGCCACGACCTCGCCCTACGATCTCGTCAAGCCGTTCGCCGATCGGCTGGGCCTCGACGGGGTGGTGGCGACGCGCTACGGCGTCGAGCCCGATGGCGACACGTACGACGGCTCGTTGGCCGGCCCGTTCGTGTGGTCGGCCGGCAAGCTCGAGGCGGTTCGCTCGTGGGCGCGCGAAACACGACATCGACCTGCGCCAGAGCTACGCCTACTCCGACAGCGTGTACGACACGCCCTTGCTGGCGGCGGTCGGCCACGCTGTCGTCGTCAACCCGGATCCCCGGATGCGGATCATGGCAGTGGCTCGCGGATGGCCGGTTCAGAACCTCGACGTGTCGCCGGGCGTCAAGAAGGTGCCGGGGATCGGTCTCGAGCTGCAGAAGGTGGCGATGGCCTTCTCGCGTCCGTCGATGCTGCCATACGCCGACTTCGACATCCGCGGCACTGAGAACATCCCCGCCAAAGGGGCTGTCATCCTGGTCGCCAATCACCGGTCGTATTTCGATTCGACAGTCATGGCGTTGGTGGTCGCCAAGACCGATCGCACGATTCGATTCCTCGGTAAGAAGGAGGTGTTCGACGTCCCGTTGTTCGGTACGTTGGCAAAGGCGATGGGCGGGATCCGGGTCGATCGCGGTACCGGTTCCGACGAGCCGCTCGAGTCTGCTGCGGCGGCGCTGCGCGGCGGCGAGATGATCGCCATCATGCCGGAAGGCACGATTCCGCGTGGGCCTGCCTTCTTCGATCCCGAGCTGAAAGGCCGCTGGGGCGCCGCTCGCCTCGCTGAGATGACCGGAGCGACCGTGGTTCCGGTCGGTCTGTGGGGTACCGAGCAGGTGTGGCCGCGCTCGGCGCGGTGCCGAACGTGCTCAATGTCACCGACCCGCCGCTCGTCACGGCGGTCGTCGGCAAACCGGTCGAGCTCAAGCACAAGAGCCTCGACGCCGACACCAAGCGGATCATGAAGGCGATCACGAAGCTGCTCCCACCGGAGGCTCGCCGGCATCACGATCCCTCGCCGGAGGAGCTGGCGCTCACGTATCCGCACGGCTACAAAGGTGATCCGGAGAAGGAAACCGAGCGCCGCCCAGGGAGCGACTGACACCTCGCGTCGGCTGGTCGGTTCAGTCGCCGACGGCGCCGTCGATCGATTCTCGGATCAGGTCTGCGTGCCCGCAATGGCGGGCATATTCCTCGATCATGTGCACCAGGATCCACCGCAGATTGGTCGGCTGACCGTGCGACGGACGTACGGCGACCGTGTCGAGATCTGTCACCGAGGCGATGGCGACGCGGCTGCGTGAGATCGATCCGTCGAACTGGGCCAGCAGTGTGGCAGGTGGATCATCTGGGGCAGTGTCGAACTCCCAGTCCGGAGATGTGTCCCAATCGGCCGAGCACCACGGTTCGGGGTACTCGTTGCCGAGTAGCACGTGCTGGAACCAATGGTCTTCGACGAAGGCCATGTGCTTCACCAACCCGCCGACGGTGAGCGTCGAGCGTCCGACCGTGGTCGCCAATTGCCCGGCCGTGAGCCCGACGGCCTTGCGGATCAGGACCGAGCGGAAGTACGTCGAGAAACGTGGTCAAGAGTGTCATGTTCACCGCCGCGCCGAACGGGCTCGTGGGCGAGACTCGATCGGACCGATAACGGCGTCGCCCACTGGTCCTCCTGTGACAACCGTCCGACCGGCGAAAGATTTCGATCGAAATCCCTTCATGTCGATGACGTTACAGGGTTACTGTGTGGTAGAGGAGAAGGTCATGGGTACCGCGGTGTCAACTGGGGGAAGTGCGCGCTGTGGGTCCGTTCGCGTCCTGGTGGCGGGGACGATACGGAGCCCGACTCCTGTTCGAGATACTGCTCGCAGGCTCGCTGTGGTTCATCTACCGCACGATCCGAGCGGTCAACAAGACCGACTTGAGAGCGGCGTTCTCGAATGCCCGCGAAATCGTGCGCTTCGAGGAGTGGCTCGGGCTTCCGTTCGAAGACAACCTGCAGCAGTTCCTGCTCGATCACCCGACGTTCATCAAGCTCCTCAACCACTACTACGTCTGGTTCCACTTCCCGGCCGCCGTTGGTCTGCTGTTGTGGCTCTACCTGCGTCATCAGGACCGGTATCAAGGGATCCGAAACCTGATGGCGTTCGTCACGTTTGCGGCGCTGATCATCCATCTGGTCTTCCCACTCGCTCCTCCTCGCATGATGACCGGTTTCGTCGACACCATGCGCGAGTTCGGACCCAGCATCTACCCGGCCAATGCCGTCGACGGCGCTGCAAACCAGATCGCTGCGATGCCTTCCCTGCACTTCGGGTGGGCGATGATCGAGGCGATGGCGGTGGTCTCCGTGCTCAAGTCGCACTGGCGCTGGCTGGTGTTGATCCATCCAGCCTTGATGTCGCTCTCGATCATCGCCACGGCGAACCATTGGTGGATCGATGCAGCCGCGGCGGCGCTGCTGGTGCTGGGCGCGGTGGCGGTGTGGCGGCTGGCGCAGGCCTGGGCCGGCGATCGCAGCTTCTCCTGGACTCACCTGCGGTTCGAATCGAAGCAGGGCATCGATCAGCTCGAATCGTTCGTGAACGAGCGCGTCAGCGAACCCGCCGACTGCTGAGCGCCCGCCCGACCGGCCCGACCGGCCATGCTCGAATGGGTCGGCGCTCAACCGAGGTGAGGACCGTCGAACGTGTCGATGGTCGCGAACGAGTCGACCGGCTGTCGACGCAGCTTCGTGGGCTGATGCACGGGATGCCCGAGGAACAGCACGGCTGCCAGCGCATGATGTTCTGGAAGGTGCAGGATGCTCGCTGCCTCGGATTCGTGGCGTGACAAGAACGTGGTCATCACGCCGCCCAGACCCCGATTTCGTGCAGCGAGCATGATGCTCCAGCAGAACGGATAGATCGAGGCGCCCGGTACGATCGCAGCCCGATCGAGGTCGTGGTCCGTGGCGACGATCTTGCCGAGATCCGCTGCGATCGCCAGCACGACCGGAATCGACTCGATCTCGTCGAGCAGCGGATTGGGTGCGTGCACGATGTTGCTCGGTGTGGTGTATTCCACCGAATTGAAGGGCACCACCCCGTCGCGCTGGCTCGCCCGGTACTCATCCCACACCGGCTGCATCAGGTCAGCCAGCGAGCGCCGAGTCGCGAGATCGCCGACGACGGCAACTCGCCACGGTTGGCGATTGCCGCCCGACGGTGCAAAGCGCGCATCGTCGAGGAGTTCGGCAATCACGCCATCGGATACCCGCTGCTCGGTGAAAACCCGTACTGCACCGGCCGAACGGATGACCTCACGTAGCTCCATCCAAGCGACCCTATATGAGTTTGTCGACTGCGCGTCCGGCCTCAGCCGGGCCAGATGACGGTTCCGTCTGCGGCGTACAGCCCGGCGACCAGGCCGGGATCGAAGCGCCCCTCGATCGACGGAGCTCCGGCCTCGGAGTAGACCCCGACGGCGTCGTACGCAGCGATCTCGGCGGCGAGTGCGGCCGGATCCGGAACGCCCGGATGGCTGTCGGACGGCGTGGTGTCGGTGATCAGCTGGGCGTCGGTGGTCCAGCGGAAGGCCTCGCCCTCAGGTGACAGGAAGTTCGGGTTGCCGTTGCCATTGATCAGATCGACGGCGATCGTGGCGGCGGCAGCCGGATCGGCGATCGCAACGGCGAGACCGCGCATCGTGGCTCGCATGAAGTCTTCGGCCGCCGTCGGGTGCTCGGTCAGGAACTGCCGGTTCGTGTAGACCAGGCCGAACGAGCCTGGGATACCGAAGTCGGCCGGGTCGTACAGGTCGAAGTCGATCCCGGCCCGCTCGAGGGTGCCCGGCTCATTGCTCTTCCAGCCGGGCACAGCGGAGATTCCTTCCACTTCCCAATGGGCGATCGGGTTGAAGCCCTCGAGCAGCAGCGTCTCGAAGTCGGTGCCTTCGACGAGGCCGAGTTGAGCGAGCATGGCAGCGATGCTGGGAGGCAGCTTGCCCTTGACGCCGATCGTGGTGCCGGCCAGTTGTTCGAGGCTGTCGAACTCTGGCTTGACCATCAGGCTGTCGATCGCCACGCGACCTTCGACGGCGACGGCGACCAGATCCGCTTCGTTGACGGCCGAAAAGCTGGCGAGTTCACTGAACGAACCCGATGATGAGAACTGGGCGTCGTTGCTGGCGACCAGTGGGTAGTTGGCGGTCGAGAACGATGCCGCAATGTCGACATCGAGGCACAACTCGTCGTAGTAACCGTTGTGGTCGGCGACCAGCACTTCGATGATCGATGCCGTCGCAGCGAAGTCGAATCCGGTCAGGTAGCTGATCGTGCCGGCGGCCTGATTCGCCTCGCAACGCGCGGTCGGGAACGCTTCGCCCGACACGACGTCGAGCGACGGCTCGTCGACGGCAGTGGTCACCGTCGGCGCCGACGTGGCCGGGGTCGACGAGTCGTCCGTGACAGGCGTGAGGGTGGTCGACGTGTCGCTCGTCGTCTCGTCGCCTGCGCACGACGCGGCGAGCAGAGCAATGGCGGTCAGTATGGCGGCGAGCGAACGCTGGCGCGGCATCGTGGAGTCCTCCGGGGAGTGATTCGTTGTCGATCGGTTCTGGCCAGCACACGACGGGCGGTCACCGTTGCAAGGGGTCGGCGCGTCACCCGTGTTCGTCGTGTGCGTCGAGCCTACCGAGTGCGTCGCCGCTTCACCGCGCCGTGCGGCGTTGAGACACGTGCCAGTGCAGCAGTGAGCGCTCGAGTATCAACACAGCGACCTGGCCGAGGATCCCGAGCGCTGCCGTGCACAGGATCGTGGTCCACAAGATGCTGCCTTCGTTGAACGCGACGGCGCGACGCCCGGCCTCGCCCAGGCCATCGCTGCTGAGTGCAGCGCCTTCGGCGAAGTATGCGGCTGCCAGCCCGAGTCCGACATTGAAGCGGGCCGCAGTGAACAGCGAGGGGAGTGCTGAGGGCAGGCGAAGCCGCCACAGCACCTCCCACCGCGAGGCATGGATCGAGGCGAACAACTCGCGTGCTGCCGGATCGGCACTGCGCATGCCGCCCACCGTTGCGTACACGAAGGCCGGGACCGTGACGAACGACACGAGGAAGAGGATCGCCGGCGTGCCGCGGCCGAGCCACAACACGATCGAGCTGATGTAGGCGACCCACGGGGTGACGAGGATCAGCACCAGCAGCGGTTGACTGGCATGTTCGAGTGGACGAACGGCCGCCAGCGCCGCCCCGAACGCCAGAGATATCACCAGCGCAATCACCAGTCCGATCACGAGGTGACGGGCGGTCACCCAGATGTTGTCGAGGTAGAAGCCGGGGTTGTCGAGGAACGTCGACCCGATCTCGCTGGGCGGCAGCAGCACGAACTTGCGCACGTCGCGAAGCCGCACGAACGCCTCCCAGAAGCCGAGCAGGGCGATGGTGCCGATCGTCGCCCAGAAGGCGGCGCTGTCGCGAAGCCGATCGATCATCGCCCCGCTCCGTGGTGCAGGAGGCGGCGCAGCTCTGTCTCGATCGTGAAGAACGCCGCATCGTCCTCGATTTCGGGAACACGTGGATGCGGAAGGTCGACATCGACGATTCCGACCACGCGCCCGGGTCGTGACGACAGCACGGCGACGCGGTCGGACAGGAAGACCGCCTCGGCGAGCGAGTGGGTGACGAACAGGACACCTGTGTTGGTCGGCTCCCGCAGCGTTGCCAGTAGGTGCCGCATGTCCGCCCGCGTGATCTCATCGAGGGCGGCGAACGGCTCGTCCATCAGCAGGTACGGCGCCCCGAGCGCGAACGCCCGCACCAGCCCGACGCGTTGTTGCATGCCCCCGGAGAGCTCGTGTGGGTAGGCGTTGCGAAAGTCGGTGAGGCCGACCCGGTCGAGCAGTTCGGTCACATCCGGGAGCGACGTCGGGTTGGCGTCGACGTTGATGTCCTGCAACAGCCGCGCGTTCGCCTCGACCGTCCTCCACGGCAGCAGTGCCGGCGACTGGGGAATCAAGCCGAACCGCTTGTGTTGGCGCGCCGACTCGGGCAGATCGCCGTCGATCAGGATCCTGCCCGAGCTGATCGGCTCGAGCCCGGCGATCATCCGCAACAGCGTCGTCTTGCCGCAGCCGCTCGGGCCGAGCAGGGTGACGACCTCGCCGTGGGCGACCGTGAGATCGACGGGGGACAGCGCTTCGACCGAGCCGAAACGCTTCGATACACCTTCGGCTGTGATGCCACGATCGTGCCCGAAACTCACGGCGCGGGACTGTATCGGTTGTGAGTGGCGCTCCGCTGGCCCTAACCTTGTCTGGTCCGTTGGGGCTGTGTCGACACGGCTCGGCTCTGGCGTGATGCGAACGATCCACCCGGATCGACGCGACCTCCAATTCGGAAGGCACACCACCATGGCGCTCACGCCAAAAACAGACCTCGTTGCCAAGCACGGTCAGTCCGAGAACGACACCGGCTCGCCCGAAGTGCAGATCGCACTCCTCACCGACCGCATCCTGCATCTCACCGAGCACCTCAAAGAGCACGCCAAGGATCACCACGGCCGTCGCGGCCTGTTGATGCTCGTCGGCCGTCGTCGCCGCATGCTCGATTACCTTCGCGGCATCGATGTCGAGCGCTACCGCGCCCTCATCGCCGAACTCGGCCTGCGCCGCTGATAGGCGCTGACGTAGCCCGTTCACCCCACAGAAAGACCGGTTCGCCCCGGTGTGAGATCAGCGTTCCCGTCAGCAGCACCGCTGCCGAGACAAGGATCGCCAGGTTGGCGAACAGCAGTAACGCCGGCCATTCGGTCAGCCAGTAGGCCGTCAGGGCAGCGAACCCGCAGCTCACGGCCAACGCGACCCAGCGGCTCCACCACCGCCGCAACACCACTGCGACCGAGATCACGAGCGTGCCGACCTCGATCGCGAGCACCACGACGGCCAAGAACAGACCGCGGCGAGCATCCCCCTCCGGATCGGTGAACAGGTTGCCCGACCACACGGCCCCGACGTTGGAGATGACGAGGTCGGCAACCACGATCGACGTCAGGACGAGCCAGACCAGCGAAACGATCGTCAACAGCAAACCGGCCGGCACGGTGGCATCGACACCCGTGTGGTCGCCGCCGGATCGCACGCAATCGTCGGTCACCATCGATCCAGTCTGCCCGCATCGTCCCGTTGACGTCGGTCAGCAGATCCCGTGTCCGTGACGCGCCAGCTCGCAGAACGTGCGTGCGAACGTTCCCATGATTGGGGTACGTGGCGGCCGAGCCGATCGGAGTCCTACCGATCGGTGGTTGGCGCCGGTAGCCTGTGCCACTGGAGTGCGGAAGGTCCGCACTTCTGAATCAACGAGCGACCATGTGTTGGTTGCCGGTTGCCGATTCCGCAGCACCTGATGTGAGGGCTGGCGGGCTTGCCAACTGGGAACCGGCCAGGTTGCTCCAACAGTGGCGATGGCAGTGTGCCGTCGCCTGAAAGGAGCCATTCGTGGCTGACCCCATTCGCGTCTCGGGTCCCGTTTCAGGGACTGAGAAGACGCTCACATTTGAGACGGGCCGTTTTGCGCCCCAGAGTCAGGGTGCCGTCGTGGCATCCATCGGTGGCACGACCGTGCTCACCACGGCCAATGCGTCCAAGCACCTTCGTCCGGGTATGGATTTCTTCCCGCTCACGGTCGACGTCGAGGAGCGGGCCTATGCGGCCGGCAAGATCCCCGGATCGTTCTTCCGTCGTGAGGGGCGTCCGACCGAGGACGCGATCCTCACCTGTCGCCTCACCGACCGGCCGCTGCGGCCTTCGTTCGCCGAGGGTTTCCGCAACGAGACACAGATCGTCACCACCGTGATCGGCGCCGACCAGTCGAACCCGCACGATGTGTTGTCGATCAACGCTGCTTCGGCTGCGCTGATGATCTCGGGTATCCCGTTCGACGGGCCGCTCGGCTCGATTCGTATGGCGTACTCCACCGACGGTGAGTGGATCCCACACCCGACCTACGAAGAGACCGAGGCGGGTACATTCGACCTCGTCGTCGCCGGCCGTGAGCTCGCCGACGGCGACGTCGCCGTGATGATGGTCGAGGCCGGTGGTACCGAGAAGAGCTTCTACTACTACGAAGACGGCGCCCCGAAGGTCGACGAGGCCGTTCTGGCCGGCGGGCTCGAGGCGTGCAAGGTGTGGATCAAGGAGTCGATCGCGCTGCAGCGTCAGCTGACAGCCAGTGTGATCGCCACCCACGGCCCGATCGAGCCGCTCAAGTTCGAACCGGTGCTCGACTACAGCCCCGAGGTGTTCGCGGCGGTCGAGGGTGTCGTCGCCGATGACATCGCCGCCGCCGTCAAGATCGGCGACAAGCACGAGCGCAATGTCGCCACCGACGCCGCCACCGACAAGGCGCTCGCAGCGCTGTGTGGTGCCGACGCCGACTTCGAGGGCCAGGACAAGGCTGTCAAGGAGGCGGTGCGTTCGCTGACCAAGCAGAAGGTGCGCCAGCGCGTCATCGACGAGGGCGTCCGCATGGACGGCCGCGGCCCCGGCGATCTGCGCCACGTATCGGCCGAAGTCGGCGTGTTGCCGACCGCTCACGGCTCGGCGTTGTTCCAGCGCGGTGAGACCCAGGTGATGAACGTGCTCACCATGGCCATGCCTCGCATGAACCAGATGATCGACTCGCTGTCGCCGTACGACACCAAGCGCTACCTGCACCACTACAACATGCCGCCGTGGTCGAATGGCGAGACCGGCCGTGTCGGTTCCCCCAAGCGCCGCGAGATCGGCCACGGTGCGCTCGCCGCCCGTGCGGTCCTGCCGGTTGTTCCCAGCCAGGAAGACTTCGCCTACACGCTGCGTCTGGTCTCCGAGGTCATGTCGTCGAACGGTTCGACGTCGATGGCGTCGGTGTGCTCGAGCAGCCTGTCGCTGATGGACGCCGGCGTCCCCACCCGTGGTGCCGTCGCAGGCATCGCGATGGGCCTCATCAAGGATGGCGACGACTACATCACCCTCACCGACATCCTCGGTGCCGAGGATGCCTTCGGTGACATGGACTTCAAGGTCGCCGGTACCGCTGATGCCATCACGGCGTTGCAGCTCGACACCAAGATCGACGGTATCCCCGCCGACGTGTTGACCGCAGCGCTGGCCCAGGCCAAGGTCGCTCGCCTCGAGATCCTCGAAGTGATGAATGCGGCGATCCCAGAGTCGCGCTCCGAGGTTGCCGAGACGGCACCGAAGATCAAGACGATCACCATCGCAATGGACAAGATCGGCGAGGTCATCGGGCCCAAGGGCAAGGTCATCAACACGATCCAGCAGGAGACCGGCGCCGACATCAGCGTCGACGACGACGGAGCCCAGGGCTTCGTCACGATCGGCGCCGTCGAGGCGTGGCGAATGGAAGAGGCGATGGCCGCCATCATGGCGATCGTCGACCCGCCCAAGGCCGAGATCGGCAAGGTCTACATGGGCCGCGTCGTGAACATCACCAAGTTCGGTGCGTTCGTCAACATCCTTCCGGGTCGCGACGGTCTCGTGCACATCTCCAAGCTGGGCCGCGGCAAGCGGATCAACTCGGTCGAAGATGTGCTCGAACTCGGTCAGGAGATCGAGGTCAAGGTCGAGGAGATCGACGACCGCGGCAAGGTCAGCCTGGTTCCGGCCGGCGATCTGCCCGAGTCCGATGGTGCGGCTGCTCCGGCTTCGAACGAGGGTGGTCGCTCGTCGGCCCCCGCCTCGGCGCCCCGGCGCGACAGCGGTCCCGCAGTCGAGACGGTGTCGTTCGAGGAGAACTTCGACGCCGAGCTCGCCGGCGAGCTGGGCGATCTCGGCCCGGCTGGTGAGCGTCGCCCCGACGACCGCGGTGATCGCGGTGGTCGTCGCCGCCACCGCTGAGTCCGGCGACACAGTTCCCCGATTCGTTCGGTTCGACGCCCCCATCCGGTTCGCCGGGTGGGGGCGTCGGCATGGGCCGCCTGGCGTGGGTCGACCGCGACGTGCTTCGATCGGATTTGCCCGATTGACTGGGCGTCTCACATGAGCGAGCACATCGTCCAGCTTCCGTCCGGTCTCACCGTTGCCGTCGAGCCGATGGTGTCGACGCGAACAGCGGCGATCGGCGTGTGGGTCGGTGTCGGTGCTCGCGACGAGCCGGATCATCAGGCTGGGATGAGTCACTTCCTCGAACACGTCCTGTTCAAGGGCACCCACAGCCGTTCCGCGATCGAGATCTCCCAGACCGTCGATCGCGTGGGTGGCGACATCAATGCCGTCACGTCCAAGGAATACACCGCCTACTACTGCCGGGTTCCAGCCCGATTCGCGGCGACCGGGATCGAGCTGCTCGGTGACGTCCTGACCTCGCCCGCACTGCGTGATGCCGATGTCGACAGCGAGCGTCAGGTGATTCTGGAAGAGATGGCGATGGACGACGACAGCCCCGAGGACGTCGTCCATCGAGCGTTCGGTGGCGCTGTGTTCGGCCCGCACCCGCTGGGCCGCGACACTGCCGGTGATCGCGACACCGTCACGAAGCTGACCCCCGATGATCTGCGATCGTTCTTCGACGATCACTACCGCACCCAGAACACGGTGGTCTCGATCGCCGGTGCCGTCGACGTCGACGAGGTCATCGATCACGTCACCAAGTGGTTCGATCCGATGCCGGTCGGTGACGGCCGGGTGGAGCGTCTGGCGCCCGACGACTTCGCGACATCCGACGCCGGCGAGATCACCATCCACGATGACACCGAACAGGTCCACCTGATGATGGGTGGGCGATCGCTGTCACGGGGTGACGCCGATCGCGAGGCGCTCGACATCGTCAACCACGTGCTCGGTGGTGGGCTCTCGAGTCGGCTGTTCGACGAGATCAGGGAACGGCGCGGGCTTGCCTACTCCGTGTTCTCGGCGGCCGCCACCTTCGCCGACGCCGGTGCATGGTCGGTGTACGCCGGCACGCTCCCGCATCACGCCGGAGAGGTGAGAACGCTGGTGGCACGTGAGATCGAACGGCTGCTTGCCGATGGTGTCACCGACGACGAACTCGACATCGCCAAGGGGTACCTGGCAGGTTCGTACGAGATGGGCCTCGAGGACTCCGGCGCTCGCATGTCGCGGCTCGGCGGTCAGCTCACCCTGCGTGGTGAGGTGCGCAGCGTGGAATCACAGATAGATCGCTGGTCAGCGGTGACGCACGACGACATGCAACGCGTGATCGGGCGTGTGTATGGGGCGGGCACACCGGTGACGGTGTCGCTCGGTCCGTCCTGAGTGCTCGGGACGTTCAGCACTGGCCGACACTGCCGCAACGTCGCATGATGAAGTTGCGATGGATACCCGTCGGCCCCGAGACCTGCCGCCAGGCAGACAGCCCTACGACGCGTTGACCGGTCTGCGGATCGGTGCCATCGCCGGCGCGCTGATCGGGGCGGTCGCCGCATTGATCTTGAGTTCCGCATGGTGGCTGATTGTGCTGATCGGAGCGGTCGGGGCGCTGCTCGGTTACCGGTACGAGCGAGGCGAGATCGAACGGGATCGTTCCGGGCCAGGGCCGGATGGACGGTGAGTCGATTCTTCCTCGGTTCCGGTCGGTACGACTACGGTCGATGACGTGAGCGACGCGATTCGGGTGGGTGTCAACGGTGCCGGCGGTCGGATGGGTACGTCGGTGTGCAACGCCGTGCACGTCGACCCCGAACTCGAGTTCGTCGCTGCCGTCGACGTGCCGTCCTCGGCGGCGTCGATCCACGGTGTCCAGATCTCCGGTGAGTTACGCGCTTTTGCGGAGGCCGAGTGTGACGTCGTGGTCGACTTCACCGTGGCCGAAGCGGCGCGGGTCTCGCTGCCGTGGATGGCGATGCACGGCATCCACGCCGTGGTCGGCACCACCGGCCTCGACGGTGACGACCTCGCTGCCCTGCGATCTGCGTTCGGTGACGGCCCGGCTCACTGCCTGTTGGCACCGAACTTCGCGATCTCTGCGGTGTTGATGATGCGTTTCGCCGAGCTGGCTGCGCCCTACTTCGATACGGCAGAGATCATCGAATACCACCACGATCGCAAGATCGACGCACCGTCAGGTACCGCGGTCACCACCGCTGACCGTATGGCCGCCGCTCGGGGAGACGTGCCGTGGGCGCCGGACCCGACCCGGCACGAGGTCTACCCCGGGGCGCGCGGTGGCGTCGGCCCGACCGGGATTCATCTGCATGCGGTTCGGATGCACGGGATGATCGCCCATCAGGACGTGATCCTCGGAGCGCTCGGGCAGTCGCTCACGATCCGCCAGGACAGCTACGACCGGGAGAGCTTCATGCCCGGCGTGGTCCTGGCATGCAAGCGGATCGCCGACCACCCTGGTATCACGGTCGGTCTCGATTCGTACCTGGGGATCTGACACCCTGGTGTCACCGGCGCCGAGCGCACTGTGATGCACGGACAGGTTCGACGTGAGGTAGAGATTGAGACCACCGACCACAGGTGTGCCATCAGGGCGATGATCGTGGTGCCGGCAGTTCTGTCGGCGGCTCCGAACTCGGCTACAGCCGGATGGAGTGTCAGGTCGGGGCGCTGCCGCGGAAGTTGCGGACGTTGACCAGCAGTACGAGCACGACCGAGATGCCGACCGCCCACCACGAGTACTTCTGCAACCAACCCACAAAATCGGCGAGTTCCTCCTCGAAGACCTGGGCGAGCCACCAGATCAGGGCCAATCTGGCCAAGATGCCGGCCGTGAGCAACCCCATCATCCGTCGCCACGGGGTGCGATGCACGCCACTCAGGGCGGCCACCAGATTGCTGCCGGCGAAGATCGGGATGATCACCCATTCGGCCTTGGCGAACCCGCGGTTGAACTGGTCGAGCGCGTCCGGGGTGACCCCGAGATACTTGATGAACCAGCCGAGTGCCTCGTCGGCGTAGGCCCGCCCGATCAGGTGACAGACGACGAACGCCAGCCCGATCCGGAGTGCGCCGACCACCCAGTACACGAACGTGGAGACGTCGGCACCGAGCGCCAGAACGAGATAGCGGTTGCGTGACGAAAGCGCCAGCAACGCCTCGGGGCTCGACACCAGCAGCCGACCCCAGATCGCCCCGGCGATATTCGTGCACACGACGAGACCCACGAACGCAATCAGTGTGAGCGGAGCCCACGGAGGCCTGGTGCGAACGTGAGCGGCCTCGGTCATCGTGCTGACGCTATCGCCGGTCGGCGCCCCGGCCGGATCGCCAGGTCCCAAGTCAGGTGTCGGGGAGGCGGTGGCCGTGGCCCATCGCATGCACCGCGCCCCAGGCCGCCTGGCGGGATGCGTCGTGGCCGGTGACCGCCCGCAGGAACGGAACACGATCGACCGCCAGCAGCGAACAGTCGGTGACGGCGGTGACGGTCGCCGTGCGAGGGACAGCAGTCAGCAGCGCCACCTCGCCGAATCCGCCGCCCCGCTCGACGACCCGGACACTCTCGCCGTCGGTCGAGATCTCGAGCGTTCCATCGGCGACGACGTAGTAACGGTCGCCGGGTTCACTCTGGCGGATGAGGACCTGCCCGGACTCGATCGCCACGTCCGTCGCCGATCTCGCCACCACCTCGAGCGCGACTGCCGGCAATGATTCGAACACGGGATCACGCCTGAACAGGCTCATCGCAACGACCGGGACGTCGGCCTCGGCGTCCGCGTTCCGCAAGGCTGCTGCGGTGGCGATCAGCAACATCACGAAGAACCCACCGATTCCCAGCATCGCCGCTTGTGGGCCGCTGATCTCGATCAAGATCTGACCGACGAGAGCTCCGGCCAACAGCGCTGCGCCGCCGGCTGCCTCCAGCAGGGCGAAGACCTGGCCGAGTTCGCTGGGTGGCGCAGATCGTTGCAGCATCATTCGGCCGAGCAGTTCGAGCGACGCCCGGCTGAGTCCGAGCAGCGGTAGGGCAATCATGGCGGTGACGATCGTCATCGTGGCACCGAACAGCAGGGACGCCGCTGCCACGACTGCGAGCAACGCCACCAGCGTCCCGGCCAGTCGCTGCCGACGGCTCAGTACGGTCGATGATGCGACGCTCAGGATCGCCCCGATGCCGAAGGCGGTACTCAGCACACCAGGGCCGGTCTCGCCCATGTCCAGCACGCCCGCTGCTGCGACGACGATCACGAGGTCGAGCGCGCCGACCAGGAAGAACTGGCCGCCTGCCACCGCCAGCACCCCGAACGCTCCCGACCGGCGGCGCAGCGCCTTGGCAGCGGTCAGCGACGAGCGCAGCGGCCCTTCGTCGCTGGTCTCTCCGGTCGAGGGAGGATCGGTAAGACGATCGAACCAGGCGATCACGGTTGCCGCTGCGGCGAGCAGGGCGCTTCCGGCGACGACGAGCGGGGCGCCGTCGACGGCCAGCAGGACCGTGGCGATCAGCGGCCCGAGCAACTCACTTGCGTTCTCTGCGTAGCCGGTCCACAGGTTGGCGACCGTCAACTCGCGTGACGAGCGGACCATCGCAGGCAGGAGCACCGCGCCGGCCGGACCCAACGTGGTGATCGCTCCGAGGGCGGGCATGGCGCCGAGCACGGCGATCCATACCGGCAGCTCCTGATACACGGCGATTGCCGAGAGTGAGTAGCCGACCGTTTGGACGGCGAGCCCGGCGAATCGCACGCGGTTCGGGCGCCGTCGTTCTGCCAGGTGGCCGGCGTACGGCGCGACGATCACGTAGGGAAGCAGCATCGCGATCGACGCCAACCCCGTTGCGCGTGCTCCGCTGCGGTCGTAGGCGTACACCAGCAGGGCGATGAAGACAGCCCACTCGGCGTTGATTGCCAGGAGGTGTGACGCCGTGTACCGGACGAGTGTGCGATTCCCGAACGCGGCCCGATGAGCACCCCGCTGGCCGACCACGGACCGAAGGTAGTCGCTCAGGCTGGTCTGTTCCCGAATGGTGCGGCTACGTTCTGGCGTCATGCAAGGCTTGATGCAGGACGTTCCGCTGACGATCACCCATCTGTTCGATCGTGCCGAGCAGTACCACGGCCACAAGACGATCGTCACTGCGACGGGCAGCGGTCGGGAACGAACCACCTATGCCGACTGGGCCGAGCGGACGCGTCGGTTGGGCGGTGTGCTCGACACGCTCGGCATCAGCGAAGCGGGCCGGGTCGCAACCTTTGCCTGGAACACGGCACGTCACCTCGAGCTGTACTTCGCAGCACCCTGCACCGGCCGAGTGCTGCACACGCTCAACATTCGTCTGTTCCCCGATCAGCTGACCTACGTCGTCAACCATGCCGACGACGAGGTGATCTTCGTCGACCGGTCGCTGCTGGCTCTGTTGGCGCCGCTGCTGCCCACCTTCGAGGGTGTTCGGCATCTCGTGCTGATGGACGACGGCGCCGGCGAGATCCCTGCCGACCTCGCCGGTCACGAGTTGCTCGATTACGAGGAGCTGTTGGCGGCTGCCGATCCGGTCGAGTTCACGGTCGACGACGAGCATCGCGCCGCCAGCATGTGTTACACGAGTGGTACGACCGGCAACCCGAAGGGTGTGCTCTACAGCCATCGCAGCACGTTCCTGCACACGTTCGGGGCGATGACCGTCGATTCGCTGGGGGCCCGCGAATCCGACGTGATCCTGCCGGTGGTTCCGATGTTCCATGCCAATGCGTGGGGCCTTGCGCACGCCGGCGTCGCTTCCGGCGCCTCGCTCGTGATGCCCGGCCCTGATCTGTCCGGCAAGGCGCTCGCCGACCTGATCGTCGACGAGCGGGTCACTGTCGCCGCCGGCGTTCCCACCATCTGGATGCAGGTACTCCCCGAACTGAAGGGCCGAGATTCGTCGAGTCTGCGGGCGATTCCGTGTGGTGGCTCAGCCGTTCCGAAGGCATTGTCCGAGGCCTACCGTGAGCAGACCGGGCTCCCGATCCTGCAGGCGTGGGGGATGACCGAGACCAGCCCGATCGCAGCGGTGTGTCAGCTCGACGTCGACGAGGCGACGTTGCCCGTCGACGAGCAGGCCGAGCTGCGCACGATGGTCGGACGGATCAGCTTCGGTGCTGAGATGCGTGTCGTCGATCCCGATTCGGGTGCGCCCGTGCCGTGGGACGCCGAGAGCAGTGGCGAACTGCAATGTCGCGGGCAATTGGATCGCCGCCACCTACTACGACGACGAGCGCGCCGGCGAGAGCTTCACCGACGATGGCTGGCTGCGGACCGGTGATGTGGCGACCGTCGATGGGCGAGGGCGGATTCGTCTGGTCGACCGCACCAAGGACCTGATCAAGTCTGGCGGCGAATGGATCTCGTCGGTCGAGTTGGAGAACGAGTTGATGGCGCACCCGAAGATCGCCGAGGCGGCGGTGATCGGCGTCGCCCACCCCCGCTGGTCGGAGCGCCCGCTTGCATGCGTCGTGCTGGCTGCCGGCGAGCAGTTGTCGAAAGCAGAGATCCTCGAGTACCTCGTCGACAAGGTCGCCAAGTGGCAGTTGCCCGACGATGTCGTGTTCATCGACGAGGTCCCGAAGACCAGCGTCGGCAAGTTCTCGAAGAAGACGCTCCGCGACCGATTTGCGATGTACGAGCTGCCGACGGCGTGATTCGCCGCCGTTCGTGGCCCCTCGTCGCCGCTCTCGTCGGCGTGGCCCTCACCGTCGCGGCGTGCGGCGACGATGGCCCCGACGTGGCTGCGCGGGCCGCACGCAATGCGGCCCTGGCGGCCGAGTTCCGTGCCGGCCAGACGACCACCGTGCCACCGAACGTCGAGCCGGCCGACGACATGACCGACGGATCGGCACCGATCGTCACCGAGCCGCCGGCGTCGACCGTCCCGGCGGTCGAGCCGACCGGTGTCGTCGTACCGGTGATCGCACTCGACAACAGCTTCCGGCCACAGGTGGTCGAGATCTCGGTCGGCGACGAGGTGCTGTGGGAGAACCGCGGTCTCAACGAACACAACGCGCTCTCCGTGGTCGGCGACGACTGGGGCGTCGAGGTCGAGCAGTTCCAGCCCGGTGACATCTACGCCCACGTGTTCACCGAGCCCGGTGAGTACGACTACTTCTGCTCGATCCACGGCAACGAGACGGTCGGCATGGTCGGCAAGGTCATCGTCTCCGGGTGACGCCGGCTACCCCGCAGCAGGAGCCGCCGAACAACTCGTTGACCAGTGGGCTGATCGACTAGAAACTCCCGGATGCGTGAACACCCTCAGCGTTCTGTCTCCTCGCGCGAGTCGCAGTGTTGATCACCGGCGTGCTCGTTGCCACAGCATGCGGCGGCGACGGCGACGACAGCTCGTCCACCACCGATCCGCCGGTATCCGACACCGGCTACGATCCGGCTACCGATCCGCCGGCAACCGATCCGCCCGCTACCGATCCGCCGGCCACCGATCCGCCGGCCACCGATCCGCCGGCTGCTCCTACCGACGGTCGGCGTGCTCGAGGTGCCTGGCGAGTTCGCCTCGATCCAGGACGCTGTCGACGCAGCATCGGAGGGTGATCTGGTGCTGATCGCATCCGGCACCTACGTCGAATCGGTCGACGTGACCACCAACAACATCACGATTCGAGGTCTCGATCGCGACGGCGTCGTGCTGGATGGTCAGCTCGAACTCGACAACGGCATCCGCGTGCTGGGGGCGAACGGAGTCGCCATCGAGAACCTGACGGCGATCAACTACACCAACAACGGTCTGTTCTGGGTGTCGTCGAACGGCTACCGGGCGTCGTACATCAACACCTACCGCACCGGCGACTACGGCATCTACGCGTTCGACTCGGTCGGCGGCCAGATCGAGTACTCGCACACGATCGGCAGCCGCGACGCCGGCATCTACATCGGTCAGTGTTACCCCTGCGACGCAGTGGTCAACGAGGTGATCTCGTCGCACAACGGTCTCGGCTATTCGGGCACCAACTCCGGTGGCAACCTGCTGATCGTCAACTCGACGTGGCACAACAACCGAGCCGCGATCGTGCCCAACTCCGGCAGCTACGAGCTGTGCTATCCCGAGCGTGAAACCACGATCATCGGCAACCTGGTCTACGACAACAACCAGCCCGACACGGCGGCAATCGACGTGGCTCTGCTGGCGCAGGGCAACGGCATCGTCGTGGCGGGCGGGATCGCCAACATCATCGAGCGCAACCGGATCGACAACCATTTCCGCACGGGGATCGGCCTCGTGCCGTACCTCGAGGAGACGCCGAACGACGACCTGCCGACGCCTGACGAATGGGACATCACCTGCGACGAGCAGAAGCAGCTTCCGATCGCGGTGCCCGAGGGGGCGCTGCTGTGGGACTCGTTCAACAACGTCGTGCGTGACAACGTGGTCACCAATAGTGGAGAGGCCGACCTCGCGCTGGCATCCGCGGACGGCGACATCTCGACGTTCGGCAACTGCTTCGCCGGTAACGAGTTCACGACCACGGCGCCGTTCGAGCTCGAGGCCCTGGCCCCCTGTGACGGTGCGGGGAGCGGTGGTGACTGGACGGCCGGTGACCTTGTCGTGATTCGCTGGCTGGCCGAGCAGGCCGACCTGCCCGGCGAAGTCGTTTGGCAGGAGGCGCCGCTGCCCGAGCTCGGCACACACGAGGGCATGCCCGACGCGGCCACCGCTCCGGCCCGTCCAGCGACCGACGTGCCGTTCGCGGTCGATCTCGATGCGATCACGGTTCCCGAGCTTCCTGCGGGCTGACGGCCTGGCGCTCGTTCTCCTGCTCGGTGTCGCGTCGTGCGGGTTCGGAGATGCCGGTCTGCCGCCGGGCGACGACCAGCCGAACGCCGCCCCCGACCGGGTGATCTCAGGACCGCAGGGCGACGTCGGCCAGTTCGTCGTCGAGTGCGGGTTCAGCCACTTCTTGCCCGACGACCCGATCGTCCACCCGGGCGAGCCGGGTGGCAGCCACCTCCACCAGTTCTTCGGTGCGGTCGACGCGAGTGTCGATGCCACCGAACAACTTCTGCTCGATGGTGAGACCACCTGTGACCAGCGGGCCGACACGGCGTCCTACTGGACACCGGCGTTGGTCGACGGGGACCAGAACCTGATCGAGCCGATCAAGGCGGTCGCCTACTACCGCGCCGGCCCCGATGTCGACCCGCTCGAAGTGGTCGCCTACCCGCCGGGCATGATGCTGGTTGCCGGTGATCACACGGCCGTCGAGCCGCAACCGCTCTCGGTCGTCTCATGGTCGTGCGCCACGGGTGGGCTTCGTTCGGCGACCCCGCTCGACTGCACCGGCGCGACCAGCATGAGGATGTCGGTCACGTTCCAGGACTGCTGGGACGGCGAGCATGTTCGCAGCCCGATCGTGCCCGATCCCGACCTTCACGTCGCCTACTCGGCGGCAGGGGAGTGCCCCGCGACACATCCGGTGCACCTTCTGCAGCTCCAGCTGGCGATCGACTTCCCGCCCGTAGCGGCGACTGACCTCGACGGACTCGCGCTCGCCTCCGGTGACATCCTGCTCCGGACATGCCGACTTCTGGAATACCTGGGATCAGGCCAAGCTCGAGAACGAGGTCACCCACTGTCTGCACCGCAACCTGCCGTGCGGCATCAGCGGCTGACGACCACGTTGCGTCTGACCGACGTGGTCGGGGTCACATGCGGCCGGCGTCGACGACCCGCTGGAGGAACTGTTGGGTGCGTTCCTCGCGCGGGTTGCTGAACAGCTCGTCGGGAGGTGCGTCTTCGAGAATCCGGCCGTGGTGCAGGAAACACACCCGATCGGCAATCTCGCGGGCAAACCCCATCTCGTGGGTGGCCAGCAGCATCGTCATCCCGTCACGCTTGAGGTCGCGAACCACGTCGAGCACCTCGCCGATCAATTCGGGGTCGAGGGCGGAGGTGATCTCGTCGAGCAGCATCACCTCCGGGTTCATCGCCAGCGACCTGGCGATCGCCACGCGCTGCTGTTGCCCACCGCTGAGGTGATCGGGGTAGGCATCGGCCCGGTCGCCCAGATCGAGCCGCTCGAGCAATGCCCGAGCCCTGATCGCGAGCGGTCGCCTTGTCGGTGCCGAGCACCTTGCGCGGCCCGATCGCGACATTGTCGACGACCGACATGTGGGGGAACAGGTTGAAGCTCTGGAACACCATCCCGATCCGTCGCCGGATCGGGTCGGGGTCGCGACCCGGCTCGGAGATGTCGTCGCCGTCGAGCAGGATCTGGCCGTCGTCGATCGGTTCGAGCAGGTTGATGCAGCGCAGCAACGTGCTCTTGCCCGACCCGGAGGCGCCGATCAGACAGATCACTTCGCTCTGGGCGACGTCGAGATCCATCCGGTCGAGCACACGTGTGGTGCCGAACGACTTGACGACGCCGGATACCTGCAGTTTCATGCGATCGCCGTTCCGCCGGTGCGTCGCCGTTGGCGAGCCATCAGGTAGTCGGCCGTGCGGGTGAGTGGGATCGTGACGGCCAGGAAGATCAAGGCGGCACCGACGTACGGCGTGAAGTTGGCGAACAACGACTTCTCGATGCCGGCCCGTCGAAGGATCTCGACGGGCCCGATCAGGCTGACCAGCGCAACGTCTTTCTGGAGGCTGATGAAGTCGTTCATCAACGGCGGGACGACGCGTCGGACAGCCTGCGGGAGCACGATCGATCGCATCGTCTGTCCGTTCGTCATGCCGAGTGATCGGGCCGCTGCACGCTGGCTCTCGTGCACGCTCTCGATCCCGGCCCGGAACACTTCCGACACGTACGCCGAGTAGGCGAGGATCAGCGCCACCGAGCCCCAGATCACGGGTCGGCCCCAGTCACGCGACAAGCCCAGTCCGGGCACGCCGAAGCCGATCAGGTAGATCGTGAGGATCACCGGGATGCCACGGAACACATCGGTGTAGATCGCAGCGAACGCTCGCAGCGGAAACAGCGCCGGGTTGCGGGTGTTGCGGGCGAGCGCGATCAGCAGCGCCAGCAGGAAGATGCACGGCACGGCGAACAGGAAGATCTTGACGTCGAGCCAGAACGCCTTGATCAGGTCGGGGAACGTGTCGACGAAGACCTCGCCGTCGAAGAACGAACGCTTGACCTTCGGCCAGCCCGGGGTGAGCGGCACGAGCACGACCACCGCCGCGATGGCGATGATCGTGCTCGTGGCTGCGATGACGAGCGAGCGGCGTTTCTGCGCCTGCTCGTAGGCCTGGCGTCGCGTCAAGGTGTCGATGACAGGCCCCTGAAATCGGTCAACTGATCTGGTCAGCCGACCGAGATGACGGGCGCACCCATTTCGGTGGCCATCCACTGTTCGGTGATGGTGTCGAGTTCGCCCGACGCCTTCAGGGCGGAGAGCGCCTCGTTGACACAATCGACCAGCGGGTTGTCCTTCTCGAACACCAGCCCGAATTCGTCGGTCGTGCCACCAGCAGACGCCGGGAACTGTCCGGTCACGACGCGAACCCTCGATCTCGACAGCGGAGATGTAGAACGCGGTCGGGAGGTCGACGACGATGGCGTCGATCTGGTTCGCCTCGAGTGCCGCTTTGGCGCCGACGTTGTCGTCGTAGACGAACGCCTCTTCGTTGGGCTGGATCACGTCGGCCACGAACTGCAGGCTGGTGGTGCCGGCTTGCACACCGAACTTGACGTCCTTGAGATCTTCGAGCGTTGCAGCACCCTCGGCGGCCGATCCGATCCAGACCGACGATCGCCTGGTTGCTGGTGTAGTACGGATCGGAGAACGTGACGGTCTGCTGCCGCTCGGGGATGATCGAGTACTGCTGGAGGTTGAAGTCGAAGTTCTTGGCCCCGGGCTGGATCGCCTCGTCGAAGGTGGTGCGGACCCAGGTGACCGACGTCGTCGTCGAAGCCCATCTCGGCAGCGACCGCCCACCCCACGGCCGCTTCGAAGCCCTGCTTGTTGGTGGGGTCGTTGTCGACCACGTATGGCGGGAATGCCGGTTCGCCGGTGGCGATCGTGAGCACGCCGTCGGTGATCGTCTTGCCGGTCGCGCACATGTCGTCCATCGGCGGGTCGGTGGCGGGTGTCGTGTCGGCCGGCGCCTCGGTGGCGGGTGTCGTGTCGGCTGGGGCCGAGGCCCCGTCGTCGCCGTCGTCCCCGCATGCCGCGGCGACGAGGCCGAGCACGGCGATGGTTGCGATGAGTGACCGTCGCATGTGGATGTCTCCTTTGGATCAGTTGTTCACGCTGAGATCACCCAAGGTACCAACCACGCCGATGGCCGGTGCTGATCCGGATTCATTTCGCCGATCTGTGCCGGCCAACGCACGACCAACAGCGAGCCGACCCCGATCGCCAGCAATCCGAACAACGCCAGCCACGTCGACGGGCGACGCAGGTCCGGTCGGAGGCAGCACCGCAGGAGGCGTCGGTCGTCGTCGTGGTGGTGGTCGTCGTCGGGATCGGTGGTCGGTGGGTCGTCGGGATCGTGTGGTGGTCGTGGTGGTCGTCGGTGGCACCGCGATCGTGACGGTGAGGTCGTCGGTCGCCTCGATGTCGTAGATCTCGAGCGAGTTGTTGTCCGCGAACCAGGTGGCCGTGTTGGTGATGGCGTCGGTGATCACTGCGGTCCCTGTCACCGACGTGCTGGCACCGGGATCGAGCACGAACGCGAAGTCACTGAGGAGCGTGCCGAGACGGTCGTCCATCAGCGTGTGCTCGGTCAACGGGGTGTCGCCGGTGTTGGTCACCGTGTAGCAGTACCGCACGGTCGTGCCTGCCTCGACGGCGAGGGTGTCGGCGGTGCCGCACACGTCGGCTCCGGTGTCGACCATCACGGTCTTGTCCAGGCGTGATCGACGGTGGCGTGGCTGTCACGGTGAGGTTGTCGGTCGCCTCGACGTCGTAGACCTCGAGAGCGTTGTTCTGTGCGGTCCAGGTGGCCGTGTTGGTGACCGTGTCCGTGATCCTGGCGATGACGGTCACCGACGTGCTGTCGCCGGGATCGAGCACGAATGGGAAGTCGCTCAGGATGGTGCCGAGACGGTCGTCCATCAGCGTGTGCTCGGTCAGTGGTGGTTTCGCCCGGTGTTGGTGACCGTGTAGCAGTAGCGAACCATCGTGCCGACCCCGACCGTGAGGGCGGTGTCGGTGCCGCACAGTCGGCTCCGGTGTCGACCATCACGGTCTTGTCGAGGCTGATCGACGGTGGGGTGGCGGTGACGGTGAGCGAGTCGGTGGCCTCGACGCCGAAGATCTCGAGTTGGTTGTTCTGTGGCGGTCCAGGTGGCGGTGTTGGTGACCGTGTTCGTGATGACGGCGATTGACGGTGACCGAACACGCTGTGCGCCGGGTTCGAGCACGAACGAGAAGTCGCTCAGGATGATGCCGAGTTGGTCGTCGACGAGGGTGTGGGTGTCGAGGGTGGTTTCCCCGGTGTTGGTGACCGTGTAGCAGTAGCGCACGGTGGTGCCGACGCCGACGGTGAGGGCGGTCTCTGTCCCGCACACATCGGCTCCGGTGTCGACCATCACGGTCTTCTCCAGCGTGATCGAAGCGGGCACCTGGGCATGCACGTCCTGTGGGAAGGCGAGCACTGCGCCGGCGACCACAGGGCTCGCCACCATCAGGATCCTCGTCCAACGACCGATGCGACTCATCACGTACCTCCCGTTCGGGCCGAGTTGGAACCTCGAGGCACGGGTGCCAGAGCTTGGCCGTCCATGTTCAACATCGCGCAGTGGCAGCAGGAACACCAGTCTTGACGATGAGACGGTTTGTGTCTTAATGTCTCAGGGATGGGGCCGAATATTGCTGAAACACGGATTCTCGATGCCGCCAAGCAATGTTGTGAACGGTGGGGGGTCGCCAAGGTCACGATCGACGACATCGCCACCGCCGGCGGCGTCTCCAGGGCCACGCTGTATCGCCTCTTCCCGGGCGGCAAGGATGTGCTCTTCGATGCGTTGCGGGTGCGCGAGCTGACCGGGTTCTTCGATCGGCTCACCGCCGAGGCGGAGGGTGTCGACGATTTCGAGGATCTCGTCGTTCGGCTGGTCGTCACAGCGACGCGCGAGCTGCGCGCCGATCAGCACCTGGCGATCATGCTCGGTTCCGAGCCCGGCGAGACGCTCAGCCAGCTCACCGTCGAGGGCTTGCCGCGCACGATCCGTGTCGCCACCGAGTACATCACGCCACTCGTGCGGTCGCATCTCACCCAGGATGAGGCTGCCCTCGCGATCGACCTCCTCGTTCGCATGACGATCTCGTACTTCCTCGCGCCGAGTGATGCGATCGATCTCGGTGACCCCGTCTCTGCCCGCCAATTCATCCAACCGGGCCTTGCTGCCCTTGCCCTCGCACGAACCTGACCACAGGAGCCCCCCGAACATGAGCGTCACCCATTCCAGCAACGAAGACATCATCGGTCGCAACGAGATCAACGACATCGAGGCGATCCTGTCGGTCACCAACACCGACGTCAACGAGGTCCAGCACATCGTCAAGGACAACGCCGATGCGATCTTCACCTGGGACTACTCGCTCGCCCGCCCGCAGCTGCGCAAGCTCTACGAGAAGGCCAAGGTCGGGCAGTGGAACTCATCGATCGACCTCGACTGGGACACCGAGATCGACATCGAGCAGGTCGTCTCGGCCGACCAATCGGCGGCGGCGTCAGGCCTCACGGTCGGCCACTACGACGGCACCGTCGTCGAGAAGTGGGGCGACAAGGAGTGGCTCGAGTTCGGTATCGACCAGCGCCGCTGGACCCTGTCGCAGTTCCTGCACGGCGAGCAGGGCGCCCTGCTGTGCACCGCCAAGATCGTCGAGACCGTGCCGTGGTACGACGCCAAGCTGTACGCCTCGACCCAGGTCGTCGACGAGGCCCGCCACGTCGAGGTGTTCGCCCGCTACCTCGACGAGAAGATGGGCGGTGGGTTCCAGGTCAACGCCCACCTGCGGATGCTGCTCGACGACATCATCAACGACAGCCGCTGGGACATGACGTACCTCGGCATGCAGGTGATGGTCGAGGGGCTCGCCCTCGCAGCCTTCGGGTTCATGCACCAGATGACCGAGGAGCCGTTGCTCAAGAAGCTGCTGCGCTACGTCATGAGCGACGAGGCGCGCCACGTGGCCTTCGGCGTGCTGTCGCTCAAGGAGGTCTACGAGGGCATGACCGACGCCGAGATGAAAGACCGTCAGGAGTTCGCCTTCGAGGCCGCGATCCGCATGCGCGATCGGTTCTTGTCGCAGGAGGTGTGGGAGAAGCACGGTGTCAATCCGCGTGACGTCGTGCCGTTGGTGCTCAAGGACCCGACCCGCGACATCTTCCAGCAGATGCTGTTCTCGAAGATCGTCCCGAACTGCAAGAAGCTCGGTCTGCTCGATCGCAACGACAAGTGGCTGCGACGCCGCTTCGAGGAGATGAACGTGATCCAGTTCGAGGACTGGGAAGACACCGGTACCGAGTACCTGAAGTTCGAGCTCGACGCCGAGACGCCCGACGCGGTCGGCCAGGCGATGGAGGCGGCAGCCGCCAGCGCCGGCGACTGATCTCGCCTCGGCGAAGCATCTCAATCCGCGTGACCGTGCAGCTCCCTGGCTGCGGGCGGTCGTTCAAGAGACAAGTGCAATACAAGTAGGGTGATCGGCGTGGCCGACTGGAATCCCGCTCAGTACGAACGTTTCAAGGCGCAGCGTTCGCAACCGTTCTGGGACCTTGTCGATCTGATCGTGCCGGGCCGAATCGAACGCGGAGTCGACCTCGGATGCGGCACGGGTGAGTTGACGGCGGCGGCCGCATCCCACCTCGATGTCGGTGAGATGGTCGGCATCGACAGCTCGCCGAACATGCTCGCAGCTGCCGAAGCGGTCGTGTCGGAGCGGCTGTCGTTCGAACGCTGGCGAGATCGCCACCTGGACCAGCGCAGGGGACCGAGATCTCGTGCTTGCCAACGCCTCGCTGCAATGGGTCGCCGATCACCCGGTGGTGTTGGAGCGTTGGATGGCGGCCCTCCGTCCCGGCGGCCAGATCGCAGTGCAGGTGCCCGCCAACGGCGATCACCACTCACACCTGGCGAGTGCCCATGTCGCCACGCTCGAACCGTTTGCATCAGCCTTCGACGGCGAACCACCCATCGATCCGGTGGCTGCCAACGTGCTGGCGCCCGAGGAGTACTCGGTGCTCTTGTACGAGCTGGGGGTCGCCGAACCCACCGTACGGCTCGAGGTCTATCCGCACGTGCTGCCGTCGAGCGCCAGCGTGGTCGAGTGGACGAAGGGCACCTCCTTGACGCGATTCTTCAAGCGCCTCCCCGACGAACTGCACGAGCCGTTCGTCGATGCCTATCGACGCGAACTGCTGAAGCGGATCGGCGACCATCAGCCATACCTGTTCGCCTTCAAACGGATCCTGATCCACGGCCAGTTGTGAGAACCCCCGTGCAACTCACAACTCAGGTGGCCCGTCTCAGTTCGAGCAGGTCGGAGAGAACACCGGCGACGTCGCCGGTGTCGCGCAACCGGTAGCGCGCCAGGGTCTCGCCCGCCCCGACCTTGATGCCGACGTCGCCATGGGTCATGACGCCGAATGCGTCTTCGTCGGTGACATCGTCGCCCACGAACAGCACCGCGTCGGCGCCGAGCCGGCCGCGAAGGCGATCCACGGCGGTGCCCTTGTCGGCGTCGATCACCGCCAATTCGATCACCTTCTTGCCCTCCTTCACCCGCACGCCCTGCCAGCCTGCCGGTCCGTCTCGGACCGCGGTGAGCGCCTCGGCGGCAGCTTCGGCACCCGCTTTGCGGTAGTGGAAGGCGACACTCGTCGGCTTCGTCTCGACGATGAAACCGGCGTCGGCAGCGGCCAGGCGATTGAGATTGTCGGTGATCTTGTCGAGCAAGCCGATCTGCTCAGCCTCGAGATCACTCTCGAATCCGTCGCTGTACTCCGACCCGTGACTACCCACGAGATGGATCTCTGGTGGAAACGGGCACAGCGCCGCGAGGTCTCGCAGCGATCGACCGGAGACGACTGCGACGTGGGTGTCGGGGAGCGCCGCCAACGCTGTGAGCGCTTCGATCGAGCCGTCGTCGGGGACCGCCCGGTCGGGATCGTCGACGAGCGCAGCCAGGGTGCCGTCGTAGTCGCAGACGATCAGCACCGTGCCCACACGGGTGAAGCGCTGGAGCGCCGTTGCCAGCCCGCTCGGGCGGGTCATTCGCCTTCCAGTTCGGCGAGAAACGTGCTGGCCCACGTGTGTGCGGTGCTCTCGGTGACGATTGCCCGCATGGCGGACATCCGTTCGGCTTGCTCGTCGGCGGGCATCCGGACGGCGTACTCGATTGCCATTTTCAGTCCGTCGGTGTCGTGGGGATTGACCTGAACTGCTCGTTCGAGTTCGTGGACGGCGCCGGCGAATTCGGACAGGACGAGTACGCCGGTGTCGTCGAACCGGGTGGCGACGTACTCCTTGGCGACCAGGTTCATGCCGTCTCGGAAGGGGGTCACGAGCATCACATCGGCGAGCCGATACAACGCGATCAGCTCGTCGAAGTCGTGACTGCGATGCAGGTACATCACGGCCGGGCCGTCCATCGTGCCGTACTTCCCGTTGATCTCGCCGACCAGTTGTTCGACCTCGGACCTGATGTCGGCGTAGCCGCTCACATTGCGTGCGGCTGGGTTCGGCGATCTGGATCAGGACGGTGTTGTCGGCGCTGACGCGGTCCTCGTCGAGCAACTCGCCGTATGCCCGCAGGCGCTGGGCGATGCCCTTCGTGTAGTCGAGCCGATCGACGCCGAGCAGCACCGTACGCGGCTCGTTGAGCTGCTCGCGCAGCGCCTCCACGGCGCTGGCCGTGGCCGGGCCCGAGGGCGGCGTCGGCAAAGCGTTCGACGTCGATGCCGATCGGATGCCGCTTGCACACCGTCGACCGGCCGGACGACGGTGACGGTTTCGTCGATCACCTCGGCTTCATCGACCAACCTCGGCACCACGTGGAGGAAGTTGTGGGCCATGACCTCGGTCTGGAAGCCGATCAGCGACGAGCCGAGCAGGCCACGCACGATCTGTTCCCGCCACGGCAGCCGCAGGAACAGTTCGCGTGCAGGCCAGGGCGTGTGGAGGAAGAACCCGATATGGAGATCGGGAAGTGCCTGGCGGAGCATTCCGGGAACCAGCTGGAGTTGGTAGTCGTGGACCCAGATCGTGGCATCGGGCTCGGCGATACCGATCACGGCGTCGGCGAAGCGACGATTGACCTTGACGTAGGCGTCCCACCACGTGCGGTGGTACTGGGGCTCGCCGATGCCATCGTGATACAGCGGCCAGATCGTGCCGTTGCTGAAGCCCTCGTAATACAGCTGCAGGTCGGCCCGGCTGAGCTCGACGGGGTGCAGCGAGATGTCGTCGTGAACGAACGGATCCGGAGCTCTGCCGGCCGAACCGCTCCAGCCGACCCAGCTGGCATTGGGGCGTGAGGTCATGACGGGGGCCAGCGCCGAGACCAGGCCTCCGGGGCTGGTGACCCAGCGTTGTCCATCTCGGTCGGACACGTTGCGGACCGGCAGCCGATTGGCGACCACGATCAGTTGGTGCGGATCAGACATGGCAACTCGTTGACATCGGAGGCTCCTTCGCACTGTTTGCCCTCAGTGTGCCGGGTCGATGGCTCAAGCCCCACATCGCCGGGCGACGGCCCGATCGGGGCCGCCTTTCACTGAGGCGTGACGTAGGCGGCGGTCAGGCCGCCGTCGACCAGCAGGTTGCCGCCGGTCATGTAGCTCGACTCGTCGCTGGCCAGGAACAGCGCTGCGTTGGCCATCTCACTGGCCTCTCCGAAACGGCCCATCGGCACGTGCACCAGGCGGCGCTGGCGCTTTTCCTCGGTGTCGAGGAACGACATCAGCATCTCGGTCTGCAGCGGCCCGGGGGAGAGGGCGTTGACGCGGATGCCCTCGCGGGCGTGGAGCACGGCCAGCTCGCGGGTCAGCGACAGCACGGCGCCCTTGGACGCGGTGTAGGCGATCTGGGGCGTTGCGGCGCCGAGCGACGCGACGAACGAGGCGGTGTTGATGATCGAGCCGCCGCCGGCCCGGCGCAGCGCCGGGATGCCGTGGCGGCAGCAGTGGATCACACCCTTGACGTTGATCGCCAGCGTGCGGTCGATCACGTCGTCGGACGTGGTCTGGCGTCGTCGTCGCCGGGCAGCATCACGCCGGCGTTGTTGAAGATGATGTCGACCCGGCCGAACTGCTGCCTCGGCGTGGCGAACAGCGTCGCCACCGAGTCGCTGTCGGCGACATCGACCGTGACGCCGATCATCTTGCCGCCGGCGTCCTGCACGAGCCGGGCCGTCTCGTCGTTGGCCGCCTCGGTGACGTCGGCGCCGACGATCGCTGCGCCCTCCTCGGCGAAGCGGACGGCGGTCGCTCGGCCGATGCCGCCGGCCGTGCCCGGTGATGACGGCAACCTTGCCTTCGAGTCGCATGTCGATGCTCCGGTCTGGTCAGATCCGTTCGAAGTAGCGGGCCCGTTCCCAGTCGGTGACGGCGGCGTTGAAGGCATCGACCTCGACCTCGGTGGAAGTGGGCGTAGTGCTCGACGACGTCGTCGCCGAAGGCTGCCGCGGCGACCTCGCTGGTACGCGAACGCGGCGACCGCCTGCTCGAGGGTGTACGGGCACCCGTGCGCAGGTCCTGGGCCTGGTAGACGTCGCCGTCGAACGCGGTCGGGCGGTTCGATCTGTTGCTCGATCCCGGCCAGGCCGCTGGCGATCGACGCGGCGTAGACCAGGTACGGATTGCAGTCGGCGCCGGGGATCCGGTTCTCGATCCGCAGGCTCGGGCCGCTGCCGACCACGCGGAAGCCGGCGGTGCGGTTGTCGCGCGACCAGGCGATGCGGGTCGGCGCCCACGAGCCGTCCACGTAGCGCTTGTAGGAGTTGACCGTGGGGGCGTAGCACACCATGAAGTCGTCGACATGCGCCATCCATCCGCCGAGGAACCAGCGGAACAGATCGCTGTCGGTCGCCGTCGGCGTCGAACACGTTGGTCCTCGCGGTCGCATCCCACAGGCTGAGGTGGATGTGGCAGCTGCTGCCGGCCTCGTCGGTGGGCGGTTTGGCCATGAAGGTGACGCTGATGCCCGGTCGGCTCGGCCAGCTCCTTCATGCCGTGCTTCATGATGGTGTGGCGATCGGCCATGTCGAGCACGTCGGCGTAGCGGATGTTGAGCTCGTGCTGACCTCGGCCCCACTCGCCCTTCGAGTTCTCGACCGGGATCCCCGACGCCGCTCAACGCCTGTGCGGGCCGCTCGGACGTACGGCTCGACCCGGCTTGCCTGCAGCAGGTGGTAGTCCTCGATGTACCAGCCGGCCGGCTTGCAGATCGGCGTAGCCCTTGTCGTGGGCCTCGCGGTAGGTGTCGTCGAACAGGAAGAACTCGAGTTCGGAGGCGGCCATCGCCGTGTAACCCGCCGCCGTCAGGCGGTCGATCTGGCGCCGCAGGATCGATCGGGGCGCCACGGCCACGGGCCCGTGGGCTGCGTCGTCGACGACGTCGCACAGCACGAGGGCCGTGTGTTCGGTCCACGCGGCGCGGCGCAACGTGGCGAGGTCGGGGACGAGGTGGAAGTCGCCGTAGCCCAGCTCCCAGTTGGCGTAGCGCGTAGCCGGGGACCGGCTCCATCTCCATGTCGGCGGTCAGCAGGTAGTTGCAGGCGTGCGTGCCGTCGTCGAGCGCGTTTCGAAGAAGAAGTCGGCGTCGAACCGTTTGCCCATCAGCCGGCCGTAGTGATCGGTGAAGGCGACGACGACCGTGTCGATCTCACCCGCCTCGACCGCGGCGCGCAGTTCGTCGAGGTCGATCGTCGTGGTGTTCGCCATGCCACCCGACGTTACATCTCGTGCCAGGCACCAGGAGCAACGCCGCGGGCGGGTACAGTCGTGATCATCATGCTCAGGGCGCTGGATCAGGTGTGCCGGAACGACAGCTCGACCGGAACGAGATCATCGTTGCGGTGCAGCCGTTCGGCTGGGCAGGATGGGCGGGTGGATCTGTTCCGTTTCACCCAGGAGGCCATCTGATGGCGCACTTCGGTCGAATCATGTCGGCGATGATCACGCCGTTCGACGCCGCCGGGGCGGTCGACTACGACGTCGCCCAGCAACTGGCGAAGCATCTCGTCGCCGAGGGCAACGACGGGTTGGTGATCTGCGGCACCACGGGCGAATCGCCAACGCTCAGCGACGACGAGAAGCTCGGCATGTTCGCCGCTGTCGTCGAGGCCGTTGATGTGCCCGTGATCGCCGGCACCGTCGGGTACAACACGGCCCACTCGATCGATCTCAGCCAGCAGGCTGCCAAACTGGGCGTGCACGGCATCTTGTCGCTGTGCCCGTTCTACAGCCGTCCATCGCAAGCGGGTATCGAGGCCCATTTCCGGGCGATCGCCGATGCCTGCGATCTGCCTCAGCTGATCTACGACATTCCGATCCGCACTGGTCGCAAGGTGTCGACCGAGGTGCTCGTGCGGCTCGCCCACGAGGTGCCAAACATCGTCGGTGTCAAAGATGCCGCCGCCAACCCCGGCGAAACCGCCAGGTTGATCGCCGCCACGCCCGACGACTTCGAGCTCTACTCGGGCGACGACGGCCTGACGCTTCCGTTCCTGTCGGTCGGCGCCGTGGGTGTGATCGGCGTCGCGACGCATTGGACGGCGCCTGACCACGTCACCATGTTCGACGCCTGGGAGGCCGGCGATATCGCCGGTGCACAGCGCGCCAACCGCCGCATGCTCGAGAGCTTCGGCTTCGAGACCGGTGATCTCACCCCCAACCCAATCCCTACGAAAGCCATGATGCGCACACTCGGATTCTCCGTCGGCGAATGCCGACTTCCTGTCGGTCCTGCACCTGCCGGCCTCGACGATCAGGCCCGCCAGATCTACTCGAATCTGGTGAACTCACGTGGCTGAGCGCAAAGTCACCCCGGTTCGTATCGTCTTCCTCGGAGGGCTCGGTGAAATCGGTCGCAACTGCATGGCGATCGAGCAAGGTGAAGGCGACGACCGCACGATCATGCTGATCGACTGCGGGCTGATGTTCCCCGATGCCGACATGCACGGCATCGACCTCGTGCTGCCCGACTTCTCGTATCTGCGCGACAACGCCCGCCAGATCGCCGCCCTCGTGGCCACGCACGGTCACGAAGACCATGTCGGTGGGATCCAGTTCCTGTTGCGCGACCACGACGGCATCGGCCATCTCCGTGACGAGCCGCTGCCGATCTACGGTGCCGCGCTCACGCTCGGACTCGCCCGCAACCGGATCGAGGAAGCCGGCCTGCTCGGTCGCTGCGAGATGCACACCGTGAAGGACAACGAGAGTGTGCAGATCGGCCCGTTCACGGTCGAGTTCATTCCCGTCACACACTCGGTACCGCACGCTCACGCGATCGCCGTGCATACGTCGCAGGGCATCATCTTGCACTCGGGCGACTGGAAGCTCGATCTCACACCGGTCGATCGCCGTCGTACCGACCTGGGCCGTCTTGGCCAGCTGACCGCCGGCGATGGCGTGCGCCTGTTGATGGGCGACTCGACCAATGCCGAAGAGCCCGGCTACGCGCCCAGCGAGACCAGCGTCGGGTCGGTGCTGCGATCGTTGTTCAGCGAACACCGTGATCGGCGCATCATCACCGCCAGTTTCGCCAGTCACCTGCACCGCATCCAGCAGATCGCCGACGCCGCGATCGCCGACGGCCGCAAGGTGGCCACGCTCGGCTTGAGCATGAAGAAGAACGTGCGACTCGGTCGGGATCTCGGCGTGATCACGATTCCCGAATCGGCGCTGGTCGATATCGAGAAGATCGACAGCTATCCACCGGGCGAGATCTGTGTGATCTCGACCGGGTCGCAGGGCGAGCCGATGTCGGCGCTGTCGTTGCTGGCCCGTGGTGAGAACCGATTCGTCAAGCTCGGCGAGCACGACACCGTGATCCTCTCCAGCCATGCGATCCCCGGCAACGAGAGCGCCGTCAACAAGGTGATCGACGGCCTCCTGCGGCGAGGCGCCGAGGTGATCCATTCGGGCATCCTCGACGTGCACGCCACCGGGCACGCCCAGGCCGACGAGATCAAGACGTATCTCTCGCTCGTCAAGCCCGAGTGGTTCGTGCCGATCCACGGCGAGTACCGCCATATGGTCGCCAACGCCCGCCTCGGCGAACTGATGGACGTGCCACGCCAGAAGGTCGTGCTGTGCGAGGACGGCGACGTGATCGAACTGTCCGACCGATGGGCTCGAACACGCCGGTCGCGTGCCGTCCGGCTATGTGTACGTCGATGGCATCGTCGGCGATGTCGGCCAAGGCGTGATTCGAGACCGCCGGGTACTGGGCGAAGAGGGTGTCGTGGTGGTCGTCGTCACCGTCGATATGCAGACCGGCAAGGTGCTCACCGGGCCCGACATCATCACCCGTGGTTGGGTCTACGCCCCCGAGGCCGAAGACCTGCTCGATGAAGCATGCGAGCGAATCGCGACCGCGGTCGAGAAGGCGCTCGAGAACGGTGAACGCGATGTCGAGGCACTCGAGCGTGACGTGCGTCGTACGGCCGGCAAGTTCGTCAACGAGCGCACACGGCGGCGCCCGATGATCGTGCCCGTCGTCATGGAGACGTGAGATTCACGACGATCGGCTGGCTGGTGCTGGCGGTGTCGGGCGCGTTGGCGTCGGTCGCCTGTGGAGCAGATGACGCCGCTCCCGAACCGATCGTCGACCTGATCGACGACGCGATCTCGGCGGTCGAGCAGCATTACGGGTCTCCGCAGCAGTATTTCGAGATCAGCGCCACCATCGACGACGTCAGTTTGATCGTGGCGGTCGACGGCGCGACTGCGGCCGAGCAGGGAGGTCTCGCGGCAGACGGTGCTTTCACGATCCCCGAGCCGGTCGGCCCGGCCAGCGGTTCGACGTTCTCGGCAGATGCCGTCGGCTTCGATCCCGACCGGATCTTCGATCAGCTGAGGGATGAGTTGGGTGACCCGGTGATCATCGACTTCGCGATCCAAGGCACGCCGACTGGCTCCGTCGTCTACGACGCCACGGTGGCCAGCGACGCTGGTGGCGTGCTGCTGGTGTTGCTGGGACCGACCGGCCAGATTCTCGGCGCACAAGGTCAGTAGACGGGCTTGTTCCGGCCGATGCCCCGTGCCGTGGGCGTCGCATTGGTACCGTGGGTCGAGCCATGAACACCAGGGGTGCATCCAACAGCCCACGCCGCGACGGATCGTCGCGATCCGGCAAGTCGACGTCCGGCAGGAGCCGATCGTCCTCGGCGGCGCGCCAGAGTGGCGGAGTCAGCGACAGCACGCCTCCCGGAAATCGTACGGTTCGGCGCTCAGGCAACACGGCCGGCAGCCGGCGCCGGGTTCGTGCCCAGGCCGAAATGCGTGAGGCCGTCGAGGGTCGTGAGCACGAGTTCCTCGGTCTGGTGCTGGTCGGTGTCGGCGTGCTGCTCGGCTTGGCGATCTATGTTGATCTGGCCGGGCCACTCGGGCGCGGTGTCGAGGCGTTCGTCGGCTGGTTCTTCGGTCTCGGGCGTTATGTGTTGCCGGTGGTGCTGGTGGCGTCAGGGGTTGCACTGGTCAAGAAGGGCCAGTCGTCCAGCCCGACGCGGCTGATGATCGGTTGGGGATTGGTCGGTATCGCGCTGCTCGGCATGCTGCATGTCGTTCGCGAGCCCGAATCGTTGACGGATCTCGACGACGTCGTCGATGGTGGTGGCTGGATCGGCGCTGCGATCGCCGGCCCGCTGAAGGCACTCGTGGCGTCAGCGGGCACGGTCGTGGTCCTGATCGCCTTGTTCCTCGGTGGCCTGCTGCTGATCACGAGCACGTCCCTGCGCACCATGGCGGCCAACACCGGTCGCGGCGTCGGCACGGTCGCACGCCCGCTGGGTCGAGTCGCCAAGCGTGCGATCTCCGACCTCTCCACACTCACCAGCGATCGAGGCGACGAGCCGGGCGACGGCCGTCGTGGCCGACGTGGCCGAGGTGACGGAACCGGGCAGGCCGAAGGAGATCACCGCCATGCGGGCGCTCCGGATGTGCACGGCGAGCCGCTGGCTCCGGCCCTGTACGACGGCGCCGAAGACGATGGCGCGCTGTTCGCGCCGGCGTCGACCAAGCCGGCCAGACGCCGCAAGAAGTCGGGGGCTCATCAGCCATCGCTGCCGATCGACGGTGAGCGGGTCGGTGACTGGGTGTTGCCGCCGCTGAGCCATCTCAAGCAGGCCGGTCAGCAGGCCGTCAACATGGCCGAGATCGAGCGGCGCGGCCAGACGTTGCAGGAGTCCTTGGCGCAGCACAGCGTCGACACCGAGCTGATCGGCATGACCGTCGGCCCGACCGTGACCCGGTACGAGCTCGAGCTCGGGCCAGGGGTCAAGGTGGCTCGCATCACCAGCCTGCAGAAAGACATCGCCTATGCGATGGCGGCCACCGACGTACGGATCCTCGCCCCGATTCCGGGTCGCTCGGCGATCGGCGTCGAGGTGCCCAATCATCACCGACAGCTGGTGGCGCTCGGCGACCTGATGGTGTCGCCGGAGGCCAGCGAGGCCACCCATCCACTCGAGGTGGCGATCGGCAAGGACATCGCCGGCAAGTCGGTGTTCCTCGACCTCTCGACCACGCCGCACCTGTTGATCGCCGGCGCTACGGGTGCCGGCAAGTCGAGCGGCATCAACTGCATCATCACGTCGCTGCTGATGCGCACCACGCCCGATCAGGTGCGTCTGATCCTGGTCGACCCGAAGCAGGTCGAGATGGGCCAGTACGCACGCCTGCCGCACCTGCTCACACAGCCCGTCACCAACCCGAAGAAGGCTGCCAACGCCCTCGGGTGGGCCGTCAAGGAGATGGAGCGGCGTTACGACGTGCTCAGCGAGGTCGGGTTCCGGGACATCACCGGCTACAACACCGCGTTCGACAACGGCGACGTCGAGCCCCCGCCCGGTGTCGATCCCGAGGATTCGCCCTACGAGCACATGCCCTACATCGTCGTCGTCGTCGACGAGCTCAACGACCTGATGATGGTGGCCGCCCGCGACGTGGAAGAGTCGATCACTCGCATCGCCCAGAAGGCGCGCGCCGTCGGTATCCACCTGATCGTCGCCACCCAGCGACCGTCCGTGAACGTGATCACCGGCGTGATCAAGGCCAACGTGCCGGCCCGCATTGCCTTCGCTGTGTCGTCGCTGATGGACTCGCGTGTGATCCTCGACCAGCCCGGCGCCGAAAAGCTGGTCGGCAAGGGCGACATGTTGCTGTTGCCCGGCAACTCGTCGATCCCGAACCGCATCCAGGGCTCGTTCGTCAGCGAGGATGAAGTCCGCAAAATCGTGAAGCACTGGCGTCAACAGGCGCCCGAGCCGGTCTACTCGACGGACGTCGAGGGCGATGGCGAGTCGGTGGCTGCCACGGGTGGTATGCAGCAGATGTCGCTCGACGGAGGCCTCGACGTCACGTCCGACGCCAACGCCTTCTCGGCCGGCGACGACGACGAAGACACGGTGATGATGCGCCAGGCGATGGAGCTGGTCGTGCGCAGTCAGCTCGGCTCGACATCGATGCTGCAACGCAAGCTGAAGGTCGGGTTCGCGCGTGCCGGTCGCATCATGGACCTGCTCGAGCAGCGTGGCGTGGTCGGCCCCAGCGAGGGTTCGAAGGCCCGTGAGGTGCTGATGACTGTCGAAGAGTTCGAGCTGCTCCAGAACAACGGCCGCCTCTGATGACCGGTCTCGGTGGCAACCAGTACGGCAACCAGGCGCGAGGTGCTGCCGAGGGCAAAGCCGGCGGCCCGATGTTCACCCCGGGCGGACCGCATCGGGACAAATGGGACATCGTGATCCTCGCCGTGGTCCTGGCGGTCATGACTGCGGCGGTCCTGTTTCTCGTACTTCGCTGAGGGATCTGAGTACCGAGTTGGCTGCTGCGCCGGCACCACACTCAGGTCGCTAGAGCAGATCGCTGAGGGCGTGGATCACGATCCCGGCGAGGCCACCGACCAAGGTGCCGTTGATGCGGATGAACTGGAGGTCGCGCCCGACCTGAAGCTCCATCTTCTGGGCGGTCACGTCGCCGTCCCAGCGTTCGACCGTGGTGGCGATCAGGTCGCTGACCTCGCTGCGGTAGTGGTCGACGATGTAGCCGACCGAACGTTCGAGCCAGCTGTCGACCTTGCGTTGCAGGTCGGGTTCGACGGCGAGCCGCTGCGACCGAGTCGCTGCAAGCTGTCGGCAGCACGCATGCGGAACTCGCTGTTGTGATCGGCGGAGGCATCGATCAGACCCTGCTTGGCGCCCAGCCACAGTGATTCGATCCACGCCCGAAAGTCGGGGTGATCGAGCAGTTCGTCCTTGAGCTCCTCACCTTTCGCCAACATCTCGGGATCGTGCTTGAGCCGGTCGGCGAATGCGACGACCTTGGTGTCGACCGACCGGCGCAACTCGTGGGTTGGATCGCCTCCGACATCGGTGATGAAGCTGCCGACGGCGGTGTAGATCTTGTCGAAGATGCGGTCGTCGATCGGTTCGGGCACCCACCACGGTGACTCTTCCTCGAGCCGCTGGCGGAAGGTGAGTCGATTGTCGTCGAGGAACCCCCGCAGCCCGATCAGCACCGTCTCGAGCAGACGCTGATGGTGCTCACCATCGACCGACAGGTCGATGACTCTGCCGACCAGCGGGGCTGCCGGTGTGGACCGGATCCGATGCCGCACGACACCCTCCAGCCCGTGCTGGACCTCCTTGTCGTCGAGCACCTCGAGGCTGCCTCGCAACGCATCTCCCAAGGCCTCGCTGGCGCGTCGGGCGTTCGCTGGTTGGGACAGCCAGACCCCGAGCCGGTGGCCGACGTCGGCCTGCGCCAACCGTTCGCTCAGCACCTCGTGGGTCAGGAAGTTGCCTTCGACGAACTCGCCCAGACTGCGCCCGATCTGATCCTTGCGTTTGGGGATGATCGCCGTGTGGGGGATCGGGATGCCGAGTGGGTGGCGGAACAGCGCCGTGACGGCGAACCAGTCGGCGAGGGCGCCGACCATCGCCGCCTCGGAAAACGCTCGCACGTAGCCGACCCAGCCGTCGCCACCGTCGATCTTGGTGATCACGTACACCACAGCCGCGACCAGCAGCAGCCCAACCGCCAACGCCTTCATCTTTCGCAGCCCGCGCTGCCGCTCGAGATCGAGCAAGGTGGTCTCCATCAGCTCGGACGATAGCCCTCGAACGAGGACGATCTAGCGTGATCACATGACTCGCTTGCGTTCACTCACCCGTGCCGAGCTCTCCGACGAGCAGGGCGAACTGTGGGACGGCATCGTCGACAGCCGCGGCGGGGGAGGTCTCGACCTGTTCAATCAGGATGGTGGTCTGGTCGGCCCGTTCAACGCGTTCGTGCATGCACCCAAGATCGGCAAGCGGCTGACCTCGCTCGGTGGCCTGCTGCGGTTCCGCACCACGATCGAGCGCCGGCTCAGCGAGGTCGCGATCTGTACGGTCGGAGCTCATTGGCACTCCGAGTTCGAGTTCTGGGCGCACGCTCCGATGGCGCTCGAGTCCGGTGTTCCCCAGGGCGTGATCGATGCGCTTCGTGAGGGCAGGGCCCCAGAGTTCGACCGAGACGACGAGCGGATCGTGCACGCAGTCACTTCTCAGCTACTCACCGACCGCCGGGTCGATGACGCGACGTTTGCCGAAGGTACGGCGTTGCTGGGCGAGACCGGGATGGTCGAGCTGGCGGCGCTGGTCGGGTATTACTGCCTGATCTCGATGGTGCTCAACCTGTTCGAAGTGCCGCTCGCCCCCGGCGAACAACCCGCCTGGCCCGACTGAGCCCAGCGCAAGCTGCCGTCACTCCAGGTGCCAGCTTGGGCACCTGGTGGAACTATGGGCGGTCGCCGAACTCGGGGTGTTCGGTGCGGGTGCGCTTGAGCTCCCAGAAGCCCTGCACGTCCATCATCGCCCGCAGCGCGTCCCACATCTTGAGCGAGTCCTCGGTGGACGGGACGCGGGTGATCACCGGACCGAAGTACCCCTGGCGATTGCCGTAGCAGTCGGCACAGGCGATGATCGGGGTGCCGATGTCGTCGCCCGCCAGCTCGAGACCGATGTCCATCCGTCTACGGATCTCGGGGTCGCGACCCTCGTCGTCGGCCGCTGCGGCCAGCGATCGATCGAACCCGACCGCGGCCAGCGCATCGCCGATGTCGAACGCGCTCTTGTCCTGGTCGTGATGGATGCGGCGCCCGTACTCCCAGTAGATCGCTTCGACGCCTTCGTTGCCGTGCTCGTCGCGGACAGCCTCCATCACCCGCAGCAGGCGATGTGTGAAGAAGTAGCGCGGGTAGGCGTCGGACTCGGGGTCGGGCTCGTTCTTGAAGAACAGGCTGATCGGCTGCCAGTTGACGTGCAGTTCACGGTGCGGACGTACCTCGTCGACGACCCAACGGGCCGTCACCCAACACCATGGTCAAATCGGGTCGATCCAGAAATCGATCTCATAGCTCACGCGGCGAGTCTGACAGGTTGCCCTCGCAATTGCTGAGCCAGGCGTGTGGCGGTGGCGCAGATAGCCTGGAGCGGTCATGTCGCAGCGCTTCTATATCGAAACTCTCGGCTGCCCGAAGAACCAGGTCGATTCCGACAAGCTGATCGGCACCCTGCTGGCCGACGGTATGCAGCCGACCGACGAGGTCGCCCTCGCCGATCTGGTGGTCGTGAACACCTGCGCCTTCATCGACGAGGCCCGCAAGGAATCGATCGACACGATCTTGGCGATCGACGAACAGCGCGCCGGCGAGTCGCGCCTGGTCGTGACGGGTTGCATGGCCGAGCGTTATGGCGACGAACTGGCCGAGGCGCTTCCCGAAGTCGACCAGGTCGCCGGATTCGGTGTGCCGGTGCATCAGCACTCCACACCATCGTCGTCGGCCGGCAAAAGGCTGATCCCCGTTTCGTCAGCCCCGTTGCCCGAACTCGATCTGCTCAACCTGCCGCGCCCGAAGTCGAATTCGCCCTGGGCCTACGTGAAGATCGCCGAGGGCTGTGATCGCACGTGTGGATTCTGTGCGATCCCCAGCTTCCGTGGCCCGCAACGCAGTCGGGACATCAGCCAGATCATCACAGAAGTCGACGAACTCCAGGCGCGCGAGATCGTGCTCGTCGCCCAGGACCTCGCCTCGTACGGCAAGGACCGACCCGATCAGCTCGGTGCCGGTTCGATCGTGCCGCTCGTACGAGCGGTCGCCGAGCGAACAGACTGGGTGCGCCTGTTGTACCTGTACCCGAGTGACCTCACCGACGAGTTGATCGACGCCATGTGTGCAACAGGCGTGCCGTACTTCGATCTGTCGCTCCAGCACGTCAGCAAGCCGTTGTTGCGGCGTATGCGCAGGTGGGGCGACGGCGCCCGGTTCCTGAGTCGGATCTCGGATATCCGTGAGCGTGAGCCGGGTGCTGCGTTCCGGTCGAACTTCATCGTCGGCTACCCAGGCGAAACCGAGGCCCACCACGACCAGCTGCTGCGGTTCGTGGAGGAGGCGCAGCTCGATTGGTGCGGGTTCTTCGCCTACTCGGCCGAGGAGGGCACCCATGCCTACACGCTCGATGGTGCCGTCGATCCGGCGCTGATGCACGAACGACTGGCCGAGCTGCGCGAGCTGCAGGATCAGATCACGGCGAGCCGCGGCGACGACATGATCGGCCGCACGATCACCGTGCTGGTCGATGAGCCCGGGATCGCTCGCAGCGTGCGCGAAGCACCGGAGATCGATGGCGTGGTCCATGTGGGGCATGATCTCGGGGTGGGAGAGTTCGTCGAGGTCGAGATCGTTGATGCGTTCGGGCCCGACCTCGTTGCTTTCGGCGGCTCGATCCTCGATGGCGACGAGAACGGAGACGACGGCTGATGCCGGTCGATCCCAACGCCCTCGCCACGTGGGCCAACGCGATCACCGTTGGCCGCCTGGTCGTCTCACCCGTGATGTTCCTCGTGATCCCCGATCACAACCGGGGCTCGTGGATCGCGTTCGCACTGTGGTTCGTGCTGTGCGTCAGCGACGGCATCGACGGCTATCTCGCCCGGCGTCACGGCACCACATCGTCAGGGGCGTTCCTCGATCCGTTGGCCGACAAGGTGCTGGTGCTCGGCGCCATGTTCACGCTCGTCGCCCGTGACGTGTTCTGGATCCTCCCGGTTGCGATCATCGCCGGACGAGAACTCGTCATCAGCGTCTACCGAACCTTCGTGGCCTCCAAGGGGGTCAGCATCCCGGCCAGCCAGATGGCGAAATGGAAGACGGTGTTCCAGCAACTTGCCGTCGGGTTCGCCTTGTGGCCCTGGTTCGCGGTCGACGCCAAATGGTTCTGGGTGACGCTGCTGTGGATTGCTGTCGGCCTGTCGCTGATCAGCGCCGCTCGCTACCTGTGGTACTCGCGGGTCACCGAGAAGGCACTCGCCGGATCGAGCGCGGCCTGACCGTGCGCTGTGACGTCCTCGCCGTCGGTACCGAACTGCTGCTCGGACAGATCATCGACAGCAACTCGGCGTGGATGGGCGAACAGCTGGCGGCGCACGGCATCGACTCGTTGGTGCAGGTCAAGGTCGGCGACAACATCGGCCGCATCACCTCGACGTTGAGGCGGATGCTCGACGACTCTGACGCAGTCATCATGTGCGGAGGGCTCGGGCCGACCCACGACGATCTCACGCGCGAGGCGATCGCCGCCGTGATGGGCGTCGAGCTGGTCCTGGACGATGACGTCGCCGAGCTGATCCGCGAGTTGTTCGCCAGTCGCAGCCGCCGCATGCCTGAGAACAACCTGCGACAGGCGATGGTGCCGGTCGGGGCCACCGTCATCGCCCAGACCAGAGGTACCGCGCCCGGTCTGATCTGTCCGATCACGGTCGATGGTGTCGACAAGGTCGTGTTCGCCGTGCCCGGGGTGCCGCACGAGATGTACGACATGTTCGAGCGCGGCATCTTGCCCGAGCTCAAGCGTCGCTCCGGCGACCCATCGGTGATCGCCAGCCGCACGCTGTTGACATGGGGCGAGAGCGAGAGTGGCCTCAACGAGCGGCTCGACGATGTGATCGCCGAACTCGAGCAGGCCGGCAACCCGACGCTGGCGTTTCTGGCCAGCGGCTGGAACGGCCTGAAGGTGCGGCTGACGGCCAAGGCGGCGACGGTCGCCGATTGCCACGCCTTGCTCGACCCCTTGGACGCCCGGTTGCGGACCGAGCTCGGTGAGCTGGTGTTCGGCGCCGACGACGAGTCGATCGAATCGGTGGTGCTCGACCTGCTGCGCTCGAAGGGTTGGTCGCTCGGGCTCGCCGAGTCGGTGACCGGCGGCCTGGTCGGTGCCCGGATCACCGAGGTTGCCGGAGCCAGCTCGGTGTTCCGGGGGTCGATCGTGTCGTACGCCACGGACGTCAAGCAGACCGTGCTCGGCGTCGGAGACGGCCCGGTGGTCTCCGAGTCGGCGGCGTTGGAGATGGCGCACGGTGCGCGACGCGTGCTCGGCTCCGATGTCGGGCTGGCGCTCACCGGTGTCGCCGGGCCCGACCTCCAGGACGGCATGCCGGCCGGCACGCTGTGCATCGGTTTGGTGTGGCCCGACGGCGAACTGACCCGTTCGCTTCGGCTGCCCGGTCACCGCCAGCAGATGCGCCAGTTCTCGGTGATCACGTCGCTCGACCTGCTGCGCCGCACGATCGGTTGACGCCCTGCATCCGGGTTCCGGCCGGCGCAGTGCGATCGAGTGAGTCCCGGCGGGTGAGTCACGACCCAGGGGTTCGGACACTACGGTGGCCGGCGTGAGCGACCCCTTCGGCCCGATCGGCCCGACACCGCCGCAACCGCCTCCGCCGCCCGCGACTCCACCGCCCTCGGGGCAGCCGGAGTTCATGCAGCCGAAATACCTGATCGGGCTCGCGATCGCGGCTGCGCTGCTGCTGCTGACCGGGATCATCGTGATCGCCGTGCGGGGCGGCGACGACACGGTCACCACCGGCCCGGGCTCGACCACATCGGCGCCGACCACGACGCAGGTGCTGGCAACGACCCCTCCGCCGTTGCCATCGACGACGACATCGACCAGCACCACCACGTCGACGTCGACGACGACGTCGACGAGCACGACGACGACCTCGACGTTGCCGCCGGCCAGGGCGGTGGCAAACGCCGGCGAGGATCTGGCGGTCGACTCCGGTTCCACTGTCAAGCTGTCGGCGATCGATCTCAGCGACCGAAACCAGTCGGTCGTGTGGCGTCAGGTCGCCGGTCCCGATGTCACCGAGGGCCGGGGTCGGCTGATCGGTGCCGAGGCGACGTTCGTGGCGCCGATCAGTCCGACGACGCTGCTGTTCAAGGTTGCCGTGACCGGCCGTGGCGGCGACGTTGCCAACGACGAGGTGCGTGTCGACGTCTACGAGCAAGCCGATCGGTCGCTGTTCGTCGACGGCGTCGACGGCTCGAATGGTGGCGATGGGTCGCGTTCGCAGCCGTATCGTGAGCTCGCTGCAGCGATTGCCGACGCGGAAGCACGCGGCAACGGCACCGACATCTACATCCGCACGACCGATTCGGCGTACCGCGCGGATGTGCTGCTCGAGCACGGCTCGAGCTTGTACGGGGGCTATGACGCCGACTGGGTGCGGTCGAGCGACCGGCCGGCGTTGATCGGTGGACATCTCGGCTTCGTCGGCGGCGGGTCGGTCGTCGTCGCCTCGATCGATCTGCAAGGCACCCGCGGAAGAGCCATGTCGGTCACGTCGGTCGACTCGCTCACGCTCGAGGATTCGATCGTCCGCGCCGGTACCTCCGACGATGATGCGAACGTCGCCGTCGGTGTTCAACGATCCGGGTCCGTTTCGGTGGTTCGCAGCGAGCTCGTCGCGGGGGCGGCCGACGACGGCGATCAAGGCGCCACTACTGTCCCCGACCCACCGTTGGTCGGAGGTGTTCTCGGTAACGACGCCAGCGGTCGCAGCGGCGGGCCGGCGGTCGGCTCGAGCCCGGAAACACGAGGTGGCGATGGCGGGGAAGGGCTGGCGCCAGGGTTCGACGGCGGCGCCGGCGCGGCAGGTGGTCCGACCGGCGAGAACGGGTCGCCGGGCGCCGGCGGGGTCGGCGGCACCGCCGGTCTCGGTGGCGCAGGCGGCGTGGGTATCGGCGACGATCTCAACGGTGCCCGTGGCATGCCCGGTCTGCCCGGCGGCCCGGGGATGCCGGGCGGTGGTGCTGGGGGTGGTGGCGGCTTGATCGTGCATGACGGCGGTGGCGGTGGTGGCGGTGGTGGCGGCGGCCAAGGTGGCGGGCCTGGTCTCGGCGGTGCCGGCGGCTACTCGTCGGTCGGTCTGGCGGTGTTTACCGTCGAGCGGCTCGAGCTGCGGGACTCGATCGTTCGGGGAGGCACCGGTGGTGCCGGTGGTGGCGGCGGCGCGCCTGGAAACGGCACGCCAGGCGGTGCCGGCGGGTTGGGGGCGCTCGGCGTCACGTCGTTCCTCGATACCGCTGGTGCGGGCGGCAATGGCGGCGGTGGCGGGGCCGGCGGCCAGGGAGGACCGGGTGGCGGTGGCGCCGGTGGTGCATCGATCGGTTTGTTGACCTCGGATGTCGATGTCGTCGTCGTCGCCGGTTCGACCATCAACGGCGGTCAGGGCGGTGTCGGCGGTGCCGGCCACCCGCCGTCGAGCGGCGGGGCGCCCGGAGCCATTGGCGGACCAGGCGGCATCGGCACGGGTGGGACTCTCGCTGAGGCCGCTGCACCGTCGTCGGGCGGTGATTCGATCGGTTGGCGGGATGACGGCGACGCCCGCCGCGAGGTTTCCGACTCGACGATCGTTGCTGGAATTCCTGGTGCGCCAGGTGGCGAAGGCGGTCCCGCCGGCCGCGCCCTCGATACTGCCTTTTGACTTCGACCGGGGCTGCCCGAATCGCCGTGATGTCGCCGGTATTCTGGTCGGGCCCCCGTAGCTCAGCTGGACAGAGCGTCGGCCTTCTAATCCGAAGTGCGCAGGTTCGAATCCTGTCGGGGGCGCTGTAGCCTGGAACACTGTCTCCGGGGTCCCGGGCACTTGTCACGTCGAGAGGTATTGCGTGAACTTCAAGAAGGGCGAAACCGTCATCTACCCGCAGCACGGCGCATGCGTCGTCAAGGGCACCAAGAAGATGGAGATGTTCGGTGAGAAGAAGGAGTATCTCGTCCTCGAAACGGTGATCAGCGAGATGGTGCTGAAGGTCCCGGTCGATATGGCCGAAGAGGTCGGCGTGCGTCCCCCGGTCAGCGCTGACGAGCTCGAGGACCTCGTGTCCGTGCTCGCCAAGCCCGACCCTCGGGTGCCATCCAACTGGAGCCGCCGGTTCAAGAATCACCAGGAGAAGCTCAAGAGCGGCGACGTGTATCAGGTCGCTGAAGTGGTGCGCAACCTCGCCGCCCGCAACCGCGACGCTTCGCTGTCGGCCGCCGAGCGCACGATGTACGAGCGTGCTCGCGTCAATCTGATCAGCGAGATCTCACCGGCTCTCAAGGTGTCGTCCGAGGACGCCGAGGCGTATCTCGACGATGCGCTCGCCAAGGGTGTACTCAAGCCTGAGAAGGCCGAGAACGTCGAGAAGGCGGTCAAAGCCGAGACCGTCGAGACCGTCGAGACCGTCGAGAAGGCCGAGGCCGACCACCGCCGAGACCGTCGATGAACCGGCCAAGAAGCCGGGCCAAGAAGGCAGCCAAGCAACCGGCCAAGAAGGCGGCCAAGAAGCCGGCCAAGAAGCCGGCCAAGAAGCCGGCCAAGTAGCCGGCACGTCGACGCAACCCAGCGTGCGCCGGCGGGCCGCAGTTCGGCTCGACGAAGCGAAAGTGACCGTCGATCGTCGACACCCTCAGCTGTGAGGGACGGGGAAGTCGCCCTGCACCCAAGGCATCTCGAACGTCACCACCAGCAGTTGTGCTGCGTCGGGGATCGGTCGATGGGTGGTGAGCGATACCTGCGTCGCCCCGTCAGGGAGTTCGATCGCCTGCGACGGGTCACCGTCGATCCGTGCCGGATGAACCCGGACCGGCGGAGCTCCGTGCGGCTGTGTAGCGAACGCGCTGACCGGGGCGACGGCGTGGCCGAACTCGTAGCTGGAGTGATCGGATCGGATCACGGTTGCGGTCTGGGCGATACGGCGATGCTTCGACCATGTCGACCGCTGTCGGGTCACGACTACGTCGAACGACCACCCGATGCGATGCGGTGTCAACACCGCAAGGCCGACGGCACTGCCCCGCAACAACCGGCTGCGTGGAGAATGTGACTGCGCCCATGTGTGGTCGAAGCCGAGTCCAGCTGCGAGTTGCTGTACGTCCAGCCGGCGGATCGACTGCAGGAGGACGGCGTCGGGGTCGAGCTCGCTGAGCGCACGGTCGGCCGTTTCGATTTCACTACCGTGTCCGGCCATCAACCAGGTCGCAATCGTCCAGCGTCGCAGCGCCGTCTCCATCGGCATCGCGTCAGTATCGCTGATCTCCGATGCAGTTCCCCGATGGCGATGCACGCACCGGTCGGGGTGACCTGCGAGAATCGGGCATGGCTCGTGTTGCATTTCTCGGACTTGGCGTGATGGGAGGCCCGATGGCGGGCCACCTGGTTGAGGCCGGTCATTCGGTCACTGTGTACAACCGAACCGCGGCGAAGTCGCTCGAATGGGTGGCCGAGCATGGCCACCAGGCGTCCCCGACGCCCGCCGAGGCGGTCGAGGGCGCCGAGTTCGTGATGATGTGCGTCGGCAACGACAGCGATGCACATGAGGTGGCACTCGGAACGCACGGAGCGCTTCCGGCGATGGCCGCCGGCACCGTGCTGGTCGACCACACCACTGCGTCTGCCGCTCTCGCTCGCGAGCTGGCGACCGCCTGCGAACAACGGGGGATCGGCTTTGTCGATGCTCCGGTCTCCGGAGGCCAAGCCGGGGCGGAGACAGGTCAGTTGACGGTGATGTGCGGTTGCGATGAAGTCGAGGTGTTCGATTCGGCCCGATCGGTGATCCTGGCATACGCCCGTGAGTGCCGTCGATTGGGCTCGGCCGGTGCCGGGCAAACGACGAAGATGGTGAATCAGATCTGTATCGCCGGGCTGTTGCAGGGCCTGGCGGAGGGCGTGGCGTTCGCCCAGAAGGCCGGCCTCGATGTGGACGAAGTTGTCGAGACCATCTCCAAAGGGGCGGCCGGGAGTTGGCAGATGGACAACCGTGCCCGCACCATGGCCGCCGGCGAGTTCGAATTCGGGTTCGCCGTCGAGTGGATGCGCAAAGACCTCGGGATCTGCCTGGCCGAAGCGGACCGCTTGGGGGCGCGCCTGCCCGTGACGGCACTGGTCGACCAGATGTACAAGCAGGTCGTGGAGCGTGGAGGCACTCGATGGGACACCAGTTCACTCGTTCAGCTCTTGCAGCAGCCATAGCGTTCGTCGGCCTGTCCGCCTGTGGCGGCGGTGATGAGGCGGCGACGCCGCCTGCTGTGCTCGACAATGCGCGCGAACAGGTCGTCTCAGCCGACGATCCAACCGGCACGACGGTCACGGCCGACGATCCAGCGGTCGCCACGGCTTCGGAGGTGGCGGAGCTGCCCGCACCTGATCCGTCCGAGTTCGAGGGCGCCAATCGCGTCGTCAACCTGTGGGTCGGCCAGGACGGTGGTACTCGTCCGATCGACGTCTGGGGTCGGCGCACGTTCTCCAACGGGCCGATCCTGCTGGTCGAGAATCTCGACTTCGGGCAAGCATCCGACTATTTCTCGGCACCGCCCGGCTACAGCTTGGTCGTGGTCGGTGCCGGCGCCGGGCCCGACGGTGACGAGTTGGCGGGCATGTTCAACGCCGGAGTGAACGACCAGGTGACGATGATCTTCACGAACGACGATCCGCAAGGAACGGTGTGGGCACCGAACCTCTGGGAGGCGACGGCCGAGCAGACTGGACTGGCGCCCTCGCCGCCGCAGCCCGGAATGGGCCTGGTGTACCTCTATGCGCCGAACACGCGGTCGTTCGACGAATCACTCACGGCGACGTTGGGGGGCAGTTCGTTCTACGTCGGCGACGGTTCGACGGAGTGCGCCCGACAGCGGATCGAAGATCAGGGTTTCCAGGCCAGCGTGTTGGGCGGTACGCAGGATGTTCAACTCGAGCTGGCGCCCGGCCCGACAACGATCGCCCTGCATCCGTGGTTCTCGCCCGACGAATGTGATCAGCCCGCAGTGCTCGACATCACGGTCGATGTCCCGCTCGACGGCACCGTGATGGTGCTCGTCTACTCGCCCGACGGCGATTCGATCGACGCGCTCCTGCTGCCCGTAGGCCCCTGAGTCGGGGCGTGCGCCAACTCGACACACGTGCCGGCTCAGCTGACGCTGAGCGGCAGCTGATCGACGCCTCGGATCGTGATGCGGTCGCGCCAATGCGGTTGACCGGCGAGCTCGATGCGCTCGAACCGGCGGATCAGGCGGGTGATCGCCACGCCCGCCTCGAGCTTCGCCAGTGACGCCCCGAGGCAGTAGTGAACGCCCGCAGAAAAGGCCGTGTGCTTGCCGGCGTTGGGCCGATCGAGGATCAGCCGATGGGGTTGCTCGAACACGGCCGGGTCACGATTGGCGGCGCCGAGCACGGTCAACATCACGTGCCCCGGTTCGACGGTGATCGTCTCGCCGTGGGCCCCGTCGAAGTTGATCGGTGACATGGCCACCCGCACGGTGTGCTGGACCGGTCCGTCGAATCGCAACAACTCGTCGATCGCGCTGGTGTCGAGTGACGGATCGCGGCGCCACAGGTCGAGCTGATCGGGATGACGCAGCAGGGCCAGCACGCCGTTGCCGATCAGGTTGACGGTGGTTTCGTGACCGGCCACGTACAGCAACACCACGAACGAGATCAGTTCCTCGAAACTGAGCGTGTCGCCGTCGTCCTCGACGGCGAGTAGCGCCGAGAGCAGGTCGTCGCCCGGGTGCGGCGCGGCGTCGCTCGATGATCTCGATCAGGTAGGGCACGAGTTGGTTGATGGCCGCCTCGGTGGTGTCGAGGTCGGCCATGCTCGCCGCAGGTTCCAGCCCCTGCGTCAGCGCCGAGCTCCACTCGCGCAACTCGTCGGCACGGTCGGTCGGCATGTCGAGCAGCTCGGAGATCACCTGGAACGGCACCGGGAAGGCGAGTTCGTCGATCAGTTCGATCTCGCCGTTCGCCTCCGCTCGATCGAGCACCTCGTCGACCATCTGCTCGATCCGCGGTCGCAGCCGCTCGATCGCCCGTGGCGTGAACGCCTTGGACACCAGGCGCCGCAGCCGCGTGTGGTCGGGTGGATCGAGGTTGAGGATGCTCTTTGCCCCGCCACGTCGGCGGGCGCGCCGCCGAACTGCGATCTCGTCTGTCTCGTCGACGATCGCGTTGGCGTCGAGGTCGCGACTGACGTCGTTGCTGCGCAGCACTTCGAACACGTCGGCGTACCGTGTCAGCACGATCTGGCCGGTGTTGGCCAGGTAGACGGGTGCCTCGGTTCGGAGGCGGTCGTAGAACGGGTACGGGTCGGCCCGAAAGTCAGGGTCGAACGGATTCCACATCGGTTGGTCGGGGGACAGGTCGGCACCGGGCATGATCAGAGACCCAGTTCCGCTCGGCCGAGGCGTATGGTGCTGATCCCGTTGCTCACGACGAACAGTCAACACGTCCGGTCGGCTTCGGCTGGAACCGGCCGACCCGTCGGTGGGTCCGAGTGGCGAAAGCACGTCGCTCGAACTCGATGCTCGTGCCCTTGGGATGACCGACGACGGTGTGCTCGTTTGGCGCCGCGCACCTCGTGGTCGCTGTGATCGGCCGCCGAAGCGACAGCGCTGGTGCGGCTGATCTGGGGCCCGTTCGTTCCGTGGTCGACGGGTACGGTGAGGGGGATGACGACCTTTCCGCCTGGCTTCTTCGACCGGGCGGACGAGTCATCGGATGCCGAGTTCTACGCCGTCGACCGGATCGTCACGCACATCGACGACGAGGCGATCGCAGCTGTCGGCGAGCTCTACCGCGAGCTGGACATCGGCGGTGATGTGCTCGATCTCTGCGCATCCTGGGTGTCCCACTTTCTTACGCCGCCCGAGCATCTGGTGGCGATCGGGATGAACATCAACGAGCTCGACGCCAACCCGGCGCTGTCCGAGTATCAGGTGCAGGATCTCAACGTCGACCCGACGTTGCCGTTTCCGGACGGTTCGTTCGATGCGGTCACCTGTTGTGTCTCGGTCGACTACCTCACCAGGCCGATCGAGGTGTTCTCCGAGGTGGCGCGTGTCTTGCGGCCGGGTGCCCCGTTCGTGGTCACGTTCTCGAATCGGTGCTTCCCGACCAAGGTGATACGGGGATGGCTCGGCACCGACGGACGCGGTCATTGCACGATCGTGTCCGTGTACTTCGACGCCGCTGACGGCTTCGATGAACCGATCATCCAGCTCCGCAACCCGACGGCGACGGGTGACCCGCTGTACGCCGTGTGGGCCACCCGCCGTGGATGATCTCGACCGGTCCCTCCCTTGGGCAGCCGGGCATTTAGCCTGGCGTGATGGCTGTTGCGTGCATGATCCGACCGGCGACCAGAGCCGATCAATCGTTCATCACCGAGATGCAGTACGAGGCGTTCTTCGTGCCGCGTGGTGACGAGCCGTTTCCGACCTCGATTCTGGACGAGCCGCAGATCCGTAAGTACCACATCGACTTCGGCACACGCCCGGGCGACGTCGGCGTGGTCGCCGAGGCCCCGGATCGACGCCTGCTCGGCGCGGCGTGGGTGCGGCTCGTCGAGGGATATGGATTCGTCGACGCCGACACCCCTGAGCTGGGGATCGCCGTCGTCAAGTCCGAAAGGGGGGCGGGGCTCGGCACCGCCTTGATGGGCGCATTGCTCGAGGTGGTGCCGCGCTGCAGCCTCAGCGTCGACCTGCGCAACCCGGCGATCCACCTGTACGAGCGACTCGGGTTCGTGACGGTCCGGACCGACGGTGGCCAGTCGGCGACGATGCTGCGAGAAGGGGCGACGTCGTGAGCGAGTTTCCGGCACGGGAGCTGCTGCCGATGCCGCCCTCGGGCCGATCCTTCGGTGCCGGGCGAATCGTCCGGCTCGGCGATGCCGACCCCGACGGCGAACTCCGCCTCGACGCGATCGCCAGGTACCTGCAGGACATCGCCGGCGACGACGCGCTCGATGCTGCACTTCCGAACGCGCTCGGTTGGGTGGTTCGGCGAACGATGATCCGCATCGATCACGCGGCCCAGGTCAACGAACAGCTACACCTGACCACCTTCTGCACCGGCGCAGGCCGTAGCTGGGCGGAACGCCGCACGTCGATCGTGGGCGAGCACGGCGCGGCGATCGAGGCCGTCAGCTTGTGGGTGCAGGTCGACGTCGTCACTGGTCGCCCCGCCAGGCTCGGTGGTGAGTTCTTCGAGATCTACGGCGAATCGGCGGGTGGCCGAATCGTGTCGTCGAAGCTCGGCCTTCCAGCCAAGCCACCGCCACATGCCGAGCGTCAGACGTGGGCGTTCCGATACGCCGACCTCGACCAGCTCGGACATGTCAACAACGCCGCCCACTGGGCGGTGATCGAGGAGGTCCTCCAGCGCGGAGGCATGGCCCGCCGCGGTGTCGGCGAACTCGAATATCTGGCCCCGGCCGAGGCCGAGGATCTCAGCGAGGTGATGATCGACCACGAGCTGACGTGGGTCGTCGCTCACGGGCGCACGCTCACTGCCGCCCGTTGGAGTCCGCTCGACTGAAGCGCGTGTGGTCAGGCCCAGCCGTCTTCGTCGCCGACCGGGTTCTCGAACGCCTTGACGCCGGATTCGATCCGCTCGATCAGCGTTTCGAGGATCTGCACGCGGGCCCATCGTTTCTGCTCGCCGGAAACGACGTGCCACGGGGCGAGCTCGTGGTCGGTCTTCGCGAACATGTCTTCCACGGCTTCGTTGTACAGGTCGATCCTGTCGCGGTTGCGCCAGTCCTCATCGGTCAGCTTCCAGCGCCGGAGCGGATCGGCCTTGCGTTTCTTGAACCGTTTGAGCTGTTCCTCCGGGCTGATCTGGACCCAGAACTTGACGATGATCACGCCCTCCAGCACGAGGTTGCGTTCGAACTGCGCGATCGCCTCGTAGGCATGCGTCCACTGGTGTTTCGTGGCGTATCCCTCGATCCGCTCGACGAGCACCCGCCCGTACCAGCTGCGGTCGAACAGGGCGAACCCGCCCAGGCCAGGTACCTCCTGCCAGAACCTCCACAGGAAGTGTTTGCGCTTCTCGTCGAACGTCGGTTTGGCGAACGCCGACACCCGGTAGTGGCGTGGATCGAGCGGCTCGACGATGCGTTTGATCGCCCCGCCTTTGCCGCCCGCGTCGGAGCCCTCCATCACGACCAGCACGCCGGGGCCGAGCTCAGGGTCCTCGAGGTGGCCACCCAGGTCGAGGCGCAGCGCCAACAGCTTGCGCTGCGCGGCGTAGAGCCGTTCCTCGTACTCTTCACGGGCGAGCTGCTTGGTCATGTCGAGTTGGTCGAGTCGTCCCATGGTGCTACTCCGTGGCCGCTATGGCTAGTGCGTCGGTGATCTGGTCGACCTGTCGGTCGGTGGTGATCGGTGGTGGACAGAACGTGAGTGGATCTCTGGAGGTCGCCCGTGCGATGACCCCGTCTGCGAGGTGGCCGCCGTGGCCGATGGTGCGTTGCCGGTCGCTGGCCATCGGATCGACGTACCGGTTGTGATCGACATCCGACACGAGTGCTTCATCGCCGCCTCTGGGCGAGATGAAGTGGTCTCCCTCGGTGGGCGCACAGGGATGCAGGAAAGAACCGGTCACGAGCCGCGACCGTAGTGGCGATGTGGCGCTCGCGTCACAACGGTCGTCTGGGCGAAACGGTGGCGGGGATGACAGGCTGGGGTGGTGACATCGCCACTGATGGTTTTCGCCGCTGCTCAGCACGACGAACACAGCACGCCCGACTGGCATCCGGAGCATCGCGGCAGACTCGACGCTGCCCTGGCAGGTATCCACGAGGCCGGGCTCGATGAGGCCGTGGAGTGGCGGATGCCCGAACAGGTTTCGGTGGAGGATCTGGCACTTGTTCACGACCGTGAGTACGTGCTCGAGGTCGAGCAGTTCTGTGCCGCCGGTGGCGGTGATCTCGACCCCGACACCGTGGCGGTCCCCGGCTCGTGGGCGACTGCGCGTCGCAGCGCAGGGGCTGTACTGGGGGCGATCGATGCGTTGCGAGCAGGTGAGTGCGATGTGGCGTTCGCAGCAGGGCGCCCGCCGGGGCACCATGCCGTTCGCGACCGGGCGATGGGGTTCTGTCTGTTCAACAACGCAGCGGTAGGGGCCGCCAAGCTCGCTGCGGCCGGCGACAAGGTGGCTGTCGTCGATTGGGACGTGCATCACGGCAATGGCACCCAGGACATCTTCTACGACGACCCCAACGTGCTGTATGTCTCCACGCACGAGTCGCCGTTGTATCCGGGCACCGGGATGCTGCGCGAGACCGGCGGGGGTGCAGGGATCGGTACGAACGTCAACCTGCCGTTCCCGGCGGGTACCGCCGGCGACACGTACCGGGCCGCGTTCGACGAGGTCGTGATCCCGGTCGTCGAGCGGTTCGCTCCCGACTGGCTGATCATCTCGGCCGGGTTCGACGGACATCGCGACGACCCGCTGGCGGGGTTGCGGTTGACCGCCGGCGACTACGCCGACATGGCGCGGCGGTTGCAGTCGCTCGTGCCGGCCCGCCGGGTGCTGGTCGTGCTCGAAGGTGGCTACGACCTCGGTGCGCTGACCCGTAGCGTCGGGTCGACGTTGAGTGCGTTGCTGGGCGGCGCCTACCGGCCGGAGACGGCATCGACCGGCGAGGTCGGGATGCCGACAGTGACGGCTGCCAAGCAACTCTGGGAGCTGTAGCACTCAAGCCATCTTCCAGCCGCCGTCGACATTCAGCGTCTGACCGGTGATGAAGGCGGCGTCAGTGCTACAGAGGAACGAGACGGCGGCCGCGATCTCGTCGACACGGCCGCGTCGTTGCAGCGCTTGGCCGGCAAGGATCGTCGCCTCGTACCCGGCGGGCTGCATGCCCTCTGCGGGGGTGGGGAAGGCGCCGGGCGCGATGCAGTTGACGCGCACACCGCTCGGGCCGAGTTCGGTCGCCAGCGCACGGGTGAATGCTGCTGCGGCGCCCTTGGCGGTGGCGTAGGCGACGATGTTGGGCCACCCGCCGTGTTGTGTGATCGAGCCGATGTTGATGATCGACCCGTTGCGCCTCTCGATCATGTGGCGTGCTGCCGCTTGTGCAGCAAAGAAGTAGGCGCGCTGGTTCACGGCGTGGGCGCGGTCGTACTGATCGGTGGTGACGTCGACGAATGGTCCGGCCGGAAAGATCGCCGCATTGTTGACCAGCACGCTGAGTGGGCCGAGCGAAGCGGCGTCGTCGATCGCCGCGCGGCAGGCCTGGTCGTCGGCGACGTCGAGTTCGATCGCGATCGCCTTCTCGATCCCGTCGACCAGCGTCGCTACCGCCGTCCCGTCCCGATCTGCGGCGACCACACGGAACCCGTCGCTCGCCAGCCGACGCACGATGGGAAGCCCCAATCCACCGGCCGCACCTGTCACGAACGCCACGTCCACTCGATCGTCCATGCTCACATCCTTGCCTCCCACGCCGCGACGCGCAGCAGCCGTGCTCGATCGTCGTCGGTGTCGTGCGGGCTTCGCCCTACGCTGATGTGATGCGGCGTACCGGTGACGGCTTCGTGATGTGTTCGGACGGGCATGTGCGGTGGGGTGTGTACGGCGCCGCCGGCGCCGTGTTCGTGGTGCGGTTTCCCGACGGCCCGCGTGTGATGCTGCAGAAGCGTTCTGCGTTCGCACACGAGGGCGGTACCTGGTCGTGCGCCGGGGGAGCCCTCGACGAGGGGGAAACTCCGCTCGACGGCGCCCTGCGCGAGGCGTCCGAGGAGATCGGCGCGATTCCCGCCGGGCACACGGTGCTCGGCCACACCGTGTTCGCCCCGGCCACCGATTGGACGTACACGACGTTCGTCGTGGAGGTGCCCGGCGAGTTCGGGGCATCGATCAACTTCGAGACGGATGCGGTCGCGTGGGACTCGCCCGACGAGGTCGAACACCGTCCACTCCATGCCGGTTTCGAGGCGGCCTGGCCAGAAATCCGCAAGATCATCGAAGGAGCAACCTCATGAGTGATCAGTTCTTCCCCTACCGGTTCGACAACCGCTGGAAGGCGATCTTCTTCGCCCTGCGCGTCGGCCCCGACGATGGTGTCACGATCACCGACGACGGCCGACTCGTCGCCACCTACGGCCGGGTCAGCGTCGAGACGCCTCTCGACAATGTCGATCACACACAGATCAGCGGCCCGCATCGGTGGTACACGGCGGTCGGCCTGCGGCTCAGCTTCTCCGACGACGGCATCACGTTCGGCACCAATCATCAACTCGGACTGTGTATCGAGTTCATCGAGAAGGTGCCGCGCGTGATCGGCTTCAAGGACCACTCGGCCCTGTGGGCCAGCGTCGCCGACCCGGAAGGCCTCGCCGCAGCAATCGGCCGCTGACCGTTACTGCAGGTGTCAGCCAGGCACCTGAAGTAACGGGTGTTGAGCGACCGCACGATGTTGTGGTTCGTCGGTAGCGTGTTTCGGATGCGTAAGCCTGATGTGACCGTGCCCGAAACCGCGCCGCCGAGCGAGCTCACGATCACCGACGACGTCGTCGGCGACGGTGACGAGGCGGTCTCCGGCAAGGGTGTCAGCGTGCACTACGTCGGTGTCTCGTGGTCGACCGGGCAGCAGTTCGATGCGTCCTGGGACCGCATGGAACCGTTCCGGTTCGGGCTCGGTTCCGGCCAGGTCATCAAGGGGTGGGACGAAGGTGTCGCCGGCATGAAGGTCGGCGGGCGTCGCACGCTGCACATCCCGCCCCACCTGGGCTACGGCGACCAGGGTGCCGGTGGCGTGATCGCCCCCAACGAGACGCTGATCTTCGTCGTCGACCTACTCGGCGTCGGCTGACGCGGCTGACTCGAGCACCCGCACCGAGCCGGCCACCGGGTCGACCTCGACCAGGCTGCCATCACGGATCTCGAGCGCTGCACCGGCACCGACGATCGCAGCGATGCCCAGCTCGCGGGCCAGTACGGCGGCGTGCGACATCGCACCGCCGTTGGCAGTGACGACTGCGCCGGCGATCGCCAGCACGGCATTGAACGCCGGTGACGTCGCCCGCACGACGAGCACGTCGCCCGGCTCGAGCTTCTCGATCGCTTCGTCGGCGGTAGCGGCCGTGCGAGCGCGACCGATGTACGGCGTGTCGCCGATCCCGACCCCGGTGAGTTCGGGTCGTCGGAACGCTGGCGTCCATGCCGAGATGACGCATCGAGACCTGCACCATGCCGACCAGCTTCGGCAGCGGTGGCGGCAGGATGTCGAGCGGTGGCTCGGGCTCGGGATCGCCCAGTGTCGACGGCGGTGTCAAGCTCGACTGCGCTTGTCGTTCGGCAGCTCGGCGTGCGAGCTGGTCGGCGCTCGGGAGACCGCCGCTGAAGATCGTGCGAGCCTCCGCCGGGGTCAGCTCGAGCGCATGCTCGGCGTCGATCAGGTCTCCGCGCCCGGCGAGTCGGACACCCGCTGCCAGCAGGGCGCGACGGAGCAGCCCCGTGGGCCACTCGGCGGTCATCGGGCCGTTGTCGTCGCGCATGTCCATCACCGCTCGGGCATCGGCCAGCACCAGGTCGAACGTGGCGCGGTGTTGCTGCGCGACTCGCTTGCGTAACGCGGAGGCGATCGCTTGGTGATCGTGCGGCGTCGTGGGTGTCGCGGAGCGGATGCTGCCGAGCACGACGCCGGGCAGCTCGGCGAGGGTGAATGACGTGATGTCGTAGCCACTGGCGAGGATCTGACCCCGCTCGGCGAGGTACTCGTCGAGCAGTCGTCTGGCATGATCCGAGATCGAACGGACGTCATCGAGCGACGCGACATCGCGACCCGAGTCGTCGACGAGCGTGCGCAACTCGCACAGCATCTCGACCGGCTTGGCCGTCGATGGTGAGGCGCCGACGAGTGCTGCGGTCGCCTCCTTCGGTTCGAGGCCCCACTCGATCGCTTCGTAGAGGTAGCGGGCGATCGGTCCGAGGTCGTGGCCGTGCAGCCAGAAGTGCAGCTCGTACTGCTGGCGAAGATGGTCGAGCAGCTCTGCCGATCTGTTGCTGCAGGGCAGGATCGTCGAGCGCGGCCGGGTCGGCGTCCTGGAACGACTGGTTGAGGACGCGCAGTCTGGGCCGGATCTCGGCGTCCCATCGCCTGGCGACATCGAGCGCCGGCCGGTCGCGCAGGGTGATCGTGGCCTGCTTGGCGCGCCGCCGAAACTCGGGATGCAGCCGCGCCACGAGCTTGAGGATCGGCAGCGGGGGCAGCCGCTTGGCCGGCTTGTCGCCACCGATCAGGGGCCACACGCGGGTGTACATGAAACCGTTGACGAAGCGGGCTTCGACCCGACGGACCGGTGCGCCGATCTCGGCCATCACGCGCTCCATCCCGGCCGCCATCGACTCGCCGATCAGCCACTGGCTGATCGGCGTGGTGCCGCCCGGATAGTGCGATCGGTCGAGCGACCAGTGGCCCGGGCCGGGCGCGACGAACGTGGGTGTGTCGGCGGTCACCAGGCAACCCTGCGCCAGGGGTCGGAACTTGTCAACCCTGGTCGGAGGTGAGGCCGTTGGCCTTGATCACGTCGCGGTACCAGAGGGCGCTGTCGCGCGGCGTGCGCTGCAGGGTGTCGAAGTCGACGTGGACGATGCCGAACCGCTTGTCGTAGCCGCGCGCCCATTCGAAGTTGTCCATCAGCGACCACTGGTAGTAGCCGGCCACGTCGACACCCTCGTCGATCGCGTCGCGGACAGCCCGCAGGTGTGCGTCGAGGTACTCGATCCGCCGCGGGTCGGCGCAGCGGTCGCCGATCACCGGGTCGTCGTAGGCGCAGCCGTTCTCGGTGATGTAGATGGGCGGCACGTTCGGGTAGTCGTGCTTCAGGCGCACGAGGAACTCGGTGAAGCCCTCGGGCGTGATCGGCCACCCCATGTCGGTGTGCGCCGGGCGAACCGGTGAATCGGTGACATCGGTGACGGTGGGGTAGGCCTGCACCGCCTCGGCGGTGTCGTCTGGGCCGAGTCCGCGCACGAGCAGGTCGAAGTAGTAGTTGATACCGATCCAGTCGATCGGCTGGGCGATCTGCTCGTTGTCGCCGGCCTGGATCGCGTCGGCGAGCGGCCCGTAGTCGTCGAGGATGTCGGCCGGGTAGGCGCCCGACAGCACGCTGTCGAACCACCAGCGGTTGTGGATGCCGTCGATCCGCCGGAGGGCGTCGCTCGAGGCGGCCGGGGAGCCCTCTGATCTGACCGGGAAGGGGTTGATCACGATCCCGAGCCGGAGGTCGTTGCGCTCGGCCCGCATCGCCTCGACACCGAGTCCGTGGGCGAGCAGCTCGTGGTGCGCCACGGTGACGGCGGCATGGTCGTCGTGCAGACCGGGGGCGTGAATGCCGGCGGCGTGCCCGAGGTAGGCGTAGCACCACGGCTCGTTGAACGTCGCCCACATCGACACCCGGTCGCCGAGCTCGCGTACCATCAGCGCCGGCGTAATCGGAAAACCAGTTGGCGGTGTCACGATTGCGGAAGCCACCCGTGAGTTCGAGGGCCGAAGGCAGGTCCCAGTGGAAGAGTGTGGGACACGGCACGATGTCGTGCGAGAGCAGCAGGTCGACGAGCCGTGAGTACCAGGCGATCCCGTCGGCGTTGACCTTGCCGCGACCTTCGGGTAGCACGCGCGACCATGAGATCGAGAAGCGGTAGGACTGCAGCCCGAGCTCGGCCATCATGGCGACGTCGGCAGCGACGCGGTGGTAATGATCGCAGGCGGTGTCGCCGGTGTGCCCGTTGTCGACTTTGCCGGGCGTGTGCGAGAAGTCGTCCCACACGGAGGGGCCGCGGCCGCCTTCCTGGACGGCGCCCTCGATCTGGTAGGCGGCGGTGGCAGCCCCCCACAGGAAGTTGCTGGGAAACTCGATCTCGGGTCGGTCGCTCATGCGGTCGGAATCGTATCCCCGTCGAAGTCGGGCAGCTGTGAGCGCGTCGCACTTCGTGCCGACGTCCGGAGGCTGCGGATTGTCACGTTGCGTGTCGGACTTGGCCGGATACGTGGTATCTGGCGTGTCATCAGGCACATCACGCCGAAATTCGCACGATCAAGCTGGCGTAATAACGGTTGGCGTGTTAGCCATTTTGTCTACATCGCAACAAAGGCGGGCGATGCGTCAGAGGGGCCGACATTTGGCGGTTGCCGACCTCGGTCTGTGGGGGCTCGTTCTGGCGGATGACGGGAGGACACAGGGGATGTATGTAGTGACGACCTCGGGCAGAGCGCGGATGGTGGGCGACGCTCGGCCGGCTCCGATCCGAATGCCCGACTTTCGAGGGCCACTGGTCGCAGCACTGGTGGTGGCGCTCGTCACGTCGGTGTCGGCGCTGATTCCGTCGTTCACACCGGACACCGAGACGGACGTTGCCGCCACCGCTGCCTCAGCGGCAGCCGCGAGCACGGCGGCGAGTACGGCGGCGACCCGAGTCGCAGCTGATTCAAGCGGGCGAGGTTCCCGACGGTCTGACCGCCAGCCGAGTGGGCCGACATCCAACGTCAGATCGCCGCCGCCGAAGCCGTCGAAGCCGTCCCCGCCACCGTGTCTCGCACTGCCGCCACCGTTGCCACGTCGCCAGGCCGCCGGAGGCTTCGCCGCCCCGCAGATCGTGTCGTCGGGCACCGTGGCCCGCTTCTCCCCGTCGGGTGCCGCCGTCAGTTCCACCTCCGCCGACACAGCGGTCACAGCCGTCACGTTGCGCGCCAGTTCTGTCGGTGACGTGGCACTGCCCTCGACCTCGCCGGCGATGGTCAATGGACAGGCCTATTTCCTCCACACGCCATCGATCACCGAGTGGTACCGCGACACGCCCGAGGGCCTGCAACAGCTGTTCACGATCGCCGAGCCGGTCACCGCCGGCCCGACCACGGTGATCGAGGTCGAGGTGGGTTCGGGCACGCCGACGCTCGTCGACCCGCAGACGGTCCGGATCGCGGCGGCGAACGGCGCCCGGTTCATCTACCGCGACCTGATCGCCTGGGACGCCACCGGTGCCCCGCTGGCGGCCGCGATGGATGTCGTCGATGGCGCGATCACCCTCAACGTCGAAACCGCCGGAGCCACGTACCCGATCACGATCGACCCGAAGATCACCGAGGACAACACGGTCACCCCGCTCGCCAACGCGTCTGGTGAAGCGTCGGGTACGAGCGTGGCGATCGACGTCGACACGGTGGTCGTCGCGTCGCCGTTCGACGACGACACCGGTCAAGATCTCGGCAAGGTCGAGGTGTGGGACTACGACCCCGTCTCGGGCGCCGCCAGCTACGACACGTCGTGGTACGGAGGTATCAACGTCGATTCCGACTTCGGCTACAGCGTCGATGTCGAAGGCGACACGTTCGTCGTGGGCGCCCCCGGCGACAGCCTCAACGGATCCGATGCGGGGGCCGTGTACGTCTACACACGATCGACCCCAGGCGCACCGTGGGGTCTGAAGACGACCCTGTACGCCTGTGACACGTCCGCATGTGACGCGTCCGCTATCCCAGGTGGCTTCTCGGGGGAACGATTCGGTGAAGCGGTCGCGCTCACCGACGACGGTCAGACGATCCTCGTCGGCGCACCGCAGTACGACCTCGATACGGGCCGAGCGTTCGTGATCGACAACACGGGCCCGTCGTACAACGTGCGGCAGGTTCTCACCGGCAGCGGCACGAGCTTCGGCGACGCGTTCGGCGCCGCTGTCGACATCGCCACCGACGGTTCGCTGGCGATCGTCGGCGCACCGATGGCCGACTTCTCCGGGCCAGTCGACTCGGGTCTCGCCTACCTGTTCTCGAATGCCACCGGAGACTTCGCCGAGGTGGCCGAACTCGACCCGTCGTTCGGTGGTACTTCGGCGGACGCCAACTTCGGTGCGGCGGTCGCGATCGAGAGCACCGGAACTCCGTATGCAGTCGTGGCCGAGCCGTTCGTCACGCGTCCTGCCCGGTGACATCGGGGGAGGAACCGGAACCGTGTTCACGTGGGACGTGTCGGTTCCGGTCGACTTGCCGCTTCCCACAACAGTTCGGTGGCGTCGGGATCGACGAGGGCTATGGCTACAGCGTCTCGGCCGAGCAGGACTATGTGATCATCGGCTTCCCGTTCACGGGCCCCAACGGTGCGATCGAGGTACTCGAGCGCAGCGGTTCCAGCTTCGCGTCGGCGACGGTTCCACCTGTGGTCTTCGGCCCGGGGCAGCTCGATGCCCGGGCCGGTGCGTCGGTGTCGATCGGGTCGAACGGCTCGGTTGCGATCGGGCAACCGGGTGCCGACGGCAACAATGAGGTCGACGGCGGCACCGTGCGGGTGTGGGACGACATCGCCAGCCTGCCCGTGACCGAGGACACGATCGACAGCGGCAGCGACTCTCAGCAGGACCAGCTCGGCTTCACCGTTGCCGTCGATGGCAATCGAATGGCCGTCACTGCGGTGTTCGACGACGAACCCAACCCGCGGTCGGGCTCGGTGCAGATCTTCGAGCGATCGACCCCTTTCGATCCCTGGACCTTCGCCGCCATCGTGCGTGATCCCAATCCGACCGACAACGGCCGATTCGGTGACGCGCTCGCCTTGAACGGCAACACACTCGCTGTCGGGAAGTCCGATCGCTGGGGCAGCCAGACCAGTCCTGGCGAGGTGTCGGTGTTCACCGTCAGCGGCAGTGTGTGGAGTCTCAGCCCCGGTACGCCGCTCACGAGCGGTCTCGGCACCTACGACGGATTCGGTGCCTCGCTCGCTCTGCCCGACGAGAACACGCTCATGATCGGCGCTCCCGCATCCGGGGGGAGCGGTGCGGTGTTCTTCTCCACCAACCCCGGAGGTTGGAGCATTCCTACCGCCGTCACCTACAGCACGCCGCCGGCCGCCGGCGATCAGCTCGGTTTCTCACTCGATTCGTACGAGACCGGCACCGGCCACATCTTGGCGGTCGGCGCCCCCGGCGACGACAACGCCGGCCCCGATGCGGGCGGAGTGTGGATCCACGACGTCACCGGCGGTGTCCCGACTCTGCTCAACGTGATCGCCAACGACGCGTTCTGGGACAACGGCGACCGTGTCGGTTCCAGCGTCGCCGCCGATCATGGCCGGATCGTCGTGGCCGGCGCCGGCAACCAGAACCCCGGTGCCGACTTCCAAGCTCACGTGATCGAGTTCAACGGTGCAGTTTGGGACATCATCTGGAGCACCAGCACCACTCTGTCGATCGCGGTCGACGGGGTTCCGAATGACTATGTCGACATCTACGGTGGCACCGTCGCGCTCGGGCGCCCCGGAGGCGGGGGGCAGGTCGAGATCTTCCGCGCCGACGGCTCGCTGAACGGTTTCGCTCTCACCCCCGACGATGTCCTCATGCCCTCCGCTACGACTCCGGGTGACAGGGTCGGGCACTCGGTCGACATCGACGGCCGCACGTTGGCCGCCGGTGCTCCCGGCGACGACCTCGCCGGCGACTCGACGGGTGCCGTCTTCGCCGTCAGCGTGCCGATCGTGGCCACCTTCACCGGAGCGGTCGATTCCGCATGGGACGTGCCCGGCAACTGGGATGTCGGGGTGGTTCCCGAACCCAGTGACACGGCGGTCGTCCCCATCGCTGGTTTCGTGGAGGTCGATTCGTTCGTCGAGGCCAGCGTCATCGTCAGCTCGGAGGGGCAGGTCAACGTGCTCGCCGGAGGCACGTTCGTGCCGTACTCCGATTGGAGTGGCACGCCGTCGCGGGTCGAGGGCACGATCGAGATCCAATCGGGTGGCTCGCTGACCCTGGTGGCCGACAACGCCTTGGCCCTTGCCGGTGGCACGATCTCCAACCTCGCTGGCGGCGCCGTCCGCTTCGAGGCCTTCGACGAACCCATCGCGATCGCCGGCATCGGCAATTGGTTCAACTCCGGCGCCTTGATCAAGGACGGGCCGGCCGTCGCCGACATCGAGGAAGGAATCACCTGGACCAGTGATGTCACCAGCGACATCAACGTCTTGGCCAGCGGGCTGACGTTCTTCATGCCGGTGTTCGAGGAGGGGTCGGTGACTGTCGAGGCCGACGCGAGTGTGAGCTACCTCGATGATTTCTCGGCCACGTCGGGAGTGGTGTTGACTGTCGCCATCGAAGGGCCCGGACCGTCGACCACCGAGCATGGGACGTTCTACTTCGACTCGTTTGATCCACCAGGTTTCGGGTTCGCCACGTTGCGCACGGTCGGCGGCTACGCACCCGTCGGCGGTGACGTCTACGACGTGATCTCCTGCTACGACTGCGGCAGCCCCGAACTGATCTACGACATCGGTTCCCTGGTCCCGTTCGTCGCAGGCATCACCGGCTTCGACTTCATCCAACTGGCGGCCCCGAGTGAAATCGTCGTCGACACGCTCGACGGTTTCGTCGCGTCCGACTCGAACTGTTCCTTGCCGGAAGCCGTACAGGCAGCGAATACGGATCTCCCGGTCGACGCCTGCCCCGCCGGCTCGGACTCAGCGACGGACACCATCGTCTTCGATGTGTCGGGCCCGATTCAGCTTGTCACTGCGATCGACCCGATCGACACCGACGTGATCATCGACGGCAGTGGACAGGGCATCACGATCAGCGGTCGGAGCAGCACGTCGATCATGTCGGTCGACGTCGGCGGAAGCGTCGACCTGCTCGAGGTGACGATCACAGATGGCATCCGCCAGGACTGCTTCGACGGGGACGGATGTGGTGCCGTGCTGAACCAGGGCATTCTCAACGTGGCGTGGGTCACGTTCTCCGGCAACCGATCGAGTGGTGGCGGCGGGGCGGCGATCACCAACGACCTGGGCGGCCAGGCCAACATCTCGTACAGCACATTCGTCGACAACACTTCGTCGACTGTCGGCGGCGCGATCTGGAACAAGAGCGGCAACGTCGAGATCACCAACTCGACGTTCGTCGACCACTTCAGCGTGTTCGGTGGAGCGGTCCACAATGACGTCGCCCCCGCCACAACGGTGATCACCAACAGCACCTTCTCCAACAACGGTGCCGAGATCGGCGTCATCCAGAACGCCAACACCGACCCCGGCTCGTTGCTGCTGCGCAATACGATCATCGAGAGTGCGTCCGGATTCGACTGCGCCGGCACGATCACGGCCGACGGCTTCAACATCGACAGCGACGGCTCGTGCGACTCCGCCACCACCTCGTTGTCGCTCAATCTCGAGGGGCTCGCCGACAACGGTGGAGCGACACAGACGGTTGCGCTCGGCGCCGGTAGCGCGGCGTACAACGCCGCCGATCTTGCCGTGTGTACGGCGTCGCCGGTGTTCGGGGTCGACCAGCGCGGTCAGGTTCGCCCACAGGGCACCGGCTGCGACAGCGGCGCCTACGAGTCGAACGGCACGGCCGGCCCGGCGGCGATCACGATCGACACCGTGGCGGACGACAACGTCGTCAACGGCAACTGCACGCTGCGCGAGGCCATCCTCGCCGCCAACTCGAACGCTGTCGTCGATGCCTGTTCCGCCGGCACTGGACCCGACACGATCGCCTTCGACCTTTCGGGTCCGACCCCATACACGATCTCGCCAACCTCGCCGTTGCCGCCGATCACCGAACCGCTCGCGATCGACGCGTACTCCCAGCCCGGGGCCTCCGCCAACACGCTGGCCGTCGGCTCCGACGCCGTGATCCTGATCGAGCTCGACGGGTCGTCGGCGGGCGGCGGGGCGAACGGTCTCGACTTCAGCGACTTCGACAGCGACGGCTCCGTCGTGCAGGGCCTCGCCATCAACGGCTTCGATGGTTCGGGCGTGGTGGCGGGTCCCGGGACGCAGGTACGAGGCAACTTCATCGGCACGAACGTCGCAGGCACTGCGGCCGTGCCCAACGGGACCGGCATCACCGCCAACTCGCCAGCAAGCCCTGCCGCCACCATCGGCGGAACCGCACCGAGCGACCGCAACGTGATCTCTGGCAATGATGTTCGCGGGATCTACGTGATCGCCGACACTGGTGACCTCGTCGGCACGACCATCCTCGGTAACTACATCGGAACCGACGCCGACGGCACCACCGCTGTGCCCAACGTCGGTGAGGGCATCTGGCTCGGCAACAGTGTTTCGCTCGTATCCGGCACCGTGATCGGAGATGGCACGGATGCCGGCCGAAACGTGGTGTCGGGCAACGGAGGCGAAGGCATCGCCCTCTGGACGAACTCGCCCAACACGACGATCCGCGGCAACTACATCGGTGTCGGAGCCGACGGCGCCACACCGCTCGGCAACGCGCTCTCGGCGTGCGGAATGTGCTTCGGCGGTCTCGTCATCCGGAACTCGACCTCGAACAACACGATCGGTGGCAACCTGCCCGGTGACGGCAACGTGATCGCCAACAACCCAACTGGCATCGTCGCCTTCTCCGGAGTGAACAACCGTGTCGTCGGCAACAGCATCTACGACAACCTCGGACGTGGCCTCGAGATCGGCGTTGTCGGGCCGAACGATTCCGGCGACGGGATGGGGGCGCCAACAACGGCCAGAACTATCCGCTGATCTCGCCGATGATCGTGGCCGGCAACCTGATCGTCGGTTACTCGATCGACTCCGATCGTCGGCGCCAGTACGTACCCGATCCAGATCGACGTCTACCAGGCCGACAACGCAGCAAGCGGCGAGGGCAAGACCTTCCTCGGTCGCACGACCATCGCCACTCCGGGTGCGAGCACGGTCGACCTCGGCGACGCCACGACACTGGGTGTCGCGCTGGGCGATCCGCTGGTGGCCACTGCCACCGACGCCAATGGCAACACATCGAACTACTCGCCGGTGGCCGTGGTTGCCGTGCCGCCACTGCCTGGCACGATCGTCGCTCAACCGTGGGTTGCTGAAGGCGAGACGGCTGTCGGTCGTGGTGTTCGGCGACCTGCTCGTGATCGGAGCACCAGGTGAAGCAGTCGGTGCTGGCGCTGCATATGTCTTCTCCCGAACAGGTGCCGGCACCTGGACATACGACGCCCGGCTCGATG
>CAVRNX010000043.1:0-12932 GCA_963722635.1 uncultured Acidimicrobiaceae bacterium
TGCTGCAGGCCGCCGACCTGTTCGCCGACCTCGAGCTGCCCGCCGGTTGCTTCGCCGACGCGAGTCTCAATCGGTACCTCGCCACGGGGCCCGCCACCTGGAGTGCCGTGCGGGTCCGGTTGACCGAACTGCTCACCGATGTCGCCCGTGCGTCGACGCTCGAACAGTTCGTGACCGCCCAGTCGTCGCTCACGATGGGGGTGCCGACGCGCCGGTCGACTACGTCGACTTCTACTCGTCGATCCACCACGCCACGAACCTCGGTCGGCTGTTCCGGCCCGATGGCGAGCCGCTGCTGCCCAACTGGAGGCGGATGCCGATCGGCTACCACGGTCGGGTCGGCACGATCATCGCCGATCGCAGCGAGATCCCGCGCCCGGCACGGTCTGCGGCTCGTCGACGGCGAACCCGAGTACGGGCCGTGCCGCTCGCTCGACATCGAGCTCGAGGTCGGCACGGTCGTCGGGGTCGGCAGCGAGCGTGGGCACCCGATCGGTGTTCGGGACGCCGGCCGGCACCTGTACGGGATGTGCCTCGTCAACGACTGGTCGGCACGCGATATCCAGGCCTACGAATACCAGCCGCTCGGGCCGTTCCTGGGCAAGAGCTTCGCCACGTCGGTCTCGCCCGTGGCTGGTCTCGCTGGAGGCGTTGGCGCCGTACCGGGTCGCCTCGCCCGTGCAGGACCCACCGGTCGCCGACTACCTCGCCGGCGGCGAGCCGTGGGGATTCGACCTGCACCTCGAGGTCTGGCTCGACACGGCGGCGATGCGAGCTGCCGGACGACCCGCCGTGTGCCTCAGCCGCGTGCCGTTCGCCGACATGTACTGGACCCCGGCCCAACAACTCGCCCACATGACGGTCAACGGCGCCGGCACCAACCCGGGCGACCTGTTCGCGTCCGGCACGGTGTCGGGCCCGACATCCGGCAGCGAGGGCAGTCTGATCGAGCTGACCTGGAACGGCGAGCGGCCGATCGAGCTGCCCGACGGTTCGAGCCGGACGTTCCTGCTCGATGGTGATCGTGTCACGATCGCCGGGTGGGCCGGTGCCGACCCGGGCGATCGAATCGGTCTCGGGTCCGTCAGTGGCACGATCGTCGAGAGCCAGCAGCCAACGCCACCACAGAGAGGATGAGCGATGCCGTACTACCGCCAGGTCGGTGAGATCCCGCCCAAGCGTCACATCGCCTTTCGGGACGCCGACGGTCATCGGTTCCACGAGGAGTTGATGGGGCAGGAGGGGTTTTCGTCCCGCTCAGCGCTGCTGTACCACCGGTTCTCGCCGTCGGCGATCACCGCCATCGAACCGGTTGCCGAGCCCGCCGACGACCCGGCGACGGCCGACCATCCCCTGACCCCCCGACACCTCCGCACCGGCTGAGCTCGATCCCTGCTCCGACATCGTCACGGGACGGCGGGTGTTGCTCGCCAACGCCGACATCCGGATCGCCTGGGCGGCTGCGACGTCGTCGAGTCCGCTGTACCGCAACGCGATCGGCGACGAGCTGGTGTACGTGCAGCGGGGGAGTGGCGTGCTCGAGTCGGTGTTCGGTCGACTCGACGTCGGCGCCGGTGACTACATCGTGGTGCCGGCATCGACGACGCATCGGTGGGTCGTGCCCGACGGCGATGCCGGTCGAGCTCGACGTGCTGATCATCGAGTCGCGCGGGCACGTCGCGCCACCTCGTCGATATCTGTCGTCGGGCGGTCAGTTCCTCGAACATGCGCCCTACTGCGAGCGAGATCTGCGGGCGCCCGAGCAGACGTTGATCGAACACGGCGAGGGCGTCGACGTGTTCGTGCGCACTTCGGGTGGCCTGTCACGGCACACCCACCGCAACCACCCGTTCGACGTGGTCGGATGGGACGGCCATCTGTACCCGTGGGCGTTCAGCATCCACGACTTCGAGCCGATCGTGGGCCGGATCCACCAGCCGCCGCCGGTCCACCAGACGTTCGAGGGGCCCGGGTTCGTGATGTGTTCGTTCGTGCCGCGTCCGTTCGACTTCCACCCCGACGCCGTGAAGGTGCCGTACCACCACGCCAACACCGACAGCGACGAGGTGTTGTTCTACTCGGACGGCAACTTCATGAGTCGTGCCGGGTCGGGTATCGGCGTCGGGTCGATCTCGTTCCATCCGGCGGGATTCGTGCACGGCCCCCAGCCGGGCAGCTACGAGGCCAGCGTCGACCAACAGCGGACCGAGGAGATCGCCGTGATGGTCGACACGTTCGCCCCGCTGCGGGTCACCGAAACCGCCAGGAGCATCTCGGCCCCCGACTACCCCTGGAGCTGGGCCCGCCCAGTCTGAGCGAGGGGTCTGAGCGAGGTGACGCCGGCACACACGAAGGGGTCAGACGTGTGTGCCGGCGCTTCGACCGAGGGGTTCCTCAGGCCGAGAACTGTTCGAACGCCTCGAGCGCCCGCGTGGCGTAGGTCGAGGCCGGGCCCCCGCCCATCAGCAGGGCGACGCCGATCGCCTCGTGCACCATCTCGGGGGTGGCGCCGGCCTTGACGGCGTCGTGCATGTGGAGGGTCAGGCAGTCTTCGCACCTGCGTGCAGATCGCGATCGCGACCGCCATCAGTTCTTTGGTGACTTTCGGCAGCGCGCCGTCGGCGACCGCCGAACGGTGCAGTTCGCCGAACCCCTTCATCTGATCGGGAATCGCCTTGCCGAGCTCGCGGTAGCCCTCGTGCAGCTCCTTGCGGCGGGCGGGATGGTCGTGGATCGTCATCGTGAGCTCCTTGGCGTCAGCACAGCGGCTGCGCGTCGACGCGCCACCTCTCGGCTCGATCCGGGAACGGATCGAGCAACGGATCAGGTGAAGATGATCTGGCCGCCGGCGGCCATCTCGTAGAAGTCGCCGACGGTGATGATGCCTTCGACTTGCTCGATCAGGTCGTCCTTGGTGAAGCCGAACAGATCGACCGAGGCGAGGCAGGCGTAGATGCCGGCGCCCGTGTCGGAGATCATCTCGATGAACTCGGGGATGTCCGGGAAGTCGAGCTCCTCGATCTTCTTCGACATCATCTTGGTGGCGAGCGCCGAGACGCCCGGGAGACCGCCTGCCCAGGTGGGCATGTGCAGTCCGGGGTTGCCGACGGTGGCGACCTTGATGTGGTCGTGGCGGTCCTTGTGGATCGCGTCCATCCCGAAGAAGGTGAAGAACAGGTTGGCCTCGATGCCCTCGTTGCGGGCGCCGTTGGCCATGATCAGGGCCGGGTAGATCCCTTCGAGCGAACCCTTCGAGACGATGATCGACACCTTCTCGATCTTCGCTTTCTGTTCGACGGTGCCGATCGCGTTGTCGGCGACTGTGTCTGTCATGTCGGTGACCTCTTTGTTGTCGTTGTTGCGTTGTGTGAACGTGTGCAACCGCAGTGGCGGCTGGTCAGATGCAGCCCTTGGGCTTGGGGATTCCGGCGATCATGGCGGACAGCTTGGCGGGGCCCTTCGGGAACAGCTGGAACAGCTCTTTGGTGTTGACGCCGGACGCCTTGCCGAGCTTGCGCACGGTGGCGCCGGTGCCGTTCTCGAAGTACTCCTTGCGCATGTACTTGATGACGACCCAATGGCGGTCGGTCAGCGGGGTGGCGACGCCGTGCAGTTCGGCGAGCTCGGTGGCCATCTCTTCGGTCCACTCGTTCGGGTCGACGAGGAAACCCTCGTCGTTGACTTCGACGCTCTTGCCGGCGAGTTGGGTGGTAGTCATTTCGGTGATCCCTTCGGTATTTCTGGTCAGATGTGGTAGGTCGGTAGGTCGGTAGGGGACGGGCTCAGGACTTGTCGGAGGTCTGCAGCTGGCGCTTGCCGGCCGTGGGCATCTTCGGCTTGATGCCGGGAACGTCGCGGCCCGGAAGCAGGCCGTGCCAGTAGAACGACTGGAACATCAGCTTGCCGAGGTGATTGATCCGCGATTCCTTCAGCAGCGGCAGGCCGACCGGCCCTGGGAAGTGACCCGGAAGCGGCTCGGTCTCGTAGTTGAAGTCGATCAGCAGCGCCTTCGAGTAGCCGGTCTCGATGAAGCAGTTGGCGTGCCCGTCGAAGCGCTCGACCATGTCACGGCCGTGCAGGAAGGCGTCGATGTTCTCGACCAGCACCTCACCCTCGAAGTGGGTCACCGACCCGGCCTTCGAAGTGGGCACGTCGGCGGCGTCGCCGAGCACGAAGATGTTGGGCTTCACGGTCGACTGCAGCGTGGCGTTGTCGCACGGGATGAACCCGAGTTCGTCGCCGAGTCCCGGCGAGTTGTGGACGTAGTCGGCGCCACCGTGGAGCGGGATCACGACAGCGAGGTCGAAGTCGACTTCGCGGCCGTCGTAGCTGATCAGCTTGCTTGGCCGTCGGTGTCGACCTCGCCGGTGGTGAACTCGGTGACGATGTTGATGCCCTTCTCCTCGAACAGGTGCCCGAACGTCTCCGAGGCGATCGGCTTGGTGAAGGCACCGTCGAGCGGCGTGACATAGGTGATCTTGACGTCGTCCCTGACGCCCTTGTCGTGGAAGTACCAGTCGGCCAGGAAGGCGAACTCGAGCGGGGCGACCGGGCACTTGATCGGGAGGTCGAAGAAGTTGATCACCAGATGGCCGGAGCGGAAGTTCTCGAGTCGCTCGGCCAGCGCCGTGGCGCCGGGCAGGTCGTAGAAGGTGAAGACGTCCTTGTTCCAACCGGGCCCGTCGAGGCCCTCGGTCTCCTCGGGAAGCAGCTTGGTGCCGGTCGAGATCAGCAGCAGGTCGTAGGCGAGGGTGGTGCCGTTCGACAGATGCACCTCGTTGGCCTCGACGTCGACCGACTCGATCTCGCTCTCGTGGTAGTTGATGCCCTTGTGGAGCTGCTTGTCGCGCTTGCGGACGATGTCGTCCGGCTCGGTCAGACCGAATGGTACGAACAGGAGACCCGGCTGATAGACGTGCTGGTTGTCCTGATCGACGACATCGATCTCCAACTCAGCGGTCGAAAACTTCTTTCTCAGTCGGTTGGCAGCGAGCGTGCCGCCCGTGCCGGCTCCCAGAATGACCATTCTCTGGTGCTTCATCGCGATGACCCCTTTGCGTGACAGTTGTTGTACCCCCAAATGTACGGACTACTGGTGGTGGGCCACTACGGTCTTTCGTCCCGAATCTTTCGGGACGCGAGGTCCCATCGTTGTGGGTGTCATGTGATCGGGCGGGCGCCACCACTTCGCGAATCCGGGCCCGGACTCTGGCAGGATCACCGCATGCCCAAGTCCCGTTCACTTCGCACCGTCGGCGCCGAGTATCTCGACACCGCACCGGTCTGCGAGACGCTGCGCCAGAAGATCCCTGCCAGTGCTGCTGCCACGTTCCGCAGTCTCGAGGACCCCGACGCCTGGCCGGTGTGGCTCGACCCGATCGACACGGTGACCTGGACCTCGCCGCGACCGTTCGGGGTCGGCACGACACGTGACGTTTCCGGCAAGGCGGGCACGATCTCCGAGTTGTTCTTCGACTGGGATGACGGCCACCGGATGAGCTTCCACTTCACGTCGGCGACGGTGCCGTTGTTCGGCGCCTTCTGTGAGGACTACGAGGTGGTGCCACTCGACGATGACGAATGTGAACTGGTGTGGCGCTACGGCTTCGAGTGTCGCAGCGTGTTCAAATTGGTGCAGCCGATCGTCGCAGCGGTCTTCAAGCGGGCCGGCACGAAGTCGCTCGGCCAACTCGCTGCGTACATGCGGCAGCATCGCCACGAGTACGCCACGGATTGACCGCCCGACATCGCGCCTGAAGCGACCGCCCGATGACGACCCGCCCCGACCACGTTCAAAGCGCGCGCCTGGCCTACATGCCCGGTGTCGATGGGCTGCGGGCGGTCTCGGTCCTTGCCGTGTTCTTGTTCCACGCCGGTGTTCTGGACGGCGGTTTCATCGGCGTCGACGTGTTCTTCGTGATCTCTGGCTTCTTGATCACCGGACTTGCGATCTCGGAGATCGAACGCGATGGTCGGCTCGCCCTCGGCGCCTTCTGGGCCCGCAGGGCGCGCCGTCTCCTGCCTGCGTTGATGCTGGTCTGCGCGGCGACGCTGGTGTACTCGATCGGCGAAGGTGGCGCCGCCCTGCGCCGGGTCGGCCGGGACACCACCGCCACCATCCTCTACGTTGCCAACTGGGCCCAGATCGGCGACGGTCGCGACTACTTCGCTGCCTACGATGCGCCGCCGCTGCTACAGCACGCCTGGTCGTTGGCGGTCGAGGAGCAGTTCTACCTGGTGTGGCCGCTGATCCTGGCTGCGGTGGTGTTCACGATTGGCCGCAGGCCGGACAGATTGCGCCTGATGGTTGCGGCGGTGGCAACGACCGCCGCGCTGGCATCGGTCGCGATCTCGTTCTGGTTGCGTTCGCGGGACGTCGGTCTCACCAGGCTCTACTTCGGGACCGATACTCGGGCCGTCGGTCTGGCGATCGGCTCGATCGCCGGCTGCTACCTGCGTCCAGCCAATCTGAGGGCGACCGAGGTCACCGCGCCGGTTGGATGCGCTCGGCGTCGCAGGAGTTGTCGTGCTCGGCGCCCTGATGGTGCTGATCGACGGTACCGAGCGGTGGTTGTACGGCCCCGGCTTCCTGGCGATCGCGTTGTCGTCGTTGGCGGTGATGATGGCAGCGATGGGGCGCGGTGCGGTCGGCCGCGTGCTGGCGCTTCGCCCGCTGGTCACCCTGGGGCGGGTCTCGTACGGGTTCTACCTGTGGCACTGGCCCGTGATCGTGGTGCTCGATGGCGAACGAACGGGATGGAGTGGTCTCCCACTTGGCGCACTTTGGCTGTCCGTCACCGCAGCCCTCACGGCGTTCTCGTGGTTCGTGATCGAACGGCGTGCCCCGCTCCCCGAGTGGGCGACACCGCAGCGAGCCATCGCCTACAGCGCGGTCGGCGCCGTGCTCGTCGCCGGAGCGCTGGTCGCCACGCGCGGTCGAGAACGACCGTTTCCGAACGGCGGCGTTCAGCGTTCCCGGCCACGCTCGCCGACAGCGATGCCGGCCAGGGCACCGAAACCTCGCCGCCCGTCACATCGCCTGTGTCGCCGGCTGTGTCGTCGACGGTGCTTGCCGCCCAGCGAGCCGACCGTCGATACGCCGACCGTCGCCACGTCGATCGCAACGACGACGACGATCGAATCGGCGCCGAAGATCCCCGTTGCCGGCCGACCGGCCCTTGAGGGTGTTGGTCGTCGGTGATTCGGTCGCGATGTCGCTGGCGACGTCGCGCGATCGAGACCCACGAGGTCGAGCCGTTCGGCACCGTCGAGGTCCTCAACGCCGGCAATCTGGCCTGCCCGGTGATCGAGGAGGGTGAGTGGTGGTTCACCGACGGGTTCGACCTGCGGGTGCCCGCCGACTGCGTCGGTCCGGATCGGTACGAAACGGAGATCGACAGCTTCCTGCCCGACGTGGTGTACGCCCTGTTCGGCTGGACCGGCGGTGGCGGCGGTCAACGACTGCCCGACGGGACCACGGTTGCTCCCTGCAGTCCGGGGTTCGATCAACGGTGGAGTGCCGGTTACCAGAGTCTGGTGGACCGGCTCGAGCAGCGGGCGATCGTCGTGATCTCGACCGTTGCGCCGTCCGACATCGACGCCGTGGGTCACGAGCGTGCCGACGAAGTGCCTCAACGCCGTCGTCGAGCAGCTCGATGCGCTCGTGTTCGACTACGGCGACTGGCTGTGCCCCGACTACGACTGCTCACCCAGCAGCGACCTGCGGGCCGACAAGGTCCACTTCAGCGACGATCGAGCACGTTGCGGCGTGGTGTGACCGAGGCGATCCTCGCCCAGGTGCTCCCGATCGCCGGCTACTGACGTCGCGCCGATCCGCCGGCCGGGCTCAGATGCGGCGGGTGTTCTCGACCTCGTTGAGATCGAGGTGGTTGCGCATGTATTGATTGCGGGCGTCGGTCGTGGGTTGGAAGTCCCACGCCTCGAACCGTCCGTGACGGAGTGCTCGGTCGACTTCGGCTCGCGCCCGCTGATTGGCGAGCACCTGCTGTTTCAGCGCCGCCGGGTCCCACAGCGACAGCACCTCGGCTTCGTAGGCCTCGACCGCTGCGGCGTGAGCCGGATCGGCGGCCAGATTGACGAGTTCGTGCGGATCGTCGGCGAGGTCGTACAGCTGCGGAGGGTCAGCCTCGCACCAGACGAACTTGTGGTCGCCCCGGCGGATCATGAAGATCGGGGCGATCGCCCCCTCGCCGAAGTACTCGCCGAGCACCGTTCGTTGCATGTCGAGTTGCGAGCCGGCGTCGACGACCGACAGCAGGCTGGCGCCGTCCATCGTGTCGGGCACGTCGATACCGGCGAGATCGAGCAGGGTCGGGGCGATGTCGAGCAGGCTCGTCGGCGTCGGCACCCTGGCCGGGCGGCGACACGGCCCGGTGCAGTGACGATGATCGGGATCCGAGCGCTGTGCTCGAAGTAGCTCATCTTGTACCAGAGCCCACGTTCGCCGAGCATGTCGCCGTGGTCGGCGGTGAAGACCACCACCGTGTCGTCGCCCATCTCGAGCCGTTCGAGCGTCGCCATGATCTCTGCGACGAAGTCATCGACGTACGACACGTTGGCGAGATAGGCGTGGCGGGCGTTGCGGACCTGCTCGTCGGTGACCGGCGTGACGTCGGCAGCGATCACGTGTGACACACGGCGGCTGTGCGGGTCTTGCTCGACGGCGTCGATCGGACCGACGGTCGGCATCGGGATCGCCTCGTGGTCGTAGCGATCCCAGAACTCCTGGCGCGCCACGTACGGATCGTGAGGATGTGTGAACGACACGGTGACGAACCATGGCCGCTCGTCGTCGGTGCGGGCCAGGTCGCGCAGCTTGCGCACCGCCTGGTAGCCGACGTCATCGTCGTAGTCGAGCTGGTTCGAGGCTTCGGCGACGCCTGCGTTGACAACGCTGTCCATGTTGTGGGACCACCAGTCGAACCGCCCGTCGGGGTCGGCCCAGTCGGGTGTCCACCCGAAGTCGGCTGGGTAGATGTCGGTCGTGAGCCGATCCTCGAACCCGTGCAACTGGTCGGGCCCGACGAAGTGCATCTTGCCGATCAGCGAGGTCTGGTACCCGGCGCTGCGCAGGTAGTGGGCGAACGTCGGGATGCTGGAAGCGAACTCGGAGGCGTTGTCGTAGGCGCCGATCTTCGAGTTCAGCTGGCCGGTCATCATGGCGAACCGGGCTGGGGCGCACAACGGACTGTTGCTGTAGGCGGTGTCGAACACCACACCCTCGGCTGCCAGCCGGTCGATCGCCGGAGTGATCGCCGGGCCGCCGTAGGCGTTCAGGAACGGCGCTGCCAGCTGGTCGGCCATCACCAGCAGGATGTTCGGCCGGTCGGCGGCATCGACCCCCGACCGGGGCATCAGCTCTGCACCGGTAGAAAGACGTCGGCCGGGTCGGGTGGCAGCGGGGTGTTGCCGAGAATCAGGTCGGCGGCCTTCTCGGCGATCATCATCGTCGGGGCGTAGAGGTTGCCGTTGGTGACGATCGGCAACACCGATGCATCGACCACCCGCAGGCCTTCGGTGCCGTGCACGCGCATCGTGTGCGGGTCGACGACCGCCATCTCGTCGGTGCCCATCTTGCAGGTGCACGACGGATGCAGGGCGGTCTCGGAATCGTGGGCGACCCAGTCCATGATCTCCTCATCGGTCTGGACCGAGGGCCCGGGGGAGATCTCGCCGTCGTTGAACGGTTCGAACGCCGGCTGGGTCATGATTCGTCGCGTCGTCTGCACGGCCTCGATCCACTCACGGCGGTCCTTCTCGGTCGACAGGTAGTTGAATCGGATCGCCGGCTTCTTGCGTGGATCGGTCGATGTGATCCTCACCGTGCCCTTCGACTCGGAGTACATCGGCCCGACGTGGACCTGGTAGCCGTGGCCCTTGGTGGCCGCGGTGCCGTCGTACCTGATCGCGATCGGCAGGAAATGGAACATCAGGTTGGGATAGCGCTCGGTGCGGTTGCTGCGCACGAACGCCCCCGCCTCGAAGTGGTTGGTTGCCGCTGGGCCTCTCCGGAACAGCCATTGCAGGCCGATCCACGGCATCTTCCACTTGGCGAGTTGCGGCTGCATCGACACGGGTTGCTTGCAGGCGTACTGGATGTACACCTCGAGATGGTCCTGCATGTTCTCGCCGACGCCGGGCAGGGCACTGACCACAGGAATCCCGAGGCCCTCGAGGTGCTCGGGGTCGCCGATCCCCGACAGCTGCAGCAGCTGCGGCGAGTTGAACGCCCCGCCACACGAGATGATCTCGGCACCCCTGGCGATGTGGGTCGTGCGGTTGCGCCGGTACTCGACGCCGACCGCCCGGTTGCCCTCGAACAGGACGCGGTTGGCGTGGGCGCGGGTGATCAGGGTGAGGTTGGGGCGATCGAGCACCGGGTGCAGGTAGGCGCGGGCGGCGCTCAGCCGACGACCACGTCGCACGTTCTTGTCGAACGCGGCGAAACCCTCCTGGCGGTAGCCATTGACGTCGTCGGTGCGGCGAAAGCCTGCCTGTGGGCCGGCCTCGAGCCACGCCTGGAACAATGGGTTGGTGGCCGGTCCACGCTCGAGTTCGAGCGGGCCGTCGCCGCCGCGCCACTCGTCCTCGCCTGCCAGACAGGTTTCCATCCGCTTGAAGTACGGCAGGCAGTGGGCGTAGTCCCACTCTTCCATTCCTGGCTGCTCGGCCCATTTCTCGTAGTCGGCCGGGTTGCCGCGCTGGAAGATCATGCCGTTGATGCTCGACGACCCGCCGAGCACCTTGCCGCGGGCGTGGTAGACCCGCCGGCCGTTCATGTGCGGCTCCGGCTCGCTCTCGTACTTCCAATCGTAGAAACGGCTGCCGATCGGAAATGCCAGGGCGGCAGGCATGTGGATGAAGACATCCCACTTCCAGTCGGTGCGTCCGGCCTCGAGCACGAGCACCTCGTTGGTGGGGTCGGCGCTGAGCCGATTGGCCAGCGCACACCCGGCCGAGCCGCCTCCGACGATGATGTAGTCGTACCGGGTCGAGTCCGACGCATCCCGTGAGGCCATGGTGGCTGATCCTAAACCGTCTGTTCGGCTCGGCCACCGGCCTGTCGTCTGATGGGGTCATCATCCGGCGGTCGTCGTACCGTTGCTCCATGCGCACATTGTTCGAAGCAGAGCACGAGGCGTTTCGCGAGTCGTTCGCGGCCTTCGTCGCCAAGCAGATCACGCCTGACTATCTGCAGTGGGAGTCGGACGGAATCGCCCCTCGCGAGGTGTTCACCAAGGCCGGCGAATACGGATTTCTCGGTATGGCGATACCTGCCGAGCACGGTGGGGGCGGGGTCGTGGACTTCCGCTTCAACCAGGTGATCGCCGAGGAGTTGGCATCTGCCGGGATCGGTGGGGCGGGCCTCGGACTGACCCTCCACAACGACGTCACCACGCCGTACTTCCTCGAGGTCTGCAACGACGAACAGGCGGCGCGTTGGCTACCGGGGATCGCCGACGGCAGCCTGATCACGGCGATCGCGATGACCGAACCGGGTACCGGTTCCGACCTGGCCGGGATCACCACCACGGCGATCCGCGACGGCGACGAATACGTGCTCAACGGGTCGAAGACGTTCATCACGAACGGCATCAACAGCGACCTGATCATCGTGGTCGCCAAGACCGATCCATCGGCCCGGCACGCCGGGATGTCGCTGCTGGTGGTCGAGCGCGGCATGCCAGGGTTCGAGCGCGGCCGCAACCTCGACAAGATCGGGATGCACAGCCAGGACACCGCCGAGCTGTTCTTCAACGACGTGCGGGTTCCGGTCGCCAACCTGCTCGGCGAGGAGGGCGCCGGGTTCCGGTACCTCACCGCCAACCTGGCGCAGGAGCGCTTGTCGATCGCCGTCACGGGTCTGGCGACGGCACACGCAGCGCTCGACTGGACCGTCGAGTACGTGCAGGAGCGAACCGCCTTCGGCAAGTCGATCGGCTCGTTCCAGAACACGAAGTTCGTGCTGGCCGAGATCAAGACCGAGGTCGACATCGGCCAGGCCTACATCGACCAGTGCGTGCTGGCCCTCAACGACGGCACGCTCGACCCGGCCCAGGCTGCCCAGGCCAAGTACTGGTGCAGCGAGCTACAGAACCGCGCCGTCGACCGCTGCCTGCAGTTGTTCGGCGGCTACGGATACATGCTCGAGTACCCGATCGCCCGTGCCTACGCCGACTCGCGGGTCACGTCGATCTACGGCGGTACCTCCGAAGTCATGAAGACGATCATCGCCAAGTCGCTCGGCCTGTAGTCGGGTGGGAAGGGACGCCTTGAGCGACATTCACTTCACGACCGTTCGCAACGGTGAGATCGATCTCCGGGTCGCCGTCAGCGGCTCCGGCCCGCTGATCCTGTGTGTCCACGGTTGGCCAGAGCTGTGGTACTCGTGGCGGCACCAGATGCGGCACTTCGCCGCCCAGGGCTTCACGGTCGCGGCGATGGACGTGCGCGGCTATGGCGGCAGCTCGAAGCCGACCGCGATCGCGGCGTATTCACTACGAGAGCTCACGTCCGACGCGGCTGCTGTGATCGACGCACTCGGCGACGGTGAGGCGATCGTGTTCGGACACGACTGGGGCGCGCCGATCGCCTGGAACACCGCTCGCCTGTACGCCTCGAAAGTTCGCGCCGTCGCCGGATTGAGCGTTCCGTACACACCGGTCGGACCGGATTCGTCGATCGAGCTGTGGAAGGCGTTGTACCCCGACAAGTTCTTCTACCAGCTGTACTTCCAGGAGCCCGGCGTCGTCGAGGCCGAACTCAGCGTCGATGTGGCAGCGAGTTTGCGCAAGATCTACTACGGGGGCAGCGGCGACGGACACAACGCCTTGCTCGAACCGAAGCCGGCTGATTCGACCCTGCTCGACGGCCTGATCGACCCCGATCCGTTCCCGGCCTGGATGACTGCC
>CAVRNX010000044.1:0-37106 GCA_963722635.1 uncultured Acidimicrobiaceae bacterium
CGCGTCCGCTCGGCCGACGGTCGCATCGGCGACGCCACCGGCTGACGGTCACACGTCGCCTGGGAACAGGCAGAACGGGTGGCCGGCCGGATCGAGCATCACGGTGACCCCGTCCTGTGGCTGGTGTTCGGCAACGGTTGCCCCTGCCGCGATCGCCCAGGCCACGCCCTGTTCGAGATCGTCGACGGCGATGTCGAGATGGATCATCATCTGCTGGTCACCCTCGACGGTCGGCCAGACCGGTGACGTGTAGTGCTGTTCCCATTGGAACTCGATCTTCATGTGACCGCGACGGTGACACGATCCTGGCCCACCCGTCCTCGGGCGGATACCCCGGGCGCGGGCCTTCGGATTCGGTCATCGTCCAGCCCAGCATGCGCTCGTAGAAGCGCGCCAACCCGACGGGGTCGGCGGCATCGAGCGTCGGGCCCGACACCCGCATCGGCGGCCGCTTCATCACTCGACCAGCTCGGCCGACAGGCTGGATGCCGCAGCTGCGACGCCCGACCCGCTGATCGGGGCACCGATCGCATGCAGCGCCGCCTCGATCGCTCCGAGCACGCCCATCACCATCGGTGCATTGACGTGTCCCATGTGCCCGATCCGGAACGACCGACCTTCGAAGTCGCGCACGCCGATCCCCAACGTGACCCCCATCAGGTCCTTGCAGATCCGCGCCAGCTCGATCGCGTCGACGTCACCGGTGCGGATCGTCGTGACAGAGTTGGCGCGCTCGGCCGGTTCGCCGACGTGGAGCGACAACCCGCCCGGCGCCGACCACGCGTCGACGGCCGCCCGGATCGCCTCGGCCAGTACCCGGTGCCGTTCCCAGCGTGGAACGAGGCCTTCCTCGGCGATCATTCGCAGCGCCTCGCGGATCCCGAACAGATGGCTCACCGGCGGGGTGCCGCTGTATCGCAGGTAGTGCGGACCGTGCTCGGTGCGGGCGGTCCAATCCCAGTATCGGGTGCGCAGATCGGCCTGCTGGTGGGCGGCCAGCGCCCGAGCGCCCGGCCACACGAAGCCGAGCCCCGGAGGCGTCATCAGACCCTTCTGTGACGCGGCCAGCGCCAGGTCGACCCCCCACTCGTCCATCAGGAACCGCTCGCATCCCATCGTCGCGATGCAGTCGACCATCAACAGCGCAGGATGACCGGCGCCGTCGATCGCCGCCCGGATCGCAGGAATGTCGTTGCGGGCGGACGACGAGGTGTCGGCGTGCACGGTCAGGACCGCCTTGATCTCGCGGCGCGGGTCATCTCGTAGTCGCTGTTCGAGCTGGGCCGGATCGTTGGCCCGCCCCAGCTCCGCATTCACGAGCTCGACCTGGAGGCCGTTGAAACTCGCCATGTCGCCCCACACCGCTGCAAACAGACCGCAGTTGAGCACGAGCACGCGATCGCCGCGCGAGAACGTGTTGGAGAGCGCCATCTCCCACGCCCCGTGTCCGTTCGAGATGGTGACGAACCCGCGACTTGCGGTTCCGGCCAGACCCGGAAGGGCGTCGAACACCTCGTCGGTGACCGACAGCAGTTCGCCGTCGTAGATGTCGGGCATCGCCCGATGCATCGCGGACAGCACACGGGCGGGAACGACAGTCGGCCCGGGAATCGCAACGATCTCCGGACCTGCGGCAAGCGACGTTGGCACTCGTCGAGTCTGACAGGTGAGAGGCGACAAGGGCCGAACGCCTCTCGACTTCCTGGGCGATCGGTTGTCCACTGGAGTTGGGACTCTCGTGAAGGACTGATCATGAGACCGAGATTTCGTCGCCGAAGACACGGCACCGGTAACTCGTCCGAGAACGATGCGACCTGAGCCGCAGGCTCTCCCTGTACGGGTATGCCTGCTGGGGCCGGTCACGGTCGTCACCGCCGGCACCACGGTCGACATCCCGGTTCAGAAGCATCGTGCTGTCGTGGCGGCGCTGGCGCTGCACAACCCTGGCGTCGTCACCACGTCCGAGCTGATCGACACTGTCTGGGGCGACGATCCACCGGCCAGCGCCGACAAGACCCTCCAGGGATACGTGTCGGCGCTGCGACGATCCTTCGGCGCAGAGGTGATCGCCACCGTCCCAGCCGGATACCAGCTCGGGCCAGGCGTCGATCAGGTCGACGCCCACGAACTCGACCAACTCGTCCACGCCGCCCAGCGAGATCTCGAGCACGGCAATCCCTCGGCGGCGCGACGCTCGTTCACGGCGGCGCTCGCACTCTGGCGCGGCCGTCCGCTCGACGACCTGGCACCCGGCCCGGCCCGGGACGGCCAGCTCGCCCGACTCGACGAACTGCACGCTGCTGGCAGCCGAGGGGCTCGTCGTGGCGGAGCTCGAAGTCGGCCATCACCGCGATGTCGTGCCCGACCTCGAACGGTTGGTCGCCGAACACCCCTATCGGGAACTGCTCTGGCAATCCTTGATGCTGGCGCTGTACCGATCGGGCCGCGCCGCCGAAGCGCTCGAGGCCTACCAACGGCTGCGCACCACGCTCCGGGACGAACTCGGGATCGAGCCGTCGGAAGCGACGCGGGCGCTCGAATCACAGATCCTCGCTCAGGATCGCCGGCTCGATTTGCCCCCGCCGACCCCGCCCACCAACCTCAGCGTGCCGCTCGACAGCTTCATCGATCGCGCCGAGCGAGCGACGAGCAGGTCCTCGCGCTGATCGAACAGCATCGCCTCGTGACGCTGCTCGGAGTCGGTGGGGTGGGCAAGAGCCGCCTCGCCAGGGAGATCGGCGTGGCACTGCTGGAACAGACGCCGGGAGGTGTCTGGTGGGTCGACCTCGCCTCGATGCACGCGACCGGATCGGTGCTGGGCCGGGTGAACGCAGCGATGGAACTCTCGACGCCGACCACGAGCAGCCCCGAAACGGTGCTGCTGGCGCGCCTGCGCCGCAGCCCGACCGTGCTGTTGCTCGACAACTGCGAGCACGTGCGCGAGGCGGTGGCATCGTTCGTCGAGTGGGTCACGTCGGGTGTCCCGAGCGTCCGCGTGCTGGCGACGAGTCGCGTGACGCTCGACGTCGCCGGCGAGCAGCTGGTCGCGATCGAGCCACTCGACGTCTCCGTGATCGGCGATCAGTCCGATCTCGGATGCCGGTCGCTTGTTCATCGACCGGGCTTCCGAGCGAACCGACATGGGCTCCGTCGAGACGGCCGATGTCGAGGCGATCACCGATCTCGTCGGCGGACTACCGCTCGGTATCGAACTCGCCGCCGCTCATTGTGCGGTCAAGACCCCACTCCAACTCTCCGAGGCGCTGCGCGATCGTGATGCCCTGATGTCACTGTCCGGAAGCGACCGCGACGATCCTCGCCACGCCAGCCTGGGGCATGTGCTCGCCACCAGCGTCGACGCCCTCGAGCCAGGCGTGGCTGCGCTGTTGCCGCGGCTCGCCGTCTGCCCCGGGGACTTCGATGTCGCGCACGGCGAGCGCCGTGATGGCGACGTCATCCCTCGAAACCGAGCGGACGATGTCGTCGTTGCTCGACGCCTCGCTGCTGATGCACGCGCCGTCCGATGCCTGCCAACGCCGCTTCCGGATTCTGCAGCCCGTCCGTGAATACCTGTGGGGAAGGCTGGACGAGCAGGATCGACAGCGCTCCGAAGCCGACCACGCCCGACACTTCCAGACGGTCGTAGGACGCTACTACGACGACGCAGAGACACCGGCCGAGGCGAACTGGCTCGACTACGTGCGTCTCGAGGACCACAACCTGCGCGTCGCGCTGGCGTGGTTCGAGCACCACGATCCCCACGGTGCGCTGGCATTCGGGCCGGTGCTCGGGATGGCGTGGATGAACTGCGGCGACCAGGTCGACGGTCGCCGGACGCTGCGTCGGCTGCTGGATGCCGGACCCGACGCGCCGAGCCGGCTCGTGGCGTGGACCGAGGAGTCGCTCACGTGGTTGGAGCTCCTGTCGGGCGACGTCGACGCCGCCCTGGCCCACAATCTCGATGCGATCCGCCGGTTCGAGCAGATCGGCGATGACCGTGGGCTCAGCCGGGCACTCCGGAGCCAGGCACACGCGTTCTACCTCGCCGGCGCCGACGAGGCGACGACGACCCCGATCTATCAACGATCGATCGAAGTCGCCGACCGGGCCGGACTCGACTACGCGCACGGCGGTCGCTGAGATCCACTTCGCCCATGCCCTGACGTCGTGGGAAGCGCTCGACGTCGTCGACGTCGAGGCGATGCTGTCACACGCCGAGTCGGTCCTGCGACGCTACGGCGCCCACGCCGACTCTGGCGCACGCCGGCGCTCGGTCGAGCGTTCCTCGCGTTCGGCCGCGCCGACCCCACGATGGCGCGGGCGGCCGGCGAGGAGATGCTCCGCGAGAGCCGGCTCGGTGGCAACCTGATCTGGGAACAGATCGCCTTCGTCGTGCTCGGGGTAGCGGCCCACGAAGAGGGAGACCAGCCGCAGAGTCGGCAACATCTCCACGAGGCCGTTCACCTCGCCCTGGACTCCGCCAATGCCATCCAACTCGGCATCGCACTCCACGCGGTGGCGGCGACATCCGCCGGGGACGATCCCACAGCAGCGGCACGACTGTGGGGTGCCGCCGGCATGCTCACCGCACTGTGGCCGCTGTTCGCCCGGCGCTACGGCGAATGGATGGAGGCGGCGCGTGACGCCCTCGGCGATCGCTTCGACGAGCTGGTCGCCGAAGGAGCCAAGTTGTCGATCGACGACGCCGCCGCACTCGCCGACACCATCCTCTGACGGACCCTTCTGAGGTCGGTGATCGCTGCCGCGTCCTGAGATCGCTTTGAGCTCGGTATCGGACGATGGAATCGGGTGCAGGAGGTCCGCAACCGGGAACATCGAGGCGCTCTACCGCCGCTCGACCGGGCCTCCACCGCTGCGATGGACACTCGAAGCAGGGAGGGAGGTCGGCGATGAGCACCACGACGACAGTGCTGCTTCACAGGACGTTCGGGGTGTGCACGGTGACGACGCTGCTGTTCGCCTCGTGCGGACGTCGAGCCCGACACCACGCAGGTGATGCCATCTTTCCGACGCCGGCGGCCACCAACCCGGCCGGCCAGGATCTGACCACCGAAACGGCGACCGGACGCCGCGCCGCCACCATCGGTCGCACCACTCCCCTGGCCGCCGAAGCTGCGGCGAGCCGCTTCGCCCCTGCCGCGGTCATCGTTCCGTCCGACGCAACACCGCCGACCGAGGACGACGCCGCAATTGCCACGACCAGCACCACGACTCCGCCGATCCCGCTCGTCGCCTCGGTGCCGTCGACCGCGATCCGCGACGCGGCGCACGGCGACCCAGGTCACCGATCCGCCGGCCGAGACCAGCTTCGTCGCCGTACCCACGGGCACCACGATCGAGCAGCTCGCCGCGCCGGTGTGTGCAGCCGGCACGACAGCCGCCGATCTCACGGCGTTCTTCGACGGTGGCGACCCGATGATCGGCGCCGACTATCAGCGTGCCTATCCGCTCCCTGACGGGCGGGTCCTGTGGCTGTTCCAGGATGCCTTCCTCCCGACATCGCACGGCCCTCAGCTCGTCCACAACGTCGGTCTTCTGCAGAGCGGGCCGTGCTTCCAGTTGCTTCGCAACGGGTCGACCGACGCTCCGACGTCGTACCTGTTCCCTGAGCTGACCGATCGGTACGACCGCTGGTTCTGGCCGCTCGGCGGCGATCTCGGCGACGACGGCGACCTGCACGTGTTCGTCGCCGAGATGGTCGAGCACGGCGCCAAGTACCTGACCCACACCGAGCCGATCGCCACCTGGCTGGTGACGATCGACGCTCGACGACCTCGACCGTCATCGAGCTCGCGCCGGCCCCCAACCCGTCGCAACGAGCTGTACGGATGGTCGGTGGTGTCCCAGGGCGATCACACCTACCTGTACGCCCACTGCTACCGGCAGTTCGGCTGGGACCTGTTCCCGTTCGGCAACCCACCGTTCCGGGCCCACGATTGGGAGTGCGGTCCCGACGTCACCGTCGCCCGGGTGCCCCGAGGCGACTTCGACACACGCCCCGACTACTGGAACGGCTCGGGATGGGTCGATCGAGCCGACCGCGGCGGTGCCGGTGATCCCGACTGAAGGACGCCCGGTCAACCCCACCCAGGTCGCCCTGTTCGACGGCTCGGTTCGTGGCGGTCACCAAGGTCGGCGACTGGTGGGGCGACACGATCACCCTCGACGTGGCTGCAGCAGCCGAGGGACCGTGGCACACCTACGACACGATCACGGTCGAACCCGAGTGCGCCGGCTGCAACACCTACTTCGCCTCGGTCGTGCCGTACGGGGCCGACCAAGAGCTCGTTCATGATCGGACTGTCGGGCAACACCTGGACCGGCGACGACCTCGACCACTACACGCCGACGTTCTTGCGGGTGCCGGTGCCGACGTGACCCGTCCGGACTTCGATGCCGAACCGGGTGTTCCGGGGCTCAGGCGAAGTCGACCGCCACTGAACCGACGCCGTCGAACTCGGCCACGATCGAGTCGCCCGCCTCCGCCTCGAACACGTCGGTGGTCACGCCGGTCGTGACGACGTCGCCGGCCCGCAGCGACCGGCCGAAGCTGCGGCAGTTCGTTCGCCAGCCACGCCATCACCGTCAGCGGGTGCCCCAGCACCGCCGCCCCCGAACCGGTGGTGACGACCTCACCGTCGCGCCTGACGGTGACGCCACAATCGGCCAGGTCGAGGTTGCGCCAGTCGTGCACCGGTTCGCCGTGGACCCACCAGCCATGGATCGCATTGTCGGCGGCAACCTGGAGTGCACCGATCGTCCACGACTCATAGCGATAGTCGACGATCTCGATGGCGGGAATCACGGCATCGATGTGGTCGGCGATCGACTCGATCGTGTGACCGCCGTCGAGCGGTTCGACGTCACGTGCCGACACGGAAGCCGAACTCGGCCTCGATCACCCGATGTACGAACCGATCCGACGACAGCACAGCCCCGGAGGCCGAACTCGTGTGCGACAACAGCTGCCCGAAGACGGGCCGATCGATCCGCAACGCCCGCTGAGCGATCTCGCTGGTGCAGGCGCACTTGTACCCGATCCGACGCGCGCCGGCCGGAAGCAGCCCATCCACGACCGCCTCCTGGATTCGGTACGCCTCGGCCAGATCACCCGGTCGGCCATCCTCCGGGAGGTCGAGTTCGATCCGACGACCGGAGCGCATGTTCAGCAGCTCGGCGCTGGCGATTGCGGTGAGCCGGTCCATCCGGACGACTCTACGGCGGACACTCGTGTTCGGCGTCAAAATGCCACATCTTCCCTGCTCAGGGGTTGTATTCAGAACACTTGTTCGCTATGATATGGACATGTTCGAAGCAGTCATCGAGGGGTTCGTCGGGATGACCGACAGCGAACTCGACGGTGAGCTACGGGCATCCGAGTTGGTGCGCCGCGAACACGCCGCCCGACATGCGGCCCTCCTGGCCGTCGCCGAACATCGTGGGATCTATCGGGCCGACGGGCACCGCTCGATGGCTGCGCATCTGCGCGCATCCTGCAATGCCTCCGGCACCCAGATCGCGCTCGACCGCAAGCTCGCTCGGCTGCTCGATGCTCAGCCGACCATCGGCGACGCCCTGCTCGCCGGCCGAATCGGCATCGGGCACGCCGCCGAGATCGCCCGCATCCTCACCAATCCACGAATCTCGCACCTGCTGCCACTCGTCGTCGACGTGTTCGTCGAGCAGGCCGAGCACCGTTCGTACGACGACTTCCGCGACGACATCGACGAGTTCGTCACGCTCACCGACCAGGACGGCGCCTTCGCCGAGCTCGCCGACAGCGTCGAGCACCGCACTGCCGGTGTCAACGACATCGGTGGCGTGATCGACATCGTTGCCGGCGGCGGCGATCCCGTCACGGCGGCCCAGATGGTGGCGGTGTTCGACTCGTTCGTCGAAGGCGAGTACCAGGCCGATGTCGAGGCCCGACGCGAGGCGTACGGCGACGATGCCGATCAGCATCCACTCGCCCGCACCCCGGCCCAGCGACGGTTCGACGCCCTGAAGTCGATCTTCGCCGCCGCAGCCGCCTCGCCCGAGGGGCGCGCCCTGCCCGAGCCGACCACCCACATCGTGATCGATCACCGCTCGCTACACGAGACGTTCACCCACGCCGGCATCACGCTCCCGAACGGCAACGTCGCCGACATCGATCAGGTCAGCGACGACCCGACGATGCTGTCGACGCTGGCCGACGAACTGCTGGCCGATCCCGAGGCGTTCCAGTCACGACGCTGCGAAACGTCGACCGGTTCGGCGATCCACCCGATCATCGCCCTACGGGCGGCGCTGACCGGACACATCCGTCGTGTCGTCGTCGATTCCGACGGCGTCGTGATCGACTACGGCACCAAACAACGCCTGTTCACCGGCAATGCGCGCGCAGCGGCGATGCTGCTGGCGGCCACGTGCACGCACCCCGGCTGCCGGCTTCCCGCCAGGCTGTGCGAGGTCGACCACATCACCGAGTGGAACGACGGCGGGCGCACCGATCAACGCAACGGCAACATCAAGTGCGGCGGCCACAACCGGTTCAAACACCGAGAGCGATGGAGCTCGCGCCGCGACAGCTGCGGCCGGGTCTACTCCCTGCGTCCCGACGGCACGATCGTGCTCCCGGTCGGCGAGCGCGCTCCCGACCTCAGCGCCGACGAGCTGGCCGAGATCACCCGGACCCGCCTCACCGCCCTGCGAGACTCAGCGGAAGGCGTCCACCAGCTCGAACGCGCCACCGCCATCGAATGACTCGTTGCTGGTGTGGCACGACGCTGACCTCGATGCGCGGCGACGGTCGAACTGTGTTTGTTGCGCCCGCCGGCTACCGACGACGAGATCCGGGGATCGTCCGAAGATCGGCAGCACCGGGCTACGTGGCCGGCGGCCCTTTCGCACGATACGGCCGAACCACGTCGACGCTTTCCTCCTCGCCAATCAACTTCTCGCCCCGAATGTCGTAGATCCTCCATGTGCCGTCATCTTCGGCGTTTCCCTGATACCAGTGGTTGGCGTGCAAGACGCTCGTGTCGGCCCTCCGGTTCCACAGCGCGCCCCTCTGGATCTCAACCTCGACGGTCTTCGGTGCCCACACCCACTGGCATCCGTGCTTCAGCGTGTAGGTGGCCGGGGGTGGCGAAGGTGGCACGCTCCTGACTCCCGACGCCAGGTCGAGGAACCCGGCGGCTGTTTCCTCCGCCGCCGTCTCGATCGTCACCGACGACTCCTGTGTCCACGGCGCGGCCGCCGGCAACGACTCGTCCGTATACCCCGGTTTCGGCTTCACGACAGCGTCGATGGGAGCGACCAGTTGTTCGTAGCTCCGATTCGACTTCAGGAAGCGGCGCAACATGGCGTACCCGACCCAGCCCGCCGCGGCCACCACGATGAGGACGAGCACCAGCAGTGCCGCCAGCGGCAATGATCCATCATCGGAGGCCGTCACCGAGCCGTCCCCGGCGTTCGCCACCTGGTTTGTCGCCGCGGTCGCCTCGTCGCCGGCTGGGCTGGTGTCGGCCTGATCGTCGCCGAACTCGGACGCCGGTTCGCCGGCAGCGTCGCCGGGGATCACCCGGGCGGCAGGAAGCGTCGACTCGGTCGGGATGGGTGTTCCCGACTGGTCAGGCGGCGGAGCCGACCCGAGTGACTCGACTTGATTGCCGTACGCCACCACAGCACTGGTCGCTCCATCGCTGAACGTCAGGTCGATCGTGTAGGTCTCCGTCCACCTCTCGACGACGATCTTCTCGAAGCACACGCCTGCCTGGTTCAGCTGGCGGGTCCATGTCCACGCCGCATCTATGACTGCGGTTGCAGACCCATCGGCGTCGACGACGACCGGGTCGACCGTGGTCTGGTCAAACGTCGACATCGAGGATGGGCAGCCGTCCAATTCTCCCACGATCATCTGGCTGATGAAGACGTCGGCGAATCCGCTGCCCGGGAAATGGCGAATGAACAACTCGTTGATCTCGATCGTTCCCCCGGTCAGCGTGGTCTCGGGGAACGACAGTTCTTCGGTGGTTGCGGAGGTGGTTGCGGAATAGTTCGCAACGATCGCATCGGCATACGACAACATGCTCGAATCGTTGAACTCGAGATGCTCGACGATCGGCTCGGTCGAGGCGGCGACCGGCTGGGCCGCAATCAGCAGTCCGACGACAGCAATCACGCTGCAGAACAGCCCGGTCGGCAGCACAGACGCCCGAGAAGACCTCACGACGATCCCTTCTCACTTCCACCTTCAATACACGCCGAGATCGGTGTCGACGGTAGGGCCGAACGTCACCGATCGCGCATTGACCGATCGTCGCGGACCGTCCGGACGCCTGCCAGGGCGACGCGGATAGCCTCCCAGCCACCATGGCTCACGAGTTCATCTACACCTGTTACAAGCTGGCCCGGCACTACCCGCCCGACAAGACGGTGCTCGAGAACATCTCGTTGTCGTTCTACCCCGGCGCCAAGATCGGCGTGATCGGGTCGAACGGGGCCGGCAAGTCGAGCCTGCTCAAGATCATGGCCGGGCTCGACGACGGCTTCTCCGGTGAGGCCCGCCTCACCCCCGGCTTCACCGTCGGCTATCTGTCGCAAGAGCCGCAGCTCGACGACGCCAAGACCGTCAAAGAGAACGTGATGGACGGCGTGACCGAGGTGCAGTCGATCATCGATCGCTACAACGAGGTCATGGCGAAGTGGGCCGACCCCGACGCCGACTACGACAAGATCGGCAAGGAACAGGCGATCCTCGAAGACAAGATCGCCGCCACCGACGCCTGGAGTCTCGAGCGCAACGTCGACATCGCGATGGATGCCCTGCGCTGCCCGCCCGACGACTCGCCGGTCACCAATCTGTCCGGCGGCGAGAAGCGCCGCGTGGCGTTGTGTCGCCTGCTGCTCAGCCATCCCGACCTGCTGCTGCTCGACGAGCCGACCAACCACCTCGACGCCGAATCGGTGTTCTGGCTGGAGCGGTTCCTGAAGGACTACTCCGGAACCGTCGTGGCGATCACCCACGACCGCTACTTCCTCGACAACGTCGCCGAGTGGATCCTCGAGCTCGAGAACGGCAAGGGCATTCCCGTTCGAGGGCAACTACTCGAGTTGGCTGGAACAGAAGCAGGAGCGGCTCGCCCTCCAGGAGAAGTCGAACGTCGCACGCCGCCGCACGCTCGAACGCGAACTCGAATGGGTGCGGATGTCACCCAAGGCTCGCCAGGCCAAGGGCAAGGCGCGCCTGGCGGCCTACGACAAGCTGCAGTCCGAGGCCGAGGCCGAGCGCGACACCAGCAACACATTGGAGATCGCGATCCCGCCCGGCCAGCGCCTGGGCGACACGGTGATCGAGGTCGAGCACCTGAAGAAGGGGTTCGGCGACAAGCTGCTTGATCGAAGACCTGTCGTTCACACTGCCGCCGGCCGGGATCGTCGGGATCATCGGCGCCAACGGCGCCGGCAAGACCACGCTTGTTCCGCATGTTCACCGGACAGGAGCAGCCCGACGACGGCTCGATCAAGATCGGCGACACGGTGCAGCTCAGCTACGTCGACCAGTCCCGCGACGACCTCGACGCCGACAAGACCGTGTACGAGGAGATCACCGAGGGCGTCGAGCACATGGTGGTCGGCAATCGCGAGATCCACGGCCGGGCCTATGTGGCCAGCTTCAACTTCAAGGGCACCGATCAGCAGAAGCTGGTCGGCAAGCTGTCGGGCGGCGAGCGCAACCGAGTGCACCTCGCCAAGCTGCTCAAGTCGGGCGGCAACGTGCTGCTGCTCGACGAGCCCACCAACGACCTCGACGTCGACACGCTGCGGGCGCTCGAGTCAGGGCTCGAGTCGTTCCCCGGTTGTGCCGTCGTGATCTCGCACGATCGCTGGTTCCTCGACCGGATCGCCACCCACGTGTTGTCGTTCGAGGGCGACAGCGAGGTGCGCTGGTTCGAGGGCAACTTCAGCGAGTACGAGGAGTACAAGCAGAAGGTGCTCGGCGAGCATCCCGAACAGCCACACCGCATCAAGTACAAGAAACTCGCCTGACGGTCAGGGGCTGTCGACGCCGCAGTTGTCGATCAGGTCGAACGTCGGCAGCGTCGGCGAGGACGTGACGATTGGCGGGTTGTAGGGGGTGAGTGCGTTGGCCGTCCTGGTGTACGGGGTCTCGGTGATCTCGTGCACGGCGGCCACGTCGTCGAACTCGGTCGTGACGTACACCAGCAGCGACGTGCCGGCGACACCCTCGCAACGGAGGTGTTCGGTGTGCATCACGCCGCCTCCAACCGGGAACTCGCCGAGCGTCACAGGCATCAGTGAGCAACCGACCAGTCGGTACAGCCCGACGATCGATGCGGATGCTCCTGCGCCGACGGTCATGAAGATCGCCGGGCGGGCGCCTTCGGGGCCCGGATCGACGTTGGAGCCTATGTAGGCGCCGCCCAGCACCGTGACGCCCGCAGGGGCAGGGTCGAACGGCAGGGCGAGATCGACACCGCCACCTGCGGCCAGTTCGACCCGCAGGTGCCAGTCACCGGCCGACGGTGAAGCGCTGACGGTGTACGAGCGGACCGTGTCGGCCAACCCATCGGCATCGACGTCGATCAGCTTCACACCCGTCTCGATGATGCCGGGAGGAAGCGCTGCCAACACGGCACAGCCAACCGGGGGCAGGCTCGTCGTCGTCGTGGTGGTCGTGGTGGTCACCGGCGCCACGGTCGTGGCGACGGTGGTGACCGGGGCCACCGTCGTGCTCACCATCGTCGTGACCGGCACGCTCGTCGTGCTGGACGTACTGGTGGTCGTCGTGGACGTGCTGGTGGTGCTGGTGACGTGCTGGTAGTCGTGCTGGTGGTCGTCGTGACATCCGAGCTCGACGACGGCGTCACGGTGTCATCTCGCGAACAGCCCGCACCGACCAGTGCCACGACAATGATCGACCCTGTCAGACGGCTGCGCATCGCCCACCTCCTCATCAGCACCAGTCTCGCACCAACAGCCTTTCGTGTCAGCAAACACGGCGATACAGCAGATCGGTCGCTGCTCGGCCGGCGGCGATCGCCTTCTCCTCGTAACGGGTGATCGGTCGCCAGTCGGGGCGATCGACCACTCCCCCGGCGAGTTCGGGATGGGCTTCGCAGATTCGCTGCGTCTCTGCGGCGTAATCGGCGCTATCGGTGGCGATGTGGAGCGTGCCGTGTCGCTGCAACAACGACACGAACCGCTCGATGTTGGCGGCGGTCGTCATCCGACGGTGCCGATGGCGAACCTTCGGCCACGGGTCGGGAAAGTAGATCCGAATACCGGCCAACGAATCCGGTGAGATCCTCGCCAGAAACACGATTGCGTCACCGTGCAACAGGCGCACATTGGCGAGCCCCATCGACTCGATCCGCGCCAGCGTCGACGCAATCCCCGGTGTATGGACATCGGCGCCGATCAGATCCGTATTCGGGTCGGCAGCCGCAGCGGTGGTCAGCGAGTCCCCGAAGCCGATCCCGATATCCAGCACGACCGGCGCGACACGACCGAACACCACTGCAGTGTCGAGCCGTTCACCGACCTCGTCGAGACACCACACCGGCACGAGCCGCTCGAACAGATCGGCGCGGGCAGCAGTCATCGGTCGACGCCTGGGTTTGAACGTGCGGATCGGGGGCCGCTCGATCGATACCGGTCACGCCTGGGTGCTCACCGGCCACGTGGCTATTCGCCGTATTCGTGCTCGGGCGCCGGGTACACGCCCGACTCGACGTCTTCTCGGTAGGTGATGGCGGCGTCGAGCAGTGTCTGGGCGATATCGGCGTACTGCTTGACGAACTTCGGGATCCGACCGCGCGTGAACCCGGCCCAATCGCTCCACACCAGCAGCTGGCCATCGCAGTTCGGCCCGGCGCCGACCGAGATCGTCGGAATCGACAACTCCTCGGTGACCTGACCGGCGATCGCCGACGGCACCATTTCCATCACCACCGCAAAAGCACCGGCGTCCTCGACGGCATGTGCATCGGCCAGCAGTTGATCGCCCGCCTCGCCGCGGCCCTGGATGATGTGACCGCCGAGCCCGTGCTCGCTCTGAGGGGTGTACCCGATGTGGGCCATCACCGGGATGCCGGCACGAACGATGCGCTTGATCTGCTCGGCGCTGCGCACACCACCCTCGAGCTTGACGGCGTGGGCGCCCGTCTCCTTCATGAAGCGGATCGCCGAGTGCAGGGCCTCGTCGGGCCCGTTCTCATACGACCCGAACGGCAGGTCGGCCACGACGAGGGCACGACTGACCGCACGCACCACGGCCCGCGTCAGCGGGATCAGCTCGTCGAGCGTGACCGGGATCGTGGTGTCGTAGCCGAACACGATGTTGCCGGCCGAGTCACCGACGAGCAGAAAGTCGATGCCGGCCTCGTCGAAGATCGATGCCGACAAGAAGTCGTAGCTGGTCAGCCCGGTGATCTTGATGCCCTGCTCTTTGGCGCGCTGGAAGTGGCGTGTGCGCACCCGCTTCAGAGCCGGGTCGCTGACACCGCCACCATAGGGTTGCTGCTCGTCGGTCACGGTGCCACCGTAGACGCCCAGCGCGAGGGCGCGAAACCGACCGATCAGGGCTCGAAGCGCTCAGCGTTCAGCCGACGTAAGGCGAGCGGGCGAGCGGGCGAGATGGCGTCGACCGGGCGTCGGGTGCCACGATGAAGAGATCGATCGGTGCACCGACCCCCCGCACCCCGCACAACCCTGGAGTCAACATGTTCGACACCTCCCAGCTCGGCCCGATGTACGAGGACTTCAGTGTCGGCGCCACGCTGCCGCCACTGCCCTCGATCACGTTGACCGAGGCCGACAACGCCATCTACCGGGCCATCACGGGCGACCAGCACCTGATGGTGGCCGACGCCACGAAGTACCGCGCCGCCAGCGGAGGCAATCACATGCTGGCCAACCCGGGGCTGGTCATGCAGTACTCGATCGGCCAGACCACGATGGCGACCCGACAGGCGATCGCCAATCTGTACTACCGCTCGGTGCGCGTCTTGCGCCCCGTCGAGGTCGGCCAGACGTTGTCGACCGTCACGACGGTGTTGGGCCTGAAGGACTCGGCCCCGAAGGGTGACCAGTTCCGCGGCAAGGTCTGGCTCGGCATCACGACCAGCAGCACAGACGGCCCGGTCGTCGAGTACGAGCGGTGCGCGCTGGTGCGTGGACGCGGCCCCGGACAGCCGGGCCACGCCGATGCGATTCCCGGTCCGTCCGACCCCAGCCCACTCGCCGACCTCGTCGCCCTCGTGCCCGGATGGGACCTCTCCGGTCTGCCCTCCACCGACTGGCCGATCGACGACACACGGGTCGACCCGTTGCGCGACCATGTCGACCTTGCGGCGCCGCTGGCCCGTCTCACGTTCAACCAGGCTGCCGTGCACCGTGACATCACCCTCACCGCAAACGGCCGCCGGCTCGTGTACGGCGGCCACGTGCAGGGGTTGGCGCAAGGTTCCCTGACGCGCATGCTGCCGGGCCTCGCCACGATCGTCGCCTGGGACGGATGCGACCACATCGGCCCGGCGTTCGAGGGCGACCTGATCGAGTTCCGCCACACCCCGCTCGAGCAGATCGACGCCGGTTCGGGCCGGCTCACCAGATTCGAGGTGATCGGCACGAAGATCGCCGACGGGGCGGACGGGCAGGTCGACCCCGTCGACATCCTGCGCTGGACCCCGATCGTCTGGGCGCCCTGACGGCCGCTGGAGTAGCGGCGGTCACTCCACGACGCCCGGCCGACCGAAGATCACCACATCCTGGTGATCGTCCCACGCCCGCTCGGTGTAGCCGAGTATGCGCAGGTCCGGCAGTTGCTCGATCCCGCCCATGACCCAACTCGGTTTGACGAGCGCGATCCCGTACGTCTGCTGAGCGGGAAACAGTCGTCGCGTGTCGTCGGCGTACGCGGCGAAACCAAAACCGCGCCTCTTGTACCTTCGCCGGATGGTGTCGAACTTGGCATCGTCGATCAGCTTCCAGAGGTGGTCCTGGATGTACTCGGCGCGACGCCCCTCGAGCGTCACGATCGCGATTCCGGTAGGGCTGAGCGCACGGCCGATGAAGCGCACGGTCGGCCAGAACAGCTTCTCCGGGAGGTGCGTCAACAGCGATCCACAGAAGACCAGGTCCCATTCGGGTTCGACCTCGAGGTCGTCCAGGTTCTCCTTCGACATCATGGGCTCGGCTCCGAAATGCTCCTCGCAGAACCGGATGTGCTCCGGGTACAGATCACAGGCGCCGATCCGCGCTTGGGGAAACATCGCTCGCAGGTGCCTCGTCACTCGTCCCGACCCGCTCGGGAAGTCGAGGATCGCGCCCGGTGGCCTGCGGAGATTGGCGAGCAACGTCCGCACGATCAGTTGCGCTGCGTCACGTCCGACCGACAGGTAATGCTCGTCATGCCAGTCGTCCCGAGTCGAGTTCTCCTTGTCGGACGGATCGCGCGACGTATCCACGGGGTAGTCCATGTAGGCGTCGAGCACCCCCGAGTACAGGCGCACCAGCTCATCCAGTTCTCGAAGTTGGTTCATTCGGGCCACGTCCTCCGTCTCTCACCACCACCGAGATTCGCACATCGGAAGTCGATTCGAACCTGATGCGGGAACTTCCTCAGGTTTTCGGGAACTCTCATCGATCATGCAACGTCAAACCGGCACTGCGTTCGTAAGGTGATGGACACGACGAGATGGGTGGCGCGATGACAAGCGGGACGAACACGTGGCAGCGAATCAGCGCGGCGGCGATCGCAGCGGCGATGTTGTTGACCGGCTGTTGGGGCGGGGATGACGACGACAGCGACGCGCCGCCCGATGCGACATCCCCGAGCACGACGATCGATGATGAGCCGATCGTCTCGATCGAGGGCGTTGCTGCCACCGACGAGGCTGCTGTCGCCCGACTCGGACTGCGGTTGAGCGAGGGCACCCCCGCTCGACCGCTCGGCGACAACATCGACCTCGTCGAAGGCGCAGCGTTGACCGCCGACGAGATCGCAGCGATCTTGGATCGACTCCCGACCTGGGTGATTCCCGACGCTGACCAGCAGGAATTCAATCGCCCGGCCGACACGTTGCTTCCCCCGCTCGTCGGCGACACGGTCGACACGCCCTTCCCCCCGCCGACCGGTGGCGACGGCCCGGCTGCCCCCGATGCCGGGCCGCTCGAGGTGCTCCGGTTCCAGCCGGAGGGACCGGTCGACATAGCGCCGTTCCTCAGCGTCACCTTCAACCAACCGATGGTGCCGCTGGCGACCCTCGACCAGCTCGATGCCGCCGACGTCCCCGTCGAGATCACGCCGGCGATCGAGGGCAGGTGGCGATGGATCGGCACCCGCACCCTGCGGTTCGAGCTGGTGCCAGGCGAACTCGATCGGCTGCCGGCAGCGACCAGCTATGACGTTCTGATTCCGCAGGGCACACGGTCGGCCAACGGGGCGACGCTGCGCCAGGCCGTCTCGTGGTCGTTCACCACGCCGACCCCCACCGTGACCGGGTTCGTCGGCGAATCCGAGAGTCTGCCGCTGGCGCCGGTGTTCGTGGCGGTGTTCGATCAGCGAGTCGATCCGACGGCGGTACTCGCCGTCACGTCGCTCACCGCTGACGGCACACAACAGCCGCTTCGGCTCGCGACGCCGGCCGAGATCGACGCCGACGAGGCGGCGCGGCGCTCCGTCGACAACGCGCTCGACGCCCGCGCCGTGGCGTTCCGCCCCGTCCAGGAACTTGCGGCGGACGCTGCGCTCGAGGTCACGATCGGTCCCGGAACCCCCTCGGCCGAAGGGCCGCTCACCTCGTCGGTTGCCGACACCTATCGGGCGCGCACGTTCGGCAGGCTCAAGATCACCGACACGTCCTGCGATTGGGGCGACGGTTGCGCTCCTGGCGTTCCGTTCACGATCCGGTTCAGCAACGCGCTCGACCCCGACACGTTCTCGGCCGAGCAGGTGTCGGTCTCACCGGCGATCCCCGGTCTCCGCATCAACGTGTACGGCGACGTGATCGAGCTGAGCGGTGCAACGGCCGGCCGAACCACGCTACGAGGTGCGCCTGGCCGGCGATCTGCAGGACGTGTTCGGGCAGACGCTCGGGGAGGACCAGACCGTCGAGTTCGATGTCGGCTCCGCTCCACCTGAACTGCGAGGGCTGGCTCGTCAGTGGATCACGACCGACCCGACCGCCGACACACCGATGGTGTCGGTCTCGAGCGTCAACCACGAATCGATCCACGTCGTCGCCTGGGCCGTCAACCCGGCCAATCTCGGCGAGTACCGCGACTATCTCGACGCCCAGTGGTCCGACGAGGACGCCGCCGTCCCCGACTGGCAGGTCGTGTACGACGAGGTGATCGAGATCGACGCCGACGACGACGAGTGGGTCGAGACCGCGATCGACCTGTCATCGCCCTTCAACCAGGTCGGTTCGCAGCTCGTCGTGCGGGTCGAGCCGACACGCACCTTCGGTCGCAACGACGACGATTACTGGCGCAACCGGCCGACGGTTGCATGGGTCCAGAACACCACGGTTGCGGTCGATGCCTTCTTCGACGAGGAGCACCTGCTGATCTGGACCACCGACCTGACAACGGGCGAGCCGATCGGCGGCGTGCCGGTCGAACTGATCGGCGACGGTCGCATCGCCACCACCGACGAAGAGGGTCTGGCCGAGATCGAACTCGGCGACGTGGGGGTGCTCGGGTTGTGGGCGAACGCCGGTGATCGCACGGCGTTCCTCCCGTCCGACTGGTGGGACGGTTGGCAGGCCCGCGAGTCGAACGACGAGAGCCGTTGGTACATCGTTCGACGACCGCGGCATCTACCGCCCGGGCGAGACCGCCCGCCTCACGGGATGGGTGCGACGGTTCGCTCGTCCGAGGACGCCCAGCTGGCGCTGTACGGCGACGACGTGACCGTCGAGCTACCAGGCGTGGGATCCGCAGGGCAACGAGATCGGGGCCGGCATCGTCGATCTCAATGCGTTCGGTGGCTTCAATCTCGACGATCGACATCCCGGAGGGCGCCAATCTCGGCCAGGCCTGGATCGACCTGCAACTGACCGGGACCACGTCGGGCGGATACTCCGGCGGCAACCACACATTCCAGATCCAGGAGTTCCGCACGCCCGAGTTCGAGGTGTCGGCACGCAACGAGTCGCCCGGTCCGCACTACACCGCCCAGCCGGCCACCGTGGCCGTCGAGGCCGAGTACTTCTCCGGCGGCCCGCTTCCCGACGCCGAAGTCAACTGGCTGGTCAGCACGACCGACACCACCTACAGCCCACCGAATTGGGACGAGTTCACGTTCGGTATCTGGCAACCGTGGTGGTACTACGGCGGATTCGGCTACTACGAGGACTCGTACGCGGGCGAGGTCGCCTACGACGACTGCTTCGACTGTGGGCCCGGGTACGGGGCGACGGAGTACGAGCAGTTCAGTGGCCGTACCGACGGTAACGGCACCCACTATCTGCAGATCGACTTCGACGGTCCCGACGTCGACCTGCCGACGTCGATCCGAGCCGAGGCAACGGTGTTCGACGTGAATCGTCAGGCCTGGGCATCGCGCACCGACCTGCTCGTTCACCCGGCCCAGTACTACGTCGGCCTGCGCAGCGACCGCACCTTCGTCGAGCGTGGCACGCCGCTACGAATCGACGCCGTGGTCACCGACGTCGACGGCGAGCTCGTCCACGGGTCGCTCGGTCGACATCGTGGCCGGGCGTCTCGAGTGGGTGATCTCGAACGGCACATGGACCGAGCAGGTCGCCGACGAGACCACGTGCACGATCACCTCCACAGATGACGTCACCGACGAGTCGATGCGTTGCGAGTTCCCGACCGAGGTCGGCGGTACCTATCGCATCACGGCGATCGTGATCGACGACACCGAACATCGAAACCGCACCGAGCTCACGCAGTGGGTCACCGGTGGCGAGGGACGGCCCAACCGCAACGTCGAGCTCGAGACCGTCAACATCGTGCCCGACCGGCAGACGTACGCTCCGGGCGACACGGCGCAGCTGTTCGTCCAGGCACCGTTCTCCCCCGCGTCCGGCCTCGTCACGGTGATCCGGCACGGGATCGTGTCGACCGAGACGTTCGAGACGGAGGACGGCAGCGCCGTCGTCGAGATTCCGATCGAGGACGCTCACGTTCCCAATCTCACGGTTCAGGTCGACATGGTCGGCAGCGCCGTCCGCACCGCCGACGACGGCACCCAGCTGCCGGATCTTCCACCGCGAACGGCCTACGCGACCGGCCAGATCGGGCTGTCGATCCCACCGATCACGCGGACGCTCGACGTCACGGCCACCCCGGCCCAGGCTGCCGTCGAACCCGGGGCCGAGACCACCGTCACCGTTGGCGTGACAGGGCCCGACGGGGCCCCTGTCGTCGGCGCAGACGTGGCGATCGTGGTGGTCGACGAGGCCGTGCTGTCGCTCACCGGCTACCAGTTGATCGACCCACTCGATGTCTTCTACCAGGATGTCTGGGCGAACCTCAACGCCCAGTACACGCGCTCGAGCGTGCTGTTGGCGCGGTCCGACCTCGTCAGGCGAATCTGAGGGCGAGGACCAGGCGGCCGACGAGCCGGCATCGGCTCCCGCCGACGACCTCGCTGGCGCCGTCTCCGAGGAGGCGGCCGCTGACGCCGATTACAGCAGGGCCGGAGCCGACGGCAACGCAGCGAGCACGATCGATCTGCGCTCCGACTTCGACGCCCTTGCGCTGTACGCACCCGAGCAGTCGACCGGCGCCGATGGCACGGTCACCGTCGATGTGTCGCTGCCCGACAACCTCACCCGCTATCGCATCATGGCGGTCGCCGTCGACGGCGCCGATCACTTCGGCAAGGGCGAGTCCACGATCACTGCCCGTCTGCCGCTCCAGGTTCGTCCGTCCGCACCGAGGTTCCTCAACTTCGGTGATCGCTTCGAGCTCCCGGTGGTCATCCAGAACCAGACCGACGAGCCACTCGAAGTCGATGTCGCCCTGCAGGTCGCCAATCTCGCGATCACGGGCCCGGCCGGCAAGCGCGTCACCGTGCCGGCCAACAATCGCATCGAGGTGCGCTTCCCGGCTCGCACCGACCAGGTCGGCACGGCTCGCTTCCGGGTCGTCACGGTCAGCGGCGACCATGCCGATGCCGCAGAGGTCGAGCTGCCCGTCTACACCCCCGCCACGGCGGAGGCGTTCGCCACCTACGGCGTGATCGACGAGGGCAGCGTGCTGCAGCCCCTGCTCGCTCCGACAGGAGTCTTCCCACAGTTCGGTGGACTCGAGATCGGCACATCGTCAACAGCGCTCCAGGCGCTCACCGACGCGGTCCTGTACCTGGTCGAATACCGCTACGAGTCGGCGGACGGGTTCGCCTCACGGATCATGGCGGTCGCCGCCCTCCGCGATGTGCTCGATGCCTTCGACGCCGACGGCCTGCCCGACCCGGCCGAGCTGGACCGTCAGGTCAACCGTGACATCACGCGCCTCAGCGCGCTCCAGAACGACGACGGCGGGTTCCCGTACTGGCAGCGCGGCCGCGAGTCGATCCCGTGGCAGTCGATCCAGTCCACCCACGCGCTCGTCTTGGCCAAGGCGGCCGGCTACACCGTTGCGACCGACACGCTCAACCGAGCCCTCGATCATCTCGCCGACATCGAGGAGTACTACCCAGCCGAGTACGGCGATGCGGTGCGCAACAGCCTCAGCTCGTACGCCCTGTACGTGCGCAACGAGGCCGGAAACGGCGACGTCGCCAAGGCCACCGACCTGTATCGCTTCGTCGGCGACGACCTCGAGCTCGACGCCGTCGCCTGGCTCTGGCCGTCGATCGTCGACGAGCAGTTGCGCGGCAGAGATCGAGCGTCGGTTCGTCAACGGTGCCGTCGAGACCGCCGGGGCCGCCACGTTCGCGACCAGCTACGGCGAGGACGCCTACGTGATCGCCAACAGCGATCGCAAGACCGACGGCATCATCCTCGACGCGTTGATCACCGAGATCCCCGACAGCGACCTGATCACCAAGGTCGTCACCGGGTTGCTCGGCAACCAGACACGCGGCCGCTGGAACAACGCCCACGAGAACGCCTTCATCCTGCTGGCCCTGAATCGGTACTTCGACACGTTCGAGATCGATCACCCCCGACTTCGTCGCCAGGGTCTGGTTGGGCGATCTGTACGCCGCCGAACATTCATTCCTCGAGCGCACCACGGATCGGGCAGCGACGCTGGTTCCGATGAACGAGCTCGTGCTGGCGGGCGATTCGAACGTGATCGTGCAGAAGGACGGCGACGGGCGCCTCTACTACCGGCTCGGCCTGCGCTACGCCCCTGACGACCTGCAGCTCGATCCGCGCGACGAGGGCTTCGTGGTCGACCGGGTGTACGAAGCTGTCGACGACCCGGGCGACGTCACCCGCGACCCCGACGGCACATGGCGCATCAAGGCCGGGGCATCCGTGCGGGTACGGCTGACGATGGTCGCCGACGCCCGCCGCACCCATGTCGCATTGATCGACCCATTGCCCGCCGGGCTCGAGCCCGTCAACCCGGCGTTGGCGGTGTCCCAGACCACTCCTCCCGAAGAGTCGGGCGAGATCTCGCCATACCGCTGGTTCTGGGGCTGGAACTGGTTCGAGCACCAGAACCTCCGCGACGACCGGGCTGAGGCGTTCACCAGCTACCTACCCGGTGGCACCTACGAGTACTCATATGTCGCCCGCGCCACCACCCCTGGTGATTTCGTCGTACCACCGGCCCGCGCCGAAGAGGTCTACGCCCCCGAGGTGTTCGGCCGCTCCGGCTCGGCCAAGGTGATCGTCGAAGCGTTCGGGTAAGGCACTTCTGCGAGCCGACCGATCGGCCCCTCGTCGTCACGTCTTGATCAGGGTTCGATGATCGGGAACATCGACATGAACACGTCGAGGTGATCGAAGATCGCCCTGAACGCCGTGTCGTTGCCGTCGACCACCGCCCGACCGGTGTCGATCGCCTCGCCGACGGTCAGCTCGGCCGAGCTGATCTCGATCAGCACCGAGCGGTCGAGGGTCACCGTCGCGTCGGCATGCGCAGCGGTGCCCGCAGTCGTGTGCATGGCGCGGTTGGAGATCACGACCCGCCAGTCCTGCTCCACGTCGGTGAAGCGAAGATTGACGGTGACGTCGATCCCGGCGACCTCCTCGGCCTTCAGACGCACCGCCGTTGCGTCCATCAGCTGGTCGACGGTCATCGCCTCGAGGTAACCACGACGCATGGCGGCGTTGTGGTTCGGGCTGCCCCCACGCAGCTCTTGAGCGCCGGTCAGGAAGGCGTTGCGGAATGTCGCCGACTCACTCTGGTAGCCGATCTGCTCGAAGGCATCGGCCTGCAGCTCGCGTGCGTCGGTGTTGGCCGGGTCGGTGAACACGAGGTGCCCGACCACCTCTGCGACCCAGCGATAATCGCCCTCGTCGAACGACTGGCGGGCTGTGGCGAGCAGGGCTTCGGGGCCTCCGGCCAGCTCGACGTAGCGGCGGCCCGACTTCGGTCGGCGGCAGCTTGTAGAGGTTGGCCGGGTTGCCGTCGTACCAGCTGAGATAGCGCTGGTAGACCGCCTTCACGTTGTGGGCGAGATGGCCGTAGTAGCCGGTCGTGTGGGCCTCCGTGCGGTACTCCGCCGGCAGCTCGATCATGTCGGCGATCTCGAGCGGGGTGTGCCCGTGATTGGCCTGACGCATCGTCTGGTCGTGGATGTAGCGATACATGTCGCGCTGCTTGCGGAGGAACCCCGTGACGTCGTCGGCGCCCCACCGCGGCCAGTGGTGCGAGGCGAACATGATCTCGGTCTTGTCGCCGTACAGATCGATCGCCTCGTCGATGTACTTCGACCAGGCGAGCGAGTTGCGCACCTGGGCACCACGGATCGGGATCAGGTTGTGCATGTTGTGCGAACAGTTCTCTGCCATGCACAACCAGCCGCCACCTCCATCGACACGGTCGGGGAAGAAGAAGTTCATCTCCGCCGGGGCCTCGGTTTCCGGCGTGAGCTGGAACACGATCCGAACACCGTCGACGACGAGTTCTTCACCGGTGTACGTGATGTCCTCGGTCGGAGCGATCAGCCCTGGCGGTGACAACGGAATCGCCTTGCCGAGCCCGCAGTCGACGTGCTGGCGCGGCCCGGCAGGCAGCAGCGGACCGAACTGGTACATCGCCCGGCGCGCCATCGCGAACCCGGCGATCACGTTCTCGGAGATCGCTTCCCGCAAGAAATGTTCGGGGGCGATGACGCGGCAGCGGCCGGCGTCGACGTCCTCCTGTGTGGTCACGCCGAGCACACCGCCGAAGTGGTCGGTATGCGAATGGGTGTAGATCACGCCGGTCACCGGCCGCTCGCCGAGTTGGGCGTTGGCGAGGGCGAGGCATTCGCGCGCGCACCCCTCGACCGTGAGCGGGTCGATCACGATCCAACCGGTGTCACCCTCGATGAACGTGATGTTCGAGATGTCGTAACCGCGCGCCTGCCAGATCTTGGGCGCCACCTCGAACAGACCGTGGATGTTGTTGAGCTGGGCCTGTCGCCACAGGCTCGGGTTGACCGTGTCGGGGTTGGGTGATCCCTGCTCGATGAAGTCGTACTTGTTGACGTCCCAGGCGGTGCCCCATGCCCCTTCGATCACGCCGGTCGGATGCTGGGCGATCAGCCCTCGCGATGCCCGCTCGAAGTCGGCCGGATCCATCCCGAGGTCGCGCGGGGCGTTGACCACCTGGGTGTGGGAGGAGGCATCTTTCGGAGACGTCGTCATCCGCCCAGTGTTGCCGTCGATCAGGCAGAAGTGCGAGTTGGGTACACCGAGGTCACAGCCGTGCTGCGTCGATCGTCGCGACGCGTACGACGCCTGGCTACGCTGCGGCATGCTCGTCGCCTCGGCGGTTCCGCTTCCACCACTGGGCGAGCACGAGTTGTTGGTGTTCTGGTGCCAACTGCTGGCGTTGGTCGTCGCAGCTCGACTCGGTGGATACGCGCTGCGGCTGATCGGGCAGCCGCGTGTGGTCGGCGAACTGTTGGCAGGCGTAGCACTCGGTCCATCGCTGTTCGGCGAGGTCTGGCCGACCGGGTGGCGGTGGTTGTTCCCCGACGACGACCGCCAAGCGGGGTTGCTGCTCGGCCTGGCCTGGTTCGGCATCGTGTTGTTGCTGATGACGACCGGCGCCGAGACGGATCTCGCTGCGGTGCGTCGGCAGGGCCGAGCGATGGTGGCAACGGCGATTGGCAGCCTGGTCGTGCCGTTCGGCGCCGGGCTGGCGTTGGGGTGGTGGTTGCCGGCCGGCTTCGTCGGCGAGGACGGTGGGCGCGGCACGTTTGCGGTGTTCATGGGAATTGCGCTGGCGATCTCGTCGCTGCCGGTGGCGGCGAGGATCCTCGGTGATCTCGGCTTGCTGCATCGTCCGCTCGGTCAACTCGTGTTGACCGTGGCGATGACCAATGACGTCGTCGGCTGGGTCCTGCTCGGCGTGCTCGCCGGCGTGGCGGAACGCGGCGCCGTCTCGCTCCGCGAACTCGCAGTCGCCATCACGGGCACGGTGGTCGTCACGGTCGGCGTGCTGGGACTCGGCGGCTGGTTTCTCGATCACGTGCTCTCGGTTGTCCAGCACCGTGAAGGTGGACCCGCCGCCTCGGCGAGCATCGTCGTGCTGTTCGCCGTCGGTGTCGGCGCGGTGACGCATGCAATCGGGCTCGAGGTGGTCATCGGAGCATTCCTTGCCGGGATCGCCGTCGGTCGCAGCCGCCTCGCAGCGGAGCCGATCGTCGGCCATATCGACGTCGTCACGTCGGCCGTGTTCGCGCCGCTGTTCTTCGCGGTCGCCGGATTGCGGGTCGACCTTCGTGAGATCGGTGGCGCACCGTGCCAGATTCCGCACCGTCACAGATTCCGCACCGGGTTGTCGCAGATCTGTTACCGGCCGCTGTCACGATATGCGGGAGCTACTTGGGAGGTGCTCGCTCGATGCACTGTGACCGTGACACCCTTCATGAGCAGGCCTGCTCGGACTTCGCCGTCAGCATGCACGACGATCTCGTCGTGGTTGGTCTACCCACCTGGCTCGACCGCGTCGCGACCACGACGTTGCTCGCCGTTGTCGGTGCCGCAACGGAATGCAGCTTGACGGTGCGTCTCGATCTCGATCACGAACCGAACGACGCAGCAAGCCGGGCGACGCGTACCGTCGGACAGCGCGATCGCCGCGAGGTGGGCGGGGCCGCGGGTCGTCGGGGAAGGCTGTGTCGGACTGAGGACGGCATCGGCCCATTGGACCTTCGACCTCAACCGGCGACGTCTGTTCCGTAGCGAGACCCCGATCGATACGCGATTCGTCGAGCCACATCGTGGAGTTTCGATCCGCAAGGTGTGGGCGACACATTCTGGCACCACGGTGCAGACATACGACGACGACTATCTGTCGGCGGCCGCCGGGTGGACACTTCCGCTCCATGTCGCAAGAAATGCGCCGATCGCAGCGAGACGCAACGACGGGCCCGACCCTCTCCGGCCGCGTCGTCGAGCGGCGGCCTGAACCCACCCCTTGCCGCAGCCTTGGCAGCGGGCGGCGCATTCGCGAAACCGACTGCGCTAGCTTCACGCCGAGATCGACGAGTCGTACCCCGCCGAGTTTGCGACCGACCAGGATCCGGACACCTGGTGGAGCGCCGACAACGGCCCCCCACAGTGGATCGAGATCGACCTCGAGGGCGCTTGGGCCGTCGGGCGGATTCGCCTGCAGATCGGATTCCTGACACCCGCCGGGCACGTTCGGATCGAGGTCCGCACGATCGACTCGGGCGGAAACCGTGAACTCGTCCACGTGTTCGACCAGGACATCGTCGACGGCGACGTGCTCGAGTTCATTCCGGAGACCCCGATCGAATCGATCGAGTCAGTGAGGTTCGACGTCACCGACGTGCAGGGCTGGGTCATCATCGACGACATCGAGATTCTTCGCGACTGAGCGTGCCCGCCGATCCGAAGCGATGCGCCGGCGATCGGTAGTTTCGCAACATGGCTTTCGTGGAACATGTCGACGTCCTCGATCGTCGGGGCCGGCATCTCCGGCATCGGCGCCGCCTACCACCTGCAACAGCAGTGCCCGGATCGCAGCGTTCGCCATCCTGGAGGGCGCGGCCGACATCGGCGGGCACCTGGGATCTGTTCCGCTATCCCGGCATGCGATCCGACAGCGACATGCACACGCTGGGCTACAGCTTCAAGCCGTGGAAGCCGAGGCCAAGGCGATCGCCGACGGCCCTTCGATCCTCGCCTACCTCCGCGAGACGGCGGCCGAGAACGGCATCGACGAACAGCATCCGCTTCAACCACCTGGTCACCGACGCCGAATGGTCGAGTGAGACGAGCGCAGTGGACGGTCGACGGCGAACCCACCGATCGGCGAGGACACAGACGCCGGTCACCTACACCTGCAACTTCCTGTTCATGTGCTCCGGCTATTACAGCTACAAGGGCGGCTACACACCGGAGTTCCCCGGCGCCGAGCGATTTCCAGGGCGACGATCGTGCACCCGCAGCAGTGGCCCGAGGACCTCGACTACACCGGCAAGCGGGTGGTCGTCATCGGCTCCGGCGCCACCGCGGTGACGCTTGTGCCGGCGATGGCCGACACCGCCGCACACGTCACCATGCTGCAGCGCTCGCCCACCTACGTGGTCGCGCGCCCCGACACGACGTGATCGCCGACAATCTCCGCAAGGTGCTGCCCGAGCAAGCTGGCCTACGCGATCACCCGCAGGAAGAACGTCATGCTCAGCGAGTTCTTCTACAAGCAGACCCGGACCAACCCGGACAAGGTCAAAGAACAGCTGCTCGGCCGGCGTCCGCGAGGCGCTCGGCCCGGACTACGACGTCGACACGCACTTCACGCCCGACTACAACCCGTGGGATCAGCGCCTGTGCCTGGTGCCCGACGGCGACCTCTTCGAGGCGATCAGCGCGGGCAAGGCGCTCGGTCGTCACCGACACGATCGACACGTTCACCGAGAGCGGCATCCTGCTCAGCTCCGGCGAGCGAGCTCGAAGCCGACATCATCGTCACCGCCACCGGGCCTCGCAGCTGGTCACGCTCGGCGACATGGACTTCGTGGTCGACGGCCGAGCGGTCGACTTCTCGCAGACCTGGACCTACAAGGGTGCTCGGCTACTCCGACGTCCCCAACCTGGCGTCGACGTTCGGCTACATCAACGCCTCCTGGACGCTGCGGGCCGACCTGATCTGCGAGTTACGTCTGTCGGCTGCTCAACCACATGACGCGACACCGGCACCGACCAGTGCACGCCCACGGCTGCGCTCCGTCCGATCAGCGACATGCCGAACCGGCCGTGGATCGACGACTTCTCGTCCGGCTACATGCAGCGCATGATGCCGATGCTCCCCAAGCAGGGCGATCGCGAGCCGTGGCTCAACACCCAGCGCTACTCGGCCGACCGGAAGCTGATCGCCAAGGCCCCGATCGACGACGGCGTCATGCAGTTCACGAAGGTCCACTCCAGGGTTGGCGCCGGCTCATCGGTGTCGGTCGAATGATCAGCACATCGACGGAGATCACGACCGACGAGTACCACACCGGAGGCGAGCCGTACCGCATCGTGACGGGCGGAGTTCCCGTGCCCGTCGGCACCACAGTGCTCGACCGACGGGCCTGGTGCCAGCAGCACCTCGACGATGTGAGGGCGTTGCTCGTCAACGAACCGCGCGGGCACGCCGACATGTACGGCTGCTTCGTCACCCCACCCAACCCGAACCAGGGGTGCGAAGGCGACGCAGCGTTCGGGGATGGTGTTCTTTCACAAGGACGGCTTCTCGACCGCATGCGGGCACGGCACGATCGCTGGTGTGACGTGGGCGATCGAGACCAACCGCCGTCGCGTCGATTGAACCGGAGACGCAGGTGTGGGTCGACGTACCTTCCGGCCGCCTGCACGCAGTCGCCGAGATCGCCGACGGGCGCGTGCAGGGGTGTGCGGTTCGAGAACGTCCCCAGCTACGTCACCGCTACCGATCTCCGGGCTCGCGACCGATCATGGCGACTTCGTGGTCGATGTCTCGTACGGCGGCGCGTTCTACGCCTCGGCAGACGTCGCACAGTTGGGGCTGAGTGTCACGCCTGAGCACTTGCCACAGTTGATCGAGGTCGGACGGGCAGTCAAGTGGGCCGTCGATGCCGACCCATCGACGAATGACCCCGACGACCACCGGCTGTAGCGGCTGCTACGGCACAATCTGGTTCGAACACCAGGGGCTCGACGCCGACGGCACCGTTCGCCAACGCAACGTCACGATCTTCGCCGACGGCGAAGTCGACCGGTCGCCGTGTGGCTCTGGCACTTCGGCTCGTCTGGCCGCGTCGACCACCACGGTCAGCTGGATCGAGGGGCGACGCTGATCCATACCTCCGTGGTGGGGTCGGTGTTCTCCGGTCGAGTGCTCGGAGACGGCCCTCAGATCGGCGGACGGACAACCGTTCGCACCGAGGTCCGTGGCCGAGCACACCGCACGGGGTCGAGTCGCTTCACACTCGATCCTGCCGACGAACTCGGCCACGGGTTCCAGCTCCGGTGACCAGACAGATCGCCCTCCGTTGCGACCAGATGCTGGTCGCCGTGATACATCCAGAGGCGTGACGATGTTCGCTTCAGATTCGATCCTGCCCCCAGAGCCCGAGGGTCTCGAGATCCTGCACGACCGCGAGTATCGCGCACGCGCCTATCGCAAGGCCAGCGACCGACTGCTGATCCAGGGCGGCGTGCGCGACCAGAAACCGCCCGGCCTGTACATGAGCGACGACCCCGACCCGATGACGATCCACCACATGCTGCTCAGCCTCGAGATCTCGTTTCCGCATCTGGAGATCGTCGACGTCACGGTCGACTTCGAGGCCCACCCGACCTCGTCGTGCCCGTCGATCATCGAGCACTACGGCAACCTGGTCGGGCTGTCGATCGCCCGCGGGTTCACCCACAAGGTTCGCGAGCTGTTCGGTGGCCCGCGTGGGTGCACCCACACGACGGCGCTGCTGCAGGCGATGGCCCCGGTGGCGATGCAGTGCTTCTGGTCGATGCGCGCCGCCGAGGCGAAGCTCAGCGGCGAGCCCAATCCGATCTCCGGTCGTGACCGTTCGAAGGACGACGACGGCTGGAAGCGGATCATCGGCACCTGCCACGTATGGGACCCCGACGGCCCGCACGTCGCCGCTCGCATGCAGGGCATGCCCGAGGAGCCGCCGCTGTTCCTCAAGGGACGCCTCGGCGAGCTCGCCACCGAGCCCGAACAAAGCTGACAGCCTCTCGTTCTGGTCTGGTTTTGGACTGTCCTGGGCGGCAGTTTCCGGACCAGAAAGCTCAGCTCGAGAGGCCGAGTTCGGTGAGGATCGCCTCGGTGTGCTGGCCGAGCGCCGGAACCGGGTCGAAGCGGTCGTCGAGGACGGCGTCGACGCCGGTCAGGATCGCCGGCGGTCGCAGCGCAGCCACCGTCCCGACCGGGGTGTCGACCTGGGCCCACCGGTTGCGATCGGTCAACTGCGGGTGGGCGATCAGTCCGGCGACGTCGTTCTGGCGAGCGTTGGCGATCCGTGCGGCGTCGAGTCGTTCGATCACCTGCTCGACCGAGAGTGCGGCGAACGCTGTCTCGATCAGCTGGGTCAGCTCGGCGCGATTGTCGGATCTGAGCGGATTCGTAACGAACCGCGGGTCGGTCGCGAGACCTGGGTCACCCAGCAGATCGGTGCAGAACCGAACCCACTCGCGCTCGTTCTGGATACCCAACAGCACGACGCCGTCGGCAGCCCGGAACGGTCCGTACGGTGCCACGTTGGCATGGGCGGCACCGGTGCGAGCCGGCTGCTCACCCGTGTAGATCGTCGAGTAGATCGGGTGGCTCATCCATTCGGTCAGCGCATCGAACAGCGACACCTCGATCGCCAGCGCCTCGCCGGTGCGCTCACGATGGAACAGGGCGCTCAGGATCGAGGAGTAGGCGTACATCCCGCCCGCCAGGTCTGCGACGGAGATCCCGGCCTTCACCATCTCGTCCGGCGTGCCGGTGACCGACAACACGCCGGTTTCGCATTGCACCAAGAGGTCGTACGCCTTCTTGTCGACGTACGGCCCCGACGACCCGTACCCGGACAGGTCGCACACGATCAGTCGCGGGTAGCGCCGGCGCAGCTCGTCGACGCCCAGCCCCAGCCGGGCAGCGGCGCCGGGCGCCAGGTTCTGCACGAACACGTCGGCCCGTTCCAACAATGCCGCCAACACGTCGGGCGCCCGATCGGACTTGAGATCGAGAGCGAGCGACTGCTTCGACCGGTTCAACCAGACGAAATAGCTCGCCATCCCCCGTACCCGCTCGTCGTAGTGGCGGGCGAAGTCGCCGCCATCGGGGCGTTCGACCTTGATCACGCGAGCACCGAGGTCGGCCAGCTGGCGGGTGGCGAACGGGGCTGCGACCGCCTGCTCGATCGAGACGACCGTGACGCCGTCGAGCGGTCTCACAGCCGGTGCGCCAGCCGGTCGATCAGGGCCACGATCTGGCGGGCACACTCCACGAACTGCTCGACCTCTCCCCCACCGGGGTCGACGACTTCTTCCCACGGTTCGAGTTCGACGTCGGCCAGCCGAGCGCCTCGAGTCGCTGCTCCAACGGGGTCGCGGGCTGTGCCAGCGTCTCCACCAGCCGGACCAACGTGGCCGTTCGATGAGCGACGTCGGGATGCTCACGACGCACCCAGTGCACGTGCTCGGGCGCCAGAGCGATCACGAGATCCGCCTCCTCGACGTGGGCCTGCTCGGCCTGACGACTGGCGTGGTGCGGCCACGGCAAGCCGACCTCATCGAGGGCGGCACGCGTGCGCCAGCTGATCGGCATGCCGTCGACCGTCAACGTGCCTGCGGTCTCGATATCCAGATCGGGGCGCCGTGCTTCGAGCGCGACGCCGGCCATCACCGACCGCGCCGCGTTGCCCGTGCACAGGAACAGGATCGATGACACGTCGGCAGCGACACCCGGCAGGTCAGAGCCCTGCCACGAACTCGGTCAGGGCGCCGTTGGTGGCCTCGGGTGCCTCCTGCTGCACCCAGTGACCGACGCCAGGCACGATCGTGCTGCCCCGGAAGTCGTCACAAGCAGCGTCGGCGTAGGCGAAGACGTCGACGCCGGGAACGAAGTTGCGCACACCGTCGAGTTCGCCGGCCACGAACGCCGCCGGCTGGGTGAGCGAGGGGCCGGGATCCTGCAACGATCCGAGCTGTTCGGCGTCGAACCCCTGTGCCCGGTAGCGGTTGAACGGCCCGTGCCAACCGCCCGCCTGGACGGCGTCGACGTAGACCTGAAGGTCGACGGCAGTCATCCAGGCCGGGAACGGATCGGGGTCGATCAGGCCGTCGAGCAGGGTCGAATCAGCCGGCTTCGGTTCGAGCAAGGCATTGTGTCCGTCGCCGCTGCCCCCGTAGTAGATCTTGCGCAAACTCGCTGCCACATCGACGCTGACCTCGGCCTCGACGACGCCGGGCTCCTGGAAATACAGCTGGTAGAAGAACTTGTCGGGGTACAACGCCTTCCACAGCTCGATCGACGAATCCGGGCCGACCGGCGTGTACGGAACGCTCAATCCGGCGACGGCGAACTTTCGAGGCGTACAGGCGAGCGGTGTTCCAGGCGATCGGTGCGCCCCAGTCGTGTCCGAACACGATCGCCTCACCGTCGCCGAGTGCGTCGATCACGGCTGCCGCGTCGGACGTCAGCTCTCGTAGTGAATACGCCGCGATCGCGGTCGGCTTCGAGCTGCCGCCGTAGCCGCGCACGTCCATCGCCGCGACCGTGAAGCCCTGGGCGGCGAAGTGCCGCATCTGGTGCCGCCACGAATACCACAGCTCTGGCCAACCGTGGACACACAGGATCAGCGGGCCGGAGCCGCTGACGGCGACCCGGAGATCGATCTCACCGTTGCGAACGGTCGTGAAGTGAATGTCGCTCAAGGCGTCCTTTCCCACCCGACTACAGGCCGAGCGACTTGGCGATGATCGTCTTCATGACTTCGGAGGTACCGCCGTAGATCGACGTGACCCGCGAGTCGGCGTAGGCACGGGCGATCGGGTACTCGAGCATGTATCCGTAGCCACCGAACAACTGCAGGCAGCGGTCGACGGCTCGGTTCTGTAGCTCGCTGCACCAGTACTTGGCCTGGGCAGCCTGGGCCGGGTCGAGCGTGCCGTCGTTGAGGGCCAGCACGCACTGGTCGATGTAGGCCTGGCCGATGTCGACCTCGGTCTTGATCTCGGCCAGCACGAACTTCGTGTTCTGGAACGAGCCGATCGACTTGCCGAAGGCGGTTCGCTCCTGCACGTACTCGACGGTCCAGTCGAGCGCTGCGTGTGCCGTCGCCAGACCCGTGACGGCGATCGACAAGCGCTCCTGCGCCAGGTTGGCGGTGAGGTACCGGAACCCGGCGCCCTCCTCGCCGAGCAGGTTGGCGACCGGAACCCGCACGTCGTTGAAGAACAGCTCGGCGGTGTCCTGGCTGTGCATCCCGATCTTGTCGAGGTTGCGGCCGCGCTCGAACCCTGGCATGCCGCGCTCGACCACCAGCAGCGACATCCCGGCGTGCCGGGCCGATGGATCGGTCTTGGCGACCACGATGATCAGGTCGCTGTTGATGCCGTTCGTGATGAACGTCTTCGACCCGTTGAGCACGTATTCGTCGCCGTCGCGGATCGCCGTGGTGGTGATCCCGGCCAGGTCGGAACCGGTACCCGGTTCGGTCATCGCGATCGCCGTGATCAGGCTGCCGTCGGCGATCCCCGGTAGCCAACGCGCCGCCTGTTCGTCGTTGCAGACCTCGAGGAAGTACGGCGTGGTGACGTCGTTGTGGAGGGTCAGTCCGAGGCCCGCCCCACCGATCCCGGCAGATGCCAACTCCTCGGCGATCACCTGGTTGAAGCGGAAGTCCACGACCCCGCCCCCACCGTGCTCGGCAGGTATCGCCATACCGAGAAATCCGTATTCGCCGGCCTTGGTGAACACCTCGCGAGGGGCGATTCCGTCCGACTCCCACTGCAGATAGTCAGGCGTGATCTGCTTGGCGACGAAGGCCGCGAACGACTCGCGAAACGCCTCGTGCTCTGCTTCGAACAATGTGCGCATGGAGCAACGGTACGACGACCGCCGGATGATGACCCCATCAGACGACAGGCCGGTGGCCGAGCCGAACAGACGGTTTAGGATCAGCCACCATGGCCTCACGGGATGCGTCGGACTCGACCCGGTACGACTACATCATCGTCGGAGGCGGCTCGGCCGGGTGTGCGCTGGCCAATCGGCTCAGCGCCGACCCCACCAACGAGGTGCTCGTGCTCGAGGCCGGACGCACCGACTGGAAGTGGGATGTCTTCATCCACATGCCCGCCGCCCTGGCATTTCCGATCGGCAGCCGTTTCTACGATTGGAAGTACGAGAGCGAGCCGGAGCCGCACATGAACGGCCGGCGGGTCTACCACGCCCACGGCAAGGTACTCGGCGGGTCGTCGAGCATCAACGGCATGATCTTCCAGCGCGGCAACCCGGCCGACTACGAGAAATGGGCCGAGCAGCCAGGAATGGAAGAGTGGGACTACGCCCACTGCCTGCCGTACTTCAAACGAATGGAAACCTGTCTGGCAGGTGAGGACGAGTGGCGGGGCGGCGACGGCCCACTCGAACTCGAGCGCGGACCGGCCACCAACCCATTGTTCCAGGCGTGGCTCGAGGCCGGCCCACAGGCAGGCTTTCGCCGCACCGACGACGTCAATGGCTACCGCCAGGAGGGTTTCGCCGCGTTCGACAAGAACGTGCGACGCGGTCGTCGGCTGAGCGCCGCCCGCGCCTACCTGCACCCGGTGCTCGATCGCCCCAACCTCACCCTGATCACCCACGCCCACGCCAACCGCGTCCTGTTCGAGGGCAACCGGGCGGTCGGCGTCGAGTACCGGCGCAACCGCACGACCCACATCGCCAGGGGTGCCGAGATCATCTCGTGTGGCGGGGCGTTCAACTCGCCGCAGCTGCTGCAGCTGTCGGGGATCGGCGACCCCGAGCACCTCGAGGGCCTCGGGATTCCTGTGGTCAGTGCCCTGCCCGGCGTCGGCGAGAACATGCAGGACCATCTCGAGGTGTACATCCAGTACGCCTGCAAGCAACCCGTGTCGATGCAGCCCCAACTCGCCAAGTGGAAGATGCCATGGATCGGCCTGCAATGGCTGTTCCGGAGAGGCCCAGCGGCAACCAACCACTTCGAGGCGGGGGCGTTCGTGCGCAGCAACCGCACCGAGCGCTATCCCAACCTGATGTTCCATTTCCTGCCGATCGCGATCAGGTACGACGGCACCACGGCCACCAAGGGCCACGGCTACCAGGTCCACGTCGGGCCGATGTACTCCGAGTCGAAGGGCACGGTGAGGATCACATCGACCGATCCACGCAAGAAGCCGGCGATCCGATTCAACTACCTGTCGACCGAGAAGGACCGCCGTGAGTGGATCGAGGCCGTGCAGACGACGCGACGAATCATGACCCAGCCGGCGTTCGAACCGTTCAACGACGGCGAAATCTCCCCCGGGCCCTCGGTCCAGACCGATGAGGAGATCATGGACTGGGTCGCCCACGATTCCGAGACCGCCCTGCATCCGTCGTGCACCTGCAAGATGGGCACCGACGAGACGGCGGTCGTCGACCCGCACACGATCCGCGTGCACGGCACCGAAGGCCTGCGGGTGGTCGATGCATCGGTCTTGCCGATCGTCACCAACGGCAACCTCTACGCCCCGACGATGATGATCGCCGAGAAGGCCGCCGATCTGATTCTCGGCAACACCCCGCTGCCACCCGACCCGGCCGACGTCTTTCTACCGGTGCAGAGCTGATGCCCCGGTCGGGGGTCGATGCCGCCGACCGGCCGAATATCTTGCTGGTGATGGCCGACCAGCTGGCAGCGCCGTTCCTGAACGCCTACGGCGGCCCGGCGATCACTCCGGCGATCGACCGGCTGGCAGCCGAGGGTGTGGTGTTCGACACCGCCTACAGCAACAGTCCGTTGTGCGCCCCAGCCCGGTTCGCCATGATGACCGGCCGGCTGAACTCGAAGATCGGCGCCTACGACAACGCCTCCGAGTTCGCTTCCAACATCCCGACGTTCGCCCACTACCTGCGCAGCGCCGGGTACCAGACCTCGCTGATCGGCAAGATGCACTTCGTCGGGCCCGACCAGTTGCACGGGTACGAGGATCGGCTGACGACCGACATGTACCCGGCCGACTTCGGGTGGACACCCGACTGGGCAGTCCCGACGGGCGGTTCGACTGTGGTACCACAACATGGACAGCGTTGTCGATGCCGGCGTCGACGAACCCTCGAACCAGATCGACTTCGACGATGACGTCGGCTACCAGGCGGTACGCAAGCTGCACGACCTGGGCCGCGCCGGCGATGAGCGGCCATGGTTCGTGACCGTGTCGTTCACGCATCCTCACGATCCGTTCATGACGCCGCGAGAGTGTTGCGATCGATACGACCACGCGGCGATCGAGATGCCGACGGTCGGTCCGATCGACGCCGTCGAGCAAGACCCGCACAGCCGCCGTGTGTCACACGAAATCGCGCCGACGTCACGCCGGTCACCGACGAGCAGGTGCGCAACGCGCGCCACGCCTATCTCGCCAACGTGTCGTACGTCGATCCCTTCGTCGACGACCTCCTGGCGACGCTCGGACGGCTCGAGATGGGCGACGACACGATGGTCGTCGTCACCGCCGACCACGGCGACATGCTCGGCGAGCGCGGGCTCTGGTACAAGATGAACTTCTTCGAGCACAGCGCTCGGATCCCGATCATCGTCGCCGCCCCCGGGCGGCTGTCCCGCCCGGCCAGGGTGCTCAACGCCGACGAGCCTGCTCGACATCGCCCCGACCCTGCTCGATCTCGCCGGTATCGACGTGCCCGACACGATGGACGGCGCCAGCCTGCTGTCGGTGGTCGACGCCGGCTCGCAACTCGACATG
>CAVRNX010000045.1:0-16477 GCA_963722635.1 uncultured Acidimicrobiaceae bacterium
CCGAGAGATCCAGCGCCGAGCGACCGATTGCGACCCACGCCCGCCAGCGACGATCACCCGTGTGGCCGATCCCGAACGGCAGGTTGGCGATCGGGTACGGCGAGCCGTCCGGAATCGGAACCCAGGTGGCGTCGCTCATGCGATCCGACCGGTCACAGGTTGCCCCGTCGGTCCTGCTCCCGCTCGATCGACTCGAACAGCGCCTTGAAGTTGCCCTTCGCCGAACCGGCGCGACCGCCGCGCTGGATGATCTCGATGAACACCGTCGGACGGTCGGTGACCGGCTCGGTGAACAGCTGCAGCAGGTGGCCATCGGGCTCGTGATCGACGAGGATGCCCAACCGCTGTAACTCGTCCCACGGCAGGTCGAGGAATCCGAGCCTGGCGCGCACGTCGGCGAAGTACGCCGTCGGGCCTCGAGGAATCGCACACCGCGGGCTCGCAACGACGAGATCGCCTGCACCACATCGTCGGTGCGGAACGCCAGGTGCTGCACGCCGGGGCCTCGATAGGTGTCGATGTACTCCTGGATCTGGCTCTTGCGCTTTCCCTCGGCCGGCTCGTTGAGCGGCATCACGATGTTGTCGCCGTTCCACACCACCGTCGATCTCAGCGCCGAGAACTCGGTCGAGATCTGGGACTCGTCGAAGTGGCGCAGCTGCCCGAACCCCATCACGTCCTCGTAGAACGCCACCCATTCGTCGAGCCGGCCCTCCTCGACGTTGCCGACGACGTGGTCGATGTCGACCAGCCCGACCGTCGGGCCGACGGGCTCGGGCGGCAACCCGTCGCGCTCGAATCCCGGGCAGTAGTACCCGTGGTAGTCGCGACGATCGACGAACGTGTGCTTGGTCTCCCCATAGGTGGCGACCGACGACAGCCGCAGCACGCCGTGTTCGTCGGCGAGCTCGTACGGCTCGTCGACGGGACGGGCGCCGCGCCCGATCGCTGCCTCGTAGGTGGCGGTCGCATCGTCGACGACGAAGGCGAGGTCGTGGGCGCCGTCACCGTGCTGGCGGACGTGGTTCCAGATCTCGGACTCGGGCGTGAGCCCGAGCGTGACCACCAACCGAATCTCGCCCTGCTCGAGCAGATACGACGCACGGTCGCGATGCCCGTCTCCGGCCCGGCGTAGGCCGTGATTCGTGAATCCGAACGCCCCCGACATGAAGCCGGCCATGGCGCGGGCGTTGCCCACCCAGAACTCGATCGAGTCCCAGCCGGAGGGCGGGCGGCCACGATGTTGTTGCCGTTCCAGACCACTGTCGACCTCAGCGCCGAGAACTCGGTCGAGATCTGCGACTCGTCGAAGTGGCGCAGCTGCCCGAACCCCATCACGTCCTCGTAGAACGCCACCCATTCGTCGAGCCGGCCCTCCTCGACGTTGCCGACGACGTGATCGATGTCGACCAATCCGACGGTCGGGCCGACGGGCTCGGGCGGTAACCCGTCGCGTCGAATCCCGGGCAGTAGTAGCCGTGGTAGTCGCGACGATCGACGAACGTGTGCTTCGTCTCCCCATAGGTGGCGACCGACGACAGCCTCAGCACTCCGTGCTCGTCGGTCAGCTCGTACGGCTCGTCGACGGGGCGGGCGCCGCGCCCGATCGCCGCTTCGTACGTGGCGGTTGCGTCGTCGACGACGAACGCAAGATCGTGGGCGCCGTCACCGTGGTTGCGGACGTGATTCCAGATCTCCGATTCGGGCGTGAGACCCGAGGTGACCACGAGCCTGATGCTCCCCTGCTCGAGCAGGTACGACGCCTTGTCGGGGTGGCCGGTCTCGGGACCCGAGTAGGCGGTGCACCCGGAACCCGAACGAGCCGGTCAGGAACCCGGCCATCGCCCGGGCGTTGCCGACCCAGAACTCGATCGAATCCCAACCGGTGAGGCGGGCGGCCGGCGTCGACGTGTTGGACGTGGCGAGATCGGTCACGGCTGCTCCTCGGGAGATGTGTGGTGGGCGACAGGTGGCTACCCAGTCTGCAAACGGTCAGACGATTCGCGCAAGCGACACGACGAGATCTGTACACATCGCACAGATACGAGACCGCACGACCTGGCAGACTGATCGACGTGACCAGTCTCGACGACATCGACATCAACCTGATCCGCATCATGCGGACAGCGTCCCAAGACACCGGTCGCCGAGCTGGCGCGGCTCGCCGACGTGGCGCGCGGCACCGCTCAGGCTCGGATCACGCGGATGGAGGAGGCCGGCATCGTCGAGGGCTACGGCCCCGACGTCTCGGCGGTCTCGATCGGCTACGACGTGCTGGCATTCGTCACGCTCGAGATCGCCCAGGGCCAGGACGACGCGATCGTCACCCATCTCACGGCGATCCCGGAGGTGCTCGAGGTCCACGCCGTGACGGGACCTGGCGACCTGTTGTGCCGGGTCGTGGCGCGCTCGAACGAGCACCTCCATCACGTGCTGCAACAGGTGCTGGCGGCGCCCGGGAATCACCCGCACCGAGACCCACCTCGCCCTCCACACCCGCCTGCGACGCACCGAGGCCGACCTCGTGATCGCGTCCTGATCGGGGCCGCTGTCGTTCGTCGCGCCAGTGGTTCGGCCTGCAGTAGGTTGATCCTCGCCCCGGAATCAGCCGGGGGATTCTCAGCCTTGGGGAGGTACGAGATGACGGAATGGAACGCGCCGGGGCCGGGGCCCTGGCAACAGGATTCCGCCCACACGCCGATCTCACAGTCGGCAGTCATGCAGGAGGTCTACCCATCGGGATTCAACCGCGGGTTCAGCGAGACCTTCAGCCGGTACGGGCTGCTGCTCGATCGGTTGGCGATGGGTGTCGTGAACGGGTTCACCTATCACCAGCCGCAGCCGTTCGACATGCCCGGCCCGGACGGACCCATGTCGCCCGACGATCTACACGCCGAGTTCGGGCGTCGCCTCGGTGTCGCCGCCGAGATGTGGGAGACGAAACTGTGGCGCCAAGATCTGGCCGACTGGGACGACGAGTGGAAACCGAATGCGATCGCTCGTCACCGTCAACTCGCCGACGTGACGTTGCCCGATCTCGACGACGCCGCCCTGATCGAACATCTGAGCGCGGCTGCGGCCCACGTTTCCGAGATGGTGTACCAGCACCATCGATTCAACATGGCGGCATTGCTGCCGGTCGGCGACTTCGTGCTGCAAGCCAGCGGATGGACGGCGCGGCCTCCTCACACACTGCTCAACTTGCTGGGAGGGTATTCACAGATCTCCTCGGTCCTGCCCGACGAGATGCGTGCTGCCGTCGACGCCATCACGGCCGACGCTGAGGCGACCTCGCTCGTGACCGGCGACGGGGACCCGGCCGAACGTCTCGCCGCGCTGCGGGCATCCACCCCGGCCGTGGACGAGTACGTACGTTCGGTCGACACGAGGGTGATCGAGGGCTTCGACATCGTCAACCCGACGCTGCGCGAGCAGCCCGAAATGATCCTCGGAAAGCTGGCCGGCGGGTTGAGCGCTGATCCCGACCAGGCTCGTCGAGCGGCGGACGAATTGGCCGCAACCGTGCGATCCGAGGTTCCGGCCGAGCATCTGGCGGCGTTCGACGAGTTGCTCGCCGAGGCGAGGAACAACTATCGGCTCCGTGACGAACGTGGGATCTACAGCGAGATCACGGCGATGGGGATCCTCCGGTTGACGATTGCTCGAGATCGGTGCGCGAGCACATGCTGCCGGTCGCCTGCACGACCCGGTGGACATGCGTCGACGCGACCATCGACGAGGCGATCGCGTTGCTCGGCGGTGACGGGGTGTCCGCCGATGCCGTGCGCGAGCGCGCCGACCGACGGCGTCAGCTCACCGCCGAGGGACCGCCCTCGCTTACCTCGGCCCGCCTCCGCCACCGCCTCCGCCGGTCGACGAACTGCCGCCACCGCTGGCCCGTCTCATGTCGGCGACCGGTTTCATGATCGAGGCGATGCTCGGCCAGACTCGAGGCATCGGCCGGAGACGCCTCGACGATCGTCGGGATCGGCACCAACGACGGCAGCTACGAAGGCACCGCCCGCTTGATCGGCGACATCGACGATCTGCTCGAGCTCGAAGACGGCGAGATCGTCGTCAGCGCCGCCACCGGCGAGGCGTTCAACTCGATGCTGCACCTGGTCGGGGCGATCGTGACCGACCACGGCAGTCACGCCTGCCACGCCGCGATCGTCGCTCGCGAGATGGGGTTCCCGGCCGTGGTCGGTACCGTCGACGCGACCAAGCGGATCCGCACGGGCGATCGAATCAGGGTCGACGGCGGCAAGGGTGAGGTGTCGCTCCTGACGTGACCGACATGCGATGATCCGACGACGATGACCCAGCAGACGACCCCGCAGTCACGGGTGTCCACGCTCACCGTTTTGGGGATCGCCGCCGCCGTCGGGTTGGTGCCGCTGAACTCGACGATGATCGCCGTCGCGCTGCCGAGGATCGCCGACGACTTCGAGATTCGACCGGCAGGGCGGGGACCTGGTCACCGTCGATCGGATCGCGATGCTGGCCGGTCAGCCACTCGCCGGGCGGATCACCGATGCGATCGGCAATCGACGCACGGTCAACGCCGCCCTCGTCGGGCTGATCGTGTTCTCCGCCCGGCGGCTGCGGCCGGCACGTTCGCGCTCTGGTCGCAGCGCGCGTCGGCCAGGCGGCGTGCGCGGCGACGCTCAGACCGGGAGTGCAATCGTCCGCTGCGGGCGATCACGCCGGCCGAGCAGCAGGGCCGAGCGTTCGGATCGCTCGGTTCGGCGCCCGGAACCGGGGCGGCCTCCGGGCCGGTGATCGGTGGAGTGCTGACGCAGGCGTTCGGTGGCAGGCGATCTTCCTGGTCAACATCCCTGGTCGCTGTGATCGCCGGCCGGTCGCGTCGCATCAGCAACCGGCGATCGCGAACAACTCCTCCACCGGCCCGTCGAATTGCCGGCCCTCCGGCGGGATCGCCAACCTACTTCGTGGCGGCGTTCTCGGTGCCGCAAGCCCTCGACGTTCGCGCAGTAACGACACTCCTGCCGTCGCTGACACCGATCATCCTCGATGCCCGCGGCTGGGAATCCTGCTCGGTGTCTCTTGCGTCCTGACGATCGGCATGATCCTGCTCAGCCTCGGCGACCACCACGGCAGGCGCACCGGCTCGCGCCGGCCCGTGGCGGCTGCCGCGATCCGTGGTGCTGCTCATCGGTGGACCGTCGATCCACACGCCGTCGTGCTCGTCGCCGGTCTGGCGGCGTTCGGATTCGGATTGGGAATCACCGTTCCGAGCCGACGACGGCGGCGCTCGAATCGGTACCGATCCACCGCACGGGGTGCCGCCGCCGGTGTGCTCTCGATGAGCCGCTACGTCGGCAGTATCACGACCAGCGTCGCAGTGTCGGTGTTCGTGGCGTCGAAGGCCCGCTACGGCTCGCGGATCGTGCTCGCCATGTCCGCCGCCGCCATGGCGCTGGCGATCGCCGGAACGAGCGCCTCCGAGGGCGAACCGCCGCATTCGTTGAGATCGATGTTGCACTTGTCGAGCCAGACGCTGGCGTCGGCGAGGGATTCGTCGAAGAAGCCCATCGCCTGGCCCAGCAGAGCCTCCAGGTCGACCCCCTCGGGCAGACCGGTGTCGATCCCTTGCGCCTCCATGAGTTCGGCGATCTCGTCGAAGTCGATGCCCTCTTGACCAAGCAGATTGCTGAACGCGCCATCGGCTTCTGTAATCGCTGCGTCGATGTCGGGTAGCTCGCCGTCGGCGATCGCCCAGACCGCGATCTGCAGGCTCATATCGCCCATCATCGGGTCGACCTCGTCGAGCAGACCGCCGTTGCAGATGCACTGTGCGAAGGCGAACAGGTCACCGGACGCGAGTTCGCCGACCTCGTAGGAGGCGCCTTGCTCCGGGGCCGGTGCCGAACTGTCGATACACATGACGTATGGCGTCACGTCGATCGAGTCGCCCGCGCCGAGCTGGATGTCGAAGGGCGTGAGGTTCATCATGCGTTGCACGTCGCTGTCGGGGGCGAACACCAGGCCGCACGGCAACGTGGTTTCGATGCCGTCGACCGACGTGTTCACGAACGAGAGGTGCAACAGCTCGCCCGAGACACCACCTTCGGGCACGTCGATCGTCAGGTCGAGGATGCCGGCGTCGACCAGCCCGAACAAGTCGGCGCCACCAGATTCATCGTCCACGGCGACGTGCGTCGTCGTGGTCACCGCAGTATCGGCCACCGAATCCGGTACCGAGGGTGGGGCGCTCGTCGGTGGCGGGGTGCTGTCGACCGTCACCTCGGCCACTGTTGTCGCAGGTGCGGTGTCGGTCGTGTCGGCGTCGGGTTCGCCGCCGGAGCCACAACTGGATGCCACCAGCCCGACGGTTGCGATCGAACTCAGGATTCGATTCCAGCGCATGTCTCGTACTCCGCTCACTCAGCACGTCGAACGCGGTACACATCGATCTCTCGATTCCATTGTGCAGAAGCGAAACGACTTTCGCCAGAGGCGCGAGCCGCGGCCGAGCGTTATACCGCGGCCGAAGACCCCGACGCGAACCACGCTGTGAGGCGGGCAAAACCTTCGTCGAGCGACACCGACGGCTGCCATTCCAACGCCTCGCGAGTCGAACGCTGGTCGAACCAGTGGGCGGTCGAGAGCTGCTCGGCGAGGAAACTCGTCATCGGCGGATCGTCGGTGCGACCGGTTCGTTCCCAGATCCGCTCGGCGACCGAGCCGCCACCCTTGGCGATCGAAACGGGCACATGCCGAGGAGACCACTCGACGCCCGCTGCGGCGAGCATCCGCGCCACGAGCTCGTGCACCGTGCGCGGCTCGCCGTTCGACACCACGAAGGCCTCGCCACCCAGCGTCGCAGCCCGATCGACAGCAGCCACCAGCGCATCGGCGGCGTTGTCGACATAGGTGGTGTCGATCAGCGCCGAGCCCGAGCCGACCAGCGCCAGCCGACCCTGCCGCGCCCTGTCGACGATGCGGCCGACCAGCTGGGTGTCCCCCGGCCCCCACACGAGATGCGGACGGATCGCCACGACCGGCATCACATCCGAGGTGGCATCGAGCGCCAACAGCTCGGCGATCGCCTTGCTCGTGGCGTAGTGGCCGCGGGTTGCGCCGGGATCGGCCGCGTCGGCCCGGGCGCCGACCAGCGCACTGCCGGCGTGGGCGACGGCCGGCGACGACACGTGCACGAAGGCGCTCACCCCGCTCTGCCGGGCTGCTTGGATCAGCAGCCGTGTGCCCTCGACATTCGTGGCTTCGTACTGGGACCAGTCACCCGTGACGCCGACCTTGGCGGCCAGATGCACGACCGCATCCTGGCCGTCGCACGCCCTCGCTACCGCCTCGCTGTCGGTGACGGAACCGAGCTGTTCCGTGATGTTCGAGGCGTCGAGACCGGCACGATCCGGGTTGCGCTGGAGGGTGGTCACCTCGTCGCCGCGAGCCAAGAAGCGCGCCACCGTGAAGCGGCCGATCATGCTCGACGCCCCGCTGACCAAGACCTTCACAGCTTGCGCAGCCTCCCGCCGGCGAGCGTCGCCTCGGCCCACGCTGCGACGCCTGCTCGATCGATCTTCGAGTTGTGGCGGCGATCGACCGGCAGCTCGTTGACCTCGAAGACGGCGGCGATATCTCTGTCGGCCGCCTCCCGAACAGCATCGACCAGTTCGAGCGACGCCAGCCGGGGCGACGACGGCGACGACTCGGCCTGCACCACTGCGACGAGTTGCTGGAGCCCGGGCGGCCCGACGCCCACCACGGCGGCCGAGACGACACCCGCGACCGACTCGATCGCCTGCTCGAACCGCACCGGAGCGACGGCGCCACCGGCGGCGCAGATCACATCGCTGAGGCGTCCACCGATCCACAGTCGCCCGAGGTCGTCGAGGTGACCGACATCGCCGGTCGAGTGCCAACCAGGCGGCTGCGAGGCCGCGAATTCGGTGTGCCACAGGCGGTCGTACCCCGACCGGGCATGCGGTGCACGCACCACGACCTCACCCAGAACACCCGGCTCAGCCGTGAGTTCGCCGACAGCTCGCCCGACGTCGTCGAGCGGTCGGATCCGTACGTCGACCGCGGCGAGCGGGAAACCGACACAGACACCATCGCCACCAACCGCGACTTCGATCTCGTCGAGGCTGATGCTGGCGACGGGCAGGCACTCGGTCATGCCGTACGGCGTATGGGCCGTGGCGTTCGGGAACAGATCGGCGGCAGCCCGCAGTAACGACGGGCGAACCGGTGCCCCTGCCGACAGCACGATCCGCACCTTGTCAAAGGCAGCGCGATGCTCGTCTGACAGCCGATCTGCCGTTCGCACGACATTCGCAAGCGCGGCAGGCGAGGCGAACACCATCGTGGCGTCTGCCGCCACTGCCGCATCGCCGAGCGCGTCAGCCGTCAGCGTGCCGGGAGCGGCAATGTCCATGGCGGGAACCACCGATGACAGCCCCATCGCCGGCCCGAACAGGGCGAACGGGGCAAACGCCGCCACCAATCGGTCGTCGGTCGTGATGTCGAACAACCCGACCAGCGCATCACGTTGCGCCTCGGCCTGAGCATGGGTGTAGAGGACGCCCTTCGACGGCCCGGTCGAACCCGAGGTGAACACGACCGCTGCGAGATCGTCACCCCTCGGACCCGGCGGCAACTCGCCAGGAACCAGACGTAGCGACGGCAGATCGGTCGACACGCCGAGGGCGCGGCGCCGGCTGGTCGGCATCGGCGAGGTGCAGATCCGACGCCCCGGCCAACGCAGGGCGCGCGCCACCGCCAGCGCCTTCGGAACCCCGATCAGGAACGCCGGGTCTGCTGCCTTGATGGCGGCACTCATCCCCTTCGGCCCGAGGCCCGAATCGATCAGCACGGCCACCGCCGCAGCAGCGCCAGCAGGCATACAACGAGACGGCCAGATCGACACCCGGAGGAATCATCAGCGCCACTCGATCGCCGGGTTCGACGCCGGCGCCGACCAACCCGGCTGCCGTTCGCTCGACCAACTCGGCGTATTCCCCGAATGAAACCTGCTCGGCTGCCCCGCTCAGCTCGGCCACCGCCAGCTTGTCACCCAGCTCACCGTGTGTATCGACCAGCGTCGACGGCGGCGCAGCGTCGCCGGAAGCGACATCGGCCCGGCCACGGTCGACCGTGCTCAGCCAGTCGACGATCGCGCCGACGGCGTCGACATCCTCCGACACGAAGTGACCCGCCTTCGGATAACGGTGGACATCGGCGTGTGGAAGCCGGCGTTCGAGATCATGCAGGTACAGATCGGAGAAGACCTTGTCCTTCGATCCCCACAACAGCAACGTCGGCACATCCCGCAGGCCGTGCAATCCGGCCGCGATCGCGTCGAGCGTCTCGGCACTCGGATGGTCGGGGTCGAGTGGGATGTCGGCCACGAACTCGGCGATCGCCGCCCGTCGATTCGCCGTGAGATACGGCGCCAGGAACCCCTGCCGCACACCGGATTCGGGGCGAGGGTGCGACATCTCGAGCGCCCCCCGGATGAACGACGTCGTACGAACCGTGATGTTCCGCAGCATCGGGCGAGACCGCGTGAGGCGGATCAAGCTCGGTGCCGGCGAACCCGCAGGCTGATGCACCGCGGTGTTCATCAGCACCACCCCGGCGAGCTGGTTCAGGTGACGTTGCGCCCAACCGAGCGAGACCGGGCCGCCCCAGTCGTGGGCGACCGTCACGACCGGCCCGTCGATGCCCATCTCGTCGGTCAGCCGGCACAGGTCGTCGACCCTGGTGGCCAACCGCCGCACCCGACCACTGCGTTCCGAGAACCCCATCTCCAGCTGGTCGACGGCGACCACGCGCACACCGTCGGGGGCCGAGCGCACCAGATGTCGGTACAGGTACGACCACGACGGATTGCCGTGCACACACAACACGGTGAGGTGAGCGTCGGCGACCTCATTGTCCAAGACGTGCCAGGTTCGGCCGACGCCGTCGGTGAGCGGCACGTGGATCAGCTGCGACCATGCCTGGTCGAGCCCGTCGAGCCCGGCCGGTGGAACGCCGGCAGCCGCCGTGTGCGGCCCCGTTACCACTGAATTTCGAGCACGCCGGCGTTCAAGCCGGAACCGATACCGAGGCACAGCACCGAGTCGCCGGCCGACAGCGTGTCGGCGTTCTTCGCCAAGGTGATCGGGACCGCAGCCGGTCCGATGTTGCCGTAGAACGGGAACGTCAGCGGAACTCGATCGGGGTCGATCCCGAGCACGTCGATCATCGCGTTCGTGTGCACCTGTGAAACCTGGTGCAGGATGTAGCGGTCGCGCCCACCCCATGCTTCGCCCGCACCGGCATCGTCCCAGGCCAGCTTCGCCAGCTCGGTGCCGGCGTCGAGCAGGGCACGGGTGTCGGTCGTCATCCGCTCGAGCGACCCGACGCACAGTTCGTGGTGCTGGGTGGCGGCATGGAAGAAACCACGCAACATCTTGTGGCTGCCAGGATTCTCCGAGTGGCGGCCGACGACTGCGGCGGCGGCCCCCGAGCCGAGCGTGAGCGAGGCGAAGTTGGCGATGATGTCCTCCAGCCCCTCACCGTTCTCGTTGAGGTGGTTGATCGTGTTGTCGTAGATCTCCTGGGTGCCCTCGCCATCGACGATCAGGGCATAGTCGATCTGGCCCGAATCGATCATCACACCGGCGATGTGCATGGCGTTCATGAACCCGAGACAGGCGTTGACGAGGTCGAAGTTGAGGCAGGTCGATTCCAGCCCCGAGCGCGTTGTGCACAGTGACAGCACTCGACGGTTCGAGCCGTGCACGGCACACGCTGGTGTCGACCATCAGCCCGATCCTGGAGCGGTCGATACCGGAAGCGACGATCGCCTGCTCGCCGGCCATCGCCGCAGCATCGGTGAACGACACGTTCTCGGGCCACTGGCGGCGCTCGCGGATGCCGGCCAGCGACTCGAGCAAACCCGGAGTGCCATGGGTGCGCTCGTAGAACGGGGCCAGCCGTTCGTCGACCGACGACGACGAGACGACCATCGGCGGTTCACAAGCCTCGAGGGAGACGATCGCAACGTCGTCGAAGCTGAAATGGGCGTTAATGGTCATGGTGTCCTGCAAAGTCTCCTAGTGGTTCCGGCCCACCTTATTCGTGTTGGGGCCACTCCGTACCGAGCGAAGGCTCCGATCACCTTCTTGACGTGCGCTGTACACGGGTGATCGCCGGCATCGATCAGCCCCCGGCAGTGCAATCCCCGGTCCAGCGGCACCCGGGCACTTCATCCGATCTTCATCGAGGACCCACTCTGCGCTCGATAGTCCCCTGGCTAATTGGATGGTGCAAGGACAGAGAGGCCGGGACGGTCGGAACAGCAATCCGACCAGCCAGCGGCCCAACCAGACAGAAGGGAACGCCATGAAGAGGATGTTGATCACTTTCATCGCCGCCGGAACCTTGGCGGTGCCGGCGGGGATCGCACTGGCCCAGGACGACACGCCTGAGCCGACCGAGCCGGTACCCACGTGTGAGCAGCACGAGCGGGCGCGGGACCGGGTCAATCAGCAGGTGCCGGCGGCCGACCATGGCCAGCACCGGGCAGAGAACCAGCGCCAAGTCGGTGACGCCCCATGCGCCGGCGACTGCGACGGGACCGCAGGCTCAGAACCGCAACCAGGTCCGGGTCGAAGACGGAGCCGGCGACCAGGTCCGCAACGAGGTCCGGGTCGACGACGAACCCGGCGTCCAGCTCCAGAACCAGGTCCGGGTCGACGAGCCGGCGAACGCCGGCGACGGGATCTGCGACGGCGACTGCACCGGCGATCAGGTGCAGAACCGCACTCAGGTCGAATCCGACGACCAACCCGGCGTCCAGCTCCAGAACCGCAATCCGGTTCGCCTCCAGGACGGATCCGACTCGGGACCCGGCCGAGGCAACGGCTGAACGACACCAACCGCCGCCAGGGGATCCACCTGGCGGCGGTTGTCGCTGATCACCACCGAACACGAAGGACTACCTCCATGAGCACGCCGCAACGAAGCCGCCGGACTCGCATCATCGCCGCCGCAACGGTCTGTGCCGTGGGCAGCGTCGGCTGCTCCGCCGGGTCTGACACGGTCACCCGTTCCACCGACGAACCCGTCGCCGCTCCGACGGCCGAGTCCAGCCGGACCACCCAATCCGCATCCGAATCGACGACACCAACCACAGCCACGACAGCCACGACCGTCCGGGACAACGGCACAGTCGGCGACTCGGCATTGAGCGATGCCGAGATCGCCGGCTTGTTGTGGATGCGCGAAGAGGAACAACTCGCCCACGACGTGTACATCACCATGCTCGACGAGTGGGGTCTCAGGATCTTCGAGAACATCGCCGCAAGCGAGACGACTCACATCGAGTCGGCCGTCGCGCGTCCTCGACGACTACGGCATCGACGATCCCGCTGCACGGCAATGAGCTCGGCGAGTTCACCGACCCGACGATCCAGTCGCTGTACGACCAGCTCGTCGCCCAGGGAAGCGCGTCGCTCGACGATGCGCTCGAGGTCGGCGCATTCATCGAGGAGCTCGACATCAGCGACCTGCGTGTCCGCTCCGACGCGACCGACGTCGCAGCCCTCACGGCGCTGTACGCCAAGCTCGAGAGGGGCTCGCGCAATCATCTTCGGGCATTCACGTCGCAGCTCGAGATGCGAGACCTCGAGTACGAGCCGACACAACTCGACTCGGGAGGCCTACGACGAGATCGTGTCCAGCCCGATCGAACGTGGTCGGGATGGATGACCGTACCGGCGTGTCGGTGACGACACCGGCGCGGACCCGTCGACCACCGTACGATGAGTGTCGTGCCACGAGACCGAATCCTGGTCGTCGACGACGAAGCCGGCATTCGCGAACTGGTCGGCGCCTACCTGCGCAACGAGGGCTTCGAGGTCGACGAGCCGGCCGATGGCGAGGACGCTCTCGACCGGTTCCGGCGAACCCCTCCGGATCTGGTCGTGCTCGACCTCCGATTGCCAGGCATCGACGGCCTCGACGTGTTGCGCGAGATCAGGCGCACATCGTCGGTGTACGTGATCGTGCTGACAGCTCGATCGGACGAGACCGACAAGTTGATCGGCCTCGAACTCGGCGCCGACGACTACATCACCAAGCCGTTCAGCCCGCGCGAGTTGGTGGCCCGGGTTCGCGCCGTGCTGCGACGACGTCGCGACGACGACCTCGAATCGGACGAAATGATGCGGTTCGACGGTCTTGTGATCGATGTCGATCGTCGCGAAGTCGCCGTCGACGGCCAACCGGTCGAGCTGACGAATCTCGAGTTCGAACTGTTGGCGGCCATGGCGTGGCTCCCCTGGGCGGGTGTTCACCCGGCGCCAGTTGATCGAACGAATCTGGGGATGGGACTTCTACGGCGACGAACGCATCGTCGACGTGCACGTCCGCAATCTGCGCAAGGCGCTCGGCGACGCGGCCGACGAGCCTCGATTCATCGGCACCGTGCGTGGCGTCGGTTACAAGCTCGTGGCAGTCGCGCCGTGAGTCATGCTGGCCACGCCGCCTCCGAACACGCCTGTTCGCGTCCTACGTCGTCGTCGTGGTGGCCGGATCGACGGCGATGCTGATCGTCGGCACGGTCGTCACCCGAACGGTGTACGAACGACGTCTCGGCGGATTCGGATTCGGCCGCGGGCAAGGTCGCGGCTCGCAGGTCAGCGAAGCCCAGCTCCGGACGGCACTCGACGAGTCGTTGTGGCCGGCGTTGTTGGCCGGTGTCGGTGCTGCGCTCGTCGCTGCGATCCTCGTCGCGTCGATCGTCGGGCGGCGGATGCTGCGACCGATCGACGAGCTGCGAACAGCAGCCCGTCAGATGGCCGCCGGCGACTACTCCGTGCGGGTGCCCGTTCCGGCTGAGACTCGAGCTCGCTTCGCTTGCCGAAGACGTCAACGAGCTCGGCGCCCACCTTGCCGACACCGAGCAGCGGCGAGCCCAGCTGGTGGCTGAGGTCACCCATGAGCTGCGAACGCCGATCACGGTGATCCGCGGCCAGATGGAGGGCCTGATCGACGGCGTGATCGACGGCACCGACGAGGTGTTGCGACGATCGCCGACGAGGCGTCCCGGCTGCAGCGAATGGTCGACGACCTCACGATGCTGTCGCGCGCCGACGAAGGGGTGCTCGAGGTTGACCCGATCGACCTCGATCTCGGGCGAACTGGCTGCCAACGCCGCCGATCGGCTGCGCCCGCAGTTCGATCATGAGCACGTGGCGCTGCGTCGTCGACGCCGGCGACCGGGCCGACTGCCGGTTCGCGGGGATGCCGACCGGCTGATGCAGGTCGTCACCAACCTGCTCGGCAACGCGCTCGGACACACCCCCTCCGGCGGCACGGTGACCGTTCGATCGGACGCGACGCCGAAATCGCCTGGGTCGAGGTGACCGACACCGGTGCCGGCATCCCCGAGGGAGAACACGAACGGATCTTCGAGCGCTTCTATCGGGGCGCCCAGGCCAGCTCGGTCACCGGGCGTCCGGCACGGGCCGGACGCGGGATCGGGCTCACGATCGCCCGCAGCCTCGCCCGCGCCCATGGAGGCGACGTACGGGCACTGCACGGACCACCCGGCGCCGGTGCAACGTTTCGTGTCACGATTCCGGCGACCTGACGATGGCCTCATCGGTGCCACCGCTCCCCCGCATTGCCACCCCGCGTCTACTACCGTGCCGATCGATCCTCGATCGGAGACCGACATGACCTACACTTCGCCAATCGCACCGCCGGCCTTGCGCTCGTCGGCGATCCGCGACCTGCTGAAGCTGACCGAGATGAGCGACATGCTGTCGCTCGCCGGTGGGCTGCCGACACCCGACAGCTTCCCGCTCCCCGATCTTCGTCGCGAGGCCGATCGATTGCTCGGTGAGTACGGGCCGCGGGTCGTCCAGTACAGCGCCACCGATGGCGTCGTCGAACTGCGCCGATGGATCGCCGACGAGTACACCCGCGTGCTCGGCCGACCGGTGGCGGTCGAGGGCGAGATCGTCGTCACCCACGGGTCGCAGCAGGCGCTCGACCTGCTCGCCAAGGTGCTGGTCGATCCAGGTGATGTCGTCGTGTCGGAGTCCCCGGCGTATCTCGGGGCGGTGCAGGCGATCGAGTTGTTCCAACCCCGCTTCGAGGTCATCCCGGGTGACGAACACGGCATGCAGGTCGAGATCCTGGCCGAACGGCTGGAAGCCGGGCTGCGGCCCGAAATTCGTGTACGTCGTGCCCAACTTCCACAACCCGTCGGGGGCGACGATGTCGCTCGAGCGTCGCCGACTGCTGGCGTCGCTCGCCGATCGCTACGAGCTGCTGATCGTGGAGGACGACCCGTACGGGGCGATCCGGTTCCACGGAGATCCGCTGCCTCCGGTCGCCAGCTTCACGAACCGGGTCGTGTACCTCAGCACCTTCTCGAAGATCGTCGCGCCGGGGTTTCGGGTCGGCTGGATGATCGGCCCGCCCGAGGTGATCGGCTGGGTGGCTCGTGCCAAACAGGCCGCCGACCTGCACACGTCGAGCTTCGCCCAGCTGCTGCTGGCGAACGTGGTCGGCCGGGAGGGCTGGCTCGACGCTCAGAAGGCGCGCATCGTGCCGATGTACCGCGATCGCTGTATCGCCCTCTCCGACGCGCTCGAATCGACCCTGGGTGACCAGATCCGTTTCCACCGCCCCGACGGCGGCATGTTCCTGTGGTCGACGTTCCCCGACATCGCCGACACGACGGTGCTGTTGCGCCGCGCCGTCGACGAGGGTGTCGCCTTCGTGCCGGGCAACGCCTTCACGATCGACCAGGTCCCCGACTCGAAGGCACGCTTTTCGTACTCGACGTTGTCGCCGGTGCAGCTCGGCGAGGCTGCCGACCGCCTCGCCAGGGCCGTCGCCCACAGCTGAACGACGCTCAGCTGTTCGATGCCTCCTTCAGCAGCCGCGCTGCGTCGACATAGCGCGGTACCCACATCGAGCGATCGATCACATCAGCGATGGCGCCATCCGGCGGCGCCGACGCCAGGCCCTCGTCGATCGCCGCAGTAGCGACCGCGATGGCCACATGCCGGGCGACCGCACGCGCCTCGGTGACAGGCGGCAACAGCCGGAACGTCGCGCCGGCCGCGGCCTGCGCCGCCAATTCGCCGATCGCAAGCGCCGCAGCGGTCAGCATGCCGTCGCTCACGCGCCGGGCACCGACCGCAACCGCGCCGAGCCCGACACCCGGGAACACGTAGACGTTGTTGACCTGGGCGATCTCGTGGGTGACCCCGTCGTGCACGACGGGTCCGAACGGGCTCCCGGTACCAACCAGAGCCTTGCCGTCGGTCCAAGCGATGACATCGGACGGGATCGCCTCGGCCCGCGGAGTCGGGTTGGACAACGGCAACACGATCGGGCGCTCGACGCGCTCGGCCTGCGCCCTGACGACCGCCTCGGTGAAGAGGCCCGGCTGACCCGTGACCCCGACGATCGCGGTATC
>CAVRNX010000046.1:0-25859 GCA_963722635.1 uncultured Acidimicrobiaceae bacterium
ATCTCGCACACGCCCACCCGCGAGACTGTGGGCGTGAACAAGATGTGGGGTGTCGAATCCGACACCCCCAAACCCAATACACAGGGGGAACAAATGAGAAAAGTGACCAAAGGGATCGCACCGTTCGTGGCGCTCGCTCTCGTAGCGGCGGCATGCGGCGGTGACGACGATGACACCCGCCGACGAGCCGGCCGCCGCTGACGAGCCGGCCGACGAGCCAGCCGACGAGCCAGCCGACGAGCCAGCCGACGAGCCAGCCGACGAGCCAGCCGACGAGCCAGCCGACGAACCAGCCGACGAACCAGCCGACGAGCCGGCCGGTGAAGTGCTGACCGATGTGGGCATCACCGACGACGTGATCCGGATCGGTCTCAACGCCGACCTGTCGGGCGCCTTCGCCCCGCTCGTCACCCAGATCGTCGACGGCCAGGAGGCCTACTGGGAGATCGTCAACGACAACGGCGGCATCGCCGGCCGTCAGGTCGAGCTCGAGATCATCGACAACGCCTACGACGTCCCGACCCACCTCGAGAACTACGCCGAGATGTCCGACACCGGCGACGAGGGTGTCATCATGTTCAGCCAGTCGACCGGTTCGCCCCACACCGCGGCAACCTCCGCAGACCTGGTCGCCGACGACCTGCTGGCGATCCCGCTGTCGTGGTACTCCGGCTGGGCAGAGAACAGCGAGCTGGGCTCGAACGTGATGGAGCTCTACACCAACTACTGCTTCGAAGGCATGAACGGTGTCGAGTACCTGACGGGCGTCAACGACGCCACGACGATCGCGATCGTCTCGTTCCCGGGTGAGTACGGCCAGGACGGCGCGCGGGCGCCAAGATCGCCGCCGAGGCGCTCGGCCTCGAGGTCGTGTACGACGGCGAAGGTGCCGTCGTGCCCGGTGCCGACCAGACCCCGGTGATCACCGAGCTGGTCAACGCCGCACCCGACATCGTCTGGGCGACCCTCAACCCGACGACCCTCGCCGAGATCCTCGGCGCAGCGTACGCACAGGGTCTGCACCGCCAAGTGGGGCGGCAACTCGCCGACCTGGAACTATCAGCTGCTCGCCACCGATCTGGCGACCGCCGCCGATGACGTCTACACCCACTCGACCTACACCGCTCTGTGGGGCGCCGTCGACACGCCAGGTATGACCGCCATGATCGAGGGCATGCGCGCCAAGCGGCCCGAAGCCGTGCTGTCGGACACCTACATCGTCTCGCTGGACCGAGGGCATGGCCACCAAGGCGCTGCTCGAGCAGGCCGCCGCCAACGGCGACATGACTCGCGCCGGCGTCGTGGCTGCACTGCAGGATGTCAACGGTCGACTTCCTGGGCCTCGCCCCGGATCAGACCTGGTCCGGTGAGCCGAACGACTACGTCGTTCGCGAGTCGTACCTGTACGACGTCGACGCCGCCGAGTTCGACGCCGGCGCCACCGTGTCGGACGAGGGCGCAGGTACCGGCTTCACCCTGCTCGAAGGACCGTACGTCGGCGACATCGCCGCCAACTACGACTTCACCGAGGCCTGCTTCTCGACAGGCTGATCAACCACACACCGAACACCACGGTGATCCGTGGGGGCGGGGTTTCGACCCCGCCCCCACGCCACCACAACGAACACCGCACACACACCCAACGAACACCACCACTCAAACGAACACCGGACGGAGCAGCAAGGTGCTGGAACTCGCCAACGTCGAAGTCGTCTACAACGAGGTGATCCTGGTCCTGCGCGGCCTGTCGATCGAGGTGCCCGACGGCCAGATCGTCGCCCTGCTGGGCGCCAACGGGGCCGGCAAGACGACCACCTTGCGCGCCATCTCCGGCCTGCTCGACAACCACAACGGAGAAATCACGAAGGGCACCGTCACCTACAAGGGTGACGTCATCAACGGCAAGAAGCCGAGCGACATCGTGCTCTCCGGCATCACCCAGGTGATGGAAGGCCGCCGCGTGTTCGGCGAGCTCACCGTCGACGAGAACCTGATCTGCGGCGGCATCACCATCAAGGATCGCAACCAGACCGACGAAGCCTACGAACGGGTCATGGACCTGTTCCCGCGGCTCGCCGAACGCCGCAAACAGGTCGCCGGCTACCTGTCGGGTGGCGAGCAGCAGATGCTCGCCATCGGCCGGGCACTGATGGCCAGCCCGAAGCTGCTGGTGCTCGACGAGCCGTCACTCGGGCTCGCCCCCAAGCTGATCGAACAGATCCGCGACATCGTGGTCGACATCAACCAGCAGGGCACCAGCGTGCTGCTGATCGAGCAGAACGCCATGATGGCGCTCTCGATCGCCAACTACGGCTACATCATGGAGACCGGCAAGGTCGTGATGGACGGCGACGCCAAGAAGCTGCTCGCCGACGACGACGTCAAGGAGTTCTACCTCGGCCTGCACGGCGAGGAGGGCGAGAAGAAGTCGTTCAAGGACGTCAAGCACTACCGCCGCCGCAAGCGCTGGGCCTCGTGAGGAAGCAAGGAAACGACATGACTGCTCTGCTCGAAGTCAACAACATCACGCTCCGGTTCGGCGGCGTGACGGCCATCGACGACGTCACGTTCAATGTGCAACCCGAGGAGCTGTTCGCGATCATCGGCCCCAACGGGGCGGGCAAGACCTCGATCTTCAACACGATCAGCCAGGTCTACCGACCCCAGGAGGGCGACATCCTCTTCGAAGGCACGTCGATCATGGGCACACGCGACCCGACAAGGTCGCCCACCTCGGCATCGCCCGCACGTTCCAGAACATCGAGCTGTTCCCGCAGATGAACGTGATCGACAACCTGCTCACCGGTCGCCACATCCGGATGCACGGCTCGATCTTCGACGGCGCTCTGTGGTGGGGCAAGGCCAAGAAGGAAGAACTCGAGAACCGTCGCAAGGTCGAGGACATCATCGACTTCCTCGAGATCGAGCAATGGCGCAAGCATCCCGTGGCGCTGTTGCCCTACGGCTTCCAGAAGCGGGTCGAGCTCGGTCGTGCGCTGGCGATGGAGCCCAAGCTGCTGCTGCTCGACGAGCCGGTCGCCGGCATGAACCTCGAAGAGACCGAGGACATGGCCCGCTTCATCCTCGACATCAAGAGCGAGCTGAACATCCCGATGATCATGGTCGAACACGACATGGGCCTCGTGATGGACATCGCCGACCGGGTCATGGTGCTCGACTTCGGTCAGCAGATCGCGATGGGCACACCCGACGAGGTACAGGCCAACCCCGACGTGATCGCCGCCTACCTCGGCAGCGAATTCGCTTAGATTTGTGGGGTCCGGCTGAATGTCGCGATCGCTGAGAATGGCCTGACCGCTCCGCTCTCGGCGCTCTCGGCCCCAGCGCGGGCCTCGCCATGGGACGGTTTTACAGGTTGTCGACGACCGGTCGGCCGACCCGGCGTGTGCGGCCCCGCATCAATGCCACCACCACGCCTTCGCTCTCGTTGTCGGGCGCCGCAGTGACGACGATGTCCCACAACGTCGAACGGCCACTCGACCACGCCTGGTCAGCCGTGGCGGTGAGCACTTGCCCGATCTCGACCGGGCGCCAGCCAGTCGATCTCCGCCGACGACGCCAGCGCCATCTCGTTGTCGGCGTTGCTGGCGAACGCCATCGCGCTGTCGGCGAGCAGGAACGTCATCCCGCCGTGCAGGATCTTGAAGCCATTGCACATCTCCGGGCGCACGGTCATGCGGGCGACGGCCCGATCCGGGCCGGCCTCGATCAGTTCGATCCCGAACGCCCCGGCCGAGGCATCCATCGAGTGCATAGCGCGGGCGGCATCGACTGCTTCCATCACGACGAGACTACGAGCGATTCGACCACGACGATGACTCATGTCCGCTCCCAACCCGATCGATTCCGTCACCGATGCACCGTGGCCTCGATCCAGCGCTACGGTCGTCGACCATGACACGTCCCCTGCGGCTCATCTCGGCGATCGCGCTCGCCGCTGTGGCGTGCAGTGCGTCGGTGGTGTTGGGCGCCGCTGCGCCACTCGACGATGCCGCCAATGTCGACCGGCCGGCGCAGCGACTGGTGACGCCGACCGCGTCCGGCGCCACACCCGAGCACCGCGCCGCTCGCGACATGGTCACGATCGTCAATCTCGAACGGGCTCGGCGCGGCCTCTCCCCGTATCAATGGCACGATCAGGTAGCTGCCGCAGCGTTTGCGCATTCGTCGGAAATGGCCGCCAACCGCGTCATGCGACACCAGGGCAACGACGGCTCGAACGCCGGTTCCCGGCTACGCAGAGCAGGCTTCACTTCGGGCACCTGGGGCGAAAACATCGGTGCCGGCTTCATCGAACCGCAGCCGTTGTTCACCGCCTGGCTCGCCAGCGCACCGCACCGCCCGCAGCTGCTGGGGGCCTACACGTACATCGGGGTCGCCGTCGCCGTCGCCGCCGACGGGGCGCCGTATTGGACGATGGTCGTCGCCAGCTGACGCCGGCGCTGCATCGGCCGTACCCCTGATCAGAGGGCAACGGGATCGGCACATCGCCCAACCGCCGTACCCCGTCGGTACTCTCGTTTCGTATGTCCCGCGATCGCGCCCCCTATCTTGCCCAGGGCACGTGGCGGTCGGGGTCCCTGCACGTGTGGGGATGGAATGGCGAGTCGCCGGCATCGGCGGCGTGGTTGTACGGCGGCTTCGGCAGCAGTCGCTGGAGCGGCGAGCAGCAATCGGAATGGCACGACTCGCCGATCTCGTACGGCGAGCTCAATCGGATCCAGCTCGAACTACCCGACGGAGGGCAACGCTCGGTTCCCGCCGTGCGACTCGACCCGTTCGGGGCGTCTGTCTGGCTGAGCGACACACCCGACGGCAGCCAACTGTCGCCTTCGCTGGCGTGGTTCGCGGCGCTGACCGGATTCGCAGTGCGTGTCGTCGGCACCCGACGGGTGGCTCCGGAAGTACTCGACGAGGGCCCATTCACGGTTGCCCGCTGGCGTCCGGTACTCGACGCCAACCACTACGACGCGATCGCCCACGCCGCCGCCAGCGCACCAGCGATCTGCCGCAACGGCACCAGGGCCACCACCGAGGAGATCCTGGCGGCGCTCGTCGATGGCCTGGCTCGAGCGGTGCTGCACCACACCAGCTGGCGCCCCGACCTGGGGCGCAAACGGTCGGTCGAGGTACAGGTAACCCGCGCCGTGTTCGCAGCGCTCGCCAAGCCCGACCCGGTGATCCGTTCCGGTAGCGACGAGTTCCACGACGCGCTCAACGACCTCGGCCGAACCCTTGATCGACACCGCCTGCGACTCGCCGGCGAACCGGTGGTCTGCGGTCGCGTCCGGCTGACCCTGCCCGACGACGCCCACGACCCATGGCTGGTCGAGCTCGAACTCGTCGACGATGCCGACCCCGGTCGGTGGTGCACGGCGGACGACGTCTGGAACTCGTCGACGCGGGCGATCGACCTGGCCGGCAGCGAGTCGCTGTTGCCGAGACTTCGCGAGGAGATCGAGACGCTCGTCGAAGCGATCGCGCCGGTCGTCCCGGGGCTCGGCGAGCTGGCGGCCGAGCACGAGCCGACTGCGGTCGAACTCGACCTCGACCAGGCTGACGACTTCATCGACGTCGCGCCCCACGAGCTGCAACGACTGGGCATCGAGCTCTTGGGCCCCGAGCATCTCGTCCGGGCCAACGTCACGGTGCGCGGCACGGCATCCGAGTCGCCCAAAGACGACCGCACCGCCAAGTTCGGCAAGGAAGCGCTCGTGGCGTGGACGGCGATCATCGACGACACACCGATCTCGGCTGCCGACCTGGCCCGCGCCGAGGCGGCAGGCACCACCTTGATGCGGGCCGGCCATCGATGGGTGCGCATCGATCCGGCCGGCTTGCGCCGGGCGAGGGCGTTGCTCGACGATCATCTGGCCAACAAATCGCGGATCGGGGCGATCGAGCTGTTGCGGCTGTCGGCAGGGCACTCCCCCGACGGCGAGACATCGGTCGAGCTGGTCGCCGACGAGCCCGACGACGATGCCGACGACTCGAGCAGCACCGAGCCGACCGTGATCGATGAATCGTGGGTGCGCTCGCTGCTCGCAGGCTTGCCCGACGAACGACTCGCGGAGGTCACCGAGTCGGCCGATTTCAACGGCGAGCTGCGGCACTACCAGCGGCGCGGCCTCGGTTGGCTGCAGTTCCTCGCCAGGGTCGGTCTGGGTGGCTGTCTCGCCGACGACATGGGGCTCGGCAAGACCGCCACCACGCTGGCCCACCTGATCGAGCGCCCGGGTCCGCACCTCGTGGTGTGTCCGCTCAGCGTCGTCCACAACTGGGAAGCCGAAACGAACCGTTTCACTCCCGGCCAGACGGTGCTCGTGCACCACGGCTCCTCGCGCCACCAGGGCGAGCCGGCACTGTTCGGGATGTCCGACGCCGACATCGTCATCACGACCTATGGGTTGTTGCCGCGCGACATCGACGCCCTGGCCGCGATCGAGTGGACGACCGTCGTGCTCGATGAGGCGCAGATGGTCAAGAACCCCAACACCAAGGCCGCCAAAGCGGTCCGCAAGCTGCCGGCGGCCCAGAAGATCGCCCTGACCGGCACCCCGGTCGAGAATCGGTTGAGCGAGCTGTGGTCGATCCTCGACGCCTGCAACCCCGGCCTACTCGGCAGCCAACAACGCTTCCGCCAGCAGTTCGCCACAGCGATCGAGCGACACAACGACGCCGACGTGGCGGCTCGGCTGCGCCAGCTCACCCAGCCGTTCGTGCTGCGCCGCACCAAGGCCGATCGTCGGTTGTTGCCCGAACTGCCCGACAAGATCGAACAGATCGCCTACGCCCAGCTCACCAAAGAGCAGGCCACGCTCTACCAGAAGATCGTCGATCAGCTGCTGGTCGACGCAAAAGACCTCGAGGGCATGCAGCGGCGTGGTCGGGTGCTGGCTGCGTTGACACGGCTCAAACAGGTGTGCAACCACCCGGCGCATGCTTTGAAGGACGGCTCGCGCCTCGTCGGCCGATCCGGCAAGCTGAACCGCTTCGACGAACTCGTCGACGAGCTGTTCGACGTCGACGAGCGGGCGCTCGTGTTCACCCAGTTTCGCGAGATGGGCGATCTTCTGCAGCGTCACGTCGGTGAACGGTTCTCGGTCGACGCCCCGTTCCTGCACGGTGGCGTTTCGCGGTCCAGGCGCGAGCGGATGGTGGCCGAATTCCAGGCGGGTGCCGGGTCACCCCTGTTGCTCATCTCGTTGAAGGCCGGCGGAACCGGCCTCAATCTCACCGCCGCCAGCCAGGTCATTCACTACGACCGTTGGTGGAATCCGGCGGTCGAGGATCAGGCCACCGACCGCGCCTGGCGAATGGGACAACAACGCACGGTCAACGTCCACAAGCTGGTCTGCCAGGGCACGGTGGAAGAACGGATCGGGCAGGTGATCGACGAAAAGCGGGCGATCGCCGATGCCGTGGTCGGCACCGGTGAGGCGTGGCTGACGGAGCTGTCCACCGACGATCTGGCGAAACTGGTGGTGCTCGAATGAGCCGCCCACGCAAGCCCTACGGCCCCAAGCTCCCCGGTCGACTGTACGGCACGATGATCAAGGTGCTGGCGGCCGAGATGAGCGACCAGGGGCGCCTGTCGCGCGGCAAGCAGTACTGGGCAGACGACGCGGTCATCGACATCGTGATCGGCCACGGCGCCGTCACCGCCGAGATCCAGGGCACCCGGGCACAGCCCTACATCGTCACACTCGAGGCGGCAGCCGGTACGGGCGTCCCCGGCAAACGTGACGTCTGGGTGCAGTGCACCTGTCCCGACGACACCGGAACCGGGGCCGACGCCTGCAAGCACACCGTTGCTGCGCTGTTCACCCTCAGCGACGAGGTCACGATCGAACCCGAGCTCGTCGAACGTTGGCGCGACAGCCGCCGCCAGGCCCGGCCCCGCGACTCCGACGACATCGCCCATCTCCCGCGGCCCGATCGGGCACTCGACGACGACGACCTCGACGACGACCGGCCCGGGGCTGAGATCATCGAACTCCACCCTCGCCCCGACCCGATGCTCGACAAGATCTCCGTGCTGTTGCAGGCCCCGGCCGGGGCAGCCCCGCCTTCGTTCCCCGATCCAGACCCGATCGACCAGCGCAGCATCCGTGAACGGGTGCTCAACGACGTGCTCAACGACGCCCTCGACCACCTCACCATCCGTTGGGAGTAATCGGCAGGCGTCGAGGTTGCGGCTGCAACGTGGGCCGATCGGCGGACGGCGATCACTCGTCACCGGCGATCGGGGCGGAACCAAGAGAGTGAAGCGACCTCTCAGCTGACTCCGCCGGCACAACGCCCACAACGTTCAACTCGTACACTCGGACCGTGGTCGGCGACGTCACTTCGGTCGTGCAAGCCCTGGTCAACAACATCGACCAGGTCGTTCGCGGCAAGCATCACGAGATCCGGATGGCGGTGTGCTGCCTGCTGACCGAGGGGCACCTGCTGGTCGACGACGTGCCCGGCACCGGCAAGACGACACTCGCCAAGGCGATCGCCGGCTCGATCGCCGGCAGCTGGAAGCGGGTTCAGTTCACACCCGACCTGCTGCCGAGTGACATCACCGGCGTGATGGTGTACGACCAGGCCCACGGCACGTTCAGCTTTCGGGAGGGTCCGGTCTTCACGAACGTGCTGATCGGCGACGAGATCAACCGCGGTAGCCCCAAGACACAGTCGGCGCTGTTGGAGGTGATGGAGGAGCGTCAGGTCACCGTCGACGGCTCGCCCCGGCCGGTACCGCGCCCGTTCTTCGTGATCGCCACCCAGAACCCGAAGGACTTCCAGGGCACCTTCCCGCTGCCCGACGTGCAGCTCGACCGCTTCACGATGCGACTCCAACTCGGCTACACCGATCACAACACCGAGGTTCGCCTGCTCGAGGACTACAACCGCCACCGGCGCGACGAAGGTGTCGCCGAGGTCACCGATGCAGCCGAACTCGAGCGGGTGATCGAGGCGGTCGACCGGGTCGAGGTGGCACGCGGGGTGCACGACTACATCGTGCGGATCGCTGCGGCGACCCGCACCCACGACGATCTGCGTCTGGGCGTGTCGACGCGGGGCACGCTGGCCCTGCTGCGCACAGCACGGGCCTGGGCGGCCACGGCCGAGCGCGATTACGTGACGCCTGACGACGTGCAAGCGGTCGCCTCGGCCGTGTGCAGTCATCGAATTGCGCCGACTCCCGAGGCCGAGCTGCGAGGGGTGGAGGTCGCCTCGATCATGGCGACGGTCCTCGACGAGGTCGCCGTGCCGCGCAGCCGCGAGGGCTGACCGGTGCTGACTCGCTCGGGGCTCGGCGCAGCCGTCACAGCGGTCGTGCTGGCACTGTGCGGGTTCTGGTGGCACTACGAGGAAGTGGTCGTGCTGGCGGCCGTCACCGCCACCGCTGTCGCGCTCGCCGTGTGGAGTGCACGCGCCAGGCAACGCGTGGTGATCTCGCGGCGCATCACGTCACCCCGCGTGGCCCGCGGTGATCCGATCAGGGTCGTCTATCGGGCCATCAACCCGGGTCGGCGCCGCACGCCGCCCGTCGTGATCATCGATCGCTGCGATGACATCGAGGTACGCGTGCCGATCGTTGGCGTCGCTGCGGGCGATCGCAGCTGAAGCGCTCGGTGCGATCCCGACCCGTCGGCGGGGCGTGTTCGACGTCGGACCACTGGTCGTCGAACGGGTCGACCCACTCGGACTCGCCGTCGGGCAGCGCACCCACGCAACGGGCGGAACGATCATCGTGCATCCTCGGATACATGCGCTGCACGGTCCCTACGGCGCGATGCACACCGTCGAGGACGAAGCCGTGATGCGGCGTGCCGCATCCGATCCACTGAGTGGCTTCGTCTCGTTGCGCGAGTACGTCGATGGTGACGACCCGCGCCTGATCCATTGGCCGACGACAGCACGAATGGGCACCCTGATGCTGCCGCGAGCACGTCGAGTTGCGCCGGCCCGAGTTCACCGTCGTACTCGATGCGGCAGCCGTGGCGGCAACCGCCGATGACTTCGAAGAGATGGTCGACGTGGCCGCCTCGATCGCCGTGCACACGCTCTCCAGTGGAGTGTCCGTGATGTTGCGCACCACGTCGCGTCGGTTTCCCGGAAGCTTCCGCCCGCTGGATCGCGCCGTCAGCGTGCTCGACCTCATGACACCGGTCACCCAGGCAGGGGTCGATGATTCGATGTCGATGGCGGAGGTCTTCGGCGGCGGCATCGACCACACGATGATCGCTTTCGTCACAGGACCGCGTGGCCCCTCGACCACATTCGTTCGCAGCGACAGGTTGTCGGTGATACGGATCGGTCGGGGTGCGGAAGCGAGCGCCGGCGTGACACTTGCCGCCCACGATGCAACCGAGTTCGTACAGCGGTGGCGGCCATGGCACTGAGGACGGCCAGCCGACCGACGCCGACCACGGTGCGAGTCGCACTGATCCTGTCGATCGGTCTCGTCCTGGCAGTCATCGCCGGCGACGTGTTCGACCGGTTCCTGTGGGGACTCTTGTTGGCGCCGCCACTACCGGCCGTGGCGGCACTGGCCACACGCGCTCGACGCTGGTCGATTCGAGTAGCTGCCATCACAGCAGCGATCGCCACCGGGGTCGTGGCGGCCGTCTGGTCGGCCGACGGCTCGCTCGATGCCATCGGACCCGGTCTCACCGGCGGGCCGCGCCGACTGCTCACCACCGAGTGGCCAAGTCCCGCTGAACCGACGGTGATCGGCACCATCGCGCTGCTGCTGGCAGGCCTCACCGCGCTCGCTGCGGTGCTCGCCGTCTCCCAGCGCTTCCATCTCGCTCCGCTCGCCCCGCTGGCGATCGGCCTGATCGGCCTGATCGCACTCAGTGCACCACGCCGGCCCGAGCCTGCACTGGTTGCCGTCGCCGGTGTGCTGGCGCTCGTGCTGGCGTTGGCCGGAGCGGGCAGATCGGCAGACGGGGCAGGGCATCGGTCGGTGCTGGTCGATCGAACCGTGCCGATCACGGCTGCCGCGCTGGCCACGATCGCAATCGCCACATCGGGCAGTTTGGCGTGGGCCGATCGGGCCGATCCGCGCTCCACCGAAGCCGCCGACCTGTCTGCTGTGGTGCTCGACCCGATCGAGGCGACGGTGGCGCTCCGACAGGCGGACCCTCCGATCGAGCTGATGCAGATCTCCGGCCGCTCCGCTGGAAGCGGTGCGACCCTGCCATCGCGGTGGCGGGTCGCCGCGCTCACCGAGTACGACGGGCAGCGTTGGGTGCCGCGGCTGACGCTACGACCGATCGGCGGCACGCTCGACGCCACCCGCTCACCGCCGTGACGGAACAACCCAGCATCGTTCGCTACGCCGTCGAGTACCTCACCGATGACGTCGACACCGTGCCGTTTCCGGGCCGTCCGATCTCGGTCAGCGCAGACGTCGACACCGACCTCGAACGTGTCGTCGTGCGACTGCGTCAGCGGCCGCAGCCGGGCCAGACCGTGCTGGTGGTCGGAGCCGTCGCCCCCGACGCAGACGCAGCCCGGTCGGTACCGTTCGCAACGCGGCAGGTCGACGAGATCGCCGCCACGTTCTCGGGTCAGGCGACCACGCTGGCCGGTGACGGCACCGTGATCGAACGCATCCAGCGGATCGAACAGACGATGCGAACGCGATGGCAGCTCGACTCGTCGGCGCCCGGCGGCGGCCAACAACTGGCACTGTTGGAGCGGTTCGCCACCGAGACACGGCGCGGCGCACGCGAACAGTTCGTCACCGCCTTCGTCGTGCTCGTTCGATCGCTCGGATTCGATGCCAGGGTGGCGACCGGATTCGTGGTGCCACCCGAACAACTCGGGAGCCTGCTGACGATCACGTCGGCCCATGCGTCGGCGTGGCCCGAGGTGCGGCTCGAGGGGCTCGGTTGGGTGGCGTTCGACCCGGTTCCCCCAGTGGAGAACAGCGACGTCGACGAGCCACCCCCGCCACCCGAGGCGCAGAGTCCGGCTGTTGCACAACCGCCGATCGCTCCCCCAGCCGAACCGGCTGACGACATCGACGACGAGATCATCGACGATCGGGCCGGCGACGACGGCTGGCGGACGGTTCGAATCTGGTTGCTCCGCGTCGGCGCGGTGACCGGTATCAGTCTGCTGCCCGTGATCGTGATCGTCGGCTCACTGCTCCTGGTGAAACGACGGCGACGTCGGCGACGGCTGCAGGTCGATGATCCCTCGATGCTGATACGCGGCGTGTGGGCCAACACGACCGACGCACTGGTCGACGCCGGATTGTCGATCGCTGCGTCGTGGACCGACGACCGGATCGCCGAGCAGGCCGCTCCGCATGCCCCGGCGGTTCCTCACGAGATGCGGCGGTTGGCGGCGATGTCGACGGCCGTCACATTCGGCGCGAGCCTCGTCGGCGATGACGAGCGACAGCAGCCGACTGGCGAACGACGCGAGGCTCACGTCACAGGCCGTGATCGACGCGATCCGCGCCCCCTTGACGCGTCGGCAGCGGATCCGGTGGTGGTTGAGCCTTCGTTCGCTGAGACGTACGACCCGCTCACCGGTGGTCGTGTGACCGGCTGTCCGCTCGGCGAGCCGGTCGCGGCCCAACCATCAGCATCTCAGCCGCCGACGAGCTCCTGGCGCAGCTCACGCTTCATGAACTTGCCGTTGGCGTTGCGCGGCAGTTGCTCCTGACGGAACCACACCTTGGCCGGGATCTTGAACTTGGCGATCCGCTCGCCGAGATAGCTCGGCCAACTCCTGTTCGGACAGCTCGGCACCCGGGCGCAGCACCACGGCGGCGGCGACGTTCTCGCCGAGGCGGTCGTCGGGAATTCCGAAGACAGCAGCCTCGGCGACGTCCGGGTGCTCGTAGATCGCAGACTCGACCTCGGAGCAGTAGATGTTCTCGCCGCCACGAATCACCATGTCCTTGGCGCGGTCGACGATGAACACGAACCCGTCCTCGTCGATGCGGGCGATGTCGCCGGTGTTGAACCATCCGTCGCGGATGCCATCGACGGTGGCCTCGTCGCGATTGAGGTACCCCTTGATCACGATCGCGCCGCGAACACACAGCTCGCCGAGCACGTCGGGACCGGGTTCGAGCACGTTGCCGTTCTGCGTCCTCGAGGCGCGCCTCGAGGGTCGGCACGACCCGCCCGCACGACGCCGGTTTGTCGGTGTAGAGCTTCGCTGCGTTGGCGGTGACGATGCCGTGCGTCTCGGTCAGGCCGTAGCCGGTCGATGGGCGTACCGCCCGACAGCGACTTGTCGATCTTGTCGACCAGGTCTGGCTGCACCGCTGCGCCGCCGCCGCCCATGCCTTTCAACGAGGACGTGTCGCGGGTCTCCCAATCGGGATGCAGCAGCATCTCGCGGCTCATCGTCGGCACGCCGGAGAAGTTGGTGACGCGCTCACGCTCGATCAGTTCGAGTGCCCTCGCCGTATCCCACTTGTACATGAACACGATCGTGCCGCCCACCAGCGTGCACGGCTGCAACAGGCAGTTGTTGGCGGTGACGTGGAACAGCGGCGTCGGCGCCATGAACACGGCCTGCGACGGATCGGCGGGGGCGTCGGTGCTGCCTGCCTTGCCCGGCAGGTCGCCGGCAGCGACCGCCTTCGCCTCGGCGAGCGATCCCGCCAACGTCATGAAGAGAAGGTTCATGACGTTGCTGACCGATCCTCGATGGGTCAGCTGGGCCCCCTTCGGGAACCCGGTCGTGCCGGAGGTGTAGAAGATCGTGACATCGTCGTCGGGATCGATCTCGGCGTCGGGAAACCCAGCGGGCGCCGAGGCCGGGTCGACCACATCGGCCCAGCGCGAGGCCCCGTCGGGCAGCTCACGGTCGCTGCGGACCGAGATCAGATGGAGTGGGTTGGTGGCCTGCAGATCCTGCAGGTGCGGAAGCACTCGCTCGATTCGCTCGTCGTCGGCGATCAACACCTTCGGGCTCGAGTCGGCGAGCCCGAACGCCATCTCCTGGCTGGTCCACCAGGCGTTCATCCCCACGGCGGCCGCCCCGATCACCACCGTCGCCCAATACGCCACCACCCATTCCGGATAGTTGCGCATGGCGATCGCGACACGGTCCCCTGGGCCGACGCCGTGCCGGTCGCGCAGGAGATGCGCCAGCGCCCTCACCTGGGCATCGATCTCGGCGTACGTGTAGCGCTCGTCCTCGAACACGATGTACGGCTTGTCGCCGTGCAGTGCGGCCAGCTCCCACAGTGACCGCAAGTTCGGGAGGGTGTTGGCGAACACCCGCATCGGGTTGCCGCGCACCTCGATCTCGGTCACGGCGAAGCTCGACCCCTCGGCGGTCAGTTCCTTCCAGGCAGCGTCATAGTGTTCGATCACGACGTGAATCATGCCCGTTGCGGCCGCGGCGACACGAATGGGCGGGTCGGAATCGGCTGTGGCTCAACCACGCAGGCGGGCGAGGCCGCGTTCGACGTCGGCGACATGGTGGATCACATCGTGCGTGAGGTACGTGGACAACCATCCCGCCGTGAAGACCAAGCCGTCGGCCCGTGCCGTCCGCTGCCATCCGTCGGGCGACATCGCCACTGCGTGGGTGACCACCCTGACGGCGTTGCGAGCGAGCTGTTCGACCACCTGGTCGGGTCGCCGTTCGACCGGATAGTCGCGAGCGGCGGCGATGCGATCGGGATGCCAGTCCTCGAACAGCGGATGGTCCTCGTGAGCCAGGCGATCGAGGCGATACGCCAGCAACTCGTAGACGTCGCGCACATGACAGGCGTACTCGAGCGCCGACCAGGTTGCCTCGTCGGGACGTGTGAGCAGCGTCTCGACGGGTGAATCCAGCAGGCGCCGCCATTCGTCGATGTTGGTGCGGATCAACTCGGCGACCTGATCGGGTTCGGTCGACGAAGCGTCGAAGCCGCACTCGTCGCACGGCCGTTCGTTGACCCATGTCCAACTCTTGGCCTCAGGCTCGATCGCCACGCATCCCCGGTCAGGTGCCCGAGCACGAGCCCGCGCAACTGGTCGATGTTGACGTTCTTGGCCGAGCTGACCCACACGATGTCACCGATCTCGAGCATGCAGCCCGCAGCGAGTTCGAGCTTGCGGGTGCGACGCTTGGACGACTTGACCTTGTCCATCTTGGTCGCCACGACAGTGTGGGGCACCTCGTTCTCGCGCAGCCAGTCGAGCATCCTCTCGTCGAGCGGCGTCGGGCCGATCGGGCCGTCGACCAGCACGAACACCATCGCCAGTTCCTCGCGCTCGAGCAGATACCCCTCGATCATCGTGCCCCAATCCTTGCGGACGTGTCCCGGCACCTTGGCGTAGCCGTAGCCGGGCAGGTCGACGATCGTGCCGCCGCCGACGTGGTCGAACAGGTTGATCAACTGCGTGCGGCCAGGGGTGTTCGACACCCGCGCCAGCTGCTTCTGGTTGGCGAGCGCATTGATCAGCGACGACTTGCCGACGTTCGATCGGCCGACGAAAGCGACCTCGCACTCGCTCTCGGGAAGCTGATGGGTGCGGCTCGCCGATGACACGAACCGGATCTGCAACGGTCGGCCGGTCATGGTCGGCAGTGTATGCCGCGCCCTGCCATCGACCGTTCGAGCACGAAGTGTCACAATGGAGTTGGAAAGCGACCGTGTGTTTCGGCGTCGGCGGACGCCAGGAGGGAGAGTCGTCATGAGACTCCGGTGGTTGATGGTTCCGACAGCAGCAGTCCTGATGTTGACGAGCTGTGGCGGCGAGGATCTCGCCGAGTCGATCGCGGAGAGACAGATCGAATCCGAGTCGGGCGAAGACGTCGACATCGACTTCGACGACGGAGAGATCTCGATCCAGACCGAGGACGGTGAGATCGTCATGCAATCCGACGGCGACCAAACGGTCATCCAGACCGAGGACGGTGAGATCGTCATGCAATCCGACGGCGAGCAGACCGTGATCCAGTCCGAGGACGGGGAAACGGTCATCGGCTCGTCGGACAGCGAACTGCCCGACGATTTCCCGACCGAGATCCCCAGTGCCCGACGACATCGCGATCGAGTACACCCAGTCGATGTCGACAGAGGATGGTCGATCGTTCGTCCTCAGCGGCGAGGTCGATGGCGACATCGCCGACGTGATCGACGAGTACGTCGCCACCCTCGAGGCGGCCGGGTTCACGCAGCTTCAACTGATGACGACGCCAGACGGTGGCTTCTTCGCCTACGAAAACGGATCCTGGGCGGTCGGTGGCTCGATCGGTGAGGGCAGCGAAGGCGCGGTGGCGTTCGTGATCACGGTCGCTCCGGCCGAAGCCGGCTGATGCCACCCGCTCGTCAACCGGCGATCAGCGAGGCGAGCGCCCAGACCGCGGCGATCAGACCGAGCCCGGCGTACAACAAGCTTCGACCGACCGGGGCACGCTCGAGATGGGAGTCGTCGCGCGGGCCCTCCATCGGCCGCAGGACCGCCAGCAGGTTGCCGGCGAACAGTGCGCCGCCGAGGGCCAGCAACAGCCAGAGAATCAGATCCTCGCCGAGAAACATGTCCGCCATCATGCCGCACGATCCCGCGTGCGACACCGAGCAGCACTCACCAATTCTGCCACCGACGCGTGAGGTCGGTGCGCACAGCTGTGCGCACGATCCTCACGCCTTCGTTGAGGACCGGCGGTCGTGGGGGATTGCGGTGGCCGCCATGCCAGTGCTCGTGGACCCCCAGCGACCTTGGCAACGTCACCGACTCATTGTGTGGGCAAGGACCTGCGACCGCCAACCTGGACCGTCGAGTGCGGTTCGCTCTCGACGGTTGCCACGTGTCGGTCTGACGACCCGTCGGCCGGCGTCGCACACCAACGGTGCGCCAGATAGGTGGCGCCGATCACGATCAGCACGTCACCGACACTGAACACATTGGCGAGCGGCCATCCAGCAGGAATCGCGAACACATCGCCGAGAAACGCCAGACGCGGTGAGGAGAGGGCCCGCGAGTTCTCGAACACATCGGGATCGAACTCTGGAAGTCCGGCACGCTTCCATGCGGCCGAGTCGGCGGGCATCGTGCCGCCGTTGACCGAGATCACGATCAGATTGCATGCGGTGCCGAACACGATGATCCAGCCACCCGGTACCCAGCGGTTGCGCCAGAGGAAGCCGACGCAGAGCGCGTAGGTGAACAGATGGAGGGCGTTCGACGCCCACAACGGAAGATGTCGACCGAGCATCTCGAACACGACGATCTGTAGAAGAATCGCCGACCAGACCAGCCACAGACCATCGAGATGAAGGCCGGCGAGACGCTTGATCCGAGTCCAGCTCAATACGGCGGTCGCCACGCCGATCGCCGTCAGGACGAGCACGATCACGCAACGGCCTCCACACGAATGTCCGTCGACCAGTCGGCGACCTCGAGCTGTAGGTCGTCGAACGACATCGGCCGTGCGATCGCATAGCCCTGCCCAAAATCGCATCCCATCCCCCGCAGGGCATCCCAGATCTCGTCGGTCTCGACACCTTCCGCAACCACGTCGAGGCCGAGACCGTGGCCGAGCTCAGCGATCGTCCTCACGACGAGTTGGTCCTCGTGCGACGACTGGATGTGCCGCGTGAACTGCTTGTCGATCTTCAAGCGGTCGGCACGGATCTGTCGCAACGAGCCGAACGAGCTGTACCCGGTGCCGAAGTCGTCGATCGCGAAACGCACGCCAAACTCCCGAAGTCGCCCGATCGTGAGTTCGATCCGTTCTGGATCGCCGGCGATCGCCCGCTCGGTGACTTCGAGTTCCAGCCTGTTCGCCGGAAATCCGGTCTCCTTCAGACAACTCAAGACCAATGAACCGAAGCTCCGCTGCAAGAGGCTGCGCGGCGACACGTTGACGGCCAGCGAGATGTCAGCCCGATCGAGCAACAGCACCTCTGCCATGGACTGGCGCAGCATGAACTCGGTCAACTCTTCGATCAGGTCCGTCTGTTCGGCCATCCCGATGAACTCGTCCGGCTGGATCTGCCCGTGACGTGGGTGTTCCCAGCGCACGAGCGCCTCGACGGTATCGATCTCGCCGGTCGACATTCGGATCTGGGGCTGGTAGTGCGCCCGCAGCTGACCCTCGGCCACGGCGCGGGTCAAGTCGGACAACAGGTCAATTCGACCATTGGCGCCCGCCGTCGGTCGGCTCGAGCGATGGTGAAGCACGCCCGTCTCGCTCTGTTTGGCCCGATACATGGCGAGATCGGCGGCTGCCAGAAGGTCCTCAGCATTCGTGCCGTCGGTAGGTGCTGACGCAACACCGACACTGATGGAGATCGAGAGTGGAAATCCCTGGATATCGAACGGCCTCGTCAGCTCGCGATGTAACTCGGCGATCGACTCCTGCCGTGCAATGCCGAGCATCCGAGCGGGGATCACGATTGCGAACTCGTCGCCGCCCAATCGAGCTGCCGCTGCATTCGCTGGAAGCATCTCGTTCACTCGCTCGGCGAAACTCGTCAGGAGTGCGTCGCCGATCGCATGGCCGAGCGAGTCGTTGATCTCCTTGAAACGATCGAAGTCCATGACCAGCAGCACCGAGTCCGGTTCGCCGCCATGGAGTCCCAGCATCTGAGTCAGTCGATCGTCGAAGGCCCGCCGGTTGAGCAACCCGGTGAGCGGATCGTGGTCGGCGTCGTGTGCACGCTGGAGCGAACTTCGGGCGGAGCGGATGACGATGTAGGAGGTGGTCGCCAGCAACGGGACCAGAACGAAGCTGTAGTCGACGGCGATCACGAACACCGGCGCCAAGGAGAGCAGGGCCCCATCGGCGGTCATGCTCAGCGCCAGGCCGGTACGAAACGTGGCGACGAAGCCGGCCCCGGTGTGCAATCCGATGACGGTCGCGGTGAGGACGCCATTGAGCACCAGCACGGTCACGGCAGCAGCAAGGATCCCGAACCCCCACTGCAACGGGATCGTGTCGAGCTGCGTCATCGAGCTGCGCAAGCCGAACACCTGCAGCACGAGGGCGCCGGCCGAGAGGGCGAGCGCGATCTGAGAGGCATTGAAGATCACCATGCGGGCAGGGTTTCGAAGCCGAATGTCGACGAGCAGATTCGAACTCACCATGACGATCAGGGCGCCGATCGGCATGCCGAACAGCATCAGCGCGAACGCAAACGTCCAACCGGGTGAGACTTCGCCGTTGTCGCCGAACCGCATCGCGAAGCTCGGCTGGGTCTCGCCGAGGACGAGCAAGACCGCGAAGAGTCCGAAGATGGCCCAGTTCGACTGTGAGAAGAAGTAGGTGTGTTGAACGACGATCAGTGCAGCTGACGCGCCGACGCCGGCAACGAACACGCCCGCGACGAAGGCAACGATTTGGCGGTCGCGACAAGAACTGTGCTTATCGAACGTCATTGGTTCTCCGACTGGCGGTGTGAGAGAAGGGAACGCGATGGTCCGGGTTCGCTCGACGCGAACCCGGACGGATCACGTCAGCGCCACTTCCACGGCGCGCCGACGGTTGCGACCAGCGCGACCACGGTGCCCGCTGTTGCGGCAGCCTTGTATGCGGGCGCCACAAGGCGCCATTTGATTGTCTTGTGAACTCGCGACATGCGTAACTCCTCTTCCGCCCCGAGGGGTGTGTGGTCGGAGGCACGGAACGTCCCTCCGAGCGGCCCGACGGACCACCGCCTAGAACATCGACGGATCGCGTCGTTATCTTGAGACATATGTGAGAGATATTGCAGCCGCGTCATCCGTTTCCAGGCGCCGGGCGGATCACCCGCCTCAGGCGATGGTCGAGCGATGGAACTTCCGGATCGACCAACCGGCCGCCGTCGCTCACATCGACGCGACGTCTGCCAGGAAGTCGGCGACACGGTCGGTGAGGAACCCGACGTACTCGGCGTAGTCGTCGCCCATCGTCAGGCAGAAGTTGACGAGGCCGAGCGCTCGGGCAGCGAACAGCGGTCGCAGCTGCTCGATCTCTTCGATCGGCCACGGAGCGACCCGTTCGTAGCCGCCACGCATGGCGGCCACGATGTCCGGCAGATCCGACCGGTTGTAGTACGGCCCGTACAGCGCAACCGCCAGATCGTGCTCCGGGTGTCCGACGATCAGATCCTCGAAGTCGAACACCGCCAGACGACGGCGCTTGACGAGCACGTTGCCATCGTGCAGGTCACCATGCAGCAACTGCACCGCCCCGCCGTGCTGATAGCGCTCTGCCAGCAACGGGTCGAGGACGGCGACGCCCTCGCGCAAGGTCGCACGCTGCGACTCGCTGATCAGATTGTCGTACCGTCGATCCCACAGCTTCACCGATTCGTAGAGCAACGCCGAGTCCCACCGGCGAGGCTCGGCCCAACTCGGCAACACCAGCCCGTACGACTGTCGGTGCAGGCGCGCCGCCAGCTCGCCCAAAGCCGTCCAGAACCACAGTGGTCCGTCGTCCGCCGCTCCGCCGGGAAGCCATTCGAACAGGACACAACGTTGGCCGTTCGGCACGCCTGGCACGTCGTCGACGATGGTGACCGACCGACGGTGGCGGTTCTTGACCACGGCCGCAACGGGCAACCCATCGTCGACGAGACGGTCCACCCACCAACACTCGAGTTCGGTGTCGTCGGACTCGAACAAGCCGGGGCGCTGCACCCGCAAGGCATACCTGCGACCGTCGCCGGCGTCGATCTTGAAGATGTAGTTGCTGTCGATCGCGAGCTGGGTGATCACCCGAGCTTCGATGCCGTACTCGAGCAACGCCCGTTCGGCCGTTCGCCGATGCCGTCGAGCCCTGCCGATATCGGTCAACGCCTCGTACGGTTTCACGAAGAATCGTCTCGTTTGGCTCGGTCGGCTCGGTCGGACTCAGTCGGTTTCGGGGATCGCGACTGGCGACTCGGTCTCGATCAGCGGTGCCGTAGGTGAAGCCGGGCCTGCCTGGGCCACCATGTCGACGACACGTTGCAGGGCGATCGGGTAGCCACCGTCCCAGCCCACCGGGTCGCCACACCAGAACTGGAACGTGTGGGTCCTGATCTGGCCGACGTCGGTCGGAGCGGTCCACCGATATGTCCATTCGACGGCTGTGACGCCGGTCGTGATCTGGTCGGTGGTCTCCCCGATCACCCACACGATCAGCGGGCCGGACGGCTCGCCATCGCGGGCAGGGCACTCGCCGCTGAAATCAACGGTCCCACCGGCACCGACCACGGTCTGCGAAGCACGGACCGAGAGTGGCAGGGGTGAGGGCGCCGACGCGATCGTGGTGGTCGATGTCATGGTGCTCGACGTCGTGGTGCTCGTGGTAGCGCTCGTGCTCGAGGTAGCGGTCGTCGATGGCACGGCGCTGGAGGCGGTGGGTTGCGAGGTGATGGTGCTCGACGGCGTAGTGGCGTGTTCGTCGGGTTGCGAGGTGGCCGGGGACGACTCGATCGGTGCCACCGCCGGTAGTCGCTCGCCCGTCAGCCGATCGGCGGCAGGTGTTGGGCCGACGCCGCTGAGCAGCAGCACTCCACAGGCGGTCACGGCGCCGGCGACGAGGACCGTACCGATACCGCTGACCTGTCGAACCACACCGACATTCTGCCAGAACGACCGCGTCGAGTGGCAGTAGCTCGTGTATCTGTCACGCAACGCGTTGAACACGCTCAGGTGACTCAGATGATGAGCGCTCTACAACTTGTCCCAGGTGTGAACTCTGAGCAGGGCCTATGCGCGCACTTGTCCCGCTTCGTTCAACGTAGTTGTCCCGACGCGTGTCCGGTTGGCGCAACTGGTCTGGCTGACCGGCGGAGCGATACGGAGCACCCAAATCCCGCCGAGCGTTGTGGCGTCGGCACCGTCGACGTGAGCACTTGCTGCGAAGAACTGCACAATCAACACGAGCCAGGTCGAGGACAGCCATGCCGGCGCGGTGTACGGATGACCCTTGCGGCCAATCTTGTTGCACCTGCCGCCCTGTTGGGTCAGAGCTTCCAGTCGAAACCGGTTTCCTTCTCCGACAGGCTCCACAGCCTCTCCATGACCGGCTTCTCATAGGCGAAGGGCTCGAGCGTGCCCTTCCCGACCGGGCCGACCCATTCGTTCCTGCCGGTGGGTCCGTACAGCGCCCTGAGATCCAGGCCGTCTTCGGTGGCGCACATGACCTCGGGGTAGGCGCCCTTCTCGGCGGACTGGACCATCGGCGACATGGACATGAGCCTGAACATGACCCTCGTCATCAGGTTGCCGCTGGTCGTGATGAGCGATGTGCGCGACGAGCCAGGGTGGCAGACATAGACCTTGACGCCTGTGTTCGCCGCTTCCAGGCGATCCTGCAGCTCGTAGGCGAACATCATCTGCGCCAGCTTGCTCTGGGAGTAGGTCTTGTTCTGGTGGTAGTTCTTGTCCCAGTTCATGTCGTCGAACTGGATCGTCTTGATCCCCATCTTGTAGCCGAGGCTGGCGACTACCACGATGCGGCCCTTCGATTCCTCGATGCGCTCGAAGAGCAGGCCGCTCAGCAGGAAGTGTCCGTAGTGGTTCGTGCCGAGCATGCTCTCGAAGCCGTCGACGGTGAGCTTCTGCGTCGGCACCTGCGCGATGGCGGCGTTGCAGATGAGGGCGTCGATCCGGGGAACGGTCTCCAAGACCTCCGCAGCGGCTTCGCGCACGCTGTCGAGCTCCGCGAGGTCCATACGCACGAAGGACACCTCGGCGCCCGGCTCCGAACTCGTCCTTCAGCTTCGCGACCGCGGCCTGCGATCGCTCGGCGCTGCGGTTCAGCATCACGACCTTGGCGCCCTTGCCCAGGAGGATCCGGGTCGCCTCGAACCCGGCGCCGGCGTTGCCACCGGTGATGAGGAAGGTCTTGCCGTTCTGGGGACCGAGGCGTTCCGGTGTCCAGCCCTGAGGTCCGAATGTCTTGTCTGCCATTGCTTCTTTCCTGCGATCGTTGGTTGGATTCGACAATAACTCTCACCGACGATCACGTATAGACCTAAACGTCGCCAAGACATGCCTAATCATCTCACCACTCTTGCCATACAGGTCTTGTGTAGCTACGTTGCCTGCGTGAGCAAGCAGCAGATTCGGCAACTCATCGAAGCTACGGTGAACGAGGACGGCCTGGTGGAAACCGGCGTGAAGGGCGTGCAACTCTTCCGCGTCACCGAACCGGTTCGCTGCGCCCCTGCGGTGTACGAACCCACCCTCGTGGCCATCGTGAGCGGCACCAAGGAAGCCATCCTGGATGGCACCTCGCACGTGTACGACAGCAGCCACTACATGTGCTGCGCCATCTCGCTGCCCGTGGAGGCCGGGACACCGATGGCGTCGCCCGTCGATCCCCTCCTCGGCGTGCAGATCGCCCTGGACCCCAGAGTGATGACCGAGCTCGCAATCGAAATGGAAAACGCGGCCGGCGCCATCCGAGAACCCAGAGGTGACCCACTCCCAAAAGGGTTTGCCCTCGCTCGCTGGGACGACGCATTCACCGAAGCGCTGCTGCGACTGGTGCAACTGGCCGACAGCCCGACCGATACGGCGGTGCTCGGAGCCGGTCGGCTTCGCGAGGTGTACTACGCCGTCCTGAAAGGCGATGCGGGAGCCGCGGCGAAGCGCGCCTTCGGAGTCGGCAACGAAATCGCCCGAGTGATCGAACACGTGTCCTCCCACCTCGACAAGGAGATCACCATCGAGGACATGGCCGCACACGTGGGCATGAGCAGGGCCGTCTTCCACCGAAAGTTCAAACAGGCCACCACGATGTCGCCCATCCAGTTCGTAAAGGCAATACGGCTGAACAACGCCGCCATGAGGATCGCCGGAGGCATGACCGTCAACGAAGCCGCGACGGAAGTGGGGTACGCGAGCTCCTCTCAGTTCAGCCGAGAGTTCAAACGCATGTACGGCCAATCCCCGAAGCAGTGGAGCCGTTCCAAGCAACAACTACCCGCCGGACTGATCTGACGGACGGTCCGGTTTCCTGATCTGGTTCAACGATCTCAACCTGGAGTCCAGAGCGCTGAAAAGCTGCCCTGGCAGCGACCGTAGGTGCGGTCCCACCCACTCGGAGCAACCAAACACCTCGGGTGGCGGCGCACAACGACGGCCACCCAGCAAGCCGGGAACAGCGAAAGAACGGCACGACTGTGAGCGATCACCTGCACGAGAATGTCGGCGGTCTCGATGCCGATGGACCGGTCGGATCACGTCGTCAGCGGGTCGGCGATGTGCAGGCCCTGCCGTTCGGCTGCCTCACACAGCGCTCGGTCCGCGCTCGTGAGTACTGCGGCATCCACGAAGACTGCGGCTGCGAGGTGGACGGCGTCGTAGCCCCTCAGCGCCTCGGTCTCCGCAAGCTGCGCGGCGCTCTCGATGAGTTGCTCGGTCACCTCAACGAGATGAAGATCGTCGACAAACGCAGCCAACTCGGTCCTGGCAACGTGCAACTGATCGGTCGAAAGCCGTTTACCCCGTGTGGCTGCAGCGAGCGCAGCGCGCGCTTCGACCACGACCAACCGCACCGAGGCGACCGAGTCGGCGGACTGCCAGATCAGTTCGGCTCGGTCCGACCCCTCCTCGTCAACGATGAGTTTGATCAGGGTCGAGGTATCGACGTAGGTGATCACCGACGTTGCTCAGCAACGAGTTCGCTCACATTCCCCTTCGGCTTGATCCGGGAAGGAGCGCGATGACGAGTGCCGCTCACGGGTGGTCGAACCACGCCAGCGGCGACGAGGTCAGCCAGGCGATCGTCCGGCGCGTCGAGTGGAGAGAGCTTGGCAACCGGGCGACCCCGATCCGTCACGATCACTTCTTCACCGGCCGCTACGCGATCGATGTACTTGCTGAGACCATTCTTCAGGTCGCGGATCCCGACCACTGACCTCGAAGTAGCTACGTTCATATCATCAGTGTAGCCACCTTGACAACGACGATGCGCTACGACCGAGGAAGAGGATCACTCGACCGACACGCCACCTACATCGTGTCCACCTTCGTCGCCGGCGCCAGCCGCTGACCAATCATGGCCGGTCGCGGGCGACAGATTGCCCGGCCACTTCAAGCCGGGTCGGCGCCTGCAGCCGGGTGCGTCCAGGCTCAGGACGGTGAGACAAAACACCGTTGTCCGCTCCATCGAAAGTTTGAGACGCAGCCGGTCAATCCAACCGCAGCGAGTCGATGATATCGAACGCCTGGCTGAGCAGCGGGTCGCCGAAGGCCTTCGTCTGCACGAGCACGAAGACCGACGGCTCGCCAGGACTCGCCTCGACGAGGAAGTTCTCCGATCGAGCCCAGATCGATGGATCGAACTCGTCCACGCCATCGACGAGCGGCAGACAGCCGCTCTTGCGCGATGCATTCGAGGTCGGCGACGCCCTCGCCGGTCACGGTGAGGTCCTGTCGTCGCAGCGACCGGTCAGCTCCGGTGAACTGTGCCACCAAGACCTGCATATCGCCGTCCTCGACAGCGCCGTCGATCACGTCGGCGACCGCAGTCGGCTCCGCTTCGAATATAGAGACTCGAGCCCTGAGATCACCGCCGTCCGACACAGAATCCATCACCAGCAGTCCGGGACGGAGCGCGACGAGTTGCAGCCCGTCGGCACCACTGAACGCGAGCGGCGTGCGCTGGAAGTGACCCCAGTTCGCTGACCGTCCGCGAGACGAATCCTCCCGCTGTCGAGTCGGCATCGACGATCACCACCACGTCGATTCCCGACGTGGTGTCGCTGCCGCTCGCCGAGTTCGAGCCCGACCGCGTTGGCGAACTCCGGCAGTTCGTCACCCCGGCGATGGGCGGCGTTCGGTACTTCGTGGCGCCGGGCCACACGCCCGCAACCATTCACGACACCGTGCTCGTCTTCACCGAACCGCCGAATCCACAGATCAACGGCCCACGGTCGAGCGCCT
>CAVRNX010000047.1:0-96506 GCA_963722635.1 uncultured Acidimicrobiaceae bacterium
CCTTGCCGCCGGTGCCGATCTTGGCGAGCACGGCGTTGGGGACGACATCACCAGCGACGTAGTTGACGTTTGATGCCTTGGGCAGCGTGGTGCCGCATGGGAACACGGTCAAGAAGCCGGGTGCGTCGGGGAACACGGCGGTCACGTTCAACATCACCGCCGTCCGCGTCAGCGGGTACACCGCCACGACCCGTGACTTTCAACTCCAACGTCGAACCAGCTGCACGCTTGCCGATCCCCTCGAACAGATGATCAACCGTTACTTCGTTCGGACCGGACCGGGTCTCCAACAACCGAGCCGGCACCACCGACGAAGGCGACCCGCCGGCAGGCACGTAGCCGTTGACGTCGGCGACGATGTCGACGGCGGCTTTGGTGTAGATGCACACTTTGCCGCCGGTGCCGATCTTGGCGAGCACGGCGTTGGGGACGACATCACCAGCGACGTAGTTGACGTTTGATGCCTTGGGCAGCGTGGTCCCGCATGGGAACACGGTCAAGAAGCCGGGTTCGTCGGGGGACACGGCGGTCACGTTCAACATCACCGCCTCAGCGTCGGCGGGTACACCGCCACGACCCGTGACTTTCAACTCCAACGTCGAACCGGCTGCACGCTTGCCGATCCCCTCGAACAGATGATCAACCGTCACTTCGTTCGGACCCGACCGGGTCTCCAACAACCGAGCAGGCACCACCGACTCCAACGGCGGAAATCAAGAGGCTGCGATGCGACGACCACGATGTCGGACCGTGGCTGCGTTCGAGTAGTTGCCTGACCGTCGTGGGCCTCGTACATGAACGAGTCGCTTGTCGTCGCCGACCCGTCGTGGATGTACGTGAACGACCCGTCGTTCGCCAACGAAAGCGAACCGTCGCGCCGGCCCTGCGAGATGGTGCGCCCGTCAACGGATCACCATCGGATCGGTGTCGTTGGTCGAGCACGTTGCCGTGATAGGTCGCTCCTACGCCAGTCGTCGACCACGTCATCGACGGCGATCGGCGGCTGATCGGGTGTGGGCGGGATCTCCATGTGCACCGTCGCTGCGTTCGAGTAGTCCTGACCGTCGTGGGCCTCGTACATGAACGAGTCGCTTGTCGTCGCCGACCCGTCGTGGGTGTACGTGAACGACGCCGTCGTTCGCCAACGAAAGCGAACCGTGCGCCGGCCCTGCGAGATGGTGCGCCGTCAACGGATCACCATCGGGGTCGGTGTCGTTCGGCGAGCACGTTGCCGTGATAGGTCGCTCCTACGCCGTCGTCGACCGCGTCATCGACGGCGATCGGCGGCTGATTGAGGGTGCGGGAGCTCGTTCGACGATGTGGTGCTCTCGCTGTCGCCTGCCGTCGTTCCAGCACAGGTCGACGCCGCTCGTCCAGTGCGACAGCATGGCGACGTCTTCGCCCTGGTAGTCGTTCGGTTCGCCGTCGCACCAGTTCGTGTAGGTCACCGGGGCACCCGAGCGTCCACACCCAGTCGCCCTCCGACGCCAGGTCGTTGAAACCGTCCGCTGATACCAACCGAAGCTCGACCACAGCCACAGTTCCTCGGCCGCGTTGTTGACGGTCACTGCACGTGGCCGCCCCAGTCGACGGCCTGCTGCTCGGCGTCTTCGAACGCCAACAGGCCGCCGAGCACGTAGTAGTGACCCGTTGCCGGATTGTGCAATCCACTCGCCGGGCGGCGGGCGCCGGAGTGCCGATCGTCCACCTCGCCGTGGCCGCGGCCGAATAGTCATCGCCGTCGTGGGCGCCGGTAGGTGAAGGTGTCACCGGTGGTCGGCGAGCCGTCGTGCGTGTAGGTGAACGAGCCGTCGGCGTTGATCGCTGACCGTGCCGTCATCGGGCCCCGACACGTGGTGGGCGACAGAGGATCACCGTCGACGTCCGTGTCGTTGGCGAGCACGACCCTCGATCGAGTCGACGTGCTTCGTCTCGCCGCGCCCGACAGGTAATCGTCATCATGGGCGAACGGCGGGTGGTTCGGCGGCGGTGCGGCGGCTTCGACGATGGCCTGTGTCAGGACCTGTCACGCCTCGACGTCGTTCCAGCAGAGACACATGCCGCTCGGCCGGTTGGTGATCGTTGCCGCATCCTCGCCGCCGCCGGCGATCGTTGGGCTCGTCCCTGGGCACCAGTTCGGTGTATCCGACCGCAGGCTCCTGACGTCCACACCCAGTCGCCCTCTCGCGGCGATGTCGTTCAAGCCGATCCAGTTCCAGAATCCGAACCTCGCATGTAGAGCCACTCCTGCTCGGCCTGATCGTCGACGGTCACCAGATGGCCTCCCCACGACTTGGGCCTGCGCCTCGGCATCGAGGAACGGCACCGGATCGGTGATGGCGTAGTAGTGACCGGTCGCCGGGTTGTGGATCCACTCGCCGTGCGTGCGGCTGTGGGTCGGCGATGATCCAGGTCACGCGTCGCAGGCGCTCGAGTAGGTGGTCCCGTCGAACGCCCGATAGGTGAACGAATCGGCGTTGGTGGCCGACCCGTCGTGGGTGTAGTCGAACGTGCCGTCGGGCTGCACGTTGACCGTGCCGTGCGATGGACCGGTGTACAGATGCGCAGTGAGCGGGTCGGATTCGGGATCGCTGTCGTTGATCGAGCAGCTCGCTGTTACCGGACTGCATCGGGCCGCCACCATTCCATGTGTAGTACGGCCCGTCGGGGTTGGCGATCGGCGATTCGTTCTGGGGAACGATCTCGACGACGACCCGGGCGCGGTCGATGCCGATGCCGCCGTCGCTCACCTCGTACCAGAAGGCGTCGATGCCGTCGACGTCGGCGTCGGGCGTGTAGGTGAACGACTCCGTTTGGCTGGAGCACGAGCGTGCCCAGCCGAGGCGGCTCGACCACCGTCGCCGCCAGCGCGTCGCCCTCGGGGTCGGTGTCGTTCGCCAGCACCCCGCTGCCGGACGGCACCGTGAGCACCGAGTCCTCGTCGACGACGTACCGGTCGGGCAGCGCGACCGGGTCGACCGCGAGCGGGTGCTCGGTGCGCAGCAGGACGTCGGCGCCCGTGGCCCATGCGGCCGTCACCCCGGCGACGGGGTCGCGGACTGCGCTCACGCCGAGTAGGTCGTTGGTCGTGCCCGAGGTCTCGGCGATCCAGTTGGCGCCGTCGTAGTGCAGGATCGTGCCGTCCTCACCGACCGCGTAGACGTCATCCGGCGCGAGTGCCCACACGTCGAAGAGGTGCACGGACGGTGCCGCTGTCGTGGGCGATCCAGCCGGCACCGGTCCATTCGAGGATCGTGCCGCCGTCGCCGACCGCCCAGACGTTGAGCGGATCGCTGCCGTGGACGCCGTTGATCGACTGGACGGTGGGAAGCGAACCGATCCGACTCCAGTCGGTGCCGTCGAAGTGGAGCACGGTGGCGTTGGCCCCGACGGCCCAGATGTCGTCGCGCCAGCTGCCCCAGACGTCCCACAGGTCATTCGGCACGATCTGGGCGGCGATCTGCCACCGCTCGTCTTCCGTCGAGCTCGACGATCATGCCCTGGTTCGACGCCCCGACCAGCACGTCCTCGCCGTTGGTCCACAGGTTCTCGATGATCCGCGAGCTCAGGGTTGTCGTGCTGGTAGCAGCCGTGCACCTCATCCCATGCGACGCCGTCGTAGCGGAACAGCGAGCCGCACCAGCCGGCCGTCCACACGTCGTCGGCGGCCGACGCCCACATCCCGTACGACGGATTGACCGGCTCGTACGTCACGGCCCATCCTCCGGCGTCGCGCACGAGGTTGTGGTTGGTGCTGACCGGCCACGGCACCTGCCCCACGGCGTACGCGTGATCGGCGGTCGAGGGCGTGCACATCCTGCCAGGAGCCGCCCGTCACCGGTGCCGACTCCGAGACCCATCCAGCCGCAACCGGACCGCCCGGCGTACCGATCGGCGCCGGCGGGGCCGGCTGCCGGGTCAGCAGCCGCGCGACGGCATCGTTGTCACCGCTGCCGTGGGCGATCAGGAAGTAGCCGGCGTCATAGCCGATCGTCGGCTGCGCCTGATGCCAGATTCCGACGCCGATCGGGATCGCAGCGTCGTCCAGCACGACACCATCGCTCGAGACGCGACGGGCGAACACCTCCGAGAGGCGGAAGTCCGCCGCCAGACCCGCCGAGGTCCACGTCACGAGGAACCCGTCGCCGTCGGACGCCACCGCGACGGGGATCACCCCGTCCCACTGGTTGTCGGCGATCATGATCGGGGGGTCGTCGAGAACGACACCGTCGGGAGTGACACGTGTGCCGTAGACCCACACCGCGCCCGGCGTCGGGTTCGTGCGGAAATCGCGCCAGGCGACGAAGTAGTTCGTGCCGTCGAACGCCATCCCGTTGGCGTCCATGTGCCCGGGCCCGCTGGCGATGAGGAAGCCACCGGGGTCGAGCACCGTGCCGGTCGTCGTCGACGCGGGCGCCGTAGATGTCGTACGGCGCCGCCCGACCGTCGTGCCAGGTGACCATGAAGTTGGTGCCGTCGAACCCGGCCGCCGGGTACCACGACGCATGGTTGCCCGACACCAGCGCTCCGGCAGTGCCGTCGAGGTTCACCAACGACGGGCTCACCCTGGTGGCGTAGACATCGCTCGAGTTCGACCGCCAGGCCACCAGATGATCGGTTCCGTCGAAGGCGACGCCGAGCATCCGGTACGGGCGGAGCCCGACCGACGTGTTCGTGATCCGGACGCCGCCAGGATCGAGCACGGTTCCGTCGGGGGCGACTCGTACGGCGTACAGCTCCCAAATGCTCTCACCCGCCGGAACGTGGGAGAAGAACACCACGAAGTTGGTGCCATCGAATCCCACCGCCGGAAAGCCGGACGTCTGGGACGTGACCATCACGTCGATGCCGGCGGGATCGACGAGGTTGCCCGAGTGATCGACGCGCGCCGCTCGCACGTTCGACGAGTTCTCGCGCCACGCAACGAGGAAGTTCGTACCGTCGCCGGCGATCGCCGGCTTGCCGCCGAACGCCTCTCCACCGGTGTCCGCATCGAGGACGATCGGGTCACCGACGGGGAGAATCGGATCACCATCCGTCGCGGCGAGTGCGCTCCGCGAGACCGGCGCCGGCCACACCGATTCGGTCGGCCGCGCCGTCGCCGGGCACCGCCGAGGCGACGACACCGCCGATGAGGGCAAGCACGGCGCCAAGCACAACCGCAGAGCGTCGTGGAGTGAACGCTGACAGGCTTCGGACTTCCATGTCCCTGCCTCCTCAACCTAGTTCGAGCATACGCCCCCACCGGGTCGGTTGGAAGGGGCGTTCGTGGGACAGCCGAGAGCAAGTGCTCGAGCTCGCGTCAGCGGGGCTCGTGGTGTCGCGCCGTGGTGAGGCAGGTCGGGGTGAGGTTGCTGCTGTTCTCAGCGAATCTGGATGGCGCTGCCGTCGATGAACCGGTTGGTGTGTCGGCCGGCGGACTTGGCGGAGAGTTTGGCGACGAGTGTCTCCACGTTCTTCATGTGGGCGCGCCCTGCATGCGCTCGTGCTGAGGTTCGATGTCGAGTTGAACCAGAAGGTGAACGGGCGCTCGTCGTTGGCCATCCGCCGATCGTGGATCAGTTCCAGTACGTCGAGCTCGGGGTTCTCGTGTAGGCCGTTACCGCAGAAGACGTAGTCGTCCGCCGTGATGGCATCGCAGAACTCGCGGTGGATGTTGTGTTCGGAGCCGTGGTGTTGGACTTTGAGAATGGAGACGTGGAGCTTGCCGTAGGCGTCGAGGGCGTTGTGGTGATCGAGTCCCTTGAGGATGTCGTCGGCGTGGCCATCACCGGTCAGCAGCAACGTCTCGCCGTCTTCTTCGGCGAGAAACATGAGCGATGCAAGGTTGGGGGCGGTGACCCGGTTGCGTCTGCCGAGCTCTTTCGCGAGCTCGAGTTCAGCGGTGCCAAGCCTGTCGGCGGCACGTAGCAGCGGGCCCAGCGCGAGGTCGACCTCGGAGGCGGTCATGTCTTGCTCGTCGTGTGCTGCCTGGGCGCGAATGGCCTTGACCGTCTTCTGGTTGTCCCTCAGCCACTTGTTCCAGTCTCTGCGTAGCTTCTTGACGTCGTCGGCGAATGGTCCGATGACCTTCATCGTGATCGAACCCAGCTCGATGCTGTCCATTTCGTCGTTGACCATCATGAGCTTGCCGTCGAAATGCGGGTTGAGCGCGATGTTGAGCTGGCCCGGCTTGATCCGCCGGGAGACTCTCATCGCCTGCGGAATGCTGGACGCGATGTCGCGACGGTCCTGCGCCACTTGCATGACCCACGGGTGTTCGGAGCCCGACAGGATGCTTGCGGTAGCGGCGAGCATGTCCTCGACCTCGCCGCTGTTCCTGCCGATCTGGTCGTGGAATGAGTTGTGGAAGATCGCATCGACTGCGGCGGGGCGGGGTGAGGCCGGGGCCTGATGGCCGGCATTGCCCTGATCGAGTTGGTGTTCGTGGACACGCCATGCGGCCTCGTCGTCGAGCAGTTGCAGAACACCAGAGATGTGGTCCTCGTCGATGTGCGAGATGTAGACGAGGTCGAGTTTCTTGTCGGCGGCACGGAGCGCGCCGATGGCGGGAGCGACGTGCTCGGAGTAGGCCCGCTTGACGCCACCGTCGATGAGCATTCGATGTTGACCGTTCTGGGTCTCGAGCAGCAGGCAATCGCCTTTGTCGGACTGGAATGCCGTCAGCTTCATGGAGTCGGTTACCCCTCGGTCCTGTCTTCGCGGGTGTTGGCAAGTGCGGCTTGTGTGAGGCATGCCTCGGGATCGATGACGCCGAACCCAGCGTCATCGACCCACACGTAGCTGCCGCCCGGGAGCGGCTTGGCGGTGCTGCGAATGATTCCCTCGATCTGTGCGGCGGTGAGTTTCGGTTCGATGGCCAGCATCAGGCCTGCGACACCGGTGACATATGGACTGGCCATGCTGGTGCCGGTCATGCCGATCCACTGCTCGGCGTTGTTGGAGAATCCCTTGGCCGCGCCGATGTCAGTTCCGGGGGCGGCCACGTCGGGCTTGGTTCTGCCGTCGCGTGTTGGACCCTGGCTGCTGGAGATGTTGATGACGTTGCTGTTCGCATTGAGGTTGGCGACCGTGACGACGCGGTGGCCGCAGCCGAGTGAGCTGACCGTGGAGTTGTCGACCATCGATTGTGTGGTGAAGAACGATGGGAAGGCCCAGGCCTGTTTCGGTCCCAGGTGACCGGCCGGACGCGGGTCATCGCGTTCGATCCAACCGTCGTATCGGCCGTTGCGGATTTCTCGTGCGTGGAGTCGGACGACCCAGGCGCCGGCGGGGACTCCGATCACGGGGTCTGCCTTCATGTTCGGACTGAGGTAGATGCCCATGTAGTTGGCGCCGTTCGACGGGTGGTACATCTCGTTGTAGATACTGATGAAGCTGCCGTCCGAAAGGCGCCGATTCTCGATGAACTGGCGGGGTTCGATCGGACCGATCCATCGGCCTTGCGGGGTGCGCAGCGAAACGGCAAAGCGGTCTTGTGGAGAGAACCAGAGTTCCAGCTCGTTCTCGGAGATGTCAACGAGGCCATTGCCGGCGACCACCCACTCGATGTCGGCGGTCAGGCCAGCGGCAGGGACGGTGCCGCCGGTGTGAACGCGCCCGGTGACCCAGCCGATGTCGTCGGGTGTTTGCCCGACCTCTTGGCCGGCGTTGCCGGCCGCGACGGTGATGGCCCGGCCCGGCGTGGAGAGGACGGCGTCGATCCACCGGTCGATGGCACTGGCGCCGTCGTGTGCTTGTCCGTTGGTTCCGAGTGAGATGTTGATCGACAGGCACTTGTCCATTCGGCTGGCCATCGCCACGAGGTAGTCGACGGCGTCGGCGAGGCGAGTGGAGTCGAAGAACGACTGGCGTCGATCCTGGTCTTCCTCTGGCAGGGAGATGAGCACGCCGGCGATCGGCGATCGCCGGCAGATCCCGCGATTGCCGGCTGCCGTGCTGGCGACGTGAGTGCCGTGGGAGCCTTCGCGTGTCTGTGACTGCCTCTCGATCTCGTAGGCCGGCACACCAAGAGTTGGAGCCGCCTGCAGTGCGGCATCCATGTGTTCCTTCTTGAATTCGGCTCCGTAGCCGAACCGGTCTGCGGCTGGTTGTGGGCTCGGTCGGGCGTCGCCACCTTGGTCCCAGATGGCGACGAATCGAGTTTCGCCGTCCGCATCGAGAAAATCAGGATGCGAGAAGTCGAAGCCCTGAACGTCGATGATCCCGATCAGCACATCCGCGCCGTAATGGTGTTGGGATGCCTTACCGAAACGTCGCTCCGAAACCGAGGGAGTCGACGGGTTTCCGGTCGTGATGACCGGTACAGGTCTCTTCAGTGGCTCCGCGATCTCGACGAACGCGACGTCGGGATCTTCGGTCAAGGTCGTCAGGCTGCTCAAGGCGACTCGCGCCGACACGACGTTCGCCTTGCGGGCGACTTCGCCCCTCAACTGTCGCGGCGTCCGAGACGCCCTCGTTCAGATGGACGAAGACATTCGCCTCGACGTCGGGTGAGATGGTGGAAAGACTTCCGCGGGGCGGCATTCGTTTGCGAGTGCTACTCGTCGCAGCGGCGTCGAGGTCGGTGCGACGGAGTGATACGTCGTCCAGCAGACTCGAGTTGGTCACCCGCAGGGCCGCGCATTGTTCGGCGCGGACGGCGTTGACCTCGCCGCTGCCGTTGGCAATCATCTGGAGCTTCGGTTGGAGCTTGGCGCGTCCTTTACCGATCAGGTCACGGTTTCTCGCCATGTCTGTTCCTTCGCCTCGCTTCGTCCGTTCTTGTCATCTGTGATGGGCAGCGCCATGGTGGACAAATCGGCTTGATCGGAGGCCCAGCTCGTCATAGCTCGCGAGGCTTCCTGACTTCAGCTGATCGGGAGACCCTGCGGTTTTGCTTCGGCTTGATATACCCACTTGCGAAGTGCCGTGTCGGCGATCACGTAACCCCAGTTGATGAGGTCGCGTTGGGTTTCTTCGTCGAGATGGGCAAGGCGGGTGGGCACGCTGCTGGCACGATCGATGCTGGCCTGCGGCAGCCCGAAGGGATCGTCGAGTTGATAGTCGGCAATCCCTGATCGGATGCCCCAGTAGGTGCCGGTCCGAAGGTTGCGTTGGTAGCCGTCGATGAGTTGGCGTTTGCGCAGTGCTCGAACCTGGCCGTCGACGATCTCGGAGACGCGGATCCCGTGCTGGACCCAGTTGCGTTTCGGTGAGCGGTCGGCACCGAGCCGCCCACCGCCGTCGCTCACAAGAATGGTGCGGAACTGCTTCCATGCCGTCTCGAGGCCGAGGTTGTCGTACACGCCTCCGTCGGACAACCAGATCTTCTTGCGGAACTCAGCGTCACTGTTGACGCCGGCTGTCGCGTTGTCGAACGTGCCGCTGGGAGTGATGGTGTGAGGGGAGAGAACCGGCGGAAACGCGCTCGACGCTGTGACTGCGTCGGAAACGCGGGTGGTCGGCTCGCGCCAGAGGCCGACGGTGTAGTCGCCCTGGTACGGACGCGAGAACCGGAACAACTTGCCGGTCTGGACATTGGTCGCGTTGATCACGAATCGGGGCCCGTGTCCGTCTGCCGGGAGATCCTTCAGCGTCTTGCCGTCGAACAGGTGCTCGTCGTAGGCGCGGGCGATGTTCTCGCCGATCGTCCGACCCGGCCGCAGCAGCCCTCCCAGGATCGAGTTCTTGTCGATCGTGTGCGTCGCCATACTGCGAATCGGCTGGACGACGAGTTCGTCGAGGTTGCCGGCAACGGGCCCGTTCTCGAAGTCGAGTTGTGACCAGGCAAGCGCCAACGTCGCAGCTGTAATGGAACCACCCGACACGCTCGATACCCGGTCGAGTGAACTCAGACGTCCCATCTCGTTGAGACGAATGATTCCACCGAGATGAAAGAGCATTGCGCGATAGCCACCACCCGATAGGCACAGCGCCACACCATCACGCAGATTGCTGTCGTCTGATGGGTTGCCCCTCGTCGGGACTCAGTACCGGTACCAGCCCTCGCGTCACCTGATGGTCGCCGTCCTCTGGCATCAACCACTCCTCTCGATCAGCCCCGGGCCCCAGTATCTCCGACAATGCCCCTGCTGCGCCAGCAATTTCTGAAGGCAGACCACCCGCATCCAGATTTCGACAAGAGCGTCAACTGCTCAGGCGTTCATTGCCATGAAATCATTGATTTTGGTTCGTCATTGTGTGCCCGAATCGAAGTCGAGTCCATAGCGACGTTATTCGCTTTTCAACCGGATCCGACCCACCTAATCGTCGCGCCCACCGCAACGCAGCTCAGCGTTGAGCGTATGAGGAGGGGTTCAGCATGGCCGAGAAGAAATCACCCGCCAAGAAGACCACGGCACGCAAGCGAGCGCCGCGCAAGGCAGCCGCCGAAGACGCCGCCCCGAACGACCCGACCGAAGTCGCACGACAAGAGCGACGATGCCAGCGCAGGCGAGGTTCGCACCGCCTACATCCTGCTCAGCAACGGTCAATCCAGAGCTGTGCAGTACGAGGTGATCAACGGCGATGCCGTCGTCGAGGCCGACATCGTGCTGGGCACTGTCGAGCAGGTCGAACGCGACTCCGAACTCCTCAAGTCCGAGATGCGAGGCGAGATCGCAGCCGGCGTGCTCATCTCCGGGAACCAGTTCCGCTGGCCCGACTGCACGGTGCCGTACACGATCGACTCCGGTTTGACGAACCAGGCCCGGGTCACCGACGCGATTCAACATTGGCAGGACAACACCAACTTCCAGTTCGTGTTGCGTACGGCGGCGAATGCTGCGCAGTACCCCGACTTCGTCACGTTCCGGCCGTCCAGCGGCTGTTCGTCGTCGGTCGGCCGACGCGGCGGCCAGCAGTTCATCAACCTTGGGTCGGGGTGTACCACGGGCAACACGATCCACGAGATCGGCCACGCCGTCGGGCTGTGGCACGAGCAATCCCGCGAGGACCGCGACGCTTTCGTCACCATCAACTTTGCGAACATCACGGCTGGTAAGGAATCCAACTTCAACCAGCACATCACCGACGGCGACGATGTCGGCGCCTACGACTATGGGTCGATCATGCACTATCCGCGCAAGGCGTTCTCCAAGAACGGGCTCGACACGATCGTGCCGACCAACCCGCCCGGGTCGGCGATCGGTCAACGTACGGGGCTCAGTGCGGCGGATATCGCGGCTGCCAACTCGATGTGCCCAGTCGTCAAGATGCCGATCGAGACGGTCAAGGAACTCCACAAGGAGTTCGCCGAAACCATCAAGGAGGTCGCGCCGGAGACCTCAAGGAGCGCCCGAGACCATCAAGGAACGATTCCCCGAGACCATCAAGGAACGATTCCCGGAGACGGCCAAGGAGCTGATCCCCGAGACCATCAAGGAGCGCTTTCCGGAGCCGCCTGTCACCTGGGTCGAGACCATCCGCCCCGGCCGTGGCTCGTGGTTCACCAACCCGGTCGTCAATCCTGGTGTCAATCCGCGCACGGTCGGCGCACTCCCATTCGCCGTTCGGACACCCCACGTCGGGATCCAGGGCGACGCCGTCGCGGCCGAACGTGCCGGACTCGAGGCTGAGGTCGACGGACTCGCCCAGGCGTACGCCGAGGCCGAGGCGAACCTCCAGGCACTCGGCGAGGCGTACGAGGCGGCGATCGCGCAGTTGGCGCAACTCGAGGGCATGTGATCGGCGCGATCGTGATCGTCGTCATCTCACATCCCGACGATCGACACGCCCAGGTGATCCTCGACGACCTCGCTCGTCGCGGTCGTGAAGCGTTTCTGTTCGACCTGGCCGACCTCCCAGATCGGGCCTCGATCACGATCGGCTATGACGATCCTGAACACCCGGCAGTCGTCGTCGACCACGTCGAGTCCGGCACCGTCGACCTGTCGGCCGCGACATCGGTCTGGTGGAGGCGTCCGCAGGCGCCGTCGCTCGATGCGATCATTGACCCTGACGTCTTCGGGTTCACACACGGCGAGTGGCACGAGGCTCTCAACGGCATGTACCAGCTCATCTCATGCCCCTGGATGAACGACCCGATCCAGAACGAGATCGCATCCCGCAAGGCCCACCAGCTCGTCGTCGCATCGCAACTCGGGCTTCACGTCCCGCGCACCATCATGACGTCGGACCAGCGACGGGCACAGGCGTTCATCGAGCGCGAGGGAATCGGCAAGGTGATCTACAAGACGTTCGCCTCCACACACCAGGTGTGGCGCGAAACCCGTCTCGTGCAACCGGCCGACCTCGACATGCTCGACTCGCTCCGGTACGCCCCGGTGATCTTCCAGGAGTACATTCCCGCGGTCGCCGATCTTCGAGTCACGGTCGTCGGTGGCGAGGTGTTCCCGATGGCGATTGACGTCCGCGGAACCGACTACGAAGTCGACTTCCGTGTGAGCATGCGTGGGGCGAGCACGTCGGTCGCCGAGCTCCCGGACGCTGTCACCAAGCGCCTTCTTCGGCTCATGGATCGGCTGGGCCTCGCCTACGGTGCCATCGATCTACGCCTGACCGAGGACGGCGACTACGTCTTCCTCGAGATCAACCCGGCCGGCGAATTCCTGTTCGTGGAGCATGGTGTCGGGCTCCCCGTCACCGACGCCGTCAGCCGCTGGCTCTGTCGACCAAGCTAGGAGCGCGCACCCGGTTGGGCGAAGGGGCAGGCCTTCATCCGACACGTCGCACCGGCGCGGTGACACGTTGCTCAGGAGCGCTCGGATCCACGGGCACCGACTGCATCGTGATCCAGTCACCGACGGCGACGATCGTCGTCGGGCGACTCTGTCACGTGCACCCACACAGTGAGGTCCGACCGCTGGTCGACCGATCCGTCGAGCGCGAGCTCGGTGGTGGCGAGCCAGCGGCTCGCCGTGCCGGATACCGGGACGGTGTTGCGTGCCAGCACAATCGCGGACGCGTCGACCTCGGTCACATCGCGCAGCTCAACGTGCGCCACCGACTCGCGGGTCGGACGCTCGCCAAACACGCTTCGATCGTCGATCACAATGTCCACCAAAACGATCACAGAGTGACATCCTACCGGCAGGCCCGTGGCGTCTCGTCCGGGGTCGTCGGGAGCAACGGACGCCGTCCGGCCCTTGTGTCCGGTCGGCAGTTCTTTGCGATCACGGCCTGTAGCGAACAACAGCTGCACGATGGAGCGGACTGGCTCAGCGCTCACCACCTGCGTGACCCTGATTGGTGATACCCGCAGTGCTGTGCCCCAGCCGCATGAGGTGACGGCGCGTTGACGGCGGCGTGACGGCAACGGAGGAACCTTCGCTGGATGAATGAGCGAGACCGACGTACACGCTGATGGCGACACATCGCGGGATCGAATCGTCGTGCCAAGCCGTCGTGGAACTGCTGCGCGACAACTACGACCCCACAGCGTTCGACCGCGACCTCGAATTCCGCGTGCTCTCGGCCGGTGGCTTCGAGGCCGGCCTCCCATCCGGGGTATCGGTGTTTCTCTATCGCGTCATGGTCGGCGACCTGCCGCGCACACCCCCGGCCGCCGCACCGAGACCGGCGAGCAACTCCACACCCAGCTGCCGGTCGACATCCACCTCATCCTCACCGCGTGGGCACCGGAAGCCTCGCTGCAACAGGCGATCGCCGGTTGGATGATGCGCACGATGGACGACCATCGCGTGCTTCCGCCGGGGCTTCTGAACCGGCTCACGCCAGGTGTCTTCCGTGACGACGAAGCCGTCGAGATCCTTCCAGGAGAGATGGTCACCGAAGACCTGTTGCACCTCTGGGAGCTGCTCGGCAGCGGCGACATACCAGCTCTCGGTGCCGTACACCGCCCGCAACGTTCGGCTCGAGTCCGAGCGCGCACTGGTGAGCGCCGCACTCGTCGAGGAGCGGATCACCGACTACCGAGAGCATGGATGCCACGTGACGATCATCGAGACCGTCCAACGCGTCACGCCCCTCGGCGTCGCCTTCCACGACCTGCTCACCGACACCCGAATCACCGACGGGCTCGTCGTCTCGGCGCGGCCAACGCAACAGGTCGGGCGATTCCGGGCAGGCGCGCCAACGGCGAGTGGCGTCCATGTCATCACCGGCATCCCCGGCCTGCGCGACGCCGAGTTCCCGCGCCCGGCGCCTGGCGAACGGGGCGACTTCGACGACCTCCCCAGCTCGGTCGGGATGCAACTCGACGTGCTCGTCGAGGATCGGCTTCGTCGCTTCCTGCCCGCCGTGGTCCAGCTCGACGCGCCACGTCGAGGCGTCGCGCTCGCCGCCGACGCGCTGTCTGGCTGCTCGTCGCTCGTGTGGAGCGTGCCAACCGACACCCCGATGTTCCTGATGTCGGGTCCGGAACGGTCGATCCCCTCGACCTCTGCAGTGGTGCGCGCCTGCCTGCGCCACCATGGCACGGGGGAACCGGCGGCCCACGCCGTGCTCGTCGTCGAGACCGCCGAGTCCCGCGCCGTTGGCGTCGCCGACGGCCTCGGCAACGTCGTCGTGACGTTCGCCTACCCGAGTTTCGAGTCGGCGACGACACCGGGGTCGACCCCGGCGGGTTCGCACGGAATCCCGACCACTGAACAGCAATGGCCGGTCACGATCGACGTGCGTTGGGACCCCCAGACGTTGAGGTTTCCTACCGGCGTCGACATCCCCCGCATCCACACCGTGTTCTGCCAGCGCGCCGGAACCGTCCACGCCGACGACGCTGGGCCCGCCACGGCCACGATGCCCGCCACGCTCGAGTACGGCGTTCCACTGATACTCGAGACGGCCAACCCCGCCGACCCCGATCGCGGGTCGTACCTGTTCGTGGAGCCCGCTCCGTGAACGCCCACGCACCCACCCCGCACACCTCGGCCCTGTCATCGCAACCGATGTCCGACACCTCGCCGTCGACGGAACGACGTCGAATCACCAAGGAGGAGCAGTAATGCCCGAATACCTCGCGCCCGGGGTGTACGTCGAGGAGACGACATTCCGCCAGAAGAGCATCGAGGGGGTGAGCACCAGCACGGCCGGCTTCGTCGGACCGACCCGCTTCGGCCCCACCATCGGTGAGCCCGAGTTGCTCACCAGCTTCCTCGATTTCGAACGGATCTACGGCGGTATCGACCGACTCGAGTTCGGTGGAGTCGCTCAGCACAACGACCTCGCACAGTCGGTGCGCGGGTTCTTCGAGAACGGTGGTCGCCGGCTCTACGTGTCCCGCACGTTCCAGCACCCCACCGACCCGAGCACCGACGACACGGCCACGTTCGACGAGCGCTTTCCCGACTTCGGCCGGTGCGTCCTCAACGACACGATCAGCGACGTCGATATCGCCCTACGAGCCAGATGGCCAGGCGCTGCCGGGAACACGATCGTCACGTTCGACGTGAAGGTCGGATCCAACATTCTGGTCACGCCGACAGGAGGGGGAGCGGCGACCCTGTCCGGAGCTCTGCGGGCGCGACACCGTGCTCGTGCGATCCTCGGTGGCCTCACCGCCCTTTGCCGCCGAGCTCCACGTCGTCGACCGCGTGTTCGACGACGTATTGCAGGAGGAGGTGTACGTCCTGCAACGTGACGGCACCCAACGGACGATCCCCGAGGTCGTGGCGACGGGCGCCGACGAGATGCGAGTGGTCACCATCACGGCGTCGGTCGCTCGACTCGGAAGGTTCATGGACGACCACGTGTGGGAGAACCTCAATCCGGATCCCCTGCACCGCTCCAACGCCCTCACCAAGACGTTCGCTGCCGAGCCGCCAGATCGGGCGACCTCGCTGTACGTGCCGCTCGTGGTCGACGTCGGCGGGCTGACCGACGGCGCTGCGGTTGTCGAGGCCCTGCTCGCCAGCCTGCTGGCGACGTCGCCCCCTTCCGGATCGAGCGTCGCCGAGATCATCGAGCAGGCCCAGCTGATCGCACCGGCGACGGCGCCGGCGGCCCGAGTCCGCTGCCGTCTCACAGGTGGTAGCGACGGCATTCGACCGGGCTCGTCCGCCTACGAGGGTGACGAATCGACGTCGGGTGCCAAGTCCGGGCTGCTCGCCTTCGAGGACCTCGAGGACATCAGCATCGTGGCCGCCCCGGGTCGAGCCGTGGCGGGCTCCGCGAGTTTCGCGACGAGTAGCGAGGCGATCGTGCAGCTGCTCGTCTCGCACGCCGAGCGCATGTGGTACCGGATCGCTGTACTCGACGCCCCGGACGCCGCACTCGTGAGCGAGATCCGCGGGTACCGGGCGCAGTTCGACTCCAAACACGCGGCGTTCTACTACCCGTGGATCAAGATCGCGGACCCGATCACGGAGGCCGAGATCACGACCCCGCCGTCCGGCTTCGTGGCTGGCATCTACGCCCGCAACGACATCGAGCGCGGCGTCCACAAGGCGCCGGCCAACGAGGTCGTTCGGCTTGCGATCGACTTCGAACTGCCGATCAACAAGGGCCAGCAGGACGTGCTCAACCCGGAAGGCGTCAACTGCCTGCGCTTCTTCGAGGGCCGCGGCTACCGGGTCTGGGGCGCACGCACGATCTCGTCCGATCCGGAGTGGAAGTACGTCAACGTGCGGCGCTACTTCGTCTATCCTCGAGCGCTCGATCGACAAGGGCACCCAGTGGGCCGTGTTCGAACCGAACGGTCGGCGCTGTGGGCCAACGTCCGCCGCACCGATCGAGGACTTCCTCTTCAACGAGTTCAAGTCGGGTCACCTGCTCGGGGACACCACCGAGGAGGCGTACTTCGTGCGCTGCGACCGCACGACGATGACGCAGAACGACCTCGACAACGGACGCCTGATCTGCCTCATCGGCGTCGCCCCCCTGCGGCCCGCCGAGTTCGTGATCTTCCGGATCGGTCAGAAGACCCTGGATTTCAAGGGATAGGAGATCATCATGGCGTTTCGCGAACGGCCGTATTCGGCATTCAACTTTCTGGTCAACTTCGGCCCGGACAAACTCGACCCGAAAGCAGGCTTCCAGGAGGTCAGCGGGCTGGGGATGGAGATCGTCGTCCAGGAGTACCGGGCCGGCAACAAGCGGGGCAACGCCCCGGACAAGATCACGGGCACGTACAAGGTGCCCGACGTGACTCTCAAGCGCGGTGTGATGGGCGACGACACCTTGTACTCCTGGCTCGACGAGGTGCGCAAGGGCAAACAGGCCGAAGCCCTGCGCACCGTCACGATCGAACTCCTCAGCGAGGACGGTGAGCCCGCCCAGATCTGGAACCTGAAAGGCGCCAGACCGATCAAGTACACCGGGCCCGGCGCTGAGCGGCAAGGCGACCGACGTCGCGGTCGCCGAACTCGTGCTGGCCTGTGAGGACATCACCGAAGAGTCCGGCTGACATGTCGCTCGCGCCCACGCTGCCCGGCATCGCCTTCGAGGCGGTACCGCGCGCCCTCGACGAGTCGCTGCCGCGCATGGACGTGTGCGGCTTCGTCGGGTTCGCGTCGCGTGGGCCGATCGATGTGCCGGTCCTCATCGAGGACACGGTTGCGTTCCGCGATGTGTTCGGCCCCGACATCGAGATCGCCCGTACCGACGACGGCACGCCGGTGCGGGCGCACCTCGGCACCGCAATCGATGCCTTCTTCGCCAACGGGGGGCGTCGAGCCTGGGTGGTACGCACAGCGCGGACCGGCGAGGGCGGCGCGGCCACGAACCACTTCGCGGTGCCCGGATTAGTGGTGCCCGGCGATGACCCTGCAACGGTCGCCGGCTGGCAGCTCGCCACGTTCCCGGCGCGGTCGCCGGGAGCTTGGTCGGACGGATTGACGGCGGGCGCGTCACTGGAGGTCACATCGGCTGTCGGGACCGTCGACGGCACCTCGCACCTCGCCGTCGACCACGGAACCGAGGTCGCCATCGGCGACCTGGTGTCCATCGCGATTGCCGATGGTACGTCGGTGCTGGCGGTCGTTCGGCAGGTACGGCCGGTCGAATCCGGACGACTCGTCGAGATCGATTCCAGCACGGCTCGGCTCCTCGTCGAAACTTCGCCGGCGGACGGCGCAGCCCACCGCTTGGGCCTCGGCGATGAGCCGATGCCGATCCCGTCGTACGCGATCGATGGAACGGACCCGAACGACCCGCACGTCGTCGTCGACACCGTCGAATCGCTCGCTGCCGGTGATGTGCTGCTGGTCGAAGGAGTCGACGCCAACGGATTGCTGGCGATCACATTGGGGGAAGAGCGATTCGACCACGCCGACACAACGATCCGCCGGTTCACGATCGACCGATCGATGCGGATTGCGGCCGCCCCCGTCGACTGGCCCGACCTCGCAGACCAGTCACCACCCGGACCGGTGGTGATCGAGGTCCAGCGGCTCCGACTCCACGTCCGAGACGGTGAATCGATCACCGCCGAACTGGGCGCGCTCGGGCTCGGAGACAGCCACAGCCGTGCCGTGACCGGCCTTCCAGCCGATGAACAGATCTATCCGCTGCTTGCCAACATGCCGCGAACCGAAATCCCCGATGACACCGGTGTGATCGGTGTCGAACAGCTCTCCGATCGTGACCTGACCGGGCTCGAGCGAGACTGCCTCGCACCGCGATTCCCGCTGGCAGGCCTGGCGACCGCCGCCGTCGTGCTGCCGTACGGCGTCACGACCGACCCGACGGCAGTGATGTTCGGCGGCGCACCCCGAGAAGTCGCTTCGGCCCATGCCCCGACACGCAATGGCCTCGACGCGTTTGATGCCGCGCTGTTCATCGATCCGGCACTGGCAGCACTGGGCACCGACACGATCATGCCGACAGCCTGGGACCTCACCCACGTCCGACATCCGCCCCGCCGGCTCCGTGGGGTCCACGCCCTTGCCACGAACGACGACGTCACGCTCGTGTGCGTACCCGACGCGGTACACACCGGTTGGGACCGGATCAGCATCGAGCCCCCACCGCCGCTGACCGCTCCCGAACTCTCGATCGCTCAGGTCGACGAGGCCGGAGCCCACCTCGTCTGGAGCACTGTCACGACAGCGACCGGCTACGTGATCGAACACGCCGCCGCCGATTCGTTCGACGGTGCCACACGGATTGCGAGCGTCGGCCCGGGAACAACGGTCCCGTCGCGTGAGCTCTGCCCTGCGCCCGAGTTCTACCGTGTGCGGGCCGGCCGTGGCGACGAGGTCGGCCCCTGGTCGAACGTCGTGTCCGGCGTCGTCCCCGCCTCGATGTTTGCGCCTTGTGACCCCGTTCCGGTCGAGCTGGCAGACGCCGAGGCGCCGACCGCTCCCGCCCAGAGTCAAGTGGTGTGGCGGGCCCGTACCGCCCCCGAGGCGGCACCGTGGAACGAACTTCGTGCGGTCCAGACTGCCGTGCTGCGCTGGTGCGCGGCGCGCGGTGACGTGTTTGCCGTGCTGGCGCTCCCCGGCGCGTTCACGGCCGACGCTGCTCTTCGGCACGTCGATGTTCTACGCGGCGCCGCCCCACCGTCCGGTGGCGAGGCCAGTTCCGCCCCCTTCCTGGCGGGCGGTGTACCGGCCCTCACATCGTCCGAGAGCGTCGTGCTCGGTTACGGAGCTCTCTACCATCCCTGGCCGGTGGTCGGTTGGCCGGGTGACGACGGCGAGATCCGGCCCGTCCCCCCTGACGGTGGCATCGCCGGTACATACGCCGCCAGGGCGACCGATCGCGGCGCCTGGGTCGCTCCCGGCAGGCGACCGCTCGTTCGTACGCTTGCGCTGCAGCCCACGATCGAGGAGGACCGGCTGCTCTCACTGTCGCTCAGCGGTGTCAACCCGATCGACGCCGACCCATCGGGCTACATGGCGCTCACCGCCTCGACGATGAGCGACGTCGCCGCAACCCGGCCCGTCAACGTTCGTCGGCTGATCATGCTGCTCCGCCGCCTCGCCCGCCGCGAGGGTGCCGGGATCGTCTTCGAACCGAACGATCGCGATCTGCAACGCCTCGTTCACATGCGATTCGAACGACTGCTCACGACGATGTTCCAGCGCGGTGCGTTCGCTGGTGCGACGGCCGGGGAGGCATTCGAAGTGTCCACCGGCAGCAACGTCAACCCGCCCGAAGCGGTCGATGCAGGCCGATTCGTCGTGGTGGTGCGGATCGCCCCGTCGCGACCTCTCGAGTTCATCACCGTACGTCTCGTCGTCGCCGGCAGCGGCGCGGGGGAGGAGCGGACGTGATCCACCAGACCTTCAACTTCCTGATCCGGATCGACACCGGAGGGGACGGCGGTGCGCTGTGCGAGGCGGCGTTTTCCGAGTGCTCCGGTCTGGAGATCTCGGCTGCCCCGAAGACGATCAGGGAGGGTGGCAACAACGCTGGGCCCGTGCACCTCGCCGGCCCCGTGTCCTACGGCACGCTCGCCCTCAAGCGCGGCATGAGCGAGAGTTTCGACCTGTGGACCTGGTTCGACCAGGTGCAACGCGATGACGGGCGCCACCGACGTGCCGAGTGCGAGATCGAGGTGCGCACGCCAGACCGCACCGCGACCGCCTACTCGCTGCGCCTCACCGGCTGCCTTCCCGTGAAGCTCAAGGCCCCCGACTTGAACGGCCGTGAAGGCGGCATTGCGATCGAGGAGATCGAGATCGCCTACGAAGGCATGCGTCTCGTGCCACCTACTGGGGGCGATCAAGGTGCCTGAGGCAGCGACGCTCGTGAAGGCGAAGCTCGTCCAGATCGAACTTGCCGACGGTGACGCCGCAGCGCAGGAGACCAACCCTGACGCCACGGTCACCGTGCAGTTCAACCCCGAGACGCTGAAGGTCGTCTACTCGAACACGATGGAAGGCGGCGACCAGTCGGGCGGGGCGGCGATCCAGTTCGTGTCGAAGAGCTCGACCAAGCTCAGCGTCGAGCTGTGGTTCGACGCATCGGCGCTCGCCGACGAGGACGACGTGCGGCGGCTGACCAAGAAGGTCAACCACTTCATCACCCCGATCCAACAGGGCGAGGGCATGGCGCCGCCCGCGATCCGGTTCACATGGGGGTCGTTCCTGTTCGAAGGCGTCATGGACTCGATGGACGAGACGATCGAGTTCTTCAGTTCTGATGGCCGACCGCTCCGGGCCAAGGTGTCGATCTCGATCACCAGCCAAGAGATCCAGTTCCACGAGCCGCCACCGCCGACGTCCGGCGGCGACGTGCCGGGGACCTCCCCACAACAGCAGGCCCAGGAGGGCGACAGCCTGCAGCAGATGATCGACCGCGACCGCGGACGCGGAACCGGCGCCGAGGGTTGGCAGTCGGTGGCCGCGGCCAACGGCATCGAGAACCCACGACGACTCGAACCGGGCGCGTTCGTCGATCTCGGAGCGACATCACCGCGCCGTCCCACCGGAGTCCCGGCATGAGCGTGATCATCAACGAGCTCGAGGTCATCACCGCGCCGGAGCCGCCGGCGACGGGCGCCTCCGCGTCGCGCCCCCAGCGGCCGGCACCGTCGGGTCCGACCCCGTTCGAGCTGCGCGCCGTGCTGCGACACCTCGCGGACCGGGTCGAACGAGCGAGGGCGGACTGACGTGACGCTCGCAACGAGTGCCCTGTACACCGCCAGGCCTCAGCTGGACCTGGACGGGTCGGCTTCGTCCGATCTGACCGATCGCGTGCTGTCGCTCGTGGTCAGCGAGACGGCCGAGGGTATGTCGAGGTGTGAGCTGGTTGCCGGCAACTGGGGTGGCAGCGATCCGGCGCATGGATACGTGTTCAACACACGCGACATCGTCGATTTCGGCAGCCGGATCGACGTGCGGCTCGGCGATGGCGACCGTGGCGGCACCGTCTTCAGCGGCCGGCTGACCGGCATCGAAGCGCACTATCCCGAGTTGCGGGCACCAGAGGTCGTGTTTCTCGCTGAGGACCGCCTGCAAGACCTGAGGATGACCCGCCGGACGCGCAGCTTCGAGGACGCGTCCGACGAAGATGTCATCCGAGACGTCATCTCACCTCACGGGTTGACGGCCGAGATCGATGTCGAAGGTCCCACACACGCCCACGTTGCCCAGCTCAACCAGAGTGATCTGGCGTTCATCCGCGACCGCGCCCGGCTCGTCGACGCCGATGTCTGGATCGACGGCTCGACGGTTCACGTCGTCGCTCGATCGCGGCGCGCCGGTGACGAGGTCACGCTCACGTACAACGCCGACCTCCGCGAGGTCTCGGTGTTGGCCGACCTCGCCCGGCAGCGGAGTGCGGTCGTGGTCGCCGGTTGGGACAGCGCCGCCAAAGAGGCGATCTCGGCCCGTGCCGAGGCCGCAGCGATCAGCGCCGAGCTGAACGGCGACACCTCGGGGATCGACCTCCTCGAGCGGGCATTCACATCTCGAACCGACACCATCGTCCACACCGCGCCGGCCACCACGGAGGCGGCCCAGGCTCAGGCCGACATGGTGTTGCGTGCCAGCGCCCGCCGCTTCGTCACCGCCACCGGGCGGGCCGAAGGCGACGCCCGTCTGCGGGCCGGCGTGCGAGTGCGGCTCGACGGCCTCGGGCCCGGATTCAACGGGCCGTACACGCTTGTCGAGGTCGAACACACCTTTGATGCGCACCTCGGGTACCAGACGCGTTTCCGGGCCGAGCGCCCCGGGCTCGGAGGGTCGGCATGACGATGTTCGATGAACTCGGGGCACTCAACGCGCCGAGGTGGCCGGACGGCTTCGGCGCCCGCGTCTACGGGGTGCACCCTGCGGTCGTCACCGATGTCGCCGACCCCGACGGGCAGGGGCGGGTCCGCATCCGGCTGCCATGGTCGCCAGACAGCGACGACGCGTCCTATGAGGCGTGGGCACGGTTGGCGACGATGATGGCCGGTGCCGACCGGGGCACCTGGTTCGTCCCCGACGTCGACGACGAAGTGCTGGCGATGTTCGAAGGTGGCGACCCGCAGCGGCCCTACGTCATCGGCGCGCTGTGGAACGGGCAGGACGCGCCACCCGAGACGATGGGTGACGGCAACGACATCCACGCGATCCACTCGCGCAACGGCGTCATCCTCACGTTCGACGACACCGACGGCCAAGAGCGACTCCAGCTCGAAACCCCGGGCGGCCAGATCGTCACATTGAGCGACGGTCCGGGTGTCATCACGATTCAGGACGGCAACGGTAACACGATCACGCTGGACTCGAGCGGGGTCACCCTGCAATGTGGCGCCAAGGTCACCGTGAGCGCGAGCACCCTCGAGGTCAGCGCCGGGATGGTCACCGTCAACGCCGGTATGTCGAAGTTCAACGGTGTCGTCCAAGCCGACACGATCATCACGAACTCGGTCGTGAGCTCCAGCTACACGCCGGGCGCAGGGAACATCTGGTAGGTGAACATGCAGGACCGCGCGATCTGGAAGACGGCGCCACCACTGTGGCGTGACGGTCTTGCAGGGACCATCGAACTCGACCGACCCGCGATCCTGCGGTTCGACACCGACGACTTCATGACCCGTCTGCAGACCGATCTCGACCTCGGTGACGAGCGCAACGTCGGCGGCTATGTCGTGCGACCCGAGACGTGGCGAGATCCTGTGGTCGGGCTGTCGGTCCCGCCCACGGGTGAGGTCCCGCGGCTGTACCAGCCCACTCACGGTCGCTTCTACCTGGTCACGGGGGGATTGGTCTGCGAGCGGTACGGACTCCCCGACAAGGTGGTGCACCCGAACTGCGGCGAATCCGTGTTCGCGGTGCTGCGCAGGCTCGAACCCGTCGGCGCTGCACCGGTCGACCCAAGTGATCGAGCGACGTATCGCGAGTTCGGCTGGGTTCCGGCCGGGCCGGGTGGGAGCTGGGCCGGCGTCGCCGACGGACTCGTCAGCGGCGAGGAACGACTCCCCCTGTTCCCGATGACGTATCTGGACGGGCACCGGCGGCGGCTGCTCGCCACGATGGTGCCGGTCAGTGCCCGAGAAAGGTACGAGGGCGCCTTGCCGGACGCCCCGATCGACGCCGGTTCCGACGATCCGGCCGCCGTGTTGGCGCTGCCCGGCCGGGCTCGGCTCGAATCGATCGTGCTGTCACTCGAGTCGCTGCTTCAACTCGCGACGCAGGGAGGGATCGCCGCCGGCGAGACCGTGTCGGTCGCCCGCTACCGCGAGGCGAGCGTTCTTCGCGCTGGTCGACCTCGCCACATTCCTGTCCGACGAACTTCCAGCAGTCTGGGCAACACGACGGTCGCCGGCGGTGGACAACGGGATCTGGCGACTCGCCTCACGGGGAACAACTTCGGAGAGAGTGTCGGATCGCCGACGTGGCTCTCGGCGCTACACGAGGCGTACGCCAACCGCAACGTCGTCCTCGCTGACGTCGTGGTTCCGCCGAGTCCGGTCACCGGCGAGCCGGTGGCGGACATCGTGGCGTCGGTGGAGCGGCTCGGAGTCGAGATCCCACTGAAAGGTGTGACGACCACGCTGGACGACCCGTTCTTCGCCCTCGTGAACGCTGCGCTCGACGAGGTCGTGTCGCAGCCACCGACGAACGGTGCAGGATCGGGTGGCACCGGCAATGGCGAGGCCACACGTCCGCCGTCGCGGATGGAGGGGGCCGTGTATGTCACCCGACTCGTGTACGAACGACCGCGGTGCCGCCCTCCGCAGCGACACACGATCAGCGCTCCCACCGACTCGTTTCGGCTGGCCCACTTCTACGACCCTGACGCACCCTTCCGCGACAACCGGATCGTGCTGCCGATCGACACGTCCTTGGAGGGCCTGCGCAAGTTCCCGAAGGCCGTGAAGATGGACCTCTCGTCCCAGCTCCGCAAGCAGATGGACCGGATTCAGGCGATCAAGCTGGCCGACCTCGACAGCGGCGACATCCCTGAGGAAAAGCAGCTCGACCTGGGAATGGTCTGCTCGTTGTCGATCCCGATCATCACGATCTGCGCACTCGTGCTGCTGATGATCATCGTCTCGCTCTTGAACATCGTCTTCTTCTGGATTCCGCTGTTCAAGATCTGCCTGCCGAAGGGTTCGTCATGACGATGTCGACCGAGGCCGCGCTGTTCGGACGGGGTATCGCGTTCCCGCCGCGACTCGACGCCGAGGGGCGCCTCGAGTGGTCGACCGGTCATCGCAGCGTCCGCGAATCGATCCGGATCATCCTCACGACCGAGCCGGGGGAGCGGCTGATGATGCCCAGCTTCGGGGCTGGGTTGCGATCGTTCCTGTTCGAACCCAACGTGCCGGCCACACACCGGTTGATCGAGGAACGGATCCAGCACGCGATGCGGCGCTGGGAGCCGCGGGTGGCGGTCGGATCGATCGTGGTCGCCAGCCATCCGGATGACCCGGTGCGGGCAATCGTGTCGATCACCTACACGTTGGTCGCGACCCAGGCCCGGGAGAGCATCGAGCTCTCGGTTTCGGTCGGGGGAGGGGCGACGGCGTGACGCCACTGCAACCGCCCCAGATCGATGCCCGTACCTATCGCGAGCTGTTGCAGGAGGCCACGGCTCGCATCGCAGTCCACAATCCCGAGTGGCGCAACTACAACGACAGCGATCCAGGCATGACGCTGCTCCAGTTGTGGGCGTTCATGTCGGAGAACCTGCTCTACCAGGCCGGTCTGATACCCGACCGAGCGCGCCTGAAGTTCTTGGAGCTGCTCGGCGTGGAGGTTCCGCCGGCGACGGCCGCGTCGGGCATCGTCTCGTTCGAGTTCCCGAAGGGCCGGTTGGAGACGACGTCGATCGCGGCCGATCGAGAGGCTGCTGGCCGGACGAGTGCCGTTCCGCACGACCACCGGATTGACCGCCGCACCCGTCGAGGTTCGGGCCTATGTGAAGCGCCGGATTTCGGCCGAGGAAGGCTTCGACGAGCAGTACCGTCTGCTGTTCGGGAGCTTCGTCGACGCTGGCGGCGCATTCGACTACTACGAGGCCGAGCCGGTGTCGTGGTCGGCGACGGCGACCGCTCCGCTCGACGTCGCCGCAACCGTGGACGGCGCCGTGTGGCTGGCAGTCCTGCGCCCGACGCCGCCGTGGAAGTCGCCGACGCCCGAGACCTGCTCGGTGGGCAGGTACTCACCCTCGGCGTCGTGCCCGACGTGACGCTCGACAGCCTCGTGATGCCGCCGGCCGGCTCGACGGCTGCAACGACCACCGAGGCACTCGAGTTCCACCTGCCCGACACGTCGATGCCGCTGCCGACCACGCCGGCCGGGCGAGTCCCCACATACCAGCCGGTCGAGACCCGAACCGACGCCAACGTGTTGGTGGAACCCGGTGTGATCGAGCTGCTGCTGCCGTCGTCTGAGCGGCTCACCCTCTGGACCGACCTCGACCCTCTCGAGTCCGGTGTCGGTCGATTTCCGCCGATGCTCGACGGAGACGACGGTGACCGGCTCATCACCTGGATCCGTGTGCGGCCGGCGGCGGGGGCGGGGAGTGGTGCAACGAGCGGCACGACCCCCGACGATGCCGGTCGGAGGCCTGTGCGGCTGACGTGGATCGGGGCCAACGCCGCGCTCGTCGAACAGCGTGCACACATCCCGCGGCGAACAGCTCGGCATCGGTACCGGCCAGCCCGACCAGCGATACCGGCTCGCCAACACACCGGTTCTGCTCAACACGGCGCAGGTCACCGTCGACGGTGAGGTCTGGGAACGGATCAGCGATCTGATGGAGGCAGGGCCCGAGGTGCCGACAGCACCATCGACCGGTCCCTCGACGACGCCTCTCGATCCGGATCTGCCGACGAGGGTCGTGAAGATCGTCCGGGCGACCGGCGAGGTGCTGTTCGGTGACGGCGTCCACGGTGCTCGCCCGAGGAAGGGTGCTCCGATCGTCGCCGTGTACGACTCCGGAGGTGGCCGCCAGGGCCTTGTCGGCACCGGCTCGATTTCGAAAGCGGCGTTCCTGCCGTCGGGCGCCAAGGTTGCCAACCCGCTGCCGACCTGGGGCGGCGACGAAGCGCCGACCGTGACCGAGGCGGAACGGTCGGTGGCGGCGTTCGTGCGTCACCGCGACCGAATGGTGGCTGCCGACGACTTCGCGGATGTCGTCCGGGCGACGCCCGGTATCGACCTCGGTCGGGTCGAGGTGCTGCCGCTCGTCCACCCGGATCTGCCCGGACAACAGTTGCCCGGAATGGTCACGCTGCTGCTGCTACCGCTGCATGACCCGGTGACACCTGACGCTCCGTCGCCCGACCAGTACTTCCTGCGTGCAGTCTGCGAGCACGCCGAGGATCGCCGCCTCCTGACCACCGAGATCCACCTCCGCGGCCCGGTCTACGTCCCGGTCTGGGCGTCGATCGGGATCGACGTGATGGCGGGCCGGGCGACCGGCCCGGTACGGGAGGCGATCAAGGCCGCCGTACGCAGTTTCCTCTCGCCACTCCATGGGGGACACCTCGGCACCGGATGGCCGCTGCTCACACCCGTGAGCCGCCTGGAGCTGATTTCTGTGGTCGCCCGAGTCGACGGTGTCGCCAAGGTGTTCGACATCCAGGTCGCAGGTACCGGCGGCACCGCGGTGGATCAGGTCGTGATGACGACCGCTCTGCACCTGCCGCAATTGATCGGGATCGAGGTCCGCCAGGGCGATCCGCTCCCGATCGCCGATCTGCAAGGGGTCGCCGAGGAGATCGCCACCGGCCTGCCGATCCCGATCGTCCCCGAGGAGTGCTGCTGATGGACGTCAACGGCACCCGTCTCCACCTCGTGCTCGGTCTCGACGACTGGCAGCGCTCGATCGTCGGACCGATCGATCCTGACGTCTGTTACGACGAGCGCCGGGACACGATCGGCCTGCGGCCGCGACCGTTCGTGTTCCCGACACGCTCCGACGCGACCCGCCTCGCTCCCGAGGACCGCCGTGGCGCCGATGTCGACTGTTTCGGTCATCGGTTCTGGATCGGCGCCGATCGTCGCAGCATCCACGCCCTCGGCGCGACGGGCACCCAGGCGTTCACCTGGTGGCCGGCACCGGCCGGCGAGCAGGGCGCTGCTCCAGAAGGCCTGTTCGTCGAATGCACTCCGCCCGCGCTTGCTTCGATCGAGCTGGCCGGGCTGGCGATCACCGCCGACCAGTATCTCGTGGCGGGCGCGCTCGACCTCGACGACGGCACTGGTGGAACACCCGGTGCCGGACTGCTCGTGTTCGACCTTGCCGGCGGTGGCCCACCGGTGCCGCTGAGCTGGCCTGACGAACTCGGCGTTCGTCCGGTCGACATGGCGGGACGGCCAGGGGGTGGGATCGTCGTGCTCGACGTACCGGCCGCCGAGCCGGCCCGCCTCTGGTACTTCGACAAACACCTCCGGCTGATCGACATCGGCGGCGGCTCGTCGGGCCGCGAGCGAGACGTCGCCGTTCGGGCCGGTCGATCCCTCTGCGTCTCAGTCGTCTGTCGTTGTGAGCGACACCCTTGAACTCGGCCGGGCGACGGCGAGTTGCGCCGCAGCGCTCGACGTCGCGACGCCGATCTCGGTCGAGACGCTGCCGGACGACACGGTGCTCGTGCTCGAACCCGAAGGTGCCGATGGACACCCTGACGTGTCGCGCTGGCAGTGCGGAGTGCGCATGCCGTTCACGCTTCGCCTCGCTCCCGGCGGTGATCACGGCACCGAGTCGGCATTCGTCTGCACCGATCAGCACTCGAACGCGCATGACGTGCTGTCCGGAACCGTCGGGCACGACATCGTGATCGTGCCGCCCGCAAGTGGGATCGGGAGCATTGGCCAGGTTGTTCATGGTCGACGACCGGGGCGACCAGGTGTTCGAGTTCGAGGTGCTCGAGGACGGCGCCGAGCTGGTGCCGAGTTATCACCCACTGCGGCTGTTCAGCGGCAAGGGCCTCGTGTCCGACGGATGCGGCGGCGTACTACGACCTCGGCGAACGCTGGTATCCGATCCCCGTCCGCCCGGTCGACCGCTTCGCGTCGGATGCAGTCGTCACGCTGGCGCCCGATCTGTCGGATGGCCGAGGCTTCGACGCCGCAGCACCCCGCACTGTCTGGCATCGGCTCGTGCTCGACGCCGTGATCCCGGCTGGATGCACGATCGGGGTCGAGAGCCGCACCGCCGACGACCTGACGGTGCTGGAGCACCAGGCCTGGCGGCGCGAACCCAGCCCGTACCTGCGCGGCGGAGGCAGCGAGATCCCGTTCCACCGTTACCCGGACACCGCTGCGTGTCCCGGTCAGGGTTCGTGGGGAGCTGCTTTTCCAGCGCGCCGTCGGGCGCTACCTGCAAGCTCCGCGTCACCCTGCGCGGCGACGGTCGTCGGACCCCGCGGATCTGGGCGGTGCGGATCCACGCCCCGCGGGTCCTCGTACCTCGAGCAGTACCTCCCCGACATCTTCCGCGAGGATCGTGAGTCGGCCTCCTTCCTCGACCGCTACCTCGCCAACGTAGAAGGGATGTACACCACCCTCGAGGGCCGGATCACCAACGTCCAGCGTGTCCTCGACCCGACCACGATCGACGCCGAATTCCTCCCGTGGCTCGCCTCGTGGATAGGCGCAACGATCGAGCCCGACTGGGATGACGCAAGAACCCGGCTGTTCGTCCGTCACGCTGCCCGTATGTTCACCAGGCGCGGCACCCAGCGCGGCATGATCGAGGCGATCCGTCTGGCGACGCATCCATGCCCGACCGACGAGATCTTCGACAATGCGACGAGTGCCTACCCGTTCGACGTCCGGATCGTCGAGGCGTTTCGCACCCGCTCGGTGCCCGGGGTCGTCTTCGGCGACCCGAACGATCTCGCCGGGCCACGGTTGAACCCGTCGGCGCCGCGCTGGGAACTCGGCGACGGTGGCTCGCAGCTGACGGCCCGGTGGCGCGGTTTCCTCGCCGATCGCTACCCGGTGCCTCCCGGGACGACCCTGAGCGCTGCGGTCGCCGCTGCGTGGGACGTACCGATCTGGGTGGTCGGCACCCGGCCGAGGTTCCCCGTATTGACCCCCGCCGGTGCCACCGCAGCAGCCGACTGGCACGACTTCGTGCGAAGCGAGCTCGTCGTCACCTACGCAGACGTGGGTTCCGACGACGACCTGGCGGTATATCGATCGTTCCTCGAGCAGCGATATCGGCGCATCGACGACTACCGCAGTGCCTGGAACCTGACGAGCGGCGGGCCATCGGACTTCGGGGCGCTGTCGTTCCCCGGTTCGTTGCCGGCCGATGGTCCGCCGTTGCAGGACTGGATCATGTTCGTGTCGTCCGTGCTTCCGACGCGAACGGCTGCTCATCGCGCTGACGGTGCTCGTGCCGATCCGGCTTGAGGACTCGGACGAGGAGCGGCTTCAGCGGCTCGGACGTGTGCAGCGCATTGTCGAGGTCGAGCGACCGGTGCACACCCTCGTCGACGTCCAGCCGTACTGGGCCGCGCTTCGCGTCGGTGAGGCGAGGGTCGGCTTCGAGACGATCGTCGGGGAGGGTGGCCGCTACGTGGACCTGGTGCTCGGCAGTGGCCGACTCGCGCATGCGGCGACCCCCGGCGGACGGACCTGGCGGCTCGATGACCGTGTGGTCCTCGGCCGTGACCGAATCGAGCGGTCGGCGGTCGAGCCGGCTGGAACAGGAGGCTTCTGATGAGCGGGTTTACACCCAATGGCGTCGGCACAACCGGACTCGATCCGCACAAGCGAGTCAACTATCGGTTGGGACTCGTGCTCGGCGAAGACGAGTTCCGTCAGGATCAGTTTCACCATCGCGAGCGTGATCACCATGCAACCCGAGCACTGCACGGGTACGGCACGGTGTCGGGTCTCGGCGTCAGCTTCGACGATGTCACCGGTCGTCTGCACGTGCAGCCAGGGCTTGCGGTCGACCCGGCAGGCCGACTGATCTGCGTCCCTGTCGAATACTGCGCATCGCTCGCCGCGTGGGTTCAGGAACACGCCGCCGAGGAGCTCAGCGGCGGTATCCCACCGTCGCTCGGCGTGTACGTGTCGCTGTGTTGGACCGAGTGCGAGACCGACGAGGTGCCGATCCCCGCCGATTCGTGCTTGTCGGCCGAGGACTCCCGGGCTGCGTCGCGGATCCTCGATTCGTTCGAGCTGCGCCTGACCCTGGAACCCCCGCCGATCGTCGGCGAGGTGGCGCCCGGCAGCGCTGACAGCCTTGCCGACCTCGCTGACGAGCTGCACGGCATGCTCGACGTGTCTGGAGGGTCGCCGCCCGACATGGACGGCGTTGCTGCGCTGCTGCGCGACTGGGCCGTCGAGCGACGGCCGGAGGTCGTCGCCGCCCAAGCCTGCCTGCCGGCGCCCGACGACGTCTGCGTACTGCTGGCACGGGTCGATCTCGACCTGATCGACGGTCCGAGTGGAGCCGGCGTCGCTGCCGCGGCTGTCGTCGACGCCGATCGACCGATCCTCGTCAGCACACGGCTCTTGCAGGAGGCGCTGTTCGCCGTCGGCTCGGATCAGGAGGTACCCGACCACGATCACAGCCTGGCCGAACTCGACGATGTCGACCTCGGCGCCGGTCCAGCGGCGAACGACATCATCCGCTTCGACGGTACGAACTGGATCGCCGATGTGGAGAGTGGCGGTGGGGTGACCGATCACGGTGCCCTGGCCGGGCTCGGTGACGACGACCATCCGCACTACCTCCTCGCCGACGGCTCGCGCCCGCTGTCGGGCAACTTGAGTGCAGGCAGCAACCGACTCACCGACCTGCCACCTTCGAACGGCAACGGGCAACCGATCGTTCAGAACCAGAACGCCGGCGGCGACCTGCGCGAGCGCTACCCAGATCCGCGGCTCGGTGCGATCCAAGCGACGCCGCTCGATGCCCGCGACCCGGAGGAACGCGATGTCCTGATCCTGCGCGAAGGACGTTGGGTCGCCGGGCGGCCTTGGATCCTGCCGTTCGTGACGATCCAGCCCATGGGCGACCGGTTCTACGCGCTGTGGTTCAATCTCGATGCCCCCAGCAACCAGGCAGAGATCGCCGCCATCGACGATGGCCTGATCGTCCATCGCGAGACGGGCAACGGGACGTTCCTACGGCGCGTCGGACCGGAGACCATCAACCCGATCATCAGGAATGTCTTCGTCGTCGAGGTGAACCAGGACTCGACACCGCTGCGCTTCACGTTCGACCTCGAACAGCTTCGGTTGACCGATGGGACCCCAGTGCTCGACTGGGCGAATCGGTTCGGTATCTGGTTCGTCGGCCAGTCGGGCAATCGTGGCGAGACGGTGACGTCGTTCACCCTGGTCGTGGATCGGCTCCGGTGAGGACGGCGCCATGGAACAGGTCACACTCGACACCGCCTTCATCGAGCAGGGGCTCGCCCACATCGCGTTCTGGAACGGTCGGGTCCTCACCGCTGAGGATCTTCGCGACGAGCAGCTCGCCAACCAGCTGGCACGGCGCCAACTCGGTCGCGCCCTCGGCAGCGGTGTTGCGCACGGGATGCAGGTCACCAAGTCGACCACGCTGGGACAGGTCGAAGTCGCCGCCGGGCTGGCCATCGACGCGCTGGGGCAGGTCGTCGACCTGCCGGTCGACGTGACCGTCTCGTTGGTGGTGCCTCCGGAGACCGCTCACGGCGACGACCTCTTCACCGTCTGCCAGCCGCTCGCTTCCAACAGTCCGACGGGGACGGGCGTCTACCTCCTGGTGATCCGCCCGGCCACGGGATCTCGGTCGAGTGTCGCAGGCGTGTCGGCGTTCGGAAACGGAGTGGCTACGGAATGCGGCCCCAAGTACACGGTCGACGGTGTCTCGTTCCGGCTCGTCGGCGTCGATGCGCCAGGGCTGGCGGTCGACCTCGGACACGACGCTTCGGACGTCTCGGCGCTCGACGGCGTCGGTGCGGTGGGCTCGTCCGACGCTGCTCGCAACATCCTTGCTCACCTGTTCCTCGACACGCGCACGACATCGGCCCGAGCCCTCGACCCGTTCGGCGGTAGCCCAGCGGTGCTCGAACAGGGGGCGATCGCCGAGCTCCGGTCTGGTCCACTGCTCGCCGTGCGAGGTACCGATCGCAATCCTCACCTGGTCGTTCGACGGCGTCGACTTCGTCGACAACTGGTCGGTCCGGCGGCAACCGATGATCGACGCCGCGTTCACGGCTGTTCAGGCGCTCGGATCGGGACGGCGGGCCGCAGTGGGACGAGCCTCGTTCGCCCAGTTCCAGGAGCACCTCTCGGCGATCCTGTCGGATCTCACCGTGGCACAACGTGAGGCGTTCGTGATCGCCGACCGATTCCGATACCTCCCTGCCGCCGGGCTGATCCCGATCTCCCGGGCCGGCAGGGCCGGCTTCGCTCCGGACGTGTTCGGAGATGTCGTCGTCCGCGGTCCGGTGCCGATCGATCCTGCTCTCGTGGGTGCACTCCTCGATGAGTCGTTCCACCATGGGGCGATCGATCTCGCAAGCGGCGAGGTGGTGCACCTCTACGCAGTCGTCGAACCGGTGTCCGGCACGGTCGATCACCTTGCCTTCTCCACGAGCCGACTCGACTTCATCGACGACGAGCTGGTCATCGACGCTGTCTTCCCGGGCGGAGCACTCCACATCGGGCAGCGGATCGAGATCCGTGGTCGACAGTTCGGGTTCACCACGGGCGATGCCCGAGTGCGCTTCGACGATCGCCCGGCCAACCCCCTTCCGGGGTCTTCCGACACTCGGCTCGTCGTCGACGTTCCCTCCAACCTCCAGGTCGACCCAGAGGGGAGCGAGGTCAACCTTCAGGTCACGAGCAACGCCGGGTCGGATTCGGTGCCGGTTGTCATCGGCCACCCCGACCAGACTGCTGTCGGTGCCCTCCACGTCGTCTGGCAGTCGGTCGACCCGTCGACACTCGAGCGCACCCGACCAGGCAGGATCATCTACACGGTGCGTTCGGCAGTGACCCCGGCTGTCGATGTCGAGTTGCTCCTCGACGGCACGGCCGCCGCCGTCGACGCAGCCCGTCTCGTGGACAATGCCGGAGCTCCGATCACCGGGCCGGTGCGGATGGACACGGACGACGAGATCACCGTCGTCGTCGAGATCGACCCGATCCCCGATCTCGGCGAGTTCACGATCAGCTTTGGTGCGCGAGCCGGCGACATCGTCGACAACAACACGCGCCTTTTCCAGACCGATGTCGCGACGCCACCCGCAGATTCGACGATCACGCTGTTGACCAATGACTTCTCGGTCGAACCAGGACCCACGGCGACGTTCGATGGAAGCACCGTGCAGATGGCAGACCAGGCCCAGGCCAACATCGAGATCATCGCCGAGTTCACCCAACCGGGCAGCTACCTGGTCACCGTCGACCCGACCTCGTTCGCGGCGCCGTGGATGAGCGTGCTGTCCGAGCCGTTGAGCGGCACGATCCCACCGATCCCGATTTCGGAGTTCGCGGGCGACGGGGTCGCCACCCGAAACATCATCGTCACGGTCCGCCGGGAGAGCCCCACTGCGCCGCCGCCGTCGCCCGTCACCCTTGTCGTCCGACGCGACGGGCAGACCCTGGACGCACGCGTCACATTCACCCTGGAGGCGCTGTGATCACCGCCAACCCAACGAAGGAGGACCGAAATGGCCCTGTGCATCCCTGAAGCGATCGGCGTTCCCGGCCTCAACGGCCAGCCGCCGACCTGGCCCGGCATCGATGCCCTCAACGGGCACACGGCGTGGACCGCCGGTGACTCGGTGTCGACTCCACTCGGGTTGGACGATCCGAGATGGCAGGGGCACCTGTCGATCGGCTACCCCGCCATCGAACCGGCGCCCACAAGTTGCTGCGGTGGCTCGGCGGCGACCTCCCCGGGGTTCGGCTCGGCGACCGATGAGGACGTCGTGTTTCGCGTGCTGTACGACGCTGTCGGCGCAGACCGCTTCGTCTATCTGTCGTGGTGGGTCAAGGCCGACGATGTCAACAGCGTCCTCGATGACGCGATCCATGTCGGGTTCACACGCGCTTCGGGCGACGCGATCGTGTTGCGCATCACGCCGGCCACCTCTCCCGGCACCGTGAGCGCAGCACCCGTCGGGCCCGTCTCGGTGTTCACGGCGCCGGCCGGTGGCGGTGCGGTCGGCGCCTGGAGCGAGAACGGCGGAGCACCACCATCGTGGATCGCCCAGAACACGCACGCCTGGCTCGACAGCGTTTCGCACCGCTGGGCCGTCCAGATGCGAGTGCCGGTCGGCGCCGGCAATGTCGACACCCATCTAGACCTCGCCGATACCTTCCGGATGTGGTTCGAGGTGTCGGTCGAGCTGCCGGGCGATCTGCTGGCGCCGTACAGCTGGCCACGTGATGCCTGCGTCGGCGACTTCTGCGGCTTTCCCAGCGTGCTCAACGTGCCGGATCCTGCCCAGTGGGGCGAATTCCATCTCAGCACCGGCCCAGGCGATCCGGCATGTGACACGACCGGGTTCGTCAAACTCAGCACCTCCGACGTCGGCACCCAGAACTCGCCGACCTCGAAGATGAACCTGATCTCCGACAACGTGTTCGAGGCCAAGCCGGAAAACCTCACCGGCGGCACCGTCAACCCCGGCGAGATCACCGCCGAGTTCCGGATCGCGGACTGGGGTTCGGTCGCCGACCCGAACGCCGCCGTGGATGCCGATCCCTCGCGACAGGTGGATCGACGAATCCGGCGTCGAACACCGGCAGCATCGCCGACGGCACGAAGGGTTCGATCACGATGCGATGGCAATTGAGCGCCGGCGAAGCCGCAATGTTCCCGCCGACGGGTTCGAAGCCGAGGCATCAGTGCATCCTCGTCACACTCAGTGGTGCCCACGTGTTCAATCCGGCGAGCGTGTGGCGCAACATGGACTTCGTCTCTGCATCGCGATTCGAGCGGGCGGCGACGATCAGCAACGTAGGTCTGGGTCGCAGCCCGGTTCCGGGCACTCCCAGACCCGCATACATCTTGGTCGAAAAGCTCAATATGCCACCCGTGCCGACGGGCGAGCCGGGTCGGGACGACGGGTCGGACCCGAAGCGCGATCTCGAACGACACCGGGCGGCAGTGTCGAGCCCTGACAACCGAGGCGCCATGCGCGCCGTGTCGGCAGCGGTACCGGGCGATCCCAACATCCGGCTCGAGTTGCAGCCGACGATCAGGTATCACGTGTTCCACGACACCGGTCTCGACGTCAACCGTGAGGGACGCACCCTTCGTGTTGTCCAGCCGGGCACGGCGTTCGGCTTCTACGTCGACCACGTTGGTGGACTCGACGGATGGCGCGACGAGATTCAAGGCGCAACGCCGCTATCCGAGCGCCTCTATCGGATCGAGGTCCCTGAGGAAGGTACGGCGCAGATCACGACCGTCGTCGAAGCTGTCGAACCGGGCGGCGGAACCGGGTGCGCCGACCTGATCGGGGTACTTCGTCGGCTCGCGCAGCGTGCCGTTGCGATCGGTCGCGCGGTGATCGGTCGACTCCGTGCATTGACATCGGGATCGTGATGTGACGGCCAGCGCCACGCTCCCCGACACGGTCGGCACCGTGCGGTTTCGCGGTCCGATCGACACGCCGGCCTCGCGCCTGGCGGTGACGTCGGCTGTCGAACGGATGGATTGGCGTTCCGCTGGACCATCCCCGAGAGCGATCCTTCTGGTGCGTCGTCTCGTGGGCACGCTCGACACAGCGTCACCTCGTGACGCCATGGATTTCGAGGCTCGCCTGCAGGACCAGATCGATCGGTGCTGGCGATCGGCGGTGCCACTCGACGGGCGGACGGTCCCGGCGACGGCGCCGGCCGTGGTCGCCCGCGACCTGGTCGAGCTGCTTGCGATGTACCTCGTCGACTGCTCGGACGGCGTTGTCGCCCTTCGCTGGTGGTGGCGTTCGATCGAACGCCACCTCGAACTGGGCGACGGCGTGGCCGACACGTTGGTCGAGCATGCCAGGGTCGCCCCCCAGGTGATCACCGAGATCGTTCGGCGTCATCGACGGAGGGACATCCTCATCAAGCTGTCCGACCCGGAGGCGCGACGCGTCATCGCCGCGATCGCAGCGGCTCACGACCTGCCAGAGGTGGCCGACTCGATCGGGGAACGAAGCGAAGCCTCGGCGACTCCTCCCACCGCCGGTCGATCGAGCAGGCAACGCGACGAGCGCAGCGGGAGACCGGTCGTGCTCGTACCGCCCGGCGCAGCGCCCGCCGTGCTGCAGGCCTTGGCGATTCGAATGGTCGACGCCCCGGTCTCCGCCCGGTCACACGGCTTCGTGTCCCAACTGATCACCGGAGCAGCCGTCGACGACTTGTCGCACGACGCAGACGGCGAGTTGCCGGTCGGTCCGGCGACCGACGCCGGTAGCGATGCCACGAATTCCCCTCAGGCCTTCATCCTGGGCTCGTCGGCGCCGGCGTCGTCAGCCGAGGGTTCCTCTGCGCACCCAGCTGCGACACCGAACGATGTGCTGGCCGGTCCGGTTGTCAGTATGGAGCCGGAAACAGACGAGCTCAACCGCGAACGAATGTGGCGGGCGAAGGACACCCGGGAAGTGACGACGGATCACGTTGCGTCGGCCGTCGACATCCTCGACACGCCCGGGGCCGCCGTCGAGTGGGCCGATCCGCGCAACGCCGGCACTGACACCGAATCGATCGCGGATGGTGTCGTCTCGGCGTTGGGGGGCGTGTTCTTCCTGGTCGAGTTGGCCCGCCAACTCGACCTCCCCGACGTCTTCGAACCGACTTGGAAGTTGTCGAGCACCGTGGGCGCTTGGGGTGCGCTCGAACTCGTGGCTCGCAGTCTGTTGCCCTTCACCGCCGCAGATCAGCGCGACCCGATCTGGGAGGTGCTCGCCGACCTCGGAGGCGGCCACGCCGGATTGGAGCTGGCAAGGTCGCTACCGGCCAGGCGTCCGGCAACGATTCCGACCGGCTGGCCCACCGCCGGTACTTCGGCCGGTGCTTCCTGGTCGATCGATGACACGCTCGCCCGCGACGCGCGACAGGGCGCCCGCCGCCTGCTTCGTACGGTCGTGCCCGCGATCGGGTCGATCCTCGCCGAGCGTCTCGACTGCGAGATCGACGCGCTGCCCGACGCTCTGTTCCGTCGGCCGTCGCTGCTCGCGTGGGGCCGAACCCACGTCGACGTTCATCTCCCGCTCGACTCCGCGACCGTCGAGGTTCGGCGAGCCGGATTCGATCGCGATCCGGGTTGGGTGCCGGCATTCGGGCGCGTGATCACGTTCCACTTCGATGACGAGTTACCCCCCGGGAGGCCTGTGTGACCGACGCTTCGACCGAGCCGCAGGCTGACTCGATCGGTGATGCGACGCGCCGCCACCGACTCGCCGAGCTCGAGCTGACGCCGCTGACCCACTTCCAGGTCAACGTGCATGCCGCTGTGTTCATGATCGTCGATCACCTGCGACGCGCGGCCGGTGATCTCAAGCCCGTGTTCGATCGCCACCCGTTCCTACTCGGCTATCTCGATTCGGCGATGCCGTTCGTGCCGGCCGGGATGTCCTGGGAGGACACTCACCGTTGGTGGGTCGAACAGATCGAAGCGTGGGAGCGCGCCGCATCGGCCGACCTGCCGCTGTGCCGTCTCTCCGACCGACTCGGTGTCGCAATGGTCGGGCGAACCCAGTTCGTCCTCTCGGGGCTCGTCGAGGAGGATTCGCGATTCTCTCAGGTGTTCGCGTCCGTCAGTGGCGAGCGCCGGCCCTCGTTCGAGGCTCTCGTCGCGTTCTCCTCGCCCTGTCTTACGGACGACGGCGGTGTCGCATCGGCGAGCCTCCGACGCCTCATCGACACCGGCCTCGTCGATGTCTCGAATCGCGATGCCGCCAGATCGGAATGGCTGCTGCGACCGAATCAGGAGTTGTGGGACGTCGTGGCGGGCACAGCTGCACGCGTCGCCGGACACGTGCCGTGTGGCGATCTGCCGCTGTTCGACGATCTGATCGTGCCCGACGAGTTGGTGTCGCGAGGTCGACGTGTCGGAGCGGGGCTCGACGAGATCGACCTGGTCGTGGTTCGGGGCGCAACTGGATCGGATCGACTCGACCTCGTCGGGGCGATCGTCGGTTGTACCGGTCGGGGCACGGTCACGGTCGCTGCGCACCGTCTCGCCGATGGCAGTTGGCCCGCCCTCGGGCCCTTGGCGGTCGCGCTCGACGCGGTGCCGGTCGTCGTACTCGACCTTTCCCCTGGAGAGACGGTCGAGATCCCGCGACCGCCTGGGCTCGTCGGTCCGATCGTTGCGGTGGTCGATGCGACCGGCGGCATCGACCGCCAGGGCCATGACCGTGCGATCTCGATCGAGTTCCCTCGTCTCGATCGGTCCGGGCGTGTGCGTCGTTGGGCGGCTGCGCTCGGCGACCACCCGGTCGACGATCTGGACGGCATCGCGGAAGCATGTGGGTTGCAGGGGGCGCACATCGCTCGTGTCGCAGGCTCGGCCGTCGCGCTCGCCCGCCTCGACGACGTCGAAGCGGTGACGCTCGACCATGTCCGAGCTGCGGCTTCGGAACTGAACCGGCAACTACTCGACACACTCGCCACCCGCCTCGACGTGGCCGGTGACTGGGACGACGTTGTCGTCGGAGACTTCACGGCCCACAAACTCGATGAACTGGAGGCACGTTGCCGACACCGTGAGTCGCTCGGTGCGTCGCTGGGAGTGGCGTACGGTCGAGGGACCGGAATCGGCGTGCGCGCCATGTTCACCGGCGCGAGCGGCACCGGCAAGACACTCGCCGCCAAGATCCTCGGGAATCGGCTCGGCCTCGACGTCCACCGGGTCGACCTGGCGGCGATCGTCAACAAGTACATCGGTGAGACCGAGAAGAACCTCCATCGTGTGCTCACCACCGCTGAGGAACTCGATGTCGTTCTCCTGATCGACGAGGGTGACTCACTGCTCGGACGCCGCACCGAGGTGCGTTCCTCGAACGATCGGTTCGCCAACCTCGAGACCAACTACCTCCTGCAACGACTCGAGCACTATCGGGGCATCGTCGTCGTCACGACCAACGCCGCCGAGCACATCGACGCCGCCTTTCAGCGCCGCATGGACGTCGTCGTGAACTTCCTGCCGCCGACGACGCGTGAGCGGACCGAGATCTGGCGCCTGCATCTGCCGCCCGACCACCTCGTCGATGACTCGTTGATCGTCGAGATCTCGCAGCGCTGCACCATGACCGGAGGACAGATTCGCAACGCCGTGCTCCACGCCACACTTCTCGCGGTCGGTGAGCGGCGGCCGGTGTCGTCGAGGCACCTCGAGCAGGCTGTTGCGAGCGAGTACCAGAAGGCCGGCGCGTCGTCGCCCTACGATCCGAGCGGTCGACGCCAGGCGGTGTCGCACGCCCGCTCGTTCCAGCAGGTGATCGCGTGACGCACGCCCGCGCGCCTGCACCACGGCGACGGTCCGGAAACGGTGGTGATGCCAGTCATCGGCCTCGTACCTCGACGCCGGCCGGCGCCCGTCCGGTGGCCACCGGCGGGCCACGGATCGCCATGCCGCAGATGAAGATGCGGGTCTCCGAACCGGGCGAACCGATGGAACGCGAGGCTGATGCCGTTGCAGCCCGGGTGACATCGGGGTCATCGCCAGGGGGAGCGATGGCGCTGTCGTCGCCGCGAGGTGGCCCAGCACAACGCTCCGTGCAGCGCGTCGAGGGTGAGGAGGTGCAGCGCGTCGAGGGTGAGGAGGTGCAGCGCGTCGAGGGTGAGGAGGTGCAGCGCGTCGAGGGTGAGGAGGTGCAGCGCGTCGAGGGTGAGGAGGTGCAGCGCGTCGAGGGTGAGGAGGTGCAGCGCGTCGAGGGTGAGGAGGTGCAGCGCGTCGAGGGTGAGGAGGTGCAGCGCGTCGAGGGTGAGGAGGTGCAGCGCGTCGAGGGTGAGGAGGTGCAGCGCGTCGAGGGTGAGGAGGTGCAGCGCGTCGAGGGTGAGGAGGTGCAGCGCGTCGAGGGTGAGGAGGTGCAGCGGAAGGATGGCGCCGGAGGGGGTGGCAGTGGCGGCGGTCGCTCACGCACCCCACGGATGACAAGTCGGACAGCGTCGACGATCGCTCATCCAGGTGGAGGAGTGCCGATGTCGCGGTCGGTCCGCAGCAGCATCGAACCCCACCTCGGCGCCAACCTGTCGGGGGTTCGTGTCCATACAGGGTCCAACGCATCACATGCCGCGACGAGTCTCGGCGCTCGTGCCTTCACCGTCGGCAACAACATCTTCCTCAACCGCAGCGAGTCACCGTTCGACGTCTCGTTGATGGCCCACGAATCGACCCATGTGGTGCAGCAAGGCGGCGCCACCCACCGCACATCGCCGATCAGCCGGTCGCCCGCTGAGGTGCAACTGCTGCCGGACTTCATCACCGACAAACTGGCCGACTACGCCCGCCATGTTCCGGGCTACACGCTGTTCACCTACATCATCGAGTACGACCCGCTGCGGGGAGCCAGCGTCCAACGCTCGGCGATGACTCTCGTGGAGGGGCTGATGGGGCTCGTGCCCGCCGGCACCTTCGTCTTCGACCAGCTCAAAGAGCTCAACGTCCTGCAACCGGCGTTCGACTTCATCGAGGGCCAGCTCGCCACGTTCGACCTGTCACTGGAGCGACTCGAGCGCACCATCGACGAGGCCTGGGATGAAATGGACTTCATCCGGCTCGATCCGTTCGACTACAACATCGGCGTCCTGCGACGTCACGCGGGTCGGTTGCTCGACGATGTGCGCGGCTTCGCCTCGTCGGTCGTGTCGCGGTTGATGGAGCTGATCAAGGATGCTCTGATCGGCGTCGCCGAGGGCCTGCTCGCCGAGAACAAGGCGTGGGACCTGATCAAGAAGATCCTGCACTACGACCCGCTCAGGGGTGAAGAGGTCCAGGCCACGACGGTCGAGATCCTCGAGGACTTCCTGATGTTGATCGGGAGGGAGCAGGAACTCGAGCAGATGCGGGTGCGCGGCACCTTGCAGACAACGGCCGACTGGCTCGACACGCAGGTGGCGACATTCTTTGGTCTGCTGACCGAGCTGTCGTCGCTGTTCTCGGCGGCGTGGGATGCGATCCAGCCCGCCAACCTGCCCGATCTTCCGACGACCCTGCCGGCGCTCGTGCTCCGGGCGGGTGCCTTCCTCCAACGCGTCTGGGACTTCGCGACGACGGTCGCGACGCAAGTCATCCAGCTGATCAAGGACGCCCTGCTCGGGTGGTTGGCAAGCTTCGTCGACGAGGTCCCCGGATTCCACCTCCTCACGGTCATCCTGCAGCGCAACCCGTTCACCGGCGAAGAGGTGCTGCGGACCGCGGTCAACATCATCCGCGGATTCATCACGTTGCTCCCCGGAGGCAATGCGATCTACTCCAAGCTCGCCGAGACCGGCGTGATCGGTGAGGCCGGGGCGCGGATCGAGGGGGCGCTGTCCGACCTCGGCATCTCGTGGGAGTTCATCGTCGGGCTGTTCACCGGGATCTGGGAGACCGTCGTCACGATCGACACCTTGATCGACCCGATCGGGGTGTTCATCCGAATTCGTGACCAGTTCGGTGAGCCGGTGTCACGGTTGTTCGCGTTCATCCGCGTCGTCCTGCGCACCATGTTCGAGCTGCTGTTGGCGTTGATGAACTTCCCGACCGACCTGATCGGCCGGATCATCGACAACGCAATGCAGGCGTTCGAGCAGATCAAGGCCGATCCGGTCGGCTTCCTGATGAACATGCTGGCGGCGGTCAAACTCGGCTTCTCGAACTTCTTCGACAACATCCTCACCCACCTCGCCGATGGTCTCGTCGACTGGCTCTTCCGAGGGCTTCGCTCGGCCGGTATCGAACCGCCCGAAGACCTGTCGTTCGAGTCCATCCTCGACACCGTTCTGCAGGTGCTCGGCATCACCGTCGATCGAATCTGGGAGAAGCTCGCCGAACGCTTCGGCCAGGAGACCGTCGACCGCATTCGCGGGGCGATCGACCAGGTCGTCGGGATCTGGTCGCTCGTGCGTGACGTTGCCGAACGTGGGATCGTAGCGATCTGGGAGTACGTCGAGGGTCAGTTGAGCAACTTGTGGAACACCGTCTTGCAGGCGGCGACCGACTGGATCATGGAAACCATCGTCAACCGGGTGATCGCCAAGATGCTGAGCATGCTCGACCCGACCGGGATCATGGCGGTCGTCAACGGCTTCATCGCATTCTTCAATGCGATCCAGTCCGCGATCGAGTATCTGCGCGACATCCTCGAGATCGTCGACAGCTATGTCGCCACGCTGGCTGCCGTGGCCGCCGGCGACATCGAGCCGGGGGCGGCGCGCATGGAGGGTGGCCTCGCGGCGGCGATCCCGGTCGCGATCGGCTTCCTTGCCAACCAGGTCGGGCTCGGCAACATCGGCGAGAAGATCGCCGAGATCATCGGCCGGGTTCGCAGCGTCGTCGACCAGGCTCTCGATTGGCTGCTCGACCGACTCGAAGCGATGGTCAACAGCGTCCTCGCCATGATCGGCGGTGGCCCCGACGACGAACCCGTCCCGGAGGATCTGTCGCCCGATGAGATCAAGGACCGGGTCGAACAGGAGATAGCGCCGCGAATGGCAGAACCGTTCTCCGGCATTGATCAGGCTCAGGACTACCTCGACTCGGTACATCGCCGGTACCAGCCTGCGGGCCTGCAGTCGCTCTTGCTTCGGCCGAGACAGGGGGCGGAGAACGAGTTCGATGTCATCGCCACTGCCAGCCCCGAGGAGGATGTTGGCGACGTCGTGATTTCGACGAACGTGATCGCTCCGAATGAGGGGGAGATCCGGTACGGGGCAATGGACAGCTTCGGTCGTGCGACGAAGGCGTACGGGTGGCTCACAAACACAGCAAACAGTCGCAACGTCGCAGCCCAGACCAATGTGTCGGAGGGGTTGAACTCGATACTCGGCACGTGGGGAATTTCGACCCGTTTCGATGCCGGTCACCTCATTGCGGCTCGGTACGGCGGAGCCGGAGGCGAAGAGAATCTCGTGCCACGGAACGTCGATCGAATCGGAGTTGGTGAAGCCGAAGCGCGACCACGGAGGCGAAGAGAATCTCGTGCCACAGGAACGTCGATCGAATCGGAGTTGGTGGAAGACCTTCGAGAATGTCGTCGCCAGCGCCGTGGCGAGCAACGGGCCTGGCGAACTGATCTATGCCGAGGTTCGACCGGTCTATGCCAGCGACGCCTTCGCCCGCATCGCTTCCGAAGACGATCTTGTTGGCGTTCCCCCGGATGCGCGAGCGTCCCTTGAGATCGCACTTCGCCAGGTCCCCGACGCTGACACTGGATCGCCTTGGACGTCGAAGGGTCGACGGATCCGAGGAAGCCCTCAACACCCCGGGGCCGTTTGATGTTCGCAGCGCGATTCAGAGCCTCGGTCGCTCACTCAAGGGGGTCGTCGGTGACCCGGTTCGACGAGGAGCAGAGGTGTTTGAATGACGCAGGCTGTTCGCCCCCTCGTCTCGTGCGTGATGCCGACGTTCGATCGGCGGCGGTTCGTGCCGGATGCGATCGACGGTTTTTGGTCGCAGACGTATCCCGATCGGGAACTCGTGATCGTCGACGATGGCACCGATCCGATTGCAGACCTGGTTCCTGACGACCCGATGATCCGCTACGTCCGGCTTGATCAACGGCTCAAGACCGGCGCCAAACGCAACGCTGCTTGCCGGGCCGCCCGTGGTGATGTCATCGTGCACTGGGACGACGACGACTGGTCGTCACCTCGATCCGCGCCGAGGTGCAGGGTCGGCGCTGCTCGACAGTGGCGCCGACGTGTGCGGCCTTCGCGATCGAATACCGTTCTACGAACCGGCGACCGACCGTGGGTGGCGCTACCGGTACCCGGCGCGAGCCCGTCCGTGGGTGGCTGGCGGGACGATGTGTTATCCGTGAGCCTGTGGAAGCTCAGCCGTTCCCGGACGTCCGCCAGGGGGAAGACACCCAGTTCGTGTGGGCAAGCTCGCTCCGGCTCGTCCACGCGATCGACCGCCTCGACCTTTACGTCGCCACCATTCACGCCGCCAACACGAGCGCCAAGCGAACCACCGGTCAGCGCTGGACCAGTGTGCCGGGTGCTGAGATCCGGGCGATCTGCGGCGCCGGCCGCCGCCGTTCTTGCCCCAGATCGAGAAGCAGGAGGAGCCCGAGACGGCTCTGAGCACGACCACGAGATCCCGGCCGGACGCGGCATCGCCGACCGTCGCCACGCCGCATGTCACCGTCTCGATTCCACATCACGGCTCGGGTGAGCATCTGCGGGGGCCGTCGAGAGCATCCTCGCCCAGACTCATCACAACCTTACGTGCGTCGTGGTGTTCGACGGTGACCCCAGTGGCGCCGAGGTGATCGACGGCATCGACGACCCGCGGCTCGTGCAGCACGTTCTGGCGGCGAACTGGGGGTCGCTATTTCGCCGATCAGGTCGTGCTCGACGCCACGTCCAGTGAGTACATCCTCGTCCAGGACTCCGATGACTGGAGTGAACCGACGCGGGCTCGCGCGCCCGCTCGGCGAGCTGCAGCGCTCCGGTGCCGACGCATGTGTGAGCGAGGTCGTCCATCACGACGGCCGGTCAGGTCAGGATCGGACGTCGCGCGCATCGGCTGGCCACATCTCAACGATCCCGCCAGTCCGACGCTGTTGCACCGTGCGGGGCACCAAGGCCTGTACCGCACCGAGTGTCTGCGGTCGATCGGTGGGTGGTACGCGGGTCATCGGATCGGCTTCGACACATCGGTGCTGAACCTGGTGCTCTTGTCCGGAGGAAGCATTGTCTCGGTGGCTGAGCCGCTCTACCATCGCAACATCCGGAGTGGCTCGCTGAGTACATCGCCGACCACCGGATGGAACACACCAGAACGGCGCCGAGTCGTGAATGATCTGCGGGCGCTGCAGAAGCGGATGTACTCCGCCACCGACGCCGGAACCGCCACCGACGCCGGTTCGATCATCCGTAGCGTCGTCCTGGCCGGCCGTGGTCAGCCCGACAGCATCGCCCTTCGAGAGGAGACAGAACGTCTGTCGAACCTGCTCGCGCGGCTCGAGGGGAGCCCGCGCCCGTGACGACCGCGACGGTCAGCCGGTGAGCCAGTGGCGGTGCGCAAGCGGCTGCCCGACGTGCACGAAATTCTGGCGCTGCACGGTTCGGCGAACCCCAAGTGGTCGATCTCGCCGATGGGGGCGCTCGAGTTGCACCACCGGCTCTCGTCTGCCCGCCCCAAGAGGATCCTCGACGTCGGCAGCGGACTGTCGACGGTGGTCGAAGCGGTTGCGGTGGCCCGCTATGGAGGGCGCGTCGTCAGCCTCGAACACGATCCGAAACATGCCGAGCGGACCACTGCGATGCTTCGCTCTGCCGGTGTCGACGACGTCGCCGAAGTCGTGGTGGCACCGCTCGTCGACGCGTCGCACGCGTGCGGGACCGGGCCTTGGTACAGCGGGCAACCGGCCGGAACGTTCGATTTCATCGTCGTCGACGGACCGCCGCTCGGTGCCGGAGGTCGGATTGCTGTTCTCCCAGCGGTGGCCGGGCATCGTCGACGGAACTGGGAGCTGTGGCTGTTCGACGCCAACCGGCCGGACGAACGGCAGTGCCTGGAGGCCTGGGCGGACCGTTTTCGCTTTGACGTATCGATCGAGCAGATCGATTCGACAGGTGTGGCGGTACTCAGGAACCGATCGCGGGCCGGCGCGTCAGCGCCCGTCGCCGAACGGCTCGGGATCTCGTTGCTCACGGGCGGGCGCCCGGACGTCCTCGAGCGCACGATCAAGAGCCTCGAGGGCAGGTGGCCCGAGCAGGTCCAGGCGGCGCATGTCGTTGCGCTGGTCAACGGTCCCGACGAGCTGTCGCGCTGTGTCCTCGAGCAGGCAGAGTGGATCGACAGGATCCTGACCTACGAGAACGAGCCACTGACGATCGGCATGGCGACGAGCGTGGTCGTGGCTGCCGTGGCCGGCCATCCCGATGTCGAGCATCTATTGCACCTCGAGGACGACTGGGAGACCTGCACGGTCGACGACGAGGCGCTGATCCGGGCGGTGGCCTTCCTCCGCGATCCCGGCGTCGGTCAGGTCAGGTTGCGCCACCGGAGCGAACCATGCCTCGATCACCACATGATCTCTGGTCGTACGATCGATTGGAATCAGAGAGACGACCACCGGCGCGGCGCTGCTCACTTCACCTTCAATCCCTCCCTGGTCACCCGTCAAGTCGCCGAGCGGGTGTATCCGGCCGTCGACGAGCGTGACGCCCAGCAACGGTTCGTCGCCGCCGGCCTCGATGTCGTGCAACTCGAACCGGGTGCCTTCTGTCACATCGGTCATCACAGTCGCCGACTGCAGCTCGGTCGACGACGGTAACCCGGCCTGGCGATCACCGCTCGACCGGGCGAGGGCCCCGGCCGCTCTTCTGGGCGTGGTTGAACCAGCGGCGCTTGCGGCGTTCGCACAGCTGATCGAGGTCCCGGCACACCCACCTGTCAGATGGTCGATTGCTACGCGGCAGCGACGCGACGCCACCGCGACGAACGTGACACGAACTGGCGACGTGATATCGACGGTCTCGGAACGGCCGATCAGGTCTGATGGTCCGATCGGATCGGGGCGGGCGAGAGCGAGGGGTGATGACGAGTATCGATGGCAACAGCGTTTGGTCATTGTCCCTGTTGGGCACCTTCGAGTTCCGAATCGAGGGTGCCCGCGTCGAGCTGCCGAGGGCAGCGGAACGGCTTCTGGCGTTCCTTGCCCTGCAGCGCCACGGAGTGACCCGCCACAAGGTTGCCGGCGTGTTGTGGCCCGACGTCTCGGAGGACCGCTCGCTCGGCAGTCTCCGCTCCGCACTCTGGCGACTCCGCCGCTGCGCCCACGACATCGTCGACCCGAGCGATACCCGTCTGCAGCTTTCCTCGACGACGGTGCTCGACATCGACATGCTGAGCAGGCAGTCGCATCAGCTGACCGACGCCCACGAGACCTGGGATGGATCGGCTCCGGCGATCGACGCAGCGTTGTTCGGCGCCGAACTTCTGCCTGGTTGGTACGACGACTGGGTCCTGTTCGAGCGGGAACGGCTGCGGCAGCTCTCACTCCACGGCCTTGAAGCGCTCAGTCGGCGTCACACGAGCGCCGGGCGAATAGCCGACGCGGTCGAGGCTGCGTGGCGTGCGATCGCCCTTGAACCGCTGCGAGAGACGGCGTATGCGGCACTTGTCGACGCCCATCTCGCCGAGGGCAACGTCTGCGAAGCCGTCCGCCAGCTACGTTCCTACGCCGACCTTCTCGAGCGTGAGCTCGGGGTGCAGCCGAGTCCGGATTTGGTCGGGCGGCTCGAGGCCGCTGTGTTGGCCCGTCGGGGCGCGTCGGCGGGCCTCACGTTGCGTCCGAGGTGATCGGATCCTTGATCCCGTCGAGCCAACCGGTGACGACATCGAGGAGCTGGTCGCGGCTGCTCACGACGACGCTGGAGCGACCCGACACGTGCGAGGGGTCCGACAGTGTGACGCGGGCACGCAGGCTGTCGGTCTCGTGCCAGGCTGCGATGACGAGAATGCTGGGGTGGTGAGGATCGTGGTCGACCACGAGTTCCAGCCTGCCGTTCGGGCGTCACCCGTCTGTCAACGTCGCGTTGCCACTGCGTTGGTCTCGGGCCAACCCAGGGCCGGTTCGAGACCCAGCTCGCGTCGGACCAGGTCGCAGTAGCGGTCGTAGCATCGGCGGGCGTCGGCGCGGTTCCCGGCCGCGAGGTGGGCTTGGATCAGCAGGCCGTGGGCCGATTCGCGCAGCGGTTCCGTGCTGATCACCGCTGCGCCGACGTCGACGGCGCTGAGTGCGTCACCCCGCTCGAGGAGTGAGGCACCGAGCCGTTCGAGCGCATGGATGTGGAGCTGCCGGACTCGCTCACGTTCGAACATGAGCCATTCCTCGTCCCACTCGGGGAGCAGCGGCGCGCACAGCAATGCGACGCAGCTGCTGTCGTGACGGTGCGGCTCGTCGAGATCGAGGATGTCGCGGACGATGCGGCGTGCGGCGCGAAGATCGAAATCGACCGCTTCGGAGATCGCCAGCGTGGTCGCCGTCGACGCCACGACGGGTCGGAGTGCGGCCGGGAGCCGCCACACGACAGCCCGGAGGTTGGCCGAGGCACGGCGATCGGACAGATCTGGCCAGAACGTGCCGGCGACCCGTGCCCGCGACATCGGCCTGTCATGGATCGCCAGCAGGGCCAGTAGTTTCGCAGCCGACGTCGGGACCGGATGGGCACAGTCGTCCACCAGAATCTGGAACCCGCCGAGCAGGTGTAGTTGATGTTCCCCGGCCTTCATGATTGCTCCGTCCTTGCCCGCCGACTTCCGAGCCACCCCATCGTCAGATAGTAGCCGTCCTAGAGTCAGGGCTGACCCAAGTTTCCCGACGGCGGAGTCAGCCGTAGGCGGCTGGATGGGCAACGACCGGACGTGCGTCCTCGACGACGGCAGGGACCCTCGGCTGCGCCGAGCGGGGCGACCCGACGGCTCGTCAGGCGCCGGTGGCGGCGCGGAGCTCGTCGAAGGAATCGTGCAGCATCGCACACAGGTCCCCGACGTCGGGGACCAGCTCGCGGCAGGCGTTGAGGCCGAACTCGATCCGCCCGGCGTACGAGAACAGGCTGATGTTGAGGCCGAGACCGTCGACGACCGGAGCGAACGGGTAGTAGTGGAGCATCTCGGCCCCATCGGCGTAGAGCGGGATCTGTGGACCCGGCACGTTGGAGACCACGACGTTGAACGGCCTGACGTGGCCGACCAGCCGAACCGCCGACTCGGCGATCAACGACGGGACCAACGCCTCCAGGTCGCCCAGCACGTCGCCGGGGATCGCGGTCGCGGTCTGCTTGGCGATCGCCATGCTCTCGCTGATCAGCCGGAGCCGCTCGATCGGGTCGTCCACGTCGGTGTGCAGCGACGTGATCGTCGCCGACACCTGGTTGCCGTACGCGTCGGGGTCCTCGTCGGTGCGGACGCTGACCGGGATCATGGCCCGCAGCGATTCCTCGGGGAGGCTCTCGATCCGTTCGAGGTAGGCCAGGACGGCGCCGGCGCAGGTGCCCAGCACGACGTCGTTCAACGTCACCCCGACAGCGTTCTTCACGGCCCGCACGTCGTCGAGTGGGATCGACGTGAACGCGACCGCACGGTGCGGTCCGATCTTGGCGTTGAACGGCGTCGGCGGAGCCTCGCGGAGGGAGGCGTGCTGCAACGTGCCCGCCATCCGAGGAAGCGCCGACAACAGCTTCGCCGCGACACGCCCCTGGCGCAGCGGCTGGGTGGCGATGGTCGTGAGGGCGTGGCCGAGCATCTGCGCCCGGGACGGGGCGATCACCGTGGTCGGTTCCGGGATCGGCTCGTGGCCGCCGTCGGCGTCGTGATCGAGCAGGTTCATCAGCAGCCGGACGAACGCGACGCCATCGGCGGTGGCGTGATGGATGAGGGTGAGATGGGCGATCCGGCCATCCGGAAGTCCGTCGATCACGTACAGCTCCCACAGGGGGCGGCTCCGGTCGAGCGGGTGGGCGGTGAGCTCGGCCACGAGCTCGGCGAGCTGCTCGTCGTCGGCGGGCGGTGGCAGCGAGATCTGCCGGATGTGCTGGTCGAGATCGAGGTCGGGGTCGTCCGCCCAGTACGGGTAGTCGAGGTGGAGCGGCACGTCGACCAACTTGCGGCGCATCGGGGCGAGCAACGGGAGCCGCTCGCGGTAGCGCTCCTTCATCCGCTCGACGGTCGCGCCGTCGGAGGTGGTGCCGTCGAAGATGACCAGCGTGGCGACATGCCAGTACGAGGTCGAGGTCTCCATGTAGAGGTTGGCGGCGTCGACGGTGGTGAGTTGCTGCATGACCGAAGAATCCTGACATGACCGAGGGTGTCGCCCACCACCAATGCACAAGAACCCGCCGCCGGTCCAGGGTCGAAGGTCGGTTGCGCCCGTGCCGCCCGAGTTCGCCCGCTGACGTGTCAGCGCGGCGCAGTCGGTTCCGTGGGTGGGGAGCGCCCAGATCAGGCGGCTCGATCTTGGGTTTCGGGTCGGCGTGCGTGAGAGCATGACGGCGTGGGAGTGGTCGTCGGTGCCTTCGTGCTCGGTGTGGTGTCGGCGGCGCCGCTCGGGCTCGGTGCGCTGACCGCCCGGTTCTGGAAGCCGACCAACTTCGTGCTCGGGCTGTTGACCGCGTTCGGGGCGGGTGCGCTGCTGTCGGCCGTGACGATCGACATCGTCGCCCCGTCGATCGAGTTGGGTGAGTTCAGGTGGCTGGCCGTCGGTGCCGTGATCGGTGGGTTGGTGTTCGAGGGGCTCAATCGTGTGATCAACAACCGTGGCGGCTTCCTCCGAAAGGCGTCGACGTCGATCACGTTCCTGCGCGATCGGGAGCAGCGACGCCGGCGCCAGATCCTGGAGGGACTCGAGCGGATCGACATCTTCGAAGGACTGCCCGACCGCGAGCTCGATGCGATCGCCAAGGCGTTCCGCACCGCCCACCTCGACGCAGGCGAGGCCCTCTACGGCGATGGCGATCCGGGCGAGCACCTCAACGTCTTGACCGAGGGGGAGGTGTCGCTCACGACCCGGACGGGGGCGGTTCAACTGCACCCGTTCCAGGCATTCGGGCACCAGGCGTTCGTGAGCGGCCTGCAGCATCGGTCGTCGGCGATGGCCACTGTCGACAGCGAGGTACTCCGCCTCAGCCGCAATCGGCTGCGCAGTGTGCTCGGGGGTTGCCCGACGTTCGGTGCTCGCCTGCGAGACCGCGTTCGCAGCGAGGACCTGGTGGCGTATCTGCGTGCCAACCATCCCGAGATCGGCGACGACGACATCGCGTCGTGGACCGAGACCGTCGAGGCCGAGGGGATGGAGCGGTTGCCGGCGCTCGTCGAAGTCACGGCGACGACACCGACCGAGCAGATCGTCGATCACCTCGAAGACGTCGGGCCGTTTCGTGGTCTGCCCCGCGAGGTGCTCGGCCGCGTGGCCCGGATGATGTTCGCCGAGGAGCACGAGGCCGGATATATCTTCTTCCGGCCCGGCGAGGCGGGCGAGCGGCTCTACGTCGTCGCCGACGGCGACGTCACGCTGATCGACGCCACTGGCGAGTCCGATGAGAGTGTCCTGTTGCAGGTCGGCGACGAGTTCGGCCTGCACTCCTTCGTCACGGGGATGCGCCACACTGCAACTGCGATCGCTCACAGCGCGTGCGACGTCTGGGTGCTGCGGCGGGCCGATCTGGAAGAGTTGGTCGGGCGCCAGCCGATGCTGCAATCGGCGCTGGCCGACTTCGTCGACAGCCCTCGCATCGTCGAGTATCTGGAGCGCGACCAGGAACTCGGAGCTGATGCGGCAGCGGGGGTGAGGCGCCGTGCGCGTTCGGCGGTGCGCCATGGCACGCTGCCGGCGGCGGTGAGCGTAACGGTCGCCCACGGTGCTCCGATCGCGATCTGGCTCGGGTTGCTGCTCGACGGCATCCCCGAATCGTTGGTGATCGGTGCCACGGCTGGGGCGATCCGGGTCTCGTTCATCGTCGGCATCGCCCTGTCGAATTATCCTGAGGCGCTCGCCAGTTCGGTCGGCATGCGTGAGCAGTCGTTCGCCTGGCGCAACATTGCGTTGCTGTGGGGGACGGTGATCCTCGTGACGGGCGTCGGCGCCGCCGTGGGCACTGGCGTGTTCGAGCAGTTGCCCGAGCAGGCGTTTGCCGTCGTCGAGGGCCTGGCGGCGGGTGCGATGCTGACCGTGATCACCCAGACGATGATGCCCGAGGCGTTGCACCGATCGGGTGGGTTCGTGGGCCTCACCGCACTCGCCGGTTTCCTGTTCACCACCGGCCATCGGTACGTAAGCGTTCTGGAGGAGGTTCGCCACGGCCGTTGCCTGCGGACTTCCTCCACCGGCGGGCCGGCCCGCTATCGTGTGGTCTGCGCCTGGGAGCGCTCCCAGTAGATTGTGTGGTCGAAACCGTGGTTCATGTCATCCTGAGAGTCCAGAGCACGCCGGGTTGATGTGATGGCTCGTCAGACCTATCTCTACGTCGGCTGTTACACCCACGAGTCGTCGATCGGGATCCATGTCTACGACTCGTCCGATCCCACCGGTCTGCTTGGTCGAGCGGAGCGAGTTCGAAGGCGTCGAGCATCCGTCCTTCCTGGCCGCCCATCCGGGCGGAAACGTGCTCTACGCGGTCAGCGAGACCGCATCGTCCGACGGCGGTGGCCTCGTGGCCTTGCGCGTCGACCCGGTCGACGGCTCGCTGACCGTGATCGACCGGGTCTCGAGTCATGGCGACGCTCCGTGCTACGTCAGCGTCGACGCCGATGGTCGATATCTCTACGTCGCCAACTATCTCTCCGGCACGATCGCCGTGTACGCCCTGGCGCCCGACGGCCGCTTCGGCGAACTCGTCGCCACCCACCAGCACAGCGGTTCCGGGCCGAGTGCTCGCCAGCAAGGTCCGCACGCCCACTGCATCGTGCCCGGCCCGGTCGGCGACTCCGTCTATGCCGTCGATCTCGGCACGGATCGCGTCAGCCACTACGTGCACGATCGACAGCACGACGGTGACGCATTCGTTCTGGACGACCAGCTCGTCCTCGACGCCGGGTCCGGACCTCGACATCTCGCGTTCCATCCCGAGCAGCCGGTCGGGTTCCTGGTGTGCGAGCTCGACTCGACGATCGTGACGCTCGGCGTCGACCCGACGGATGGGCGATTGACCCGACTTCGGTCCAGTTCCACCCTGCCGGACGACTTCGTCGGCGAGTCGATCGCAGCCGAGGTTCGTGTGCACCCGAACGGCCGGCACGTCTACGTGTCCAATCGTGGTCACGACAGCATCGCCGTGTTCGGCTTCACCGGCCCGGACGAGCCGCTCGAGCCGCTCGGTCACGTTCCACAGTGGCGGTCGGACACCGAGGAACTTCGCCGTGCACCCGTCGGGTCGCGCGCTGCTGGTTGCCAACCAGGACAGCAACACGGTCGTTCCGTTCGAGATCGACTCCATCGACGGGGGTGCCGCGGCAACTCGACGTCAGCTACGACGTGTCGCGAGCCCGTCTGTCTCACCTTCCTGGAGGTCGCTCGATGACCGGCGCGCGGCGTGTCGAATCAACCGCGGGTGCTCGTCACCGGCGCGGCCGGGACGACTCGGCAGCACCGTGTCGTCGCTGCTGCACCGCGAGGGCTTCGACCTGATCGCCACCGACATCGTCGACGCCGGAGACGTGCCGTACCGCTTCGAGCAGGCCGATCTGCTCGACCACGAGCGAGTTCTCGAACTGCTCGAGGGCATCGACGTGCTGCTGCACATCGGCAACCACCCCGGCATCGGGGCCAGCCCGCCACAGCTCGTCTTCAACGACAACGTCTCGATGAACGAGAACATGTTCCAGGGCGCAGCCGAGCGAGGCGTCGGGAAGATCGTGTTCGCCAGCACGCTGCAACTGATCGGCTCCCACATCGACCGCCGGACGGTGATCAACGAGCCGTCGACCCCGAGCTACCCGCTGGACGAGACGATGGCGCCCGACCCGTCCAACGTCTACGCGCTCAGCAAGACCGTCAGCGAGGTCATGCTGCGCTACTACGCCGAGCGGTGCGGCATCGACTGCGTCGCACTCCGGTTTCCGCTGCTGCACCACCGCGAGGACCGGGTACGCGTCAGCTCGGGCGAGGAGCGACCGACCGACATCCTCGAAGGATTCACGGGTCTCACGTACGACGACGCGGCGGAACTGTTCCTGGCGGTGGTGCGCACCGACCTGCCCGGCTACCGGGTGTACATGCCCGGCACCGCTCACCGCCATCGAGATCTGGCACTTCCCGAACTCATCCGTGCCCACTATCCCGACGTCCCCGCCACCACACCGGATCTGATCGACGTCTCCACGATCGTCGAGCGAGACCGGCTGGCAGCCGAGCCCTGTACAGGACTGGTCTGGCCGTTCGTAGCGGCCGCCGTCTGCATCACCGAGGAATCAGCAACATGGCACAGCCCACCACCATCGAAGACGTCCAGATCATCCTCACCCAACCCGGCACGCGCCCGACTCGCCGTCGTCAAGGTGCTGACGTCCGAACCCGGGCTGTACGGCGTCGGATGTGCCACGTTCACCCAGCGGATCCACGCCGTCGCCGCCGCCGTCGAGCAGCACCTCAAGCCGTTCCTGATCGGCCGCGACGTCTCCCGCATCGAGGAGATCTGGCAGATGTCGATGGTGCACGGCTACTGGCGCAACGGGCCCGTGCTGAACAACGCCATCTCCGGGGTCGATCAGGCGCTGTGGGACATCAAGGGCAAGCAGGCCGGCATGCCGGTCTACGACCTGCTCGGCGGCAAGTGCCGCGAAGGCGCCAACGTGTACGTCCACGCCGACGGGCCGACCCCGCAGGATGTCACCGATCGGGTGCAGCAGTTCCTCGACGACGGCTACCGCTTCGTCCGGATCCAGCAAGGCCTGTACGGCGGCGGCGCCACCGGCACGCCACCGCCGAAGGGTGCACCGGACGGGGCGTACTTCGATCCCAAGGCATACCGCCGCGACACGCTGACGATGATGGAGCACGTGCGCAGCGCGGTCGGCCCCGATGTCGAGTTGCTGCACGACGTCCACGAGCGTCTGGCGCCCTCCGACGCCGTGCTGTTCGCCAAGGACGTCGAACCGCTCCGGCTGTTCTTCCTCGAGGACCTGCTGGCCCCCGAGGATCTGCAGTGGTTCGAACGCGTCCGGTCGCAATCTGCGACCCCGCTGGCGATGGGCGAACTGTTCAATCATCCGCTCGAATGGCGAACGCTGATCGAGCAGCGGCTGATCGACTTCATCCGGATGCACGTGAGCCAGATGGGCGGCATCACCCCGGCCCGCAAGGCCGCCGACATGGCCCACGCCTACGGCATCCGCACCGCCTGGCACGGACCGCCCGACACGTCACCGGTCGGGCATGCCGCCAACCTCCATCTCGATCTGTGGTCGCCGGCGTTCGGCGTGCAGGAGTGGTACCGGCCATCGGAGCTGGAGTACGAGATGTTCCCCGGGCTGCCGGTCGTGGAGGACGGCTACCTGTACGCCAACGATCGCCCCGGTCTCGGGATCGACATCGACGAGCAGCTCGCCCGCGAGTACCCCGTCCAGGACGTGGTCGAGCAGTGGACACAGACCCGGCTGCCGGACGGATCACCGGCGCGGCCATGACCGATCGCGAGCCGGACGGACGACGTCGTCGACGCGATCGGTGAGGTGCGAATCGTCCCGGTGGTCACGATCGACGACGCACGAGGATGCGCCCGGCCTCGCCTCGGCGTTGGTCGACGGGGGACTGCCGGTCGTGGAGATCACCCTCCGGACCCCGGCGGCGATCGATGCCATTCGCCGGGTGGCCAGCCGAGGTTCCTGCTGCGATCGTCGGCGCCGGCTCGGTGACCACCGCGGCCGCCGCCGCCGCAGCGATCGATGCCGGAGCGCGGTTCATCGTGTCGCCCGGTCTCGACGAGGGCGTCATCACGACCGCCCAGGACCGCGGCGTCGCGGTGATCCCGGGGATCGCGACGGCGACGGAGCTGATGCGGGCCATGCAACTGGGTGTCGACGTCGTGAAGCTGTTCCCGGCCGAGGTGGTCGGGGGCATCGGCCTGATCACCGCGTTGTCGGCCGTCTGGCCCGATGTGCGGTTCATGCCGACCGGAGGGATCTCGCCCGCCAACGCCCGCCAGTATCTCGCCCTTCGGCAGGTGCTGGCCGTCGGCGGGTCGTGGATGGTTCCCCGGTCCGCCGTCGCCTCCGGGACTGGGCGTCGATCACCGCTGCAGCCTCGGCGGCGCTCGAGCTCACGCGGGAGCCGGCATGAGCGGCGTGGTGACGATCCGGCCCGCCGGCGACTGTCGTTTCGACGTGCTGACGCTCGGCGAGGTGATGTTGCGCCTCGACCCCGGGGAGGGGCGGGTGCGGACGGCTCGCACGTTCCAGGTCTCCGAAGGGGGAGGGGAGTACAACGTCGGCCGGGCGTTGCGGCGCTGTTTCGGACAACGCGCGGCGCTGGTCACCGCGATCGGCGACAACGAGGTGGGGCGTCTGCTCGAAGACCTCCTGCTGCAGGGCGGGGTCAACCTCGACCACGTCGTGTGGAAGCCGGCCGACGATGTCGGACGCCAACACCGGACACCGCTCAACTTCACCGAGCGCGGCTTCGGTGTGCGCAATCCGCGCGGCGTCTACGACCGCGCCAACTCGGCGACCGCCGCGCTGGGGCCCGACGACGTCGACTGGGATCACCTGTTCGGCGAGCTCGGCGTGCGCTGGTTCCACACCGGTGGCATCTTCGCCGGCCTGTCCGAGTCGACCTTCGAGGTCGCCCGAGCTGGCGATGAGCAGCGCCCGCCGGTACGGCACCATCGTCTCCTATGACATCAACTATCGCCCCAGTCTGTGGCAGGCGGGTGGCGGGGTCGATGCCCAGCAACGCATGACGAACGAACTGCTCGGCGACGTCGACGTGCTCTTCGGCGTCGACGCTGCCGACTTCGACGACACGATCGACCGGCTCGCTCCGGAGTTCCCTGGTCTGTCGGTCGTCGCCACCACCCGTCGGGTCGTCCGCTCGGCATCGGTGAACGATTGGGGCGGAGTCGGCTGGTCGCGGTCCGAGGGCACGGTCGAGGGAACTCACCACGCGGGTCTCGAGATTCTCGACCGCGTCGGTGGAGGTGACGGCTTCGCCTCCGGTCTGATCTACGGACTGTTGGACGGCCGCCCACTGGCAGCTGCGCTCGAGTTGGGCATCGCCCACGGAGCACTTGGTGATGACGACGCCCGGCGACACGTCGTCGGTCGATCTGGCCGACGTGGAACGCCTGGCCTCCGGCGGAGATGCGTCAGCGATCCGGTGACTCGAGCGGAGCGTCGACCCGCCGGGAGAGGCAGCCATGCACGACGTGTACGCATTCGGAGTGATCGCCCCCAGCACCTTGCTCGTGCTGGAAGACGACTACCCGCCGTCGGGAGGGTACGCAGAGATCGCCGGTGTCCATCCGTCCTTCGGCGGCGAGGCGGCGGGTGGCGCCTATGTTCTGGCGCGGCTCGGGGTCGCAACGAAACTGGACGGCAACTGGCTCGGCGACGACGAATCGTCTGCCCATGTCATCGAGGTCCTCTCGGCCGCCGGCGTCGACTGCTCGGCGATCAGACGGGAGGGGAACGCCCGAGCGGTGAGAGAGGTCGTTCTCAGCACCGCCGGGGCGAGAACCGTGCTCGGGACCTACAAGAAGTTGATGGCCGACGGTGCCTGGAACGCGCCGTCCGAGGAGGACATCCGCTCGAGTCGCATCGTCTGTCTGGATCCGTTCTTCGACGGCGAGTCGTTGCAGGCCGCCCGCTGGTGCGTGGATGCGGACACCCCGTACGTGACCGTCGACGCACGTCCCGACTCGGAGATCGCTCGACAGGCCGAGGTGCTCGTCGTCTCGGAGGAGTTCGCCACCCGCGAGTTCGGGCCACACGACCCGCACGAGTTGCTGGCCACCTACACCGATCAGTGCCGCGGACTCGTGATCCTGACCCGCGGCAGCGAGCCGCTCGCTGTATGGACGAAGGGCGGAGCGCCCACGGAAGTTCGCGCCCTATTCCGTCGACGTGCGCGACACGACCGGAGCCGGAGACAGCTTCCGGGCGGGGATCATCTACGCCATGTTGAACGGCTACGACGACGAACAACTCATCAGCACGGCGAGCGCCGTGGCGGCGCTCGTGTGCGAACGGTTCCCCGGCGTCTTGAACAGTCCGACCGAGGCAGGAACTGTCGGAGTTCCTCGCCGTCACGCCTGAGACTCTGCGCAACTCGTCGAGGGTTTCGTCAGACTGGTCACGTGGCAACTTCTGCAGAAGCCGGCTAGGAAGCGTCGAGATCTGCGGTGAGTTGCCTCTCTCGACCGGATCGATCGAAATCAGAGTTGGCGGTGGTGCCTAAAGTCAGCACGTGGTCACCGTGGTCGGGTCAGGGGTGTCGGGTCTCACGACGGCGGTCGTGCTCCGACGTGCGGGTGTCGATGCCCATGTCATCACGGATCGCCCGCTCGATCAGCTCGTGTCGTGGGTCGCCGGGGCGATCTGGACGACCCCGGATCTCGTCGGCGAGCAGCCGATGGCCGGATGGGCGCTCAGGGCACGAGAGGTGTTCGACGACCTGACGGCAAACGACAGCAGCGGCGTCAGCCCGCTGTACCTCCGGGAGCTGTTCCGGGACGACCCGGGCCCGATCTGGTGGGAGACCACACCGTGGGTGGAGCGTCTCGAAGCTCCCGTGGGGTATGCCGCGCAACTCGGAGTCGATGGCTTCGTCATCAACCCGCCCGAGTACCTGCCGTGGCTTCGAGGAGAGTTCGAAGGGTTGGGCGGAACGATCACGAACCGACACGTCACCTCCCTCGACGAGGTCGACGGTGACGTCGTCAACGCGTCCGGTCTCGGCGCCGAAGTGCTCGGCCGAGACGCAGGCGTGTACCCGATTCGCGGCCAAGTGGTCGCGGTGACGGCTTCGGGTGTCGACACAGGTGTTGCGGACGAGTCGGATCCCGACCGGGTCACGTACGTCTATCCCCGACCGAACGAGGTGATCCTCGGTGGGACACGGCAAGCTGGGGTCGCCGATCTCGCCGCAGATCCCGCTCAGACCGAGCGGATCCTGGCAGACACCCAGCTCCTGCAGCCCGGGCTCGCCGGCGCGCCGATCGTCGACGTACGGGTCGGCCTCCGGCCGGGCCGTGAGGCGGTCCGGGTCGAACTGGAGGTCGATGGAGCTCGTCGTATCGTGCACAACTACGGCCACGCCGGACACGGCTACCTCTTGTCGTGGGGTTGCGCCGAGCGCGTGCTCGCGCTCCTCGACCGATGACCGATCTGGACGCACCGTGTGACCCGTACGGGCGGTGCCTGGCCTGACGGCCCGCGGTTCGTGCCCCGAGGCCGGTTATGGCGCGTTCAACGTCGGTCGGTCCCGCTGCACGGCCATCCGCGTACGGACACCCGCATCGTGTCAATCACCGCACAGCGAGTGTGGTCGGCCCCGGGGGGCGGGGCCGACCACGATCATCACGGGATGAGCTCGAACGCCCCGACGTCGCAGCCGGCGCCCTGCGGCCGAGCCACGCCGCGCTGGTCGGTGGCCGGGCAGGCGCCGGCGTCGGCGGCGTCGATCGCCGGGCTGCCGGCGCCGAGCGCGTGCGTCAGCGTCGGCCCACCGTTGTCGGCGAGCGGGCCGAGCAGCGCGTCGGTGAACGACTGGTCGGTCGTCCCGTTCGGGTTGCACGAGCCGTCGCTGATCACGTTCGAGCCGCCCGACGTGATCGTCGCTGCGCCGCCGCCTTCGATCGCACAGGCGAAGGCACCACCGTTGCCCTCCAGACGCTGTTGGTCAGCGTCATGTTGGCGGGCGCGCCGAACGTCGCCACGAGGATGCCCGACGCCGTACCCGCCGGTGCGATGTTGCCGGTGAACGTCGAGTTCGTCACCGTCAGCTGCCGTCGGTGTGGAAGATGCCACCGCCGTGCCACGCCGTCGACGTGTTGCCGCTGAACGTGCTGTTGACGATCGTCGCGTTGCCCAGCGACCGCAGACCGCCGGCGACGTCGCCGCCGACGTTGCCGCTGACCGTGCTGCGGGTGATGTTGATCGTGCTGTTGAAGAACCCGTAGATCCCACCGCCCGGCTGGTTCACGGTCGTGTTGTCGCTCACCGTGCTGTCGGTCAGGTTCAGCGTCGCGCCGTCACCGTTGTAGATGCCGCCACCACCGAGGTCGAAGTTCGCCGGGCCGGCGCTGTTCTCGGTGTTGTCGGTCACGACGACCCGGTCGAGGCTGAGCGTCGCCGTAGTTGAGGATGCCGCCACCCTGCGGCGCCGCGACACCGTCGCGGATGACGACATCGTTCATGGCGACCTCGACACCGGCCCCGACCTGGAGCGACGCGGGACGTCGCCGCCGGCGCTGATCGTCACCGGGGCCGCCGCCGAGGCGTCGACCGTGACCGAGCTGTCGATCGTGAGCTGACCCGACGTCAGCGTCAGCGTGCCGCCGGCGAGGCCGGGATCGAAGGTGATCGTGCCGTCGTCGGCGATCAGCGCCAGCGCCTCGCGCAGCGAGCCGGGCCCGCTGTCGTCGAGGTTGGTCACGACCAGCTCGGTCGGCGGCGGGAACGGCGTCCGGCGGACCAGGTCGAACTGGTACGTGCCCGCTCGCCGGGTACGGCAGGTCGAAGCCGTAGCCCCAGACCTCGTCGAGGCCGAGCCCGTCGTTCGGGCGCGCCGGCCGGCTGGTCGGCGCTGCGGACGAAGTCGGTCATCGGGATCGACACCTGCTGCCAGCCGGCGAGCGTAGTCGGTGAACGTCGTCTCGAACCGCTCGGCGGTGTCGGGGCCCTGGTAGACCCGGACGTAGTCGACCAGGTACTCCTGCGGGTACGTGTTGCGCCGGATCGACGGCGCCACCGAAGTTGCCGCCGATGGCGAAGTTGAGCAGCAGGAAGAACGGCTTGTCGAACACCCACGGGCCGGGCACGTCGGCCGGCTCGGCCTGGTGGTACTGGATGCCGTCGACGTACCAGGTGATCAGGTTCGGCTCCCACTCGACGGTGAACGTGTGGTAGTCGTCGTAGACCGGCTCACCGAAGTCGTAGATGCCGCCGAAGCTGCCGCCGCCGTTGTAGCCGGGGCCGTGGATCGTGCCGAAGATCTCGTTCGGGAGCCGGCTGACGTACTCCATGAAGTCGATCTCGCCGGCGCCCGGCCACGGGTTGTAGGTGATGTCGGTGCCGAGGCTCCAGAACGCCGGCCACAGGCCGTCGCCGCCGTCGGGAACCAGCAGCCGCGACTCGATGCGCCCGTAGGCGAACTCGGCCTTGTTCTGGGTGAGCAGGCGGGCCGACTCGTACTCGCACGGGCCGTAGTAGCACTCCAGCGAGCCGTCGGCCTCGTCGAGGGTGATCACGAGGTTGCCGTTGCCGTCGGTCGCCGCGTTGGCGGGATCGTCGGTGTAGTACTGCAGCTCCTCGTTGCCCCAGCCGTTCTTGCCGTCGGGGGTGGTGTCACCGATCTCGTAGGCCCAGTTCGCCGGGTTCGGCGGGGTGCCCGCCGGCTCGTCGAACTCGTCGCTCCACGCCAGGGTCCAGCCCGACGGGCCGGGGTCGGGGGCGCGGTTGTCCTTCAGGTTGACGGTGATCTCCTCGCCGCTGCCGGTGCCGTTGAACCAGAAGTCGAGGCTCTCGGTGCCGGTCCAGTCCTGGCCGATCGGGAAGTCGTGCGATCGACGACGCCGCGGTCGACGCCGTCCGACGCGGCTGATCGGCCTGTCGTCGCCTCGTGCCACGCCTTGCGGTAGTGCACGATCGCCTCGTCGGGCTTGCCGGCGCGAGTCCGCTCGGCCTCGTCGATGTCCGGCAGTGCCGAGCACGAGTCCGTCGATGTGCGCCGTTGCCGTTCGGCGACGTCGATCGCTCGATCGGCGAGCGTGGCGCTGACCGCGACGAGCGTCGTCGATCGCGTCCTGAGCCGCTGCGGCTCCGGTCCGCGATCTGGCCAGCTCAGCCTGACAGCCTGACGGCTCGCGGTCGAACGACCGCTTGCCGTCGTGCGTCGAGGAAGAAGCCGTTGACCCAGTAGCCGGGTCGAGGCTCGCTCGAGCCGGTCGATCGCCTTCTTGATCGCTCGGTGACCTGATCTGCTCGCCGGCAGCAGGGCCTCGAGGTCGTCGATGACCTGGCCCTCGGCGTCGTAGGCCGGGCCGGACTCGGGGCCGACGCCGAGCACGTTCTCGACCGCGTCCTGGCCGGGCCGCTCGTCGGGGTCGCCGATCGTCGACGCGCTGCGGCGTCGAGCTCGACCAGCCCCTCGGCGTCCCAGAGGAACGCGCCCTGCTCGAAGTCGTCGAGCAGCTTCGGGTCGAACGGATCGTTGTCGTCGATCAGCACCGAGCCCTGGAACAGGGCGCCGCGCTCGACGTCGACCGGGTTGGTGAGCCGGATGACGATCTGCTCGTCGCCCTCGAACTTGGTGTCGTCGAAGGTCTCGACCGGGAAGTCAGCTCGGTCGGTCCGCCGTTGACGAACGTGAGCGTGCCGCTGGTCGGGCGTGAACTCCTCGCCGGCGATCGCGTTCGAGCGCTCGGTGGCGAAGTCGATGCTGACCTGGGCCGGGTCGTCCGGACCCATCGGCCGGTTGAGCTTGACGCCGACGTCGCCGGTCGTGCCCTCCTCGATGAACGTGTTCTGCTGCGAGAACTGACCGCCAGCGCGGGCGGCTCGGCGACGCCGTAGAGCGCTCACCTCGTCGACGTAGTAGCGTGCGCGGCCCGCCGGTGCCGAGCGTGCCGAGCGCCCAGCCGTGCATCTCGAACAGGCCGAGGCCGTCGTTGGGGGCGCCGTTGCCGATCTCCTTGCGGGTGAACGACGCGAACGGGAACTCGAGCAGCTGCCAGCCGGTGAAGTCGTCGACGAACGGCACCGTCCACCGCTCGGCGTCGTCGGTGGTCGAGCCGGGGTTGCGGTTGTCGAGGATGTCGATGAACAGCTCGGTTCCGGAGCCGGTGCCGTGCAACCAGAGCGAGATGCCCTCGCTGGTCGACCAGTCCTGCGGGATCCAGGTGTCGAGCGCGGCGGGTTCGAGAAGCCGTGGATGAACCCGGCGAACGACGTCGACGTCGACGTCCATCTGCAGCACGCTGTTGGGCGTGCCGACGGCCGGGAAGCACCGGCGCCGGCGGCGTGGCCGGGTTGGCGAGCGCGACGCTGCTGCCGGCGCCGTTGAAGGTGCAGAAGCCGAGCGGCGGCACCGCTCGGCGCGCACGGCGTCGCCCGGCGCGACGCCGCTCTCGAAGTCGTCGATGATCGACGCCGGCGGCTCGCCGGTACGAGCGGCTCGCGGGTGAACGCCCAGTAGTCGGTGCGGAAGTTGACGTCGGAGCCGCGTGCCGATCACCGCGACGACGACGTTGATCAGCTCGCCGTTGCCGCCGCGGCCGGCGGGCGTCGGGTCGAGCACGCCGTTGCCGCCGGTGAAGAACGAGTTGTCGTCGAAGAAGTCGGCGAGCGGGATCGACACGAGCTGCCAGCCGCCGCCGCGCGACCGCGCACGGGCCGGTCGCCGAGACGACGCAGTTGAACTGGAACTCGTCGTCGTCGGGCGTGTTGCGCGCCGTCGCCGTTGTCGTCCTCCTGGAGGTTGATCTCGAGCGTGTAGTCCTGGCCGGCGTCGGGGTTGATCCAGAAGTTGAAGTACTCGGTGCCCGACAGGTCGGTCGGGTTGGTGCGACCGAAGCCGCCGAAGAAGCCGGGCACGCCGCCCGAGCCCCAGCCGGTCTCGAGCGAGAACGCGCCACCGTCGGCGGGCGGCAGGTCGGCGTTCGGCGCCGATGCCGCCGCCGCCGACTGCGCCGTTGAACGAGAACCAGCCGTTGCCGAACGGGTCGCCGTGCTCCATGTCGTCGAACACGACCTCGTCGAACGCGGCCGGTGCCGCCGGAGCGTGAACGTGATCTGGTCGAAGTCGACCTCGACCGTCGGTGGCCGGCCCGCCCTGCGACGCCGCCGAAGACGATGACGATCTCGTCGACGTTGCCGTCGAACACGCCGTTGCCGCCGGTGCCGCGATCGAAGCACGCGCTCAGCGGCGCGCTGAGCAAGCGTCCAGTCGTCGTCGAAGTCGACGGCGGTGAACGTCGTGTCGAGCCCGAACGAGTCCTCGGCGCCGTTGGTCCAGCCGTCGCCGTCGGTGTCCTCGCGCAGCGTGAGCTCGAGCGTGTACTGGTCGACGGTGGTGTCGCTCTGGTTGAGCACCCACACGTTGAACCACGGGTCGGCCGGGAGCGACGACCTGGGCGGCGTCGGGGAGGTTCTTGAACGCGCCGCCGTAGAAGCCGCTCGCCGTGCCGTCGCCGCCCCAGCCGGTGCTGAAGTAGTAGGCGCCCTCCTTCGGGCGGTCGGCGCCGGCACCGCCGCCGCCGCCGGCGGCGTTGCCGCCGAAGAAGCCCCAGTCGCCGGCGTCACCGTCGTCGAAGTCGTCGAAGACCGTGACCCGGCGCGGGCGGCACCGCCTGCGAGGTCGACGGACTGGAACGAGACCGCCGTGATCGCCACGGCGGCGGCGGCCAGCAGCGCCGTGCGGCGCTTGCCTCGTCGGGATCGCTCGGTGGTGTGGTCGTGCGGTTCATCATGAGCCTTCCGTGATCGCGAGACGGGTTTCGGGGTCGAAGAAGTGGAGGTTTTCGGTGGTTACGGCGATCTCGACGATCTCGCCCATGCGGACTCGCGAACGTGGGTTGAAGCGACCGACGGCGTCGGCGCCGGTCTCCTCGACGGCGCATCGGGGTCACCGGAGTCGACGGTCGGTGCGTCGAGCTCGAAGTGGACCATGATCTCGGATCCGAGCGCCTCGGTCAGCTTGACCGTCGCCGTGATCCGGCGTTCGCGCCGGGGTGGAGTCGGCCAGGGTGGCGTCCTCGAAGTCCTCGGGGCGGATGCCGACGATCACGCTGCTTGCCCTCGTAGCCGGCGAGGGCGGGTATCGGTCGAACAGGCTGTCGTCGAGCGAGAGCGATCTGCGAGCCGAGCCGCAGCGTCCGTCCCTCGATCGTCGCTTCGTACAGGTTCATCGACGGTGACCCGATGAACGCTGCGACGAACACGTTGGCCGGGTGGTCGTACAGGTTCTGCGGCGTGTCGACCTGTTGGAGGTAGCCGTCCTTGATCACGGCGACCCGATCGCCCATCGTCATCGCCTCGACCTGATCGTGGGTGACATACAGCGTGGTCACCCCGAGCTCGCGCTGGATCGCCGGCGATCTCGGCGCGCATCTGGACCCGCAGCTTGGCGTCGAGGTTCGACAGTGGCTCGTCCATCAGGAACGCCGATGGCTGACGCACGATCGCCCGCCCCATGGCGACACGCTGACGCTGACCGCCGGACAACTGCCCCGGCTTGCGATCGAGGTTGGCGGTGAGCTCGAGGATCTCGGCCGCCTTGCGGACCCGCTGTGTCGATCTCGTCCTTCGGCACCTTCGCCAGCTTGAGCGCGAAGCCGATGTTGTCGTACACGCTCATGTGGGGGTACAGGGCGTAGTTCTGGAACACCATCGCGATGTCACGGTCTTTGGGCTCGACGTCGTTGACGACACGGTCACCGATTCGCATCTCGCCGCCGGAGATCGTCTCGAGTCCGGCCACCATCCGGAGGGCAGTCGACTTGCCACAGCCCGACGGTCCGACGAGTACCAGGAACTCGCCGTCGGTGATCTCCAGGTCGAGGTCGTGGATCGCCTGGAAGCCGTTCTCGTAGACCTTGTTCACTTTGTCGAGGACGACATTCGCCATGGGTTACCTCCGGTTGTGACTTGTGACGGTGATGGAAACGGCGTGGCCGATCGGCCATGCCGGTGTGGCAGGGCTCTGTTCGGCCTGGCCGGTGACTTGTGATTCGGACCGAGGCCACGCCACGGGGAGCCGGCCGGTGAACGGCGCACTGCCCAGCAGCGCCTCGGCGATGCCGTCGGCCTCGGATCCGGGCAGCCAGCATGCGACCACCGAGTCGGCGATCTCGACGACCGGCTCGATCAGCAGCGGGCGGCCCGACACCACGAGCACGATCAGATGATCGACCGCGGCGCGCATGCGTCGCACGAGGTCGAGTTGCTCGGTAGGCAGCGAGAGGTCGGCGCGGTCCCCGCCACCTTCGACGTACGGGAGCTCATGGATCGCCACGACGCCGTACGGCGCCGTGGCGCCGTCGAAGTCACCTTCGGGCCGGTACACCACATGCTCTGGCCCCATCAGCCTGCTCAGCCCGTCGATGATGGTGTTGCCATCGGTGATCGGCCCTGGTTCACCCGCCCACGAGATGGTCCAGCCACCGCAGGCGATGCCGATGTCGTCGAGTGCGATGCCGGCCGCCAGGAGCTGCGTCGTTTCGGGAATCGGAAGCGCACCGTTGTCGACGAGCAACACGGCCGAGGCACTGACCGCAGCGCGTGCCAACTCGCGATGGGTATCGCAGCCGATGACATCGAGCGGGACATCCCGAATCGCCGACCCGTCGAGCAGTCCGAGTTGCGCCTTGGCGTGCAGGATTCGTGTGACGGCATCGTCGACACGGTCTTCGGTGACCCGACCGGCGGCGACCAGTTCGAGCACCGTGGAAATGAAGCGCTCGAACTCGAAGGGCACCATGACCATGTCGATCCCGGCGTTGAGGGCGGTCTCGACGGCGGTCGGGAAGTCTGGGTCGAGCTGGTCGATCGCCATCCAATCCGACACGACGAACCCCCGGAAACCGAGCTCGGTCTTGAGGACGTCGGTGAGGAGGTAACGATCTGCGTGCATGCGGTTGCCGTGCCACGAGCCGTAGCAGGCCATCACGGTGAGGACGCCGGCATCGATCGCCTCGATGAAGGGAGCGAGATGGACCCGTCGAAGCTCGGCCTCGTCGATCAGCACGTCGCCCTGGTCGATCTGCCATTCGGTGCCCCAGCCGTCCCACCAACTGATCCAGGGTTGACGATGGTTGCCGGCCGTGCTCCACGCCATCGCCCCCTCGCCGACGTAGTGCTTGGCGCACGCCAACACGCCCGTTGTCTGAAGATCGTCACCGTGCCAGCCCTCGACGGCCGCCCGTCCGAGCTGACCGACCAACGCGGTGTCCTGAGCGAACCCCTCGTAGGTGCGTCCCCACCGGACGTCTTGCGGGACGGCGAGACATGGGGCGAACGTCCACCTGGCCCCGGTGGCCGCCGTTTCGAGAGCGGCTGCGCGTGAGACGGCGCGCACCAGGTCGGCGTCGCCCGCAGCGCCGAGCCCGATGTTGTGCGGGAAGACCGTTGCGCCGAGGACGTTGCTGTGACCGTGCACGGCGTCGGTGCCGTAGAGGATCGGGACCCCGAGCCTGCTGCGCCGGGAACCAGCCACGAACGAGTCGACGGCGTCGCGCCAGGCGCGGGGTGAGCCGTCGCCGGGATTGCCGCCGCCGCCGCTCAGCACCGAACCGATCGACCACGCCGCAACCTCGTCGGGGGTGATGCTGCCCAGCTCGACCTGGGTCATCTGTCCGACCTTCTCGGCGAGCGTCATGGAGGCGACGAGGTGGGACACGGTTGCCTCGCCGTCGATGGCGGGAAGTTGGTCGGTGCTGTGGCTGTCCATGGTGTAGGAGCGCTCCCGGGAGCGCTCCCAGACAACGTACGACCCGAACTCGTCGGGGTCAAGCAGAAATCTTGATGAACGCTCGGCGCGGTGCGAACCGGCGCCGCTCGGCGCCGCTCAGGATGGGTGAGACGTCGCCGCTCGGGCGCCGCACGAGTCGCCGATCCGGAGTTCGGTCGGCAAGATGACCACGTCGGGCCCCTCGTGGTCGCCGCCCAGCAGATGCACCGCAGTGCGTCCGACTTCGACGACCGGCTGCACCACGGTCGTCAACAGTGGATCGGTGGGCCGGCCATTGGGCAAGCCGTCGAATCCCACGACGGCAACATCTTGGGGGACCCGGAGCCCGTGTCTCGCGCAATGCCCGCAGCGCACCCTCGGCCATCGGGTCGGTGGCGACGTACAACGCGTCGGGGTGCTCGGGGAGGATCGGCCAACGTTGCCCGGTAGCCACCCTCGACGTTGGGCTCGTCGAGTCGTACCAGGCGATCATCGGGTTCTCGTCCGGCGGCCACGATCGCATCGCGGTACCCGTCGAGCCGTTCGACACCGAACAGATACTTGGAGGTGGGTCCGACGAAACCGACCCGACGTCGACCGAGCCCGACAGAGATGGGCGGTGGCGACGGCGCTTCCCGCACGGCTCTCGACGTCGACTCGTCGAAGGTCGCGGAGATCGGCCGGATGGCCGACGACGACCACGTTCTTGCCGCGGTCTCGCAACGTTGCGATCAACTGGTCGCTGTGCGGGCCGGCGGTGGCGATCACACCGTCGAGGAATCCCTGCGCCATCAGCATCGGCAGCAGGATCGCTTGGCCGCGCGGACCATAGAACGGGAAGATCGAGAAGATCGAACCGGTCTCGGTGCAGCCCTCCTGGATGCCGTGCACGAGTGCCGAGTAGTACGGGTCGCCGAACAACTCGTTGACTTCGGTCGGCATGACGAGCCCGATCAGACCGGTCCGATTGGAGACGAGTGCGCGGGCTGCCTGATTCGGGAGGTAGCCCGTTTTCTCGATCACGGCCTCGACGCGCATCCTGACCTCTGGTCGCACATCGGGATGGTCGTTGAGCACCCTCGAGACCGTCGACCGCGAGACCCCCGCCAGTTTGCCGATCGCTTCGAGCGTCAAGCTCTTTGGTGTGTCCGTCATCTCATCCTCGTCGGTCCAACTCGTCGCGGTGACCGACTCGTTTGATCACGATAGCGATCTGCCGTTCGATCATCCGGCAACTCGACGACCACGGCTCACCACCGGATCGATTCGGCGTGGGACGAACGACGTCGAGCCGAGAGATGTGGGCGGTGTGATCGAAGATCTGTCGGGAGGTCTGTTGATCGAGTGACCATCCGGGAACTTGGCGCTGAGTCCCGTCGGCTCGAGTGATCACGATCATCGGCCCGGTGTCAGAGGCGTGCACGACGACGGGCACGCGACAGACCGTGAAGGCCGCGGTTCCGGCTGGCACGGGCAGGTCGCTGTGGCGACCTGCGACGTCGAGGTAGTCCAAGGTGCCGGGCTCGGTTCGGAACTCGCGGTTGCTGAGGAGCATCGGTGAGAAGCGAATCGAACCCTGCGAGACGGTGAGCCCGAGTTCGGCCCACCGGGTCAGCAGTTCCTCTTTGACCTGTCCCGTCATGCCGGGCTGTTGCGCTCCGGCGTGAGCGGGCGTGTGCGAGTACGGATCGGTCGGAAAGGCACCGTATTCGACGGCGGTCTTGTTGAATCCGAGTCCGTCGCGTACTCGGTCGTAGAGCCGGATCAGTTCACCCAACGAGTCCTCGTCGGTTTCCGGCGGTGCCTCCAGGATCGACTCCTGTACTGCCACCAGCAGCTTGGCGACCATGTGCCAGTACACCGAACCGATCCCCTCGTACCCGTACATCGTCGAGGATCGGCCGGTGAACTCGTGGTGGTTGAAGACCCGTTCGAACAGGTCGAGTGTCTCGTCTCCGTGACGGGTGGCCAGCGGCTCGAACTCGGTCCCGGTCAGCGATGCGAGCGCCGCCGAGAGGTCGGTCGCATTCTTGAAGTCGGCGTTGAAGTGATACCGGCCGTCGACGTCGCGAGCGACGATGTCGTCGTTGCCTGCGGCGAGTAGGGCCACCAGCAACGGGTTGGACTCGACCGCTTCGGATGGCACCTGGTTGCGTTCGAGGAACGGTGGTCTGCCGCGTGCCGGGTACAGCACGAAGCTGTCGACGTCGTCCCGATACAGATCGGACTCGTACATCGTCTCGACCAGGGCGATGACCTGGTCGACATCGAGCAGGCCCGAGCTGATCGCCGCGACCTGACCTTCGAGCATCGGTGGGAGATGGCTGACGCTCGCCCGCCGGCCGGCCTCGGAGAACGCCACCAGGTTGTAGGCGTCGTACAGGCCATCGGACCGGTGGGCGGCTCGCAGCGAGTCGTCGAGATGGCGAATCGAGATCCGCAGCAGGCGCCGCAGTGTCTCGGGAGTGAGCGGTTTCGGCGTCGACGGACCGGCTTGCGTACAGCCGGGCGCGGTAGTCGTCGAACGCTTGGCCCAACTCGCTGAACGATCCGGGCCCGGTCCCCATCGTCGATCGACGACGCATCGATCATCGGCTCGTGGGATTCGAGCACCGTGGCGACCTGCTCGATCCAGGTGATCACGTCGGCCGACACGAGGTGGGCGTCGACGAGATCGCTGGTGACCTCATCGATCAGCTGGAGGTAGCGGCGAAGGTGGGCGAGTGTCACCATCGACAACCCGTACCCGACGAGGGCGTTGTTGGCGTCGTTCCACTCGGGGCGCTGGGTGTTCATCCAGATCCCGCCGCGCGGCACGAAGTTCGACAGTTTGGCGAGGGCAGGGATGAGGAGCTTCTCGAGCAATGTCACGTGGAGGACGCCGCCGGTCGCGTCGGGGATCAGCCGCCCGTCGGCACCGAGTCGGTCGACCCGCTCCGCGACGGCGGCCTCCGAGGTCGAGTCGAACTCGATCGTGGCCTTCGGGTCGCGCACCAACTGCTCGAACGGTGCGATTCGGTAGGGCACGTCGGCGAACGAGTAGGTGCGCTCGCCCAGCTCGGCACCGAGCCAGCTCGGGTCGTGCTCTCGCTGGGTGTGCAGCAGCCGGTACAGGTAGACGATCTGGTGATCGCCCCAGTAGCCGATCCCACTCCAGGGGTTCTCGGGTTCGGGAACCTCCCAGTCGATCCCGTCGCTGGTGATCCGGTAGGGGTTGAATCCGTCGGCGGTCGAGGCGTTGACGAACTTGGCGATGATCGACGGCAGATACCCGGGGAAGCTGCGACACAACGCCTCCCAGTTCTGGAAGATGTCGCGCCAGTTGCCCTGATAGCTGAGCAGCGGCTCGCCATCGGCATCTCGGACCCGGATCGCGAAGTGATTCCACGGTCGGCTCGGATCACCGTGGCGTCGCGAGAACGACAGCGGCAGGTACTCGTGCGCCAGCCTGGTCAGGTTCGGATCACCGGGTTGGGCGGCGCGGGCGCGGAGATCGGCCACGTCGATCGATTCGGGAAGGCCGGCCGAGCCAGTCGGCGTGTCGGGCGGCCAGCGTCGGCGTTGCGCTCGTCCACGAACGAACGGAACCGCTCGGACTCGACCGAGTAGCCGCGAGCGAACGTGCCGCCGCGCATGACGTTGAACAGGGTGTTGGCGAGGTGGTGGGCATCGACCTTGGGTGACGCCGTCGTCTGAGCGCCGTCGGCGCCGGCGACGATGTTGCGCAGCTCCGCCGAGCACAGATCGATGTCGTCGTCGATCTGTCTCGACAGATCGACGCCTGATCTCGAGCACCGAATCGAGCCGAGCGATGTCGCACATGGCTCTGAGCCACGTCAGCGACGACGTGCCATCGGTGGGTCTGGCCGGGCTCGATGTCGAGCGTGGCGTTGATCAGGAAGGAACCGGGGCGGCCGGTCCTCGAGGATGATTCCGGGAATGGCCGACCGTCTCGGGCCGCCGTCACCGCGCGTGGGTCGACGCTGTGCAGCGGCGCCGCCAACCCCGTCGACCAGACGGTGGTCGCCCGCAACGCCTCGGCCGGTTCGGGGCGATCGACGATCAACGCCTCGAGCGCGAAGATGCCGATCCCGGACTCGACGATCTCGCTGCGTCGGTAGGCGTTGGCGAGATTGCTCATCTGCTGCTGAAACGGCACACCGATGCCCCACGGCATGACGTCGAGCAGGCCGTCGACGACCTCGACCGTCACCGGTTCGGCGACCTTCGTGATTGATCAACGACACGGTTCGAACCCAACCGAATCGGTCGGAGGGTGCCCAGCGGTATCGAATCGTGAGTCCGAGCTCGAGATGCTGCTCTTCGAAGATCACGATGTTGCCGAGCAGACTCTTGAGGAGGCTGCGCCGGGTGTCGGGATCGATCTGCTGTGAACGGTTCCCAGAGGGTCGTCGTCCCCGATCGGTCGACGCGCAGCACGGTCACCGGGCCGACTCGGCCGCTGAGGTGATGGAGGCGGTCGTCGGTCTCGTACGGAAAGATGCACTGTTCGGGCTCGACGCGTCCGGCCGTCAGCCCGCCCGTACTGGAGACGAACATCCACAGGTCGGAGTTGCTGACGACCGTCATCAGGAACGGATCGATCCGGTCGATCGGCGCGATCCGGTACATCTCGACGCCATCGACGAACTCGATGCTCTCGGTCACCGTCATTGTGCACCTCTCTCTCTGCTGCTCGTGGCCGTGGCCGCCGGTAGATCTTCGTATTGGGAGCGCTCTCAGAGTATGCGGTACCCCGCAGACCTCAATCAACTCTTGACTTTGCGAATCAGCACCATCTATGGTGGGAGCGCTCCCAGAAATCTGGGAGCGCTCCCACCCGATGTGTCGACTGAGCACGGGTCGGCATCTACGTTCGTCCATTCACATCTCACATCACACAGACAGGGGAGAATCATGAGAAGTAGGAAGTCAAGGATCATTCCGATACTGGTCGCCTTCGGGCTGGCCGCAGCAGCGTGCGGAGGCGACGACGACGCAGCCGCCGAGCCCGCCGCCGACGAGCCGGCCGCTGACGAGCCGCAGCCGACGACCGGCAGCCGACGAGCCGGCAGCCGACGAACCGGCAGCCGACGAGCCGGCAGCTGAGCTCGAAGGCACGCTGCGAGTGCTGATCCACCAGAACCCGCCAGGCGTCGAGTTCATGGAGAACTTCAACGACGAGTTCGAGGCAGCCAACCCGGGCGTCTCGGTCGACCTGACGATCGTGAACGCCGACGACATCGCCACCTCCAACCAGACCCGTCTGACCGCCAAGGACATCGACGTCACCACGATCAGCGTGACCGGCTTCGCCAACCCGGTGCAGCCGTACATGACCGATGCCGATACGCCGTATTGGCAGCAGTTGATCGAGGCCGGGCTGCTGATGGACCTCAGCGGCGAGGCGTTCGTCCAGAACTACGACCAGGCGGCGATCGACGACTGGATCGTTCGACGGCACGGTCTACTCGCTCAATCTCGGCCGCACGATCTACAGCGGCATGTTCGTGAACCTCGACCTGCTGGCAGAGGTCGGCGTCGACGTGCCGACGACCTGGGACGAGCTCGTCTCGGCCTGCGACGCCGTCACAGACGCCGGCAACAAGTGCATGATCGCCGGCGGTCAGGACGGGTGGCCGGTCTTCGTCGGTACCTACGGTCTGCTCGGTGCGCTGTATCCCGACCAGCAGGGCCTCGTCGAGGGCCTCTGGACCGGTGCGACCAAGTGGAACGACGAGCAGGGTCTCGAGTTGTTCGAGAAGTACGCGACCTTCGCCGACCTGCTCGACGCCGAATCTGCCGGTCTCACCGGCGACTCAGCGGCCCAGCGCTACGTGGCCGGCGATGTCGCCTTCGGTCCGATGGGCGCCTGGAACGCCGGTCCCATCGACGATGGCGCCGAGTTCGAGTGGACGTACATCCCGTTCCCCGGCAGCGACGACGCCGCGGACAACCAGACCCTGTTCGGCAAGTACGACATGGCCTTCGCGGTCGCGGCGGACACCCCGGTCGCCGACATCGCGATGGCGTACCTCGCCGCCTTCTCGGAGCCCGACAACTACAACGCCTTCGCCAACGCGACGAACTACCTGCCGACCCAGCCCACGGCGACGCTGGACAACACCCTCGGTCAGGCGACCGCCCCGATCCTCCAGGCGGGCAACTTCACCGTCGGCTACGAGCAGTGGTTCGTGGGGCCGAAGGGTGCCGGCCAGTGGGCCAACGGCGCCCAGGCTGCCCTGTGGTTGTACAACGGCGACTTCGGCGATCCGGTCGAAGCCGCCAACCAGGCCCAGGCCGACCTCGAGTCCGGACTCTGATCCGGTTCACGAACTGACAGCAACCTGAGTGTGTGCGGCCCGCTCGATTCGGGCGGGCCGCACACACTCACTTCACGTCGACGTCGACATCACACGTCGGCACGACGCAGAACTCGCGAGATCAATCCGACAATCGACAACAAGGGGACGTCGATGGCAGCAAAGACGCGATATTTGTTTGGTGGAGAAGGACTCGCACGGATGGCTCCGTGGCTGCTGCTCCTCCCCGGACTCGGCTTCTACCTGCTGATCGGAGTCGGGCCGTCGTTGGCCACCTCGATCTACTCGTTCACCGATGCGACCGGCATCCGTGGCATCCCGATCAACTGGGTCGGCTTCGACAACTTCGACGAGTTCCTCTTCCAGGGCGCCCGATCGCGAGACAACCTCGACGCCCTGCAGCGAACGCTGGTCTTCATGGTCCTGGTGACCACGATCCAGTTCAGCGTCGGCCTGCTGATGGCGCTGCTCGTCAACCAGAAGCTGCGGGGCCGCCTGGTCTTCCGCACCCTCTTCTTCGTCCCGGTGATCCTGGGCGTCGCCGTCCAGGGCCTGATGTGGAAGCTGTTCCTGCGGCCCGGCGGCGGTCCGATGGACTCGATCTTCGGGTGGTTCGGACTGGAATCCCAGTTCCTCGCCGGTTCGAACGCGTTCTACTGGGTGATCGTCGTGCAGATCTGGGCCAACGCCGGGTTCACGATGGTCATCTTCTTGGCCGGCATGCAGACCATTCCCGCCGATCTCTACGAGGCGGCGGCGGTCGACGGCGCCTCCGGATGGCAGCTCTTCAAGAACATCACGTGGCCGCAGCTCACGCCCGCCGTCAACACCAACTTCCTGCTGAACATCGTCGGTTCGCTCCAGGCGTGGATGCTGTTCCTCGTGCTGACCGGCTACAAGAACGGCACCCAGGTGCTCGGGTACGTCGTCTACGCCGAGGCGTTCGGCCAGACCGGCACCAGCTCGTTCCGCCAGGGATACGCCGCCGCCGCATCGATCGTGCTGTTCGTGCTCGTGCTGATACTCGGGATGGCCGCCAACGCCTTCGTCGGACGGCGTGAAAGGAAGTACATGTCATGAGCGTCATCACCGAACCCGTGACCGACTCGGTGCGCAAGGACGACGGCGACGGCGGAGCGAAGCGGCGTCGCATCCTGCGCAAGGTCGCCTCCTACGCGATTCTGCTGCTCTTCGCCGCGTTCTACGTCGGCCCGTTGCTGATTCTCATCTTTGCGGCGATGAAGTCGCTGCCGGAGTTCTTCAAGGACCCGACCGGTCTCCCCGAGAGCTTCGAACTGGACAACTTCACCGAGGCCTGGGAGCTTGCCAACTTCCCCGGCTACCTGGTGAACTCGCTGATCTACACGGCGGTCGGGACGACGTTGTTCGTGATCATGTCGGTCTTCGTCGCCTTCCCGATCGCCCGCGGGTACGTGAAGGGCGCCGGCGCCATGCTCACCCTGTACGTGGTGGCGCTGTTCCTGCCGCCGGCGCTGATCCCGCAGTTCCAGCTGATCCTCAACCTCGGCCTCTTCAACACCCGACAGGGCTACATCCTGCTGTTCCTGATCAACCCGATCGGGCTGATCATCCTCGTCAACTACATCAAGTCGATTCCGCGCGAGCTCGACGAGTCGGCGGCGATGGACGGCTGCGGCTACATCCGGTTCGTGTGGTCGATCCTGATGCCACTGATCCGGCCCGCGATCGCGACGGTGACGGTGATCCACGCGATCGGGATCTGGAACGAGCTGATCCTCGCCAACGTCTACCTGACCAACGAGGATCTCTATCCGATCACCAAGGGTCTGATCGTCTTCGAAGGCGTGTACGGCAGCGACTGGCCCAAGCTCGCCGCCGCCGTGCTGATGCTGATGTTCCCGATGCTGGTGCTGTTCATGTTCCTGCAGCGCTACATCATCTCCGGCCTGACGTCGGGCGCGGTCAAGGGCTAGCACGTCAGCGACGGTCCGGTCGCTCGATGTCGTACGCACGTCGCCTCGCTGATCATCGTCAGCGCTTGCGGCTCGCGGCGTTCCCAGGATCGATCGCGACGCTGCAGCTCGGACGTCCGACCGAGCGCGCCGGCGGCCGACGTGCCCCGATCGACCGCGTGACGACCACCGACCGGCGCCGACGACGACCGCGCCCCGACGACGACCATCGCCCCGACGACGACCATCGCAATCGCCGGAACCGATCCCGGCCGAACCGCCGGAGGGTATGGAGCTGGTGTGGAGCGACGAGTTCGACGGCGACGCGATCGACCTGGCGAACTGGACCTACGACATCGGCGGTTGGGGATGGGGCAACGGTGAGGCGCAGTACTACACCGATCGCCCCGAGAATGCCCGGACCCAGAACGGGCTGCTGGTGATCGAGCTCCGCCAGGAGCAGTTCGAGGAGTCGTACTACACGTCGGCGCGGCTCAAGACCCAGGGCCTGCAGGAGTTCCAGTACGGCCGGATGGAGGCCCGCATCAAGGTGCCGAAGGGCACCGGCACCTGGCCGGCGTTCTGGATGCTGGGCGCCGACTTCGAGCAGGACGTCCGACGACCCGGCGAACCAGTGGCCCAACATCGGCGAGATCGACATCATGGAGTACGTCGGACGTGACCCGGATCTCGTGATCGGCACGATCCACGGCCCGGGCTATGCCGGCGCCGGCGGCAGGTCGCAAGTGGAATCGGCAGGAGTTCGAGATCGGCGACGACTTCCACACCTTCGCGATCGACTGGGACGCCGAGCGGGATCCGCTGGTTCTTCGACGACGAGATGTACTTCGAGATCGGTCCCGAGGATCTGGGCGAGCGCGAGTGGGTGTTCGACCAGCCGTTCTTCATCATCCTCAACCTCGCCCTCGGAGGCACGTTGGGCGGCAGCATCGCGCTCGATCTCGAGTTCCCGATCCAGTACTACGTCGACTACGTGCGGGTGTACCAGCCGATCTCAGGCAGCTGACAGCCGGGCCTTGAACGGCCTCTCGTACCTATGGCTGACCGTATGGCTACCTGCACCATCCGTCATCATCGACCGACTCGGACGGACCTAGGGATGCCCATCCGAAACTGAGGGCCACCCCGGATTCCCCGATCTCCGTCGAATCGCCGACACTGGAGGGGTGAAGCGGTTCGACTCAATGGATCGGGCTCGAGATTGGACCTCCGCCTCTGGTGCCTGGGCGAGATCGTCGGTGATCGTGGGTGTACGCAGTCCGCGGGAGGGCGTGGTTATGCGCACATCACATGAGCCCCGATTGATCTGGAGGCCGTCAGGGTCGAGCGCCATCGATGGCGCCCATCGCAAGCTGCTCGAACGCCGGCTCCAGGCGTCCGCGGCCGTACCGAATCCGGGTGTCGGGTGAGCGCCGCGCCGACCCCCGACCATCGGCACGTCGCGGTGAACGCGCTGCGCAACATCTGGGAGCAGCCGGCCGTTGCCGAGCCACCTCGGCGCACCCGCTCGGACTGGTTCGTGTTGGCGTTCACGTTGCTGTTGGGCTTGGGCGAGACGCTGAGCTCGGGGTTGGGATGGACGGTGCTGCGTGCCGGTGTTGCCGTCGCGGTCGCCGGCGTGCTGCTTCAGCGGCGGCGGGCGCCGCTGGTGGTCCTGGTCGTCACGGCGGGGATCACGCTGGCGATCGGCACCGCGCTCCGGATCGCTGAGCACTACGTGCTCGTGACCGGGCTGATGTTCGCCGTGGCCGTCTACGCGCTGGTGCGGTGGGCGTCGGGTCGCCACATCGTCATCGGTCTGGGTGTGGTCGCCGGTCACGCGGTCGGGGGCTACTTCGTCGACCCGAACTGGGATGTGACGAGCGCGCTGCTCTTCTACGGGGCCCCCGTGCTGTTGGCCTGCGCCATGCGACCCCGAGTCGACCTGCGGGACGTGAGCGACTCGGGGTGCACACCGATCACCCGCCGGGCACATGTTGCGCCGGGCCGCACGGTCCACGTCGATTCGAGTGACCGCCGTCGCGATGGTGGTGATCGGGTTGCTGGCAGCAACGCATGGGGTGTTCATCACGGACCAGCTCGCCGGCTACGCCACCCGCACCCGATCACCGGCGATGCCGGCGGAGTGGCTGGTCGAGGCCGCCACGCTGCGCAGCGCTGCCGAAGCTTCGCGAGGAACACACGACTCAGATGGCGCCATCGTCCACACGGTCGATTATCCGTATCAGCTGCTGGCCGCCCTCGAGAGCTCCACGTTCTCCGTGGAGGCCGACGTCACCGTCATCGACGGAACGGCTTCCTGCAACACGATCCGAAAGACCCCGTCGGCATGCCGCTGCTCGAGTTTCTCGAATACGCAGCGATTGCGGAGTTCCCGATCGTCAAGCTCGACCTCAAACGCGATCGTGTCGGGTCGATCATCGACGAGGTACAGCAGGCGATCGACCGGTTCGGCCTCGATCCCAGTCGCGTGCACTTCAATGCCGATGTCTTCCGCGGCCCCGGTGTCGACAATGACATCTTCGGCGCTCGCAAGGATCTGTCGTTCACCGACAGCATGTACAACCGCGTCGTGATGGAGTTGGAGACCTCCGACCTGATCCACATCGCCGGAGCATTTCCAGAGTCGACGATCGTGGTCAGCGCGAACACGCCGACAGGACCACTCGAGCAGGGGTACTCCGAGAACCACCTCGAGCGCTTCGTCCGGGCTGCGGATGAGATCCGAGAGGTCAACCCCGTTCAAGCACTGGTGTTCGCCGTGCGCGGCGATCTGGCCGCACAATCGGGTCCACATCTCCTGCAAGGACTCACGTCCATCGAAGACAGCTACGTCGCCGCGTGGTGGTCGGCGGATGTACCGCCCACACCGGGCGAAATCGAGACGTTGCGTGCCGGGGGCGTGGCCTTCTTCGATCTGGGTCAAGAAGCTGTGGACTGACGTCGCCGGCCACGTGTCGCTCAGTCGGGTCCGGTTGCGGAGCCGATCATCGACAGGACGTGGGTGACGCTGTCCGCGCCGTAGGCCGAGATCTCGATGCAGTCGGCCGGGACCGTTCCGGATTCAACGAGTTCGTGCGTGACGAAGATCGGGACACCGGGGCGCTGCTGACGGTGCAGGGCGACGAGCTGCTCGGTCTGTTCGTCGTCGGGGTCGAGTAGCACGACGATCGCATCGGCGCCGTCTGCCAGCGGGCAACGGCCGCCCTTCAACACGGGGCATCCACCGCGCCGGCGCTGCTGCGGCCCCGAACAAACCGCAGTCACGACGCCGGCGTCTTGCGCCGCTTCCTCACCCGACCACCGTCCACCGGCAGTCGCCACGAGCAGCCTGCGTTCTTTTGTCTTGGGAGGCCATGAAGGCAGATACCCCGTCGTTCCGATCGTCAGCCGCACGATCCCGTCGGAGTGACCGAAGTTGACGGCGCCACGATGCCGCAGGATCGCCAACATCGGCCGGTTCTCGAGCATCACGTCGGCCTGCAGGTTGTCGATCCCCTGCGACGCGGCGTGGCGGGCGAGCACGTCGACCAGATACGGACCGAGCCATCCCCGCCACTGCGGGCCGACCAGTACGGCCATGTCGCCGTCGCCATCGTCGCGAATCGCGTAGCCGGCCTCGGCGACCACCGTGTGCTGCCGGCCGTCGTGCACGATCGCCAGCACGCACTGCCCGCCACGTTCGCCGACCGACGCCCACTCGCGACACCACTCGATATGTGGCATGAAGACTCGGAAGAACCGTCGGCGGAGGTCGCCCATCGACTGCTGCTCGTAGAACTGGCGGAGCTGCTCGGCATCGGCAGCTGTGGCCGGCCGGATCTCGAGTGTGCGGTGGGCGTCGATGTCGATCGACTCGACCGTTTCGTCGTCGTGAGCTGGTGGCTGGTTGATCACGTGGTGTCTGCCTGCACAAGTTGTCCGAATCGGAGCCTCGAGGCCAGTCTCGCGGACCGAGCGAGTTGGCAATCCAATCGACCGGTCCGTTGATCGCCGGTGGGACGTTGGCCTCTGCTCCCCGGCTCGTGCGATTCGTAGGCTCAAAGGTGAAGGGGATCGGCGTGGTCGCCGTGGCTCTGAACGGCCCGGCGACTCCAGTGGTTCGTGTGAGGAAGCGGATCGTGACGGTTCGACAACGCAATCGTGAGCTCAGGTTGACGGCATGACCATCTTGTGGGTGGCGGCGGTCATCGTCGGTCTGTCGGTCACGGTGCTCGGCAGTCGTGAGGCGGTCTCCGATGCGACCGAACTCGCTCGCGGCACGCGGCTGCCGCCGTTCTTCGTCGGCATGACGCTGCTGGCGCTCGGCACCGACTTTCCCGAGATCGCCAACTCGGTGGTCGCTTCGTACACCGACAACGGCGACGTCAATGTCGGTGACTCGATCGGCTCGGCGGCGACGCAGCTGACCCTGATCCTCGGTTTGCTCCCATTCGTCGGGCGGGCGATCCCGTTGGGGGCGCCCGGGTCGCGACAGCTGCGGGGCCAGCAGATGACGGCCTGGCTGACCGCTGCATCGCTCATCGTCGCCGGCTTGCTGATGATCAACGATCACATCGGACGGTGGAACGCTGCGATCTTGATCATGATCTGGGTCGTCGGGTCCCGGGTGGTGTACGGCAACATGCGCACCGAACCCCAGCTGGTGTTCGACAAGCCGGCGACCAACCGCCGTGCCCTCGCTGGTCGGTTTGTTGTCGCCCTCGCGGCGATCGGACTCGGTGCGACGCTGGCTGTGACGGCTGTGACCGAACTGGCCGAGATCTGGGGTGTCCCCGCCTTCATCATCGCCTTCTTCGGCGCCTCGATCGGCACGTCGCTGCCCGAGCTGATCGTGGCGACCACTGCACTGCGACGTGGCGAGACCGAGTTGGCGATCGGCGATGTGCTGGGCTCATCGTTCGCCGACGCCACACTGTCGATCTCTGTTGGTCCGCTGCTGTTCCCAACCGTGATCGATGGCGGCCTGGCACTGACCGGGGCGCTGATCGCCGCCGGAGGCGCTGCACTGGTGGCCTTGCTGATCGGGCGCGGTGGCGTGTACGCCAGGAGGTCCGGAGCGATCCTGCTGATGGCCTACCTCGCGAGTTGGCCGATCCTGCTCTGAGCCGGACCGGTCAGCTCACTGGCGCAGCACGACGGGCGACGTGAAGCCGGGCGGCTTGACAGCGATCACCGAGCACGGCACGCCCTCGAGGACCTGTTCAGCGGTGTTTCCCATCACGAGGCCGCTGATTCCGCTGCGGGCGACCGTACCCATCACCAGCAAGTTGATGCGATGGTGGGTCACCAATTCGCAAACGACCGTGCCGGGTCGACCTTTGACGAGTTGGATCCGCCAGGGGGCATCCGGCACGGGCGAGGCGGCGATCAGATCGGTGACCGCCTGCAAGCGGTCATCGGGTTCGGTTCGCAGATACCGCTCGATTACCTCCGTGGGGGTCGATGCGAACGCCGAACCGCGCATCGTGGCCTCGCCGTACAGCTCCCACGCCGTGCCCACGTGCAGTTCGCCACCGTGCAGCTCGTGCATGCCTGCCGCAAGTTCGAGCAGCATGCGGTTGAGTTCGAGCTCGTCGGGCTCGGGATTGACCGCCACGAGCACCCGTTGGATCTTGGCCCGCGTCGGGCGGATCACCCACACCGGGCATGGGCATTTGCGCAGCAGACGCTTGATCGTGGCTCGGTCTTCGTGGTCTTCATCGCTGGTGATGACGACGAGGTCGTATTCGCCGGCCAGTACTCGCCCGAGGATGGTCAGGGCGGTATTGCCGGTGCGGACATCGATCTGCGTCGAGACCCCATCGGTCGCCGAACGCCACCTCTCGAGTCGTTGCGCCATCTCGAGCCGCTCGGCACTCTCGATGGTGGCGTCGAACTCGGCGCTGTGCAACAGGCGATGCCGTCGCGACGACTCGGGCACGGCACCGAACAAGGTGAGCTTGGCCCCGTTCTGTCGGGCGAGGTCGGCTACCCGCCGGATCGCGGCCGGATTGTCGGTGTCGCCGACCGGGCTGAACAAGATGTTGGTGAACCGGCGCATGATGGACTCCGTCGTTCGGCTCGGCCTGCACCTGTTCGCAGTCCGAGTAATCCATGGTCAGATATGTCGGTCTGTCTTTCGTCTGTGCCCTCACGATACGACGCCAACGATCGGAGCGATAGAGGAGTTCTCCCTTTCGAGCCGGTTTCCGGCGCTACATCGCCTCAGGTCGGTGTTCGGCGATCCAGCGGTCGACTGCTTCCCATTGGTCGAACAGCCAGCTGCTGATGTCGGCCGGGTCGGTCGGCACCGCATCGGGTGGAATCGACCAGTAGGTGCCGGCGACGTGGCGGCGCAGCGGAATCTTGCGCCAGATCTCGCCGATCGAGATCAGGTCCTCGAGCCCGACGTGAGCGACGAACACCACCGAAACGTCGTTGCGGGCACGCAGCGCAGCGATCGCGCCGGCCGATCGGGGAGCGAGCACATTCGGCATCGCCGCTGCTCGTTGCGCCCGGTCCTGCAAACCCCTCGACTCCAGCCGTTCGATTGCAGTGTCCCAGCGGCTGGGAGTCCAGTTGCCACCCTCGGGAAAGATGATCAGCACGCTGTCGTCGTCCATCGTGGCGCACATCTCGGTGATCGACTCGAGGTGCGACGTGGGCTCGGGTGGGTCCTGCTCGCAGAAGTAGTACGGCATGCGGCGCAGCATGTGATCGATGAACGGATCCCACAGCAGCTTCGTCGTGCCGAGCATCCGGAGCTGGCGGTGGTAATCGCGGATCACCAGGCGAGCCAGCAGGAATGCGTCGCCAGGACCGGCGTGCCGGGCGAACGTGACGACCGGTCCGTCGATGCGTTCGTGGACCGGGATCACGAAGTCGAAACCGAGGTAGAACCGCAGGGCACGCGTCATCAGCTCGAGCCACCATCCGAAGGCCGTGTTGTGCACCCTGTTGAAGAACGGTCGCCCGAGCAACAAGCCGAACCCGGAGGCGATCCACAACAGGAAGGCCATGATCAGTCCGACGAACTCGGTGACGCACAAGGCGATCCCCAGTCCGCCCAGGCGGGTGAAGCGCCAGCCCTTGCGATCGAACAGGTCGAGGATCAGCAGGATCAGGTGCAGAACCGGTGACAACACCGTGACGACGGCGCAGAACACGAACACGATCGGTGTCAGGACGAGCATCCGGAACCAGGGTGGTGGCACCTTCGCTGTGAGCTTCACCGCTGCCTCCGATCTCCCCCTGGGATGGCGGTTGCGCCACTGTAGGCCGCGTCGGGAGATGCACGGACCAGCGAGGGATCGCAATAGCCTGATCCCGTGGTACCACCATCGAGCGTCGGCCAACCGGGCGGCAACGGCCGGACCGCTCTGGTGCTCGGGGGTGGCGGATTGCGCGGGGCGGTCGAAGCCGGCATGGCGAAAGCGCTCGCCGAAACCGGTGTCCGGCCCGACATGGTGTTCGGTACCTCGATCGGAGCGGTCAACGGGGCCGCCCTGTGCTCGGGTGAGTTCGAACAAATGGCGCATCGCCTCGAGGCGGGCTGGCGCGGCCTGGCGTCGTCCGGGGTGCTGCGCGAGCGGATCACCGGCCGACTGTCGAACATGCTGCGTCACGGCACGCACCTGCACAGCAGCGACGGCCTGCGCGAGCTGCTACACGACTGGTTGCCGTATCGCACGTTCGAGCAACTGGCGGTTCCGTTCGAGTGCTCGGCCGCCTGCATCGAGACATCGTCGGAGGCGTGGTTCAGCTCGGGACCGCTGATCGACCCGGTCCTCGCCTCGTGTGCCGTACCGACGTTGCTGCCCCCGGTCGAGGTCGACGGGCTGCACTACATCGACGGTGGCGTCGTCAACTCGATCCCTGTCTCGCGGGCGATCGAGCACGGGGCCACCACGATCTACGTCATGCACGTCGGCAACATCGACACCCCGCTCAGGTTGCCCCGCCAACCGTGGGACATCGCCTTCGTGTCGTTCGAGATCGCCCGCCGCCACCGCTTCCATCGCGACATGGCGACCTTGCCATCAGACGTGACCGTGCACGTGATGCCGACCGGCGACAGCGCAACGGCGAGTTACAACGACATCGCAAAGCTGCGCTACAACCATCGCGACTCGATCGCCTCGCGGTTCGACGCTGCCTACCGCGCCTCGGTCGACTACCTCGCCGCTCAGCCCGCCTGAGTTGGCCAGGTCGCGAACGCGATCGGGCGGTCACGAGGCCCGGCGGAGCGGGTTCGCTGGGATCAGCGTGCTGCGCTGAGTGGTCGATACGTGCCAGAGTCAGGATCGTGACAGACCGAACATTGCCCGCTCCGGTCGCGCCCTCGGCCGGTGTGGACGACGATGTGCGGTGCGCATGACGCGATGGGTGGCGTTGCTGCGGGGGATCAACGTCGGTCGCTCCAATCGGCTGGCGATGGCCGAGCTGCGGGCGACGATGCAATCGCTCGGCTTCGAGAACGTGACGACCTACATCCAGAGCGGCAACATCGTGTTCGATGCAGCGGGCACCACGAACGCCGATTCGGTCAGCATCGCCGCCCAGATCAGTACGGCGATCAACGACCGCCATCAACTCGCCGTGTCCACTGCTCTGCGCACTGCAGCACAGATCGACCGCGTCGCGCGATCCCACCCCGACATCGACTCCGAACTCGACCCGAAGCTGCTGCACATCTTCTTCCTCGACCGGGTGCCGTCACCGGACGTGGTCGGGTCGCTCGATCGCGCACGGTTCGAGCCCGACGTCTGGACCGTGCACGGGAGCGAGATCTATGTCCGCTACCCGAACGGTGCCGCCCGCTCGAAGCTGACGATCGACGTGTTCGAGCGGGCGTTCGGCGCGACGGCGACGGCTCGCAACCTGAACACCGTGCGCAAGCTGGCCGCCCTCTCCGCCGCCTCCTGAGCGGTTGCGGTGTCGGTCAACCAACCCTGACCGCGCACTCAGAACCGGCCGTGCCGGCCCTCGCCGGCTGCGAATCGCGTCGCGCCGGCGAGGGTCTCGCCCGATTCGATCACGGCGAGACCCAACCGGGTTTCGTTGGCCATCGCCTCGTCGATCGTGAGATCCCACTGCTCGTAGCTCGATTGCCGGTCCGAACGCATGCAGCCCTGAGGAAACGCGGCCAACTGGGCTGCCAGCTCGAGGGCACCGGCGAGAGCGCCTCCCGGCGCTGTCAGCCGGTTCGCCAGGCCCATCGTGCGCGCCTCGTCCCCGCTGACGCCACGCCCGCTGAGGATCAGGTCGAGGGCATGGCTGTGACCGAGCATCCGCGACAGACGCACCGTGCCGCCATCGATCAACGGCACGCCCCATCGCCGGCAGTAGACGCCGAACACGGCATCGTCGGCGGCAACCCGCAGGTCGCACATCATCGCCAGTTCGAGGCCACCTGCCACTGCGAAGCCTTCGACGGCTGCGATCGTGGGCTTCGAGAACGTCATCCGGCTCGGCCCCATCGGTCCGTCGGCCGACATGTCGGCGACGATCCGGTTGCCGCGACCCTGCGACACGCCCTTGAGGTCGGCCCCCGCGCAGAATGTGCCTGCCGAGCCGGTGAGCACCGCCACCGACAGCTGATCGTCGACCTCGAATCGGCGGAAGGCGTCGGCCAACGATTGTGCCGTCGGCCGATCGACCGCGTTGCGTACCTCCGGGCGGTCGATCGTGATCACACACACCGGACCGTCGACCTGGAACTGAACCGTCTCGCTCATGGGTCGACGGTATCTCTGCGTTTACGCCGGACCGGACACGTACGATCGCGACATGCCGGAGGGAGACACGGTGCGCCGTTTGGCGGCGCGGATCAGCGAGCGCTTCGCCGGCTCCGTCGTGGAGCGGTCGACGGCGCGCGACCCGCGGTCGGTCGGTGTCGATCTGGCCGGATCGACGCTGATCGAAGCGGACGCCTACGGCAAGCACCTGTTCGTTCGCTTCGACGACGGCCGCTCGTTGCACGCCCATCTGTTGATGACGGGCAGCTTCTGCGTCGGCCGACCGTCACGTGAGCCCGAATGGAAGCGTCGGCTCGAGCTGTGGTTCGGCGATGGTCGTTTGACCGCCGAGTCGGTGCCCGTGCTCGGCATGCTCGCCCGCAATGACGAGCACACGATCACCGATCCGCTCGGGCCCGACCTGTGCGCAGTGGCAGGGCCTCCCGACCCTGCGATCGGGGCCGAACGTCTCGTCGTCGCACCCGACGCGCCCCTGAGCGGTGCGCTGCTCGATCAACATTGCATTGCCGGCTTCGGCAACATCTACGCCAACGATGTGCCGTTCATCGTCGGGGTCAACCCGGAGCAATCCGTCGGCAGCATCGATCTGCTCGATCAACTGATTGCCGTCGGCACTGCGCTGATTCGCACCAATGCCGAGCGTGGTCCGCAGAACACCACCGGCCGGCGTCTGGCGACCGATGCTCGATGGGTGCACGGGGTCGGGCGCGGTCGCTGCCCGGTGTGCGGGGTCAGGCTGCGGTATCTCTCCGGAGACGACACCAGCTGGGGGCGGTCGATCACATGGTGCCCCGATTGTCAGCCGCTCACCGATCGGCGCACGGTGGACATGCACAGGGCGCGCCGTCTGATCGGGCTGCACCCGGCCGTGAAGGCGTCGGTGTTCCCGCGTGAGATCTCCAGTGAGCGTCCCGTGTCAGATCTGCAGTGAGCGTCCCGCCCAGTACGGCTGACGGAGCAGCCGCTTGAGCAGCTTGCCCGTCTCGGTGCGCGGGAACTCGTCGGGGTAGTCGAACGAACGTGGCACCTTGTAGCCGGCCAAGGAAGCCCGGCAGTGTGTCGTGAGCTCGTCGGTCAGCCGCCCGTCGGGGTCGACACCGTCGGCCACCAGCACGGCAGCCTTCACCTGCTCGCCGTACTCGTCATCGGGAATCCCGAACACGGCTGCGTCGAGCACGGCGGGATGGCTCAGCAGGAGGTGCTCGATCTCCGTCGGATAGATGTTCACGCCTCCCGAGATGATCATGTCGATCTTCCGGTCGGAGAGAAACAGGTAACCGTCGCTGTCGAGATGGCCGACGTCGCCGACGGTGACGACGCCAGGGGCGATGTGTGCCGCGGCGGTCTTGGCATCGTCGTTGTGGTAGCGCACGTCGCCGCCCAGCCGATTCTTGAAACAGACCGTGCCGATCTCACCGGCGGCCAGTTCGTGGCCGTCGTCATCGACGATCAGGATCTCCGTGAATGGCGAGGCGGTGCCCACGCTGCCCGGCTTGAGGAGCCACTCGGCGCTCGAGATCAGCGTGCCGACTCCGGCATCGGAGGCTGCGTAGGTCTCGTGCAGCACCGGGCCCCACCAGTCGATCATGTCGCGCTTCACCTGGGGCGGGCACGGCGCCGCTGTGTGCCACACGGTTCGTAACGAGGCGCCCGAGAATCGCGCCTTCACGTCGCTCGGCAGCCGCAACAGGCGGGTGAAGTGGGTGGGTACGAAGTAGGCGTTCGTGATCTGCAACTCGTCGATGTCGCGCAACACGGCAGCAGGATCGAAGCGGCGCCGCAGCACGATCGGACATCCCGCCGCGAACGGCACCAACCCGAACAGGTATGGGCCGCCGTGGTACATCGGAGCGGTGACGAGCGTGCGACCTGTGGTGTCGATGCCGAACAGCGACGTGTAGCCCTCGATCGCCAGCTTGCCCAGCTCGATGTCCCCGGCCAGCGGCATCGCCGTGGAACGGACGCCCTTGGGGCGCCCGGTCGTGCCGGACGTGTACATCATGACGATCCCGAGGCTCTGGTCGCGGGGCTCGACCGGTGATGCATCGGCGAGCAGCTGTTCGTAGGCGATGGCGCCTGTCGGAGCGATGTCGCCGGTGACGATCAGGTCGATCGGTCGCCCGCCGTGGGCGATCGCTCCGAGCGGCGACGTCGAGATACATGTCGTCGACGATCAGCGCCTGAGCCCCGCTGTCGACCAATATGTGGGCAGCCTCGGTCGGTGTGAGATGCCAGTTGATCGGCGGATAGAGGTAACCGCCGTGGAACAGCGCTGACATCGCCTCGAGGAACTCACTCCGATTGCCGCACAACACCGCCACCGTTGCCCCGGGCTCGTGCCCTCGTGCCCTCAGCCCATTGAGCAGACGGTTGACGCGCTGCGTCATAGGCGCGCCACGTCAACGATCCGCCATCATCGATGATCGCCGTTTCATCGCCCTTCGACGAGGCCAGCGTTGCGCTGAGCCGAGCCATTCGACCTCCCAGCGCGAGACGCTAGTCAGTCCGCTCGGCCGTACGCGAGTGGATCGCAAAGGAACGACGTCATCGTGGTCTGAGCGGTGATGGTCAGTCCTGATTGCGGAGCAGTCGCCGCAGGATCTTGCCGCTCGCCGACTTCGGGATCTCATCGACGAACTCGACGATCCGGATCCGCTTGTAGCTGGCGACGTGCTCGGCCACGTGCGATTGCACCTCGTCGACGGTGAGACCGGAACCGGCCACCGGCACCACGAACGCCTTCGGGAGTTCGCCGGCCTCTTCGTCGGGGATGCCGATCACGGCGACGTCAGCGATCTTTGGATGGGCGATCAAGAGTGCTTCGAGCTCGGCGGGAGGTACCTGGAAGCCCTTGTACTTGATCAGCTCTTTCAAGCGGTCGACGATCGAGACGTGGTGGTACTCGTCGATCACGGCGATGTCACCGGAGTGCAACCAACCTTCGGCGTCGATCGTGTCGCGGGTGGCCTGGTCGTTGTTGAGGTACCCCTTCATGACCTGTGGGCCGCGGACCCACAGCTCGCCCTCCTCGCCGACCCCTTTGTCATCGCCCGAATCGGGATCGACGAGACGGCACTCGGTGTTGGGGATGGTGATGCCGGAGGTGCCCGGTCGGAAGTCGCCGACTGCGGTGCAATGGCTGACGGGGCTGAGTTCGGTCATGCCGAAGCCCTGCACGACCTCACAGCCGACGCGGGCTGCAGCTTCGGCGGCCAGGTCGGCGCCGAGCGGGGCTGCGCCCGAGAACACCTGCTTGAGCGAGCTGAGGTCGAACTGATCGACGAGCGGGTGTTTGGCGAGTGCCAAGACGATCGGTGGGACCGCGAAGAATCGGGTCACCTTGTGCTCCTGGATGATCGTCAGCGCCTGCTCGAGATCGAAGCGTGGCATCGTGATCACGGTGGCGCCACATGCCAACGACATGTTCATCAGCACCTGCATGCCGTAGATGTGGAAGAAGGGCAGAAAACACAAGCCGACCTCGCCGTCCGGGTCGAGCTGGATGCACGGTTCGGTCTGGGCGATGTTGGCGACCAGGTTGTGGTGCGTGAGCATCACACCCTTGGGGAGGCCGGTCGTGCCCGACGAGTAGGGCAACACCACGACGTCGTCGATGACATCGACCGGAACCTGTTCGATCGGGTCGCCGAACAGGTCGAGCGCATTGCCGGTGCCCTCGGCTGCGTCGAGGGTGAACACCTCGGTGATGTCGGTGCCCACGATCGCCTCGAGCGCCGTCGCTGCGAACATCCCGATCGTGACCAGCATCGAAGCGCCCGCATCCTGGAGCTGGAATCGGACTTCCTCGGCCCCGTAGGTGGGGTTCACCGTGGTGACGGTGCCTCCGGCGACGGCGACCCCGTGGAAGACGATCGCGTACTCGACGATGTTCGGTGCCATCAGGCCGAGCGTGTCACCCTTTCCGAAACCACGGGCCGCAAGGCCGCCTGCGAAGCGGTGAATCGAGTCCTTCAACTCGGCGAACGTGACAACGCGCCCGGTCGGACCATCGATCAGCGCCGGTCGGTCCGGGTGGGTGTCGGCGAGCCGCAGGACATACGAAGTGATCGGGACGAGCGGGATCTCGACGTCGGCCAACGGGCTGGTGTGGATGATCATGCGGTGAGATTAGGCGGTGTCGAGTCTGCGCAGAAACCGTGCTGCGGCCTGTGCCGATTCGTGCCGCCACAATGCGACCACGTCGGCAGGTTGCCGGTCCGTGAGGGCCTCGATCGCCGGAGTCAGTTGTCGGCGCTGTGCCGTGATCAACGCAGTCGTGTCGATCGAGGACCGTTCGCACAACTGGAGTTTGAGCAGGAACTCGGTGCGCAGGTCGCGAAGATGCTCGACCGGGCGCCGTAGCCAGCGATGCCGCTGGCGTCGACCGGCGGCCGTGATGCGCAGCTCTGTGCGGCGACCTGCGTCGGTTCGCTCGATCAACCCGAATTCGACGAGCCGATCGATCGCCCGGTAGGTGAGCGCCCGGTTGAGTGACCAGATCCTGCCCAGTTCTCCCTCCGGGGCGAGCAGCTTGACGATCGCCCATCCGTGCGTTCTGCCTTCGCCAATGATCGCCAGACATGCCTGATCTGCGAGCGAGAGGGATCGGACGGGCACGATGCCACAGTAGCCAACATTCGCCGACTAGTCAGGAGTTGACTAGTGTGCGTTCGATGATGGGATGTCGACTGTTGGTCTGCTTCACCGTTCTGGTGTCGACATCCGGCTGTGGCGGTTCGGCCGATCGACGGCTGGTTGTCTTCGCGGCGTCGTCGTTGACCGACGTGTTCGGCCGTCTCGAGGCTGAGTTCGAGTCGGCCAACCCGGACGTCGATGTGGTCGTGAACTATGGGGGTTCGTCGTCGCTGGCGGCGCAGATCGAACAGGGTGCTCCCGCCGACGTGTTCGCCGCAGCTGACTCGAGCACGATGCAGCGCGTCGTCGGCGAGGCGGACGGCGAGCCGGTGGTGTTCGCCCGCAACCGGATGGCGATCGCAGTCGAGCACGGCAACCCCGAAGCGATCACCGGACTCGCCCAGCTCGCCGACGGTGACCTGATCGTGGTGATGGCGGACGCTGACGTGCCTGCCGGCGCTTACGCCGCCGAGGTGCTGCGCCTGGCCGACGTCGAACTCGATCCGGCCTCATACGAATCGAATGTGCGGGCGGTCGCCGCCAAGGTCGCGCTCGGTGAGGCGGACGCCGGCATCGTCTACCGCACCGACATTTTCGCCAACTCGGGCAAGCTCGACGAGGTGTCGATTCCCGACACCGTCAACGTGGTCGCCGACTACCCGATCGTGGTCGTCACCGACAGTGCGGCGGCGCGCGCCTTCGTCGAGCTCTCGATCGGTGAAGTTGGCCGTGGTGCCTTGGTCGAGGCCGGGTTCGAGGCGCCGTGAACGAACCCGACCGGCAGCTCTCCCGTCGCCATGTGACCGAGACATCGCGCCTGCTGCTGGCGCTCGGCGTGTGCGGGGCACTGGTGTTCGTCGTGCCGCTGTCGGCCCTGCTCGTCCGGGCGCCGTGGCGCTCGGTCGGTGAACTGGTGACGTCGGGGCCGATCCGCTCGGCGCTGTGGCTGTCGCTCGTGACGTCGCTCGTGGCGGCCCTGGTCTCGCTCGTTCTGGGTGTACCGATGGCGTGGGTGCTGGCCCGCAGCCGACTGCCGGGCCGTCGGCTGCTGCGATCGATCTGCACACTGTCGATGGTGTTGCCCCCTGTGGTCGGCGGCGTCGCCCTCTTCCTGGCGGTGGGTCGGCGAGGGCTGATCGGCCAGCCGCTCGAGCGGTGGCTGGGGATCACGTTGCCGTTCACCACCCCGGCCGTCGTGTTGGCGCAGGTGTTCGTCGCCATGCCGTTCCTCGTGCTGACGGTCGATGCCGCGCTCGAACAACTCGACCACCGATTCGAAGATGCCGCCCGCACGCTCGGCGGATCGGAGTGGTATGTGTTCCGTCATGTCACGCTGCCGTCGATCCGCCCGGCGGTGCTGACCGGAGCGGTGCTGACCTGGGCCAGGGCGCTGGGTGAGTTCGGCGCCACGATCACGTTCGCCGGCAGCCTGCCGGGCGTGACACGCACCATGCCGCTCGAGACGTACCTGGCGCTCGAGACCGATCTCGATCGTGCCGTGCTGTTGAGTCTCGTGCTCGTCACCATCTCGTTCGCCGTGCTGTACGCCCTGCGCGGACGGTGGGTCGGGGCGGCGTTGCGCGGAGGCACTCCATGAGCTTGATCGTGCAGGCCGAGATCAACGTCGATGACTTCGTGGTCGAGGTCGACTTCAGCGTCGAGCGCGGCGAGACCGTCGCGGTGGTCGGGCCGAACGGTGCGGGCAAGTCGACTGTCGTGCGTGCGATCGCCGGGTTGCAGCCGATCTCGTCGGGTCGGCTGGCGTTCGGCAGTGACGTCTGGGACGACCCTGATGCCGGGGCGTTCCTCACGGCTCGTCATCGACGGGTGGGTGCCGTGTTCCAGCAGTATCTGTTGTTCGATCATCTGTCGGCGCTCGACAACGTGGCGTTCGGGTTGCGGGCCCACCGCGTCGACAAGCAGGCGGCGAACGCCGCTGCCCGTGCCGCACTCGAGCGGCTCGGAGTCGGTGGCATCGCCGAGAGGATGCCGTCGGCGTTGTCCGGCGGGCAGGCACAGCGCGTGGCTCTGGCCAGGGCGCTCGTCCTGGAGCCGGGTGTCGTGCTGCTCGACGAACCGCTGGCGGCGCTCGACGCGACGTCGCGTGGTGCCGTGCGCCACGATCTGCCTGGTTGGTTGCAGGAGAGTACGGCCGAGGATGGAAGGCCCTCGGCCCGGATCGTCGTGACCCACGATCCGGTCGACGCCCACGCCCTGGCCGATCGGGTCGTGGTACTCGAGGGCGGGCGGATCACACAGACCGGCACGCCGGGGGACCTCGCTGCGCGACCACGATCGACGTATGTCGCCGACCTGATGGGAACGAATGTGCTGCACGGTGTGCTGCGCGGATCGGTGTTCGCTGTCGAGGACGGCAGCGATCTGATCGTCGGTGCCCACGACGCCTTCGACGGCCCGGCACTGGCGGCGATCCGTCCCGCCGCCATCTCGTTGCATCGTTCACGTCCCGAAGGGAGCCCCCGCAATGTGTGGGAGACGACGATCGTCGGCATCGATCGATCGACCGATCGGGTCCGGGTCCGATTGGGATCGCCGTTCGCACTCGTGGTGGAGGTCACCGAGGCGGGTCTCGGGGCGCTGGGGTCGGGGGTCAACGACCGGATCTGGGCGTCGGTCAAGGCCTCGGAGATCTCGGTCGTGGCCGATGCCTGAGCGACATCGTGCAACTTGTGCCCGGACACTGCAGATCCACGAGGTGGTTCCGATCGCCCGGAACGGTTTTGGGACCAGGAGCCACGTTCGCCGCTGAGCGGTGTCGTGGATCTGTGTCCCCGGGTTGCACCTCGTGGATCTGCTTAGAGTGTGGCAAAGTCGGCCGGGACGGTCAAGGGACCAAATCCCCTGTTGACTTTTCTGACCGGGTCGAGTTATCAGACGACGACGTTGACCATCCGGCCGGGCACCACGATGACCTTCTTGGTGGGCTTGCCGTCGATCGCAGCGATCACCTTGTCGTCGGCGATCGCCGCCGCCTCGACGGTGGCTGCGTCGGCGTCGGTGGCGACGGTGATCCGGCTGCGTACCTTGCCGTTGACCTGGACCGGGTACTCGATCGTGTCGTCGACCAGGTACTGCGGGTCGGCGACCGGGAAGTCGAGGTAGGTCAGCGTGTCGGTGTGACCCAGTTTGCGCCACAGCTCCTCGGCCATGTGGGGCACCAGCGGGGCCGCCATCAGCACCATCGGTTCGGCGATCTCACGTGGGGTGGCGTCGAGCTTGGTCACGGCGTTGTTGAGCTCGATCAGCTTGGCGATCGCGGTGTTGAAGCGGAGGGCGTCCATCTCGGTGCGCACGACGTCGATCGTGCGGTGCAACAGCTTCACGGTCTCCTCGTCGGCGGGGGTGTCGACCACGGTGCACGCGCCGGTTTCCTCGTTTGCCATGTTGCGCCACAGGCGCTGCAGGAACCGGAACATGCCGACCACGTCGCGTGTCTCCCACGGTCGTGATGCATCCATCGGTCCGGTTGCCATCTCGTACAGGCGCAGCGTGTCGGCGCCGTACTCGTCGTACATGTCGTCGGGCGACACGGCGTTCTTGAGGCTCTTGCCCATCTTGCCGAACTCGCGGGTGACCGGGCGACCTTCGTAGAAGAACTCGCCGTCGCGCCGCTCGATCTCCGTGGCTTCGACGTAGATCTCACGCTCGTCCTTGTACGCCGCGGCCTGGATGTAGCCCTGGTTGAACAGGCGGGCGTACGGCTCTTTCGATGACACGTGGCCCAGGTCGAACAGCACCTTGTGCCAGAAGCGGGCGTACAACAGGTGCAACACGGCGTGCTCGACGCCGCCGACGTACAGGTCGACGCCGCCCGGGTGGTCGAGGCGCTTGTCGGTGCGCGGTCCGGTCCAGTACCGCTCGACCTCGGGGTCGATGAAGACGTTCTCGTTGGTGGGGTCGCAGTACCGCAGCTGGTACCAGCACGAGCCCGCCCATTGCGGCATCACGTTGGTGTCACGGCGGTACGGCTGGGGGCCGTCACCGAGATCGAGCGTGACGTCGACCCACGTCCTCGAGCCGGTCGAGCGGGCTCTCCGGGTTGGAGAACTCGTCGTCGGCCTCGAACGTGCGCGGCGAGAAGCTGTCGGTCTCGGGCAACTCGACCGGCAGCATGTCGTCGGGCAGCGTGTGCGGATTGCCGTCGACGTCGTACACGATCGGGAACGGCTCGCCCCAGTAGCGCTGGCGGCTGAACAGCCAGTCGCGCAGCTTGTAGGTGATCGTGGCCTCGCCCTTGCCGTTCGCCTCGAGCCACTCGTTGGTGACGCGGATGCCGTCGGCCTTGTTGTCGATGCTGTTCAGGTCGAGCGTGTCGTTCGACGAGTTGACGTAGGGCGCGTCACCGACGTAGGCGATCTGCCATGGCTCGTGTCGAGCGCTGCGTCGGAATGTGGATCGACGCCTTGGTCTTCCAGCCAGGCGACCGGTGGACGCTGGATGGCAGGGATCTCGAGCCCGAACTTGCGGGCGAACTCGAAGTCGCGCTGGTCGCCGCACGGCACGGCCATGATCGGCGCCGGTGCCGTAGCCCATCAGCACGTAGTCGGCGATCCAGATCGGGATCCGGGCGCCGCTGAGAGGGTTGACGGCGAACGAACCGGTGAACACGCCGGTCTTCTCGCGTGGTGTCGTCGGTGCGGTCGATTTCGTTCTTGGTGGCGGCGCTGCGCCGGTACTCGGCGACGGTGTCGGCCTGTTCGCTGGTGGTGAGCGCCTCGACCAACGGGTGCTCGGGCGCCAGCACCATGAAGGTGGCGCCGAACAGCGTGTCGGGCCGGGTGGTGAACACGGTCAGCTCGCCGGCGGGCGACTCGAAGTGCACGTTGGCGCCGTCGCTGCGGCCGATCCAGTTGCGCTGCATCGACTTGATGGCGTCGGTCCAGTCGAGCAGTTCGAGGTCGTCGATCAGGCGGTCGGCGTACGACGGTGATCCGCATCATCCACTGGCGCATGTTGCGCTTGAAGACCGGGAAGTTGCCACGGTCGGAGCGGCCGTCGGCGGTGACCTCCTCGTTGGCCACGACGGTGCCCAGGCCGGGGCACCAGTTGACCGGGGCATCGCTGACGTAGGCAAGGCGATGGCCGTCGATGATCTGGCTGCGCTGGTCGGCGGGGATGTCGGCCCAGGCGCGGCCGTCGGGCGTGGCCCGGGTACCCGGCTCGAATTCGGCGATCAGTTCGGAGATCGGACGCGCCCTGTCGAGCCTCGGGGTCGAGCCAGGCGTTGAAGATCTGGCTGAAGATCCACTGCGTCCAGCGGTAGTAGTGCGGGTCGGTGGTCGACACGCTGCGGCGCGGGTCGTGGCCGAGCCCGAGCCGGCGCAGCTGCCGCGGTAGGTCGTCGATGTTCTGCTCGGTGGTGATCCGCGGATGCTGGCCGGTCTCGACGGCGAACTGCTCGGCCGGCAGACCGAACGCATCGAACCCCATCGTGTGCAGCACGTTGTGACCGGTCATCCGCTTGAAACGGGCGTACACGTCGGTGCCGATGAACCCCAGCGGATGGCCGACGTGCAGCCCGGTGCCCGACGGATACGGGAACATGTCGAGCACGAACAGCTTCTCGCCGCGATCTGCCGCCAGCTCGGGGTCGCCCAGCGGTCCGGACGGGTTGGGGGTCTCGAACGTGCCGTTCTCGGCCCACCAGTCCTGCCACCGCAGCTCGATGTCCTGCGCCAGCGCAGGACGTGTACCGGAACGGGGGAGTGTCAGTCGTCGAGGGTGCAGTGTTGGCGCTCATACCGGTCGCTCAGCCTACGCGCCGATCGACGCCCCGCCCCGAACCGTTTCCGGGCTGATCGCCAGTGCTCTTCCCGCTGTGTGTCACAGGGTCGGC